>NZ_CP079219.1:3845000-4921682 GCF_019317325.1 Chryseobacterium sp. D764 | reverse complement strand
TTTTTATGCCCCGATTATTCTTTGTTTGTACTGTGTTTAGAAGGAAGACAAAGGTCCAATTTTTTCTTTTCAAAAAAAAATATTGCAGGTATTGATTATTTAAAAATATATTTGTATGTATAATTTAGCACCTAAAATGATACACACAACACACTCAATACGAGTACGTTACGCAGAAACAGATCCTATGAAATACGTATACTACGGCAACTATGCAACATACTTCGAAGTGGGGAGAGTTGAGCTCTTCAGAAGCATAGGAATTTCATACGATGAAATTGAAAACCAAGGAATTTGGCTTCCTGTTTCGGACTATAAAATTAAGTATATCAGACCAGCTTTGTATGATCAAAAATTAGAAATCCATACTTATGTTAAAAAAATTCCAGGAGTAAGAATCGAATTTGAATATGAAATTTACAATGAAGAGCATATTAAAATAACAGAAGCTTCCACTACTCTATTCTTTCTGGATGCAAAAACCAACAAGATTATTAAGTGCCCCGATTTTCTGATGGAAATGATAGAGAAGAACTGGAAAGGAGCTTAGATGATAGGAATTAGGTTGCAGGAACCAGGGAAATTTTCTGTGAAATAGTAATAAAGATTTTTTAAGGTATAAGAAACAAGAGCCAAGATTTAAGATATTCGGATAATAACAAAACCGTTCAACCGGGAACAAAAAAGAGCAATCAGTAACATTAAACCCAAAACCTTGAATTTTGAACTCTATTTATGAATTAATTCGCACCTTTGTACCTTTATTTTAATCATCCCTTATATATTATATTATGAAGATTGCATTTTTGGGACCTCATGCCAGTTTCACCCAGCTTGCCGCAGCCCAGTTGTTTCCTGATGAAGAGTTATTACCACAAGCCAGTATTCTGGATTGTTTTAAGGCTGTTGAAAACGGAGAAGCAGTAAAGGCTGTTGTACCTTTGGAAAACTCTATTGAGGGAACGGTTTCTATGACGCTGGATTATTTATATAAAACCCCGTCTATTAAAATTGAAGCAGAAGCGGTAATGCCTATTGCGCATCACCTGATGATTCATCCGGAAAATTCTATTGAGAATATTGAAAGAATATATTCACATCCACAGGCCCTGGCACAGAGCTTCCATTTTCTGGATACACATTATAAGGAAATTCCGAAGCAGGATTTTTCTTCTACAGCTGCTGCTGCGAAATTTGTTTCAGAGAATAGGGAGACTGCTATTGCAGCAGTTGCCAACCAGTTTGCCGCCAATTTATATGGACTGAAAATCATCAACCGTAATATTCAGGATTTTGAACAGAACCACACCAGATTTATCATTATCTCTAAACAACAGAGTACATACCAAAATAACAAGCTGGAAACTTTAGGAGAAAAAGCAGGAATGCTGATCACGCTTCCTGAAGATCATCCAGGTGGGCTACATCAGGTTTTATCGGTTTTTGCATGGCGAAAGATGAACCTCAGCAAAATTGAATCCAGAACATTAAAGACAGGACTGGGCAATTATTTCTTCTTTATTAATGTAGAAGGACCCTGGAAAGAAGTCTTACATGGAAACGCCCTCAAAGAACTGGAATCTATCCATGCTAATGTTGATTTTCTTGGAAACTATAAAGAATTCCTCCTGGAGAGCTAGAAAAAAGTAGATAAATACACTAAAAACACTGCCATTAAAGCAGTGTTTTTGCTTTTAAACCTATTAAAAACGAGAAAAAAAAACAATTTATATAGAGAAAAATCAGGTGTCCAACATCTTTCTTTTATCACAAAAATAACCCACACAACGGAGAGAAAATTTCATCTTTAAACACCTTATAAACAGACGATTAATCAATAGTCAAATATAATAACTCGTAATTAAATTATGTAATAACATTACCCAAAATACAAACATATGTTTAAATATATTACATCATATTAATGTTAAAATTATAAATTTCACAATGATGGGTATAATTTTTATTGTATATTTGCTAAGCAACTAATTAAAAATCTTGATCATGAAAACCAAACTTTACAGCTTAATGTTAGCATGCGCAACCCTACCTTTATTTTCGCAAGTTGGTATTAATACAGCTACTCCATCCGCAACCCTAGACGTTAATGGAACACTGAAAGTTAGAGATACACCCGCAGCTACAGCATTACCTGGCTATCAGGTTTTAGCAATTAACCAGGGAAGTACTCAGGTTTACTCTGTAGATCCTGCGCTGTTAATAGCCGCATCAGGAACCAACACTACGGTATATGCAGCAAAAAAAACAACCGGTATCAACCTTTTGAGTGTGGGAGTTTTCCCTGCATCCTTCCAGCCTGTCAACTTTGTAGCAGCTGACCGAAATATAGGTAGCGCAGCTTTATTTACAGATACTGACGGTTCTTACACCATCCCATCTACAGGAGTATATGCTATTGGATTTGCATTCAGATATGGTACAGGGCTACAGGCATCATTATTATCAGGAGGGCCGGGAATTGGAATCGCAAGAACCAGAGCAGCAGTGTCAACAATAATAGACACTCGCCCTTTCAGTGGTATTAATCTTGCGCTAGCAATCAACCTAACACTTTCTGACTCCAGCATCAACTCTTTATATTCATTCCAGGCAGGAGATAAAGTCTCTTTTGGACTTGTAGATTCTGGTGTTATTAATGCAGGCCTTCTAGGATCCAGTATTGCATCATTCTACATTTACAAAGTATCCAACTAGTAAAACATATTGTTAGTTATCTATACCATTTAACCCATCACAGTATAAGTGATGGGTTAATTTTTTAAATAGCTTTTCAAACATTTCTCTATATTTGATAAAACTAATGAAATGAATGAACTTGTTGCTGTCATCATACTTATAGTAATCTTCATCATTTTCAACAATCTGAATACTAAAATCAGAAGACTTGAAAAGGAAATCTCGGACCTTAATCATAAAATAAATAAGGCTCCGGCTCAATCTGAAGTGATTCATCAAAAAAACTCACCGGAAGAAACTATTGTTCCTCAGCAAGTACAATCTCATCATATTGTTCCTGAAGAAACAAAACATGGGGAAGAAAATGAAGAAGTCCCAACACCAGCTCAAAAAGACTGGCTGGCTCCTGTTTTTGATTTTTTAAAACAAAATGCACTTACCATCATTGGTATTTTTACTCTTGTTCTCGGAATCGGTTATTTTGTGAAGTATGCTATTGATAAAAACTGGATTGGAGAAACAGCAAGAGCAGGTATTGGTTTTTGTACCGGAGCAGGAATTATTATTACAGGACATTTCCTCAGAAAGAATTATACAGCATTTGCCTCTATTATAACCGGAGGCGGAATTGCTGTGTTATATTTCACGGCAACCATTGCTTTCCGGGAATATCATCTTTTTACACAAAATACAGCTTTTGTTATCACCGCACTGATTACAGCAGCATCCATTATCTTATCCTATTACTATAAAAGTGAAGTCTTAATTATTTTCTCTTTAATAGGAGGCTTTAGTGCTCCTTTGATGATCAGTACCGGGCAAAGTAACTACCCTTTCCTTTTTATTTACCTGACTCTTTTAAATATTGGAATGCTGGTTGTCTCTTTTCTTCAACACTGGAAAAGCGTGGGATGGACTGCCTATATTTTTACTACCGCTTATCTATTTTATTGGACGAATGTGAGCCCTGAACTTTTAAGTATCACTTTCTACATGATCAGTTATGTGATTTTCTACCTTTTTGCTCTGCATGATTACATCAGGAAAGGTATACTTTCAACATCTGATATCTTAATACTTGCTTTTGCTAATTTTTCGAGTGTTCTGGGACTGTTCTATATTTTCGATACTTTAGCCTATGAACCTCCAATTATTTTTCCGCTTGTCTTTGCTGCAGTCAATTCTATTCTGCTCTTCAGAGAATATGGGCGCAAAAACTTCGGAATTGCTTATTCTGTATTTGCAGGACTCGTTACCAGCCTTATCACCATTGCCATCGCTATTCAGTTTAAAACCCATCTTATCACCAGTATCTGGGCCATAGAAACTACCCTGCTTCTTTTTATCTGGAAAAAAACAGGTCATAAAATTTTCAAGATTTTCTTTTACATTCTTTTTCCATTGGTTATGATCGCTCAGATTGTTACCTGGACAGAATATCTGGGAACAACAAATTTTAATATCATATTCAATCCTCCATTTATCACCAGTTCGTTTACCATCATTTCTATAATGATCAATTTATACTTGTTAAGAAATACAGGAAAAGAGTCACAGGAAAAAGTTAATACCTTTTTTGAAGACCTGGTTACCGTGGTGAGCTATGGAGTTATTTATTTAAGTCTTCTTTTTGAGCTTACCTACCACGTTTCAGAGATGCCCTGGTCAGCAATTGTCAGCATAGGACTGCTATTCAGTATTTATTATCTATTTACATTACTCCTTTTCAGAAAACCGCTGAATATCAGAAGTGATGTTCAAACCGTTCTGATTTATCTGTTTTTCTTTCTGATAACTCTTAATACTTCAATTTCTACACTACCCGTTGTCACGGCTGTTTTAACGAAAAAACTTCATTTAAGCTTTTACCTACTACATCTGCTTCAGTGGATTCCTTTTATATATGTAATTTCACGAATCATTCCGTCATCTGAATTTCATAAAGTCAGAATTTCTTACTGGATCCTGTCTTTGGCACTTATCATTTCCGTAAGCTGTGAGCTTCATCATTCTTATGTTTTAATGGTTTCCAATGACATTCCTCATTCTTATGAAGCAAGCGCACACTTCAATATTCTCTACCTTCCTATTATATGGACTATTCTTGCCAGTATTTTTATTTATATGGGCCTGAAAAAGGATATCCAGGAATATAACAAGGTTGGTTTCGCATTGATAGGGCTCATGGTTTTAAAACTCTACGGTTATGATGTATGGCAAATGGATAATATTTCAAGAATCAGCGCCTTTATTGCGCTCGGAATTATCTTATTATTAAGTTCTTTCGCTTTCCAACGACTGAAAAATATCATCAGAAACATGGTTGATAAAAAAGACAAAAGCGAGGAAACTACAGACTGATACTCAAGATAAAAGTTTTTATTATAAATAAAATGTAAAACAATCTAAGATTTCATTCACATTTTATAAAAAATAACTATATTTATCACGTTTTTAACAGTTACATATTCTGATTATGAAAAAATTACTCTACTCTTTTTTAATACTCTCTTCTGCTACTTTATTTGCACAGCAAAAAAATCCTGCTGTGAAGTTTGCAGTCGCTGACAACGCCGTCGGAACAGTAGAATTGTTCAATGCGAAAAAGAACGTATTGCAGGTTTCTAAAGTATACAATACTCCGGCAAGTCTTCCCCAAAGTTTAAAAAAATACAGTTCTGTTTTTACAAAAGGGGTGACTGAATACAAATTCAAAAACGGAGAAAATATACTCGACAGAATGGCATTATCCAATATGAATGCTCAATATAATCTTCCGGCAGACAATCCTGTATTTATTGAAGGTTATGAATTTACAGATACCAGCACAATGATCTATCCTGAGATCAAGAAAAGAGCAGAAACAAAAGATTACAACGGTAAGAAAACATTGTTTATCTATACTACCGAATAACTTGAATAATATAAAAAGGATGCCGTTTTTCAGCATCCTTTTTTATTTTTAATATTTATTGTTCCATTTTTTCTTAAGCTCCTCATAAATCTTCTTTTCCGTAGAGTTATTACCGGGCTCATATAATTTCACATCCCTGATTTCCTCAGGAAGAAAGTCCTGTTCTACAAAGTTTCCTTCATAAGAATGGGCATATTTATATTCTTTTCCGTAATCCAGATCTTTCATCAGTTTTGTAGGAGCATTTCTCAAATGAAGCGGTACCGGCAGATTTCCGGTTTGCTTCACCAAAGCCAACGCTTCATTAATGGCCATATAAGCAGAATTACTTTTAGGAGAAACTGCAAGATATACAGCTGTTTCACTTAATATAATTCTCGCTTCAGGATTCCCGATCACATTGATCGCCTGAAAACAATTGTTGGCAACCACCAGCGCATTCGGATTAGCCAATCCCACATCCTCAGCAGCCAGAATAAGCATTCTACGGGCAATAAACTTAATATCTTCTCCGCCGGCAATCATCCTTGCCAGCCAATAAACAGCACCATTAGGATCACCCCCACGCATTGACTTGATAAAGGCTGAAATAATATCATAATGCTGCTCTCCGTTTTTATCGTACAGCGCCATTGTTTCCTGAAGAACTTCAAGAACATCAGTATTGATGATTTCTTTGGTGTTTGAATTTTTATATTGATTCAAAACCAATTCTATAGAATTGATTAACTTTCTGGCATCACCGCCCGAATATTGAATGAAAGCTTCTTTTTCAAGGATTTTAAAATCAGTCTCTTCATCTTTATTATATCTTTCAGAAGCAATATCAATCAACTCCTCCAGTTTTTCATAGCTCAAGGCTTTTAAAATATAAACCTGACTTCTTGAAAGCAATGCTGAAACCACTTCAAAGCTTGGGTTTTCCGTAGTCGCTCCTATCAGAACAATCCAGCCTTTTTCTACTGCATGCAGCAGCGAATCCTGCTGGGATTTATTGAAACGGTGAATCTCATCAATAAACAGGATGGGAGATTTCCCTGAAAACAGATTTTGTTTTCTGGCATCATCAATTACATCCCGAACATCTTTTACTCCGGAAGAAACGGCAGAAAGTTTATAGAATTTTCTTCCCGACTGCTCTGAAATAATTTCAGCCAATGTAGTTTTCCCGGTTCCGGGAGGTCCCCAGAGAATCAGCGAATTCAGGGTGTCATTTTCAATCATTTTTCTGATTGTTCCTTTATCGCCGGTAAGGTGTTCCTGCCCCAATACATCGTTCAGGATTTTGGGTCTTAATTTTTCAGCTAATGGAATATTTTGATTCAAAGTAATTCTTTTTTTAAGATCAATGTTCCGGACTTTTGATCCCCGAAACTTATAACAAAATTAAACTAATTTTCATTTTTTTACCCTATTTTTGCATTGTTTTGAAACTTACATTCAATAAAATCATTACATTTCCGCTGGTAATTTTGATAAAATTTTACCAATGGTTCATCTCGCCCTTACTTCCCAAAAACTGCCGGTACGAGCCCACCTGTTCTCATTACATGATTGAGTCTCTTCGGGTTCATGGGATCTTTAAAGGATTCTGGCTGGGATTTAAAAGAATTTTAAGATGCCATCCGTGGGGAGGCAGCGGTTATGATCCCGTTCCACCCAAACATAAATGTCAATAATCAAACTATTAAATCAATAGAAAATGAATACTATTTTTTTCAGAATTTATCTTGTGCTGTTTGCGTTCACAACGCAGCTTCTTTTTGCACAGGAATACCCTGGGGGGTTATCTGACGGAACTTTAGATATCAACGGAAACAATGTTCCGGTAAAAATCTATTCTACCACAGAAATGGGAGACCTGACCGCTTTTCCGGACAGAGCCATTAACAATAATGTTGTAGTTATCCTTAACGGATCCAGCCTTGAACCTGCTTATTATAATTATGCGGCTTCAGCATTGGCAAGATTCAAGGATTCCAAATATCAGTTTTTTGATAAAAATTTCAAGCTGATAGACGCTCCTGCTACCCAGGAAAATGTTACAACATTCAAATATGCGGTAAAATCTGCAAAACCTATCACAGATTCTGATAAAGTAGAACTTGAAACTTCATTTAAAATATGGGATCCTTCAAAAGGTCTTCATATCGGCTCATTCACGCTTCACTTTTATAGTTTGATGTTTGTATTTGCATTTGGTTTCGGATATGTTTTAATGACCAGAATCTTTAAGATTGACAATATTAACCAAAGATACCTGGAACCTCTTTTCACATGGACTTTAATTGGAACAATCCTTGGAGCAAGACTAGGACATGTTATTTTTTATCAGCCGGAATTATTTAAAGAGGATTTCTGGAGTGTATTTTTACCCATAAGCACAAAAAATGGTTTTAAATTCACTGGATTTTCAGGACTGGCAAGCCATGGAGCGACTATTGCTTTGATTTTCACCACTCTTTATTATTCATTTAAAATCATCAAAAAAAATCCATTCTGGGTATACGACAGATTAGGTATTGTAGTAGCTTTAGGAGGTGCTTTTGTAAGGATGGGAAACTTTTTCAATTCTGAAATCGTTGGTAAACCTGCAGATCCAAACTCTCCTTTTGCCTTGCTTTTCCCACAGCAAAGCAGTGAATATGGTCTTACCGTACCCCGCTATCCAAGCCAGCTATTCGAAGCTGTAGGGTACGTTCTTCTTTTCATTTTATTATGGATACTTTACAGAAAAACAGATAAAAAATATCAGCAGGGATGGTTATTCGGTTTGTTCTTTATTATTCTTTGGGCCATCAGATTCTTTGTTGAGTTTCTTAAAGAGCCGCAAGGTGACGAATTCATCCAGATTGGAGGTCTGAATACAGGCCAGGTACTTTCTATTCCGTTTATGATTGCAGGAGTTGTTATTATGATCATTTCCAAGAAATTTAAGATCACTCCGGAAGAAAATGAGAAACCGGAATATATTGAAAAAGCATAAGCACACACTGGAAACTGAAAAACTCCGGTTTTAAGATAAAAAAGGCAAATTTGTAGCGCTACAAATTTGCCTTTTTCTTTTTAAGTCTATTTTAAAAAGCCATTCAGCTCATTTATTCTGTTACAAGCTCTTCGCAACTTTCGTGTTCAGCTCCTCAAAAACATTTCCGAATTCACCAATAACATCTGTAGGAAGCATAGATTCTTTTGAATATTTTTCTGAAGCAAGATCAGCCGATCTCCCGTGAAACCACACCCCTAAAATACAGGTTTCTTCTTCAGAATAACCCTGCGCTAAAAGTGAGGTCAGAATTCCGGTAAGGATATCTCCACTGCCTCCTTTCGCAAGACCTGCATTCCCGGTTATATTGTAAAATACATTTCCCTCCGGAGTAATAACTTGTGTATGATGATCTTTCAATACAATATAAATACGATGTTCTTTTGCTTTTTCTCTGGCCAGGTCTAGTCTCTTAAAAGAATTTTCCGTACTTCCGAAAAGCCTTTCAAACTCTTTCGGATGAGGAGTAATGATTGATTTTTTTGGGATTAATTTTAAATTTTCTGATTTTTTAGAAATAATATTCAATGCATCAGCATCCAGAACCAACGGGCTTGTATAGTTTTTCAGAAAGCTCAGAAAACTTTTTTCAGTTTCTGAATGAGTTCCCAATCCAGGTCCTATGCCGCAGATAAAATCTTTATCTACCTCTAAGCTGGTTACAAACTGCTTTCCTCCTGCTATAAACATAGCTTCCGGACATGAGGTCTGCAGTATCTCATATCCACATTCCGGTGCCAGCGTAAAGGTTAGGCCAGCTCCGGTTTTTAAGGCCGATTGTGTAGCCAGAACAGCAGCACCTATTTTCCCGTAACTTCCTCCTATGATTGCAGCCTTGCCATAGCTTCCTTTATGAGAAAACTCCTGTCTTGGCTTGAATACAGATTCTATCAGCTGATCATCAATGATAAAGTATTCCGCATCAGTTGTATCAGCATAGGTTTTGCTTAAGTCAATATCCAGTACTTCCACTTTTCCGGTATATTTTCCGGTTTCGGGATGCAGGAATGTTCTTTTCCAGCATTGAAAAGTCAGGGTATAATCAGACTTCAGAATAACTGGATCATTGTCAAATATTTCATCTGCAGACAACCCGGAAGGAACATCAATGGATATTTTAATATTCTTTCGGGCGTTCAGCTGCTCAACAAGTTCTTTGTACTCACCTACCAATGGTCTGGATAAACCTGTTCCGAAAAGAGCATCAATAATGATTGTTTTATCATCAAAATTATAGTGTTCACTCTGATCATATTTTCTGACCGAAATTCCTGACAAATCACGGAGTCTTTTCAAATTAACCAAAGCATCTTCCGAAAATTTCCGTTTGGAATCACCTATAAATACATCTACATCAAAGCCTTTCAGGTACAGTATTCTCGCTACCGCCAATCCATCTCCTCCATTGTTTCCGTTACCACAAAATACGGCCAGTTTTTTATGATTTTTACAGTGTTCCGAAATCCAGTGGGCTGCAGCCATCGAAGCTCTTTCCATCAATTGGATGGATGAAACCGGCTCATGGGAAATTGTAAAATGATCCCAGCTGCGTATCTGTTCTGCGGTAAAAATCTTCATAAGTAAAACAAACTTTTAAGCAAATTACAAAAGATTTTTCATTATGATGCCACCTCAATAATAAAAATAGGGAGACCTCATGAATGAAATAAAGGATCTGTATAATGCTAAAATATTCATTAAACCTAATTCTATGAATTCATCATAAAACTCAATGTTTTGGGAATAAAAAACTATAAAAATTAGTGTTTTTTACATTTTTAAATTATATTTTTGTGTATATACTAATTAAAAAAATATAAATTATGGGATTTGTTAAAGAATTTAAAGAATTTGCCTTTAAGGGGAATGTTCTCGATCTGGCTGTCGGTGTGATCATTGGTGCAGCTTTTGGTAAAATTGTTTCGTCTTTAGTGGAAGATGTAATCACTCCTCTGATACTAAACCCGGCATTGAAAGCAGCAGGTGCAGAAAACATTGCAAAACTTTCATGGAATGGTGTTGCATACGGAAACTTCGTTTCTGCTGTAATCAGTTTCCTTTGTATTGCTATGGTTCTTTTCTGGATTATTAAATTTGCGAATAAAGTGAACAAAAAAGAAGCTCCAGCTCCTGCAGGACCTACTGAAGATCAAAAATTACTGACAGAGATCAGAGATTTATTGAAAAGCAAGAATATATAATCTGTAATCTCACAACAGTTTAAAAATAAAAAAGCACCTCCATAGAGGTGCTTTTATTATATCATTTCAAATTAATTATTGAATCTGTAAAATACTTGAAATCTGCTCAGCCAGGGAAAGTCCTATCCTGTCCTGTGCTTCAAGAGTAGAAGCTCCTGTGTGAGGGGTAAGAGAGATTTTAGAGTGACTAAGGATTTCTTTAGAAGGTGTTGGTTCATTAATGAAAACATCTAATCCTGCAAATCTTACTTTACCGGAATCCAATGCCTGAATCAACGCTGCTTCATCAATAACTCCTCCTCTGGAACAGTTGACAACAGCTACTCCGTCTTTCATTATTTCAAATTCATTCTTGCCAATCATATAGCCTTCTTTCTGAGCCGGAACATGCAGCGTAATAAAATCTGAATGTTTCAAAACCTCCTGTAATGGTTCTGTTTCTATATCAACATTGATAAACTGGTTGTTATAAAACTTTACTTTAATGCTGGCTTTTCCTACATTATTATCAGCTGCAACCACTCTCATCCCTAGTCCTAAAGCAATCCTGGCTACTTCCTGGCCAATTCTTCCCATCCCAACAATACCAATTGTCTTTCCTCTCAGTTCGATACCGGCAGCATATGCTTTTTTAAGACTTCCAAATTCAGTATCTCCTACCAAAGGCATTTTTCTGTTGGAATCCTGAAGAAATCTTGCGCCGGAAAATAAATGGGCAAAAACAAGTTCAGCCACTGATTCCGAAGAAGCTGAAGGAGTATTGATCACGTGGATTCCTTTTTCTCTTGCATAGTCTACATCAATATTATCCATACCTACTCCACCTCTGCCAATAATGTCTATAGATGGGCATCCGTCAATAATATCTTTTCTTACCTGCGTAGCACTTCTCACCAATAGAGTTCGGATTTTGTGCTCGTTAATATAATCTACTAAAAATTCCTGTGAAACTTTTGTAGTGATCACCTCAAAGCCTTTTTCTGTCAATGCATCTATTCCAGATTGATCCAGGCCGTCGTTTGCTAAAACTTTCATAAAATATCGAGTATATTAAAAAATGAAAGATTTAAAAATTAAAGGAACTGATTCACATTTAATCTTTAAATCTTTGAATTATATTTTTATTCGCCGTCTTCTTTGAATACTTCAATGGTCACTTGCTTTTCTACCAAATCTGTAAATCTTCCTTTGTATCTTGTAGCTCTTACCAGGTGATTATCTATCCAGTGATAATTTCCTCCTCTTGGTTTTCCGCAAAGTACGCTGTGGTATTTGAAGCCATGCTTATCCAGCCAGTCTATGGTGATTTGTTTCAGATTTTCGGTTCTTGAAGTAAAAAAGCAGATCTGATGCCCTTCATCATACCATCTGTTGATAGTTTCCAACGCATCAGGATAAGGTTCGCAGGTCACCATTCTTTCCGGTTCTTCGTTGGGAACGTCATCTGTAATGGTTCCGTCGATATCTATTAAGTAATTTTTTATGTCATCCTTTAGAATAGGACTAATGTGTTCAATGTATTCTAATTCCATTACTAAATATTAAGTAACAAAGTTAGCGTTTTTACAACTATCAGGCACGTTAAACTTAGTTTATGTTAAAAATATACTAAAAAAACTATTATTTAAAGAATTATATCAATATTTTATTAGTCATTTCATTACAAATAGTTAAAATTTTTCGTTTTGATATTTCTTTTTATGAGTAATATATAAAGACAGATAAAAGGGGCAAAAGTGAATTTGCAGATTTGCCTGTAAACATTCTCTGCCTTCTCAACATTATTACAAAAAGCATGATGTTTATCTAAAAATTTCCAAAATACATTTATTACTCTTACATTTGTAGGAATGGAAGAATTTGTCGTTTTAGTAAATCCTGAAGATGAAGTTTTAGGGCTGATGGAAAAACAGCAGGCTCACATCAATGGCCTGTTACACCGTGCTTTTTCTGTATTTCTGTTCAACAGTAAAGGAGAAATGCTTCTTCAGAAAAGGGCTTCAGGCAAATACCATTCTCCCAATCAATGGACCAATGCTGTGTGTTCACATCCAAGACATGGGGAAACCTATAAGGAAGGAGCAATACGCAGATTAAAGGAAGAACTCGGAATTGAGGCAGAACTTTCGGAAAAATTCAATTTTATTTATAAAGCAGATGTAGGTAGCGGCCTTTGGGAGCACGAGCTGGATCATGTATTTGTGGGAAACCATGAAGCTGATTTCAATCTGAATAAAGAAGAAGTGGAAGATGTAAGGTTTATTTCCCCGGAAAATCTGGACAGAGAAATCTCTGAACATCCTGAAAACTTTACAGAATGGTTCAAAATCATCCTCGAAGAATATAAACACCATTTTTAATGATGAAAAAAATATTGCTTTTTTCTGCAATTGTAACGGGAAGTCTGTTTTTTGCCCAAAAAGCAAAAGTATACGAAAATTCCAACTACTCTATTAACGTTCCTGACGGGTGGAAATCTACGAATGACAGTGAGATCATCAATATTTTTCCTACCAGCCAGATTGGGGCTATTACGATTTCGGAATATCATGATTTAGCACTTTCAAAAGAAGAAGTTAAAAAATTCATCCTGGCACTTTATCCGTCACAAGATCAAGTAAACAAAGTAAAAGATAAAAGGAGCCAAAAAGGATATACAGAATATCTATATGAACACTTTGATGAAAAAGAGAAGCTGTTCTGGATAACCAAAGTTTTTCAAAAAGACAAAAACTTATATTTAGTTTCCATCAACTGTGGCCAGAAATTCTGGAACGGAAACTACATGACCCAATTCAATGAGACTTTTAACAGTTTTAAAATAAAGAAATAAAATTAAATATGAAGAAAACAGCCTTGTACGACAAACATGTTTCTTTGGGAGCTAAGATCGTACCTTTCGCGGGTTTTGAAATGCCTGTTCAATATTCAGGGGTTACAGAAGAGCACTTTGCAGTAAGAGAAAAAGCAGGATTATTTGATGTTTCCCACATGGGACAGTTTTTCATCGAAGGGCCGGGTTCAAAAGATCTTTTACAGTTTGTAACGACCAATAATGTAGATGCTCTGGAAAATGGAAAAGCTCAGTATTCTTGTCTTCCAAACGAAAACGGAGGAATTGTAGATGACCTTATCGTTTACAAAATGGAAGATGACAAATATTTCGTGGTTGTAAATGCATCTAACATTGACAAAGACTGGAATCATATTTCAAAATACAATACTTTCGGGGCTAAAATGACTAATGCTTCTGATGAAATGTCATTATTGGCAGTTCAGGGGCCTAAAGCAACGGAAATCCTTCAAAAGCTTACAGAGGTAAATCTTTCAGAAATTCCTTACTACCATTTCACAGTGGGAAGTGTTGCAGGAGAAAATAATGTGATTATTTCAAACACCGGATATACAGGAAGCGGTGGTTTTGAGATTTATTTCAATAACGAAAGTGCTGAAAAACTTTGGGATGCGGTAATGGAAGCAGGTAAAGAAGAAGGAATTATTCCTTGTGGATTGGCTGCCAGAGATACTTTAAGATTAGAAAAAGGGTTCTGTCTTTACGGAAATGACATTGATGATACTACTTCTCCTATTGAAGCTGGTTTAGGATGGATCACTAAGTTTGATAAAGACTTCGTTTCTAAAGATACTTTCGCAAAACAGAAAGAGGAAGGTGTTACAAGAAAATTAGTAGCTTTCGAACTTACAGACAAAGGAGTTCCAAGACATGATTATCCTGTAGTAGATGCTGAAGGAAATGTAATTGGAAAAGTAACTTCAGGAACACAGTCTCCAATGAAGAAAATCGGTTTGGGTCTTGCGTATGTAGACAAGCCTCTTTTCAAATTAGGATCTGAAATCTTTATTCAGGTAAGAAACAAGAACATTCCTGCAAAAGTGGTAAAAGCTCCTTTTGTATAATTGTTCAAGAAGATATTGACAAAAAAAGGATGTTCTCTACTTTGAGACATCCTTTTTTTATTCATTATTATACATCAAATTCAGGTTTCAGCTTTACTGGAATTCCGATACAGGAAAAATAAACCCAGCCTATAAAAACCAGCTGAAGTGGAATTCTGTACCATAAATAAGACACTCCACTTCCTGAAAAGTCCCCCGCCTTCATATTCACATGTTCCCATGCAGCATATATATTGGCAGGAAGGATGAGAACAAAAAACACAATGAGCAACCAGCCAATGGTTTTCTGAAATCCCGGAATCAACAATGCTGCCGCTCCGATAATTTCCAAAAAACCGGTTGCATACACCATTTCTGTTTTATAAGGTATGATTTGAGGAATCATCAATGCCATTCCCTGTGTATATACAAAGTGGGCAATTCCGGCAGTTAAAAGCATCACCGCCATAGCGATTCTGGCTGAAAGAGCAAATTCATACTCTTTACGGGTCAGTTTAAAAATGATCAGGGAGATGATCAGAACGATAGGTAAAATAGCTTCAGGCATTTCTTTTTTTTGCAAAGTTCTGCCATCCATTCAGGCAAAACAATGAACCCAGGTTAAGAAATTCTACGCCTGATTCTACTGAGGGCTTGTGGAGTGATCCCAATATAAGATGCAATATATTTCAAGGGAATATACTTTAAAATATCCGGCTGTTCTGAAAATAAGGCGAGATACCGTTCTTCGGCGGTTTGGGTCAGCAATGATATTTCTCTTTTAAAATTATCCAGATAAAGCCCTTCACTGGCAAATCTCCCAATCTTATTTCCTATTTCTGTTTTCTCATAGACTGTATTGAGATCCTGATGTGAAATACGCCAAAGCACAGTTTCTTCAAGGGCCTGAATATGATAACTGCAGGGTTTCCGCGTAAGAAAAGAGTCGTAAGCACTCACAAACTCTCCGGCAAACGAAAATGAAAATGTAAAATCATCTTCTTCCCTAGGAATATAAAACCTTACACTTCCCTTTTCTATAAAAGCAAGATAATTTTCCGTTTTTCCGGCAGTGATCAGATGTTGTTTCCGGGAAAACTTCTGTCTTTCAAGTTTTGATGAAAATAACTCCCAATCCTGATCAGACATTGTAACTGATTTTTCAAAATAAGTCCGGATCTGTTCCATTTAAATATTAAAATTAAGAAGAGTAAAATTAGGATTTAACCTTTAAAAACAAAAAAAAGAGACCATAACAGCCTCTTTTTACATTTAATTACAGATACAGCAGACTTTTCTGTCCGGACTACAGGCATCGCCTACTCCCGGTGTATTGGAAATTACTCCGCCTGCGGGCCCACATAAAGTAAAGCAGTTAACAATAAGAGGTCTCAATCCTCCATTAATGTTCTTTAATGCAGCTCTGTTAAGATTCTTTGTTTTTGAAAAGTTTGTTTTCATATTGTAAATTTTGGTGATTACAAATATAAACATTCAAACACAAAACCGATAATAATCAAACACTTATAAAATTAGAGCATTTTAATTAGGATATAAAAATGTCCTGCTCAATAATGAAAGTTATCATTACTGAGCAGGACAGATTAGCTATTTAAAGTCTTATAAGTTAATTTACCCCAAAGAATTTCTGTAATTCTTCAACATTTTTCTTATCATTTCCTACGAAAATCTCCTTATCTGTAATAAAAACTGGTCTTTTCAGAAAAGTATAATGGTCTAATAAAAGTTCTTTAAAATCTTTTTCTGTTAAGGATTTTACATCTAATCCTCTTAATTTGATCTGAGTAGATTTTTTACTGAACAACGCTTCATATGATTTTGTTTTTTTATGCATTTCCGCCAATTCTTCTTTCGAGATTGGTTCTTTTTTGATTTCTCGAAGTTCCCAGCCTGTAAGATCAAATTGGGCTAAAATTTTTCTGCAGGTATCACATGTGTTGAGATAAAATACTTTCTTCATTACGGTTTCTAAATCTGTTATGGGTTAAAATTCTCTTTCATCGAAAGTTTCGTCTTTCAAAAGTAGGATTTAATCTAAAACTTTGGAAATTATTAAATAACTTTATTAAAATTTTATAAAGATGCAGAACAAGCCTATTACTTTTCAGTTTATTTCGGAGCCTTCAGATGTTAATTACGGAGGAAATGTACATGGAGGAAGTGTTATGAAATGGATTGACCAGGCCGGTTATGCATGTGCGACAACCTGGAGTGGTAATTATTCCGTCACAGTATATGTAGGCGGAATCCGTTTTTATGACCCTATTAAAATTGGTGAAGTGGTAAAAGTAGATGCCCAGGTAATCTATACGGGAACTTCAAGTATGCATATCGCCATCAATGTTTTTTCAAGAAACCTGAAACAGCCAAATTTTGAGAAAAAAACCCACTGTATCATTGTTTTTGTTGCTGTAGATGAAAATGGGAAAAAACTGCCTGTACCCAAATGGATACCGGAAACAGAGGGAGAAAAACAGCAGGAAATATATGCAAAACGTCTGATGGAATTAAGAACACAGATTGAGGATGAGATGAAACCTTTTTTATAATGGAAAGAAAAGATTTCATCAGACTTTCTTCATTGGGATTTTTGGGTTTGTATTCTTGTGGAGTTTCAAATTTAAATATGAATAAAAAACCATTAGCCATTCAACTGTACACTGTTCGTGATTCCATTGCTAATAATCTCGAGAAGACTTTTGAAAAACTGGCAGAACTTGGTTTTACAGCATTTGAAATCTATGGTTATGACGGAAAGTTTTTCGGAAAAACAGCAAAAGAATTTAAACATATTTTGTCTGCTCATGGTTTAAAGGTGATCAGTTCACATCATCAAACCGGAATTACAGACCTTAAAGATGGAACTCTTTTGAAAAACTGGAATACAACGTTGGATGATCTCAGCATTATTGGTTCTACATATGCAGTTTGCTCCTACCTTCCCGAAGCGGAAAGAACACTTGAAAATTATAAAAAACTTCCTGACATTCTTGAAAATGCAGGAAATCTCTCCAAACGAAACGGAATTCAGCTGGCTTATCATAATCACGATTTTGAATTTCTAAAGATGGATGAAAGGAATAATTTTTATGATTACATTTTAGAAAATACTTCATCAGATGCAGTTAAGATGGAGCTGGATTTATATTGGATTTCAAAAGCAGGTTTAGATCCGTTACTTTATTTTGAAAAATATCCGAAAAGATTTCCATTGTGGCATGTGAAAGATATGAAAGCAGGAACAAAAGATTTTGCAGAAATCGGAAACGGAACCCTTGATTTTAAAAAAATTTTCGAAGCCAGAGAAAAAGCAGGATTGAAACATTGGTTTTTGGAACAGGATTCCAGTGATAAAGATATTTTTGACAGCATAAAGATGAGTAAAAAGTATATTCTTGAACATTCTTATTTTAATGAAACTTGAATCTAAAGATATTTAATCATGAAAAATATTTTACAACTCTTTTGCTTACTGATTATTATTTCTTTGAACTCACAAACCCATCGATTTATTTATGAGCTTCAATTAAAAATGGATTCTACGGAATCTGAATATCAGAAATTCAACATGATTTTAGATATTAATCCGAAAGAGGTAAAATTTTACGGAAGAAATCTTCTTATCGCAGATTCTTTGAATAAAAAATTCGGAAACATGGACAATAAACACGTTGATATGACCGGACAAGTGGTAAAAAGAAAGATAAACACTAATGAAAATGAAAATTTTATCAATATAAAATTTGGATATTACTCCTTTAAAACCAATGATAAAATAAAGTGGAATATTTCCAGCGAAACCAGACATGTTCAGCAATATACATTACAAAAAGCAACGGCTGAGTTTGGTGGAAGAAGCTGGATTGCCTGGTTCAATAAAGAGATCCCATTTAATGAAGGTCCTTTTAAATTTTCAGGACTTCCAGGTTTGGTATTTGAAATCTCTGATACAAAGAAAAATTTCATTTATCATCTTATCAAAAGTCAGGAGCTGACAGAGACATATGCTACCGATAACTTTCTTGAATCCAATTTCGGAAATAAAGCTATTCCCATCAATGAAAAACAGAAATATAAACTGATCATGGAGTTTTACAATGATCCTTTTGCTTTTGAAAGAAACAATTTCAGCAAATCCAACAACGACCTGAAAATAAATATCAACGGAAAAGAGATCCGCAATGTGGATGAGCTGAACACTCAGACCAAAAGCATGCAGGAAGTGATAAGAAAGTACAACAATCCGCTTGAGATTGATAAGGCCATACATTATTAAAAACATAGAAGTTGTTTAGCGACTTTATCTTTTATCTTTTATCTTTTATCTTTTATCTTTTATCTTTTATCTTTTATCTTTTATCTTTTATCTTTATTCATATATTTGCATGAACAAAAGGAAATGGTGTTCTTCCTTACCCAACCGCTTTACAAAAGCTGATGACGCCTGATTAAAAGATTATTAACAAATAACTAATCAGGATTATTATGTCAAAAAGTCAAAGAACACTTGGTAAAAAAGCAGTATTCCACACTCATTTTTTCTTCAGAAAATTTCCGTCGCTGCCTTATATTTTAAAATGGCTGTGTATTAGTACCATTATTGGCGCATTGGTAGGAACAGCTTCTGCAGGATTTCTTCAATCATTGGAATGGGCAACGAATTTCAGGGAAAATCATCTCTGGCTGATTGCTTTGCTTCCTGTGGCAGGATTTCTGATAGGACTTCTCTATTATTACTTCGGAAAAGATGTGGAAGCGGGAAACAACCTGCTGATTGATACTATTCATGAGCCCAAAGAAATTATTCCGTTCAAGATGGCACCTTTTGTGTATCTCGGAACAATGGCAACCCATTTTTTCGGAGGTTCTACAGGCCGTGAAGGAACAGCTCTTCAAATGGCAGGTGCTATTGCTGATCAGCTTGCGAAACCTTTTAAACTTGACAGAAATGAAAGAAAAATATTAATTATTGCGGCTATTGCGGCCGGGTTTGGTTCTGTTTTCGGAACTCCACTGGCGGGAGCAGTGTTTGGTCTTGAGGTTTTTCTGATCGGAAGAATCCGTTATAATGCCATCTTTCCGGCATTCGCTTCTGCAATTCTGGCAGACTGGGCTACTAATCTCTGGAATGTAAAACATACCCATTATCATATTGATTTTATCCCAAAACTTGAGTTTTTACCGATTCTATACAGTATTCTGGCAGGAATAATCTTTGGAATATGTGCCGCTGCTTTCAGTAAAATCATTCACTGGATGGGTTCTGTTTTCAAATCAAAAATTACATATCCACCCTTTCGTCCTGTAGCAGGCGGAGTTATCATTGCCCTGGCAGTTTTTGCAATGGGTACCACCCGATATATCGGATTAGGAATTCCTGTGATTGTAGAATCTTTTGAAAAGCAGCTTCCTTTGTATGATTTTGCTTTAAAAATGATTTTTACTATTGTTACACTTTCAGCTGGATTCAAAGGTGGAGAAGTTACCCCGTTGTTCTTTATCGGGGCAACTTTAGGCAGTGCTTTATCTGTCTTTATTCCATTGCCGTTCGGATTACTGGCAGGGATGGGATTTGTGGCAGTATTTGCCGGAGCAACCAATACTCCTTTGGCCTGTATGCTGATGGGAATCGAATTATTTGGAGCAGAATGTGGTGTATACATAGCCATTGCCTGTGTTGTATCTTATCTTCTTTCAGGGCACAATAGTATTTATACCCAACAGAAAATCGGAGACGCGAAAAACAGAAGATTTGAAAGTCAGCAGGATAAGTCTGTTTCGGATTTTTTATGAGCCGTTTTCTTGTTGCTTGTTGCTAGTTGTTTTTGTTGCTGGTTACCTACAACCTTAAACTCTAAACCTTAAACCCTCCCACTCTCCAACACCTCTTTCTCCATTTCCAACTATAATTCGTAATTTTACCCCATGTTCGATTACAGATTAAAAGTTTTCCATACGGTAGCTTCCCGATTAAGTTTCACTAAAGCTTCAGAAGAGCTTCATATTTCACAACCTGCTGTTACCAAACACATTAAAGAAATTGAAACTCAGATAGGTGCCAAGCTATTTGACCGTAAAGGAACTTCTATTCAGCTTACTCAGAGCGGAAAGATTCTGTATGAACATGCAGAAAAGATCAGAAGTATCTACCGTGACATGGAATTTGAAATCAGCCAGATCAGTCAGCAGCATAAAGGAAAACTGATTATCGGGGCCAGTACAACCGTTGCACAGTATATTTTACCTGAAATTTTAGCCAAATTCAATTCTTATTATAAAGATATTAAGATTGAGCTTCTTACGGGAAATACAGAAACGATCTCAACACTTTTAAAAGAAGAAAAAATAGATCTGGGTATTATTGAAGGAGAATCACAGTCTTCTTATTTTGAATACAGGACTTTTAAGCCTGATGAAATTGTTCTGGCAGCAAAATCAGACCATCCTCTTGCCCATAAAACTTTAAACTTAAAAGATCTCTATCATCTGGATCTGATCTTCAGAGAACAGGGTTCCGGAACACTTGAGTTTATACAAAACAGGCTTAAAGAGAAAGACATCAATATCCATGAACTGAATACCGTTATGCAGCTGGGAAGCAGTGAGAGTATCAAAAACTATCTTCTTCACTCGGAATGTATGGCATTTCTATCGATCAGCACGATCCTCAACGAACTTAAGAATAATGTACTGGCTGTCATTGACATCAAAAACTTCAGTATTGAAAGAGATTTTCATTTTATTCTGCCTAAAGGACAACAATCTGAGCTGATTAAGCTTTTCCTGAGATTTGCAGAGTAATCCTCTTATGATGTAAAAATCTATTAATAATAGAAAATCCTATTATTTTTTAGCATGGTTATTAAAAATATACAAAGCTTTTAAGTTTTGGCTAAAGCCAATGCAATTTTTAAAATTTATTTGGCTGGGCTAAAGCTCAACCTTATTGATGTAGTCAAGCAAATAGTAAATTTAACGACAAGATCTTTCATCTTTCATCTTTCATCTTTCATCTTTCATCTTTCATCTTTTATCTTTATTAATTATAACTTTTAGTTATCCAATATAACAAAATACGATTTACTTTGTAATACTATTTTCCAGAATTTTGGTGCAGATTTTAAAAGTTCGCATTATGAAAGATTTCATCCAAAATGAAATGATCCGAAAAGTATTTTTTATTGTATTGGCAGTTCTATGTCTTACTCCGCTTATATCTTCGCCAATTGCTCTGGTTTTGGGATTTGCTCTGGCTGTTTTTATAGGAAATCCGTTTGAGAAACACCTTCATCACTACATCCATTTGCTCCTGCAGATTTCGATTGTCGGTCTGGGATTCGGATTGAAACTGGATGAAGCTCTTCATGCTGGAAAAACAGGATTGATGTTAACGGTTATAAGTATTGTTACAGTAATGGTATTGGGATATTTCCTGGGAAAAGTATTTAAACTGGAAAGACCTTTATCTTATCTTATTTCTGCAGGAACCGCTATTTGTGGAGGGAGTGCAATTGCTGCAATATCTCCTATTATCAAACCGAGCACGAAACAAATTTCACTTGCTTTAGCTATTGTTTTTACATTAAATTCTATTGCATTGTTTGTTTATCCTGCCATAGGACATTTGCTGAATCTTTCACAGGAACAGTTTGGGCTTTGGTGTGCAGTTGGAATTCATGACACAAGTTCTGTTGTGGGTGCCGCCAGCAAATATGGGGATGAAGCATTGAAAATAGCAACGACTGTAAAATTGGCACGTGCCCTTTGGATCATTCCGGTTTCATTGATCACGATGTTCATTTTTAAAAGTAAAGATTCAAAGATAAAAATTCCGTGGTTCATCGGTTATTTTATTGCGGCCATTCTTCTGAATACGTATTTCCCGTTTCTTGACCGTTTCAGTACTTCTATAACTGTTTTAGCAAAATCCGGACTGAATCTAACCTTGTTTTTCATAGGTTCTACTCTTTCTCTTCAAACCCTGAAATCAATAGGATTAAAGCCTTTACTAACCGCTGTACTCCTTTGGATTACTATAAGTGTTGGCAGTCTTCTTTATATTATCCATTAAAATGAGCAGAACCCTTTTGATATCAAAAGGGTTCTGCATATTAAATGTGGAAATGTTTATTTCGTATTGAAATAATTTCTTTAGATTGCGGCGTCACCACAAGTATAGACCTGTGGACAACCGATATACTGTACGCAATACCATGGTCCTGTTACTGATCCTGAGCAGCTGCATCCACAAAGAGATAAATCAGGGTTACCGCTTATTCCTCCTGTGATATTTTTTAGATCTTGCTTTCTTAATTTTTTAGCGTTTTTCATAATGTTCATGTGATTTAGTTTGATTAAACAATATAGTTTTAGTTACCTTCCAAAGTTAAACAAATATTAATTACACGCAACAAAAATCACTATAAAAATTAATAATTTATTGATTATAACGTTATTATTATATTAAAAATAAGAAATAACCTTTTTATTTTTTTAAACAGTTTAAATTATTCTGTAAATTCAAGATCGCGGTCGTGGGTTTCAGAAATAGTAAGTGAAGAATAAAATGCAAGTCCAAATACCACGACTCCCACTATCGCCGCGCTCTCCACAACCGGAAAATGACCTTTAAGAGAATCAAAAGCAAAAATCATAACCGGCACCAATCCTCTTACCATATTAGGTACCGTTGTTGTTGCGGTATTTCTGATATTAGTCCCGAACTGTTCTGCAGCCAGTGTCACAAACATGGCCCAATATCCTGTTCCGAAACCAAGCCATACACAAAACAGATAGTATTTTGTTTCTGTATTGGTATTACCGAATAACATCACTGCTACCCCAATCAGAGTAAAGATCAGCATATAGAAGATGGCCATTTTCCGGGATTTTAAAGCATGGGAAATAAATCCGCTCAATAGGTCACCCACAGAAATCCCTACATATGCCCACATAATTGCTTTTCCTGGGTTGATCTCTTTAATTCCTAATTCAGGGGCAAACTGATTGGCTAAAACAGCCAGAATCCCTATACAATACCATGTAGGCAATCCTACAGCAATACATTTTAAGTATCTTGTCAATCTTTCTTTATTGGTAAAAAAGGACAGAAAATTTCCTTTTGAGACATTTTTATGTTCAATATTCTTATAAATTCCGGATTCGGACACACTTATTCTCAGTATCAATAACATAATTCCCATGATACCACCGATAATATAAGAGATATTCCAGCCACCGGCCAGTTCTACCGTAAGCTGAGCCACTACAGCTCCCATTAATCCAAAACCGGCAACAACCGAGGTCCCGATTGCTCTCAAACTCTTCGGCAGGCTTTCAGAAACCAGCGTAATTCCCGCTCCAAGCTCTCCGGCAAGCCCAATACCTGCAATAAACCTCAAACCGGCATATTGGTACAACAAATGTTCTTTTGGAAAATAAGGAAGAAAACCGCAGGCAATATTAGCTAAGGAATACACTAAAATAGATCCGAAGAGTACGGAAAGCCTTCCTTTTTTATCTCCGAAAATACCCCAGAAAACGCCTCCCATGAGAAGACCTACCATCTGACAGTTCAGAATAAAAGTTCCGTCAGCATCCGGATTAAGTCCCAGAGCTTTTAAACTTGGTATTCTAACGATTCCGAATAAAAGGAGATCATAAATATCTACAAAATAGCCTAAGGCAGAAATAATAACGGGAATTGAGAAAATGTACTTCAGTTTTGAAGACATGGACAGTTCTTGCATTTTTAAGTTTTGATAAAAATAAAAAACCTTTCAATTTCTTGAAAGGTTTTTATCAAATATCTTTTTCTGATTATTATCTGGCAATATTCACAGCTCTCGTTTCTCTGATTACTGTTACTTTTACCTGTCCAGGATAAGTCAGTTCATTCTGAATTTTCTCAGAGATATCGTAAGAAAGTTGAGAAGCTACTTCATCGTTCACTTTTCCGCTCTCTACCATTACTCTTAGTTCTCTACCCGCCTGGATTGCATAAGCACTGGAAACTCCGTCAAAGCTTAATGCTGCAGATTCAAGGTCTTTTAATCTCTGGATATAAGATTCCAGCACCTGTCTTCTTGCCCCCGGTCTTGCTCCTGAGATTGCATCTGCAACCTGAATGATTGGAGATAATAAAGACTTCATTTCAATTTCGTCGTGGTGAGCTCCAATAGCGTTTACTACTTCAGGGTTTTCACCATATTTCTCAGCCCACTGCATTCCTAACAAAGCGTGTGGTAATTCTGATTCCTGCTCAGGAACTTTACCGATATCGTGTAAAAGACCTGCTCTTTTTGCTAATTTTACGTTTAATCCTAACTCAGCAGCCATAGTTGCAGCAATGTTTGCTACTTCTCTTGAGTGCTGCAGTAAGTTTTGTCCGTAAGAAGAACGGTATTTCATTCTACCTACGATTTTGATCAATTCAGGGTGTAATCCGTGGATTCCTAAATCAATGATGGTTCTCTTACCTACTTCAATGATTTCCTCTTCGATCTGTTTTCTAGTTTTTTCAACTACTTCTTCGATTCTTGCCGGGTGAATTCTACCATCGGTTACCAATCTGTGAAGTGATAGTCTTGCAATTTCCCTTCTTACAGGGTCAAAGCATGAAAGAAGGATAGCTTCCGGGGTATCATCAACGATGATTTCAACTCCTGTTACGGCTTCTAAAGCACGGATATTTCTACCTTCTCTACCGATAATTCTACCCTTTACTTCATCGGATTCAATATTGAAAACGGATACTGAGTTTTCAATAGCCTGCTCAGTTCCGATTCTCTGAATCGTTTGGATAACGATTTTTCTCGCTTCATTTTTAGCATTCATCTGAGCTTCTTCCATAATGCTCTGAACATGTGCCTGTGCTCTTGTTTTTGCTTCCGCTCTCATGGTTTCTACCAATTCTGCTTTAGCTTCATCAGCGGTATAATTAGAGATTTTTTCAAGTATTTCTACTTTCTTAGCGTTAGCTGTATCTAATTCCTGCTGTTTTCTTTCAAGGATTTCGGTCTTCTTAGCATAATCTGCAATTTGCTTATCCAGATCTTTTTCAAGCTTTCCTGTCTTGCTAAGTTCATCATTCAGCTTATGCTCCTTGTCTTTCGTTCTCTTTTCAACTTCCTGCATTTTCTTTTCACGGGACTGAATGTCTGCATCATGCTGAGATTTCAGTTCCAGGAATTTTTCTTTTGCCTGAAGGTTCTTTTCTTTCTTTATGGATTCAGCTTGTACATTAGCTTTTTCTATAAGGTTTTCGGCGTTTTTCTTAGCATCATCTATGATGAATTTTGCCTTAGTATTCAGAGAGCTTTTTGAGAAAAACATTCCCACTACAGCCCCGATTACTAAACAAACAACACCGACTATAACTTCTATCATAATTTATATTGAGTTTTAATTGTATTCATATCCTTGTTAAATAAAAAAAGCCCACAATAATCCAGAGATTGAGAGTAAACTCCTAATCAACACGATTTGAACTGATTTCCACTGTCTGTAATCCGGAAATCCGGCACGCCATTCGATGGACATTTGTTCGGTAATTGTTTAGCGTTGAGTTTACCTTTAATGTGTTAGAATTATTGTAGGCAGTAATTTTTCAGGAAAAAAAATCTATTTCCCGATTTCATTCAACGACTGATTAATCTGCGTTAACCTTTCGTTGGTAGAATTAATATTTTTTTCGTAGTTCAGAGAAACTACTTCTGCATTGGTTCCCAGTTTCAGGGCACACATTGCCAAAGCATCCTGTTTATCTCTTACATCGAAGTTCTGTTCAAAATCTTTAATCATATTCTCGATCTGCTTCCCTACTTTACGCAAAGTTTCCTCCTCTGCTGCCGGTACGTTCAGCGGATACACTCTTCCTGCAATGTTGACGGTTATTCTCCTTATCTCCATTATAATCCACTGTTTTGAAGCTGAGCAATACAGAAATCAATTTCTTTCACCAATCTGTTGATATGGTTTTTCATTAATCTATTGTGTTCAGGATTTCCTGATATTGCTGAATAAAGCTTTATATTTTTTTGTTCTTCTGCTAATACCTGATTCTTTCTTCTTTCCTCATCATACTTCTTCTTCAACTCTTCATGCTCAATATTTAATTCTTTTAAATTTTCCGTAAGATTTTTATAGTTCTTTTGCAGAGTCGAAATCTTTCTCTCTAATTCTGAAAAATTGTTTTCTAAATCTTGAAGCATTTCAGGTTTGTATATTCTAACTAAAAGCAAAAATAAAAAAATAATAACACTAACAAAAATAAAACGCTCTATATTTTGAAATACAAACAAAAAAGGAGGTGCTAATGCACCTCCTATGTATTTTCAATGGAATATTTTTATTCAAATTTCAGAACAAACATTACGGCTCTTGTCTGTAATGTTGAAATTGCAGAAGCCCAGTAAGGAGGTGTAGTAGCATTATCAGCCACTTTCTCGTTGTTCATGAAGAATGTTCCTCTTACAGCTGGAGTCAGTTTAAATTTGTTGAAATAAAACTGAATTCCCATTTCTGCAGACCATGCAAAGTTGTGGGTAGTTGATCTGTAGATCCCCTGCATGTTATCATCTGTGGAAGTTGAGTTAGACTGAAGGTTTACAACATAGTTCACCCCTGCGGCAATATAAGGTCTTGAATTGTACCATCTTTGTCCATGAAGTTCCAACATTACAGGAACGTCAATTAATGTGGATTTAATTTCTCTTACTTTATCCTTTTCCTGTAAAGGGAATGGCATAAAAGGAGGATTGGTTAAAGAACCACCTGCATAAATGTCATTGGATTGAGTATTAAAAGTCAACTGTCTTTGAGCAAACTGTAAACCTGGTTCTATCCTTACATCAAGATAATCATTCAGTCTCCATTTTGCAATAAGCCCGGCACCGAAACTATAGCTTTCCTTGGATGTAACAAGGTTTTCATTATCATTCATCCCGTATTTCGGATGCAAAACAATGCGGTAATCCAGTCTGTTCCCGTTCAAATAAAAACCCCAACTGAATTTCTGCTCGTCGAAATCTTCCAACTTATCCATTCTGTTTCGGGTTCTGAATTGCGCGTTTGCAAAAACGGCAACATTTACTGAGGTTAAAACCAGTGCTTTTAATAGAAATTTATTCATAGGTTACTTTGTTGCTTTATAAATTGTGGCTATACCTAAACTTAATTTTTTATATTCTACTTTCTTAAATCCCGTATCTAAAAGAATTTGCTTCATCTTCTCCCCGAAAGGAAAAGCATTTACAGAATCCGGAAGGTATGTATACGCCCTATTATCCTTAGAAACCAATCTGCCAATGGCAGGCAATATATTTTTGAAATAAAACATATAAAATGGTCCCATGAAACCCTCAACCTTTGAAAACTCCAGTATATAAACACTTTTGTTATCTTTAACTACTCTTCTTAACTCTGCTAAACCTTTGGTAAGATTCTCAAAATTCCTTACTCCAAATGCAACGGAAACAGCATCAAATCTATTGTCCTCGAAAGGTAAATTTTCTGCATCCCCTTTTTGCATGGAAATTTTGCCGTCTAATTTAAGTTTTTTTATTTTAATAACGCCAACATTCAGCATTTGTTGTGATAAATCTAATCCAACTACTTTAGAACCGGTTCCTTTTTCAATGGTAATTGCCAGATCTCCCGTTCCTGTAGCCACATCCAGCACTTCCTGCGGATTATCATTTTTCATCCATTTTACCAGTTTATTTCTCCACAAAATATCAATTTTCATGGATAAAACACGGTTCAGAAGGTCATACTTCGGTGCAATATTGTCGAACATATCCTCTACCTGGCTTTTTTTTGTAGCCTCTGAATTGTAGGGAGTAACTTTGGTAATATCTTTTGTCAAAACTTAAAACTTGTAATATTCTTTATAATAATTTAGGTAATCCTGCTTTCTGAAGATTTTAGATCGGGATTCCACTTTCTGGATATTCTTGATCACTTTATCATAATCTTCATCTACATTGTAATAAAAATCTTCTGTGTAAAGCTTATTGAAGCGTCTGGCTCCTCCGTAATAATCCTTTCCATCAATGACCGTTTTATCAAGGTTTGCCAGCAACGAATCTTTTTTAAGATTGTATCCGTAATACTGGTCATTTACGTAGTAATCCTGGTGTGTAATATTAATCAGACCACGAAGCTTATTCACTTCAAATGCTGAATCGTAAAGCATTTTTTTGTTCTGATCAAAAACCTGAATAGAGTTTTTCCCTTTATTCAAATCCACATGCACATACTGCCCGGCAGAGATAACTCCTTCAGATCCGTTATTGATCTTAAAGTAATACGTATTCGGGGTAGGATTATCTACAACATAATAATTCTTCTTGGCTAAAAAAAGGAAGTAGATCCCAAAGGCAATGATAAACACCACAGCTGCAATAAGTAAGCCTTTTAAGGACGAGTTGTTTTTCATAGATTGTAAAGTACAATTTTTGCAAATTTAATAATATTTTTAATTCTCCGTTATTAATATTAATTATTAACTTTGCATCTTTAAAAAAATCATATAAACGAATGCCGAATACGATCATTATTGGCTCTGGATCTTATATTCCGAACAGAGTTATTGGTAGAGATTACTTCATGAATTCCGAGTTCTACACAGAAGACGGAGTAAAGATTGAAAAGCCTGTGGAAGAGACCATTGCGAAATTTGTAGAGATTACAGAAATCGAAAACAGGAGATTCATTGAAGATGATCTTTCCAACTCACAAATCGGTTATGAAGCTGCAAAAATTGCCCTTGAGGATGCAAAAGTGGATGGTGAAGAATTGGATTATATCATTTATGCAAGCAATTTCGGGGAAGTTACTGAAAACGGATATGCTGATTTTATGCCAACAATGGCAGCAAGAGTAAAGAATAAACTGGGCATTAAAAACAGAAAATGCGTAACGTATGATATGATTTTCGGATGTCCTGGATGGGTAGAAGCTATGATTTTGTCTGATAATTTAATTAAAGCTAAAGTTGCCAAAACAATTCTTGTCATCGGCGCTGAAACTTTAAGCAGAGTAACAGATCCATATGACAGAAACAGAATGATCTTTGCTGATGGTGCCGGAGCCGTAGTGGTAAAAGCAACTGACGAAGAGAATGTAGGAATTATTGCCCACAACACAATCTGTGACAACGGCCCGGAATTAAACTACCTTGAAAATCAACCTTCTATCAATAAAGAAGCAGATCAGAAGCGCCTTTATGTAAGAATGCTGGGAAGAAAGATTTACGAATACGCTCTTAAAAATGTACCGGATGCTATCAAAGACACCATTACAGATGCAGGTCTTTCTATTGAAGATATAGATAAAATCTTAATTCACCAGGCAAACGCTAAAATGGATTACGCTATGATTGAAAGACTTCACAGGTTGTATGACATCAAAGAATACGATCATGCGATCTCTCCTATGACGATTCAGGATCTTGGAAACACTTCTGTAGCAACAATTCCTACCATGTATGATTTAATAATTAAAGGAAAAATGGAAGGTCAATCGTTTAAAGAGAATGGGAACATTGTGATGACTTCGGTAGGTGCCGGAATGAACATCAATGCTCTCGTTTACAGATTTCCTTAAAATATTTAATAAACAAAAAAAATATAAAAGCACAGGGAAGTTATTCTTTGTGCTTTTTTTAATCAGAACATGCAAAAGAATTTTTTAATTATCGCTGGAATCTTCCTGTTTTTGGAAGTTTATATTTATCAGGCTATCAGAACACTCACTGATAATTCATGGATAAGAATCGGATATTGGGTACTCTCTTTAGCCGTATATGGAATTTTCGCTTACGAAGTTACCCACTTCCAAAGATCAGACAGAAGTACGGTAAGAGCTCAGATTATGATCTCTTTGTTCTTAATTTTCATCCTTCCTAAAATTTTTGTAGTTCTGTTTTTATTAATTGATGATATTTTCAGAACCGGAGGATACCTGATCGGTTTTACAAAACCTTCAGAAAATTTCTTTCCGGAAAGAAGGAAATTCCTGAGCATCGTAGGCCTGGGAATGGGAGGCGTTCTTTCTGCTCTTTTCATAGACGGAATTACTTTTGGTAAATACCGCCATACCGTAAGAAGAGTAAGGGTAAAATTCAATAATCTTCCGAAAAGTTTCAAAGGATATAAAATTATCCAGATTTCTGACGTTCACAGTGGAAGCTTCTCCGATCCCGGCAAATTACAGCACGCCATTGATCTTATTAATGAACAAAAACCTGACCTGGTATTATTCACCGGAGACATGGTGAATAACGTTGCGGATGAGTTCAAACCATTTATTCCGCTGTTTTCAAAAATCCAGGCTAAAGACGGCAAGTTTGCCGTATTAGGAAATCACGACTATGGAGATTATGTATCCTGGGAGTCACCCACAGCTAAAAAAGAAAACCTTGACACTTTGATTAGTTATGAAAAGCAGGCAGGTTTTGATATGCTGAGAAATGAACACAGAGTCATCGAAAAAAATGGAGAAAAAATATACATTCTGGGCGTTGAAAACTGGGGATTAAAACCATTTCCTCAATTCGGAAAAATAGATGACGCTTTAAAAAACGTACCGGAATCAGCTACAAAGATATTAATGAGCCATGACCCTACCCACTTTGATTATGTGGTGAAAAAGCACCCTACAAACATCCACCTGACCCTTTCAGGACATACGCATGGGATGCAGTTTGGGCTGGATCTTAAAAATATAAAATGGTCACCTGTTCAGTACCGATACCCAAAATGGGCCGATTTATATGAAAGCGAAGGAAAGCTACTGTATGTAAACAGAGGATTCGGAGTACTGGGATATCCGGGAAGAGTGGGTGTATTGCCGGAGATTACACTTTTTGAGCTAAGCTAGTTAAAGTTCAAGGTTTAAGGTTTAAGGTTTAAGGTTTAAGGTTTAAGGTTTAAGGTTTAAAGTTAGAGGTTTAGAAATTTAATATCTCTGTTATCATGAGAAACAGTCTCCTCACTCCCCGCCACCTAATACCTATTACCTGCAGCCTATCATCTACTCCCTAAAAAATATAATCTTTCATACGGGAGGTAGCCATTTCCCTGTCATTGAGAAAAGTAAGGAGGGCATCTAGTTTGTCCTCCATTTTTTTACCCGAAAATAAGCTCCGGTAAAAAGGGATATCAAAACGGTATTTCTTGAAATCTGTAAACTGCCATGTGTTCAGGTAAATCAGTACAAATTCTTCATTCTGCAATGTTTCCAGGACCATATTCTGGTAATACTTCATCGGCAGAATCTGAAACACGAAATCATTATAGGGAAGCTGACTGTAAGGAGAGATACTTTCAGGAACAATACTTAGTCCGTCCTCTTCTGTAATTTCCGTATCTCTTTTGAGTCTTTTGAAAGGAAAAAGAATATTGGCATTGTCGATATTGGAAACATAATTAAATTCCATCAGCTTCAAAATTTCCTGTGAAACCTTTACATCTTTTTGACGAATTCCTCTGATCTGTTTTTCCAGCAGATTCTGAATATTCTTTTTAGCATTTTCAATTTCTTCAGGATTTGAGTCTTTATTATAAAAAGCAATTTCATGCCCTTTGGATGAAATTGCTTTTATTAAATTCTGAAGTTTTCCGATAAGAGAAACCTCTACGAAAAAACTTGATTTGATATCATGAATATCTAAAATTCTAAGAATTGCTCTGGTATTATTTTCTATAATTTTCAATCGCTCATCATCAGTTATTTGGGAGCCGTTTTTTACTTCAGCTTCAATACAGGTGATGTTAAAAGTCAATAATACCATTTAAATTAAAATTTATATAAATTATATAAAATATTATAAATCAGATGTTAAAACAATTGTTAATTAAAGTATTACTTTATATTATTAATTCTTGCTTAATTTTATCTTCAGATTCTTGATCATATCCTTAGTCATTTCAGAAATTCCGAAATCATAAGTAAGACCCCAGTCTTTTTTGGCGACTGAATCATCAATAGAAGCCGGCCATGAATCTGCAATTGCCTGTCTGAAATCCGGGTTATAATCAATAGCAAAATCAGGAATTTCTTTCTTGATTTCTGCTGCCAATTCTTTTGGAGTAAATGACATTCCACCTAAATTATAAGAAGAGCGAACAGATAAACTTTCTTTCGGAGCATCCATTAATTTCAAGGTTGCATTGATGGCATCGTCCATATACAACATCGGCATTCCTGTATCTTCGGAAATGAAACTTGTATACTTTCCATCTTCAATTGCTTTATAGAAAATCTCAACAGCATAGTCAGTAGTTCCACCCCCTGCCGGAGTTTTCCATGAGATCAATCCAGGATATCTGATACTTCTTACATCTACACCATATTTATCGAAATAGTATTCACACCACTTCTCCCCTGCCATTTTGGAGATCCCATAAACCGTTGTAGGATTCAACACTACATCTTGTCCCACATCATGTTTTGGAATTCCTTTTCCAAATACAGCGATAGAACTTGGCCAGAAGATCTTTTTCAGAAGCCCTTCTTTCGCCATTTCACAAAAATGAAGCAATGGCTCAAGATTCAGTTTCCAGGCAAAAACAGGCTGCTTTTCCGAAGTTCCGGATAAAAGCGAAGCCAGGTGATACACTGTAGTGATATCGTAATCTTTAATCACCTGTCTTACCAATTGTGTATTGGTAACATCCATTCTTTCATAGTGTCCGGCAGAAGTAATTCCTTCCTGCCATCTGTCCAATCCTGAAGCAACAACGTTCTCCGCTCCGTGGATTTCAACAAGTCTGTTCGTAAGTTCGGTACCAATTTGTCCCAAGGCACCTGTAATCAGTATTCTTTCCGTATAGGATTCCATTTTTCAGATTTTTTTAGAATTGTACAAAAGTAAAAAAAACATGCCAACCATAATAAAAAAGGTGTATTTAAAAAACACTCCCCCAATAATGAATACGGATATATTCAATTTAAACAGGTAAAATTCTCTTTTAAACAATAGAAAAAATCAAATGCAGTGATCACAGTCTATGATTAACTTAAAATTCAATAATTTTGTTTCAAAGAAAACAATCATATGAAGAAGATTTTAATTGCTTTGATTTTACTGGCCAGCCCATTTAGCTGGGCTCAGTTTACCAATTTCAATATCATCAAGGAAGCACAGGTAAAAAATAAAGGTGTTGTAGTATCTGCACATCCGTTAGCCAGTGAAGCTGGAGCCAAAATCTTAAAGATGGGCGGAAATGCCTATGATGCCGTTACAGCAACACAATATGCCCTTGCTGTAGTGTATCCTCAGGCCGGAAACATTGGTGGTGGCGGGTTTTTAGTAGGCGTAAAAAATAATGGGGAAAAATTCACATTGGACTACAGGGAAACTGCTCCGAAAAAGGCCTTCAGAGATATGTACATTGATAAAAAAGGGAAAGCAGATACAGATCTTTCCCAAAACGGAAGACTGGCAGTGGGTATTCCCGGAAGTGTAGCGGGGTTTTTTGCTACCCTGAAATACTGCAAACTGCCTATGGAAAAGATTATCCAGCCTGCCATTGATCTTGCGGAAAAAGGATTTGCTATTACCGACAAGGAAGCAGAAATGCTGAATAACCAAAGGGAAAAATTCCAGAAACATAATAAATCTTCTATCATTTTCGTAAAAGATGTTCCATGGAAAGCGGGAGATTTATTGATCCAGAAAGACCTGGCCGAAACTTTGAAATTGATTCAAAAATCGGGGGCAAAAGGCTTTTATGAGGGGAAAACAGCTGATCTTCTGGTTGCTGAAATGAAAAGAGGTAACGGAATCATCACATTGGAAGATCTTAAGAATTATAAGGTTGCAGAGAGAAAAGCTCTTGAATTTGAATACAAAGGAAGTAATGTGGTAACCATGCCTTTACCTTCAAGCGGCGGAGTTCTTCTGGCTCAAATGCTGAGAATGGCAAGTTTTGAAAACCTTGAAAAATACCAGCAAAACTCTACAAAAGCAGTTCAGATCATGACTGAGGCAGAGCGAAGAGCTTTTGCAGACAGAGCAGAATATATGGGAGATCCGGATTTTATTCAGGATAAAACTTCTTACCTGATCTCTGATGACTATCTGAAAGGAAGATGGAAAAGCTTCAGTTTTGATAAAGCAACTCCAAGTGCAGAGGTTGGCAAAATCATAGAACAGCCTAAAGAATCTATGCAGACTACTCATATTTCCGTATTGGATAAGGATGGAAATGCTGCTTCTGTAACCACAACTCTTAACGGTTATTATGGAAGTAAAGTATTGGTTTCAGGAGCAGGATTCTTTTTAAATAATGAAATGGATGATTTCTCTATCAAACCGGGTGTACCAAACATGTTCGGAGCAGTAGGCGGAGAAGCCAATTCGATCCAGCCTAACAAGAGAATGCTTTCTTCCATGACCCCAACTATACTCCTTAAGAATGGAAAACCTTATATGGTAGTGGGAACTCCCGGAGGAACAACGATCCCAACCTCGGTATATCAGTCTATTGTGAATGTTGTGGATTTTAAACTGAACGCAAATATGTCAGTGAATACACCAAAATTCCATCACCAGTGGCTTCCGGAAACTATTACGGTAGAAAATAATTTTCCTGAAAGCACAATTTCGGAGCTGAAAAGCAAAAATTATGTCATTGAAAAGATCAAATACATCGGAAAAACAGAAATGATTGTTATTGATGAAAACGGAAGCATCCATGCAGTGGCAGACGGCCGCGGAGATGACTCTGTTGCAGTGGAATAAATATCATCTGTCAATATTATAATACAGCTCCGGCTTCATTCTAAAAGGCTTTGCCTTTTAGAATGAAGCCGGAGCTTTTTACTGATCAATCTACTGCTGCAGATCTTTTCAATGACTTTTGTCATGTTTTCAGATAAATTTTCTTAATTTTCGCCCTTAAAAAAACAAAACGACTGTTCTTTGAAAGCAAAAAAAATATACAATCAGCTTTATTTCCAGGTGATTATAGCGATAGTTGCCGGTATTCTTCTTGGAAAATTTCATCCCGAATTGGGAGAAAAAATGAAACCTCTTGGAGATGGATTCATCAAATTGGTGAAAATGATTATTGCCCCGGTAATTTTCATTACGCTTACTTTGGGAATCGCCCATATGACCGATTTGAAAAAAGTAGGCCGGATTGCCATAAAAGCAATGATCTATTTCTTTACATTTTCAACTCTTGCGCTTATCATCGGATTATTGGTAGGAAATATCTTACAGCCGGGCCATGGTTTAAACATTGATCCTGCTACTCTCTCAGGTGATGTTTCACAATACCAGGCAAAAGCTCATGAATCAACGCTTACAGGATTCATTATGAATATTATTCCGGAGACTTTATTCAGTCCTTTGGTGGGTGATAATATTCTTCAGGTTCTTTTGGTTGCTATTTTAATGGGAGTGGCTTTGGTTTTAACAAAAGAAAAAAGCCAGAAAGTAACCGATTTTTTACAGGATCTATCAACTCCGGTATTTAAAATCGTTCATATGCTTATGAAACTGGCACCCATCGGAGCATTCGGGGCTATGGCGTTTACTATCGGAAAGTACGGACTTCACTCGGTTATAAATCTTATTTTTTTGGTCGGCACATTTTACATCACTTCTGCTCTTTTTGTGGTGTTGGTGTTAGGAGCGGTAGCATGGTATAACGGATTTAACATTTTCAAGTTTCTTTTTTACCTTAAAGAAGAACTTCTTCTTGTTTTGGGAACCAGCTCTTCAGAGTCTGCTCTTCCGGGAATCATGGAAAAACTTGAAAAAGCGGGCTGTTCGAGAGCTATTGTAGGTCTTGTAGTGCCTACAGGATATTCTTTCAATCTTGATGGAACCAATATTTATATGACACTTGCCTCTCTGTTTATCGCACAGGCATTAAACATCCATCTTCCTATTGAAAAACAGCTGATGCTTCTTCTGGTAGCCATGTTAAGCTCAAAAGGAGCAGCTGGCGTTACCGGTGCCGGATTTGTAACACTGGCAGCAACCCTGGCTGTAGTTCCTGAAATTCCAATTGCCGGAATGACATTAATCCTTGGGATCGATAAATTCATGAGTGAGTGCAGAGCGCTGACGAATGTAATCGGGAATTCTGTAGCTACTGTAGTGGTCGCCAACTGGGAAAAACAGCTTGATAAAAAACAGCTTCAATATTGTCTGGACCATCCGGCTGAAGTTGAGAAAAAGCTGGAAGTGTAGATAGGTAGCAGATGGCAGACTTCAGGTTGCAGGAATTGGATGACGTCAATAGTGAATGTTGCTGCGCAAGTGAATGGTGAATTTTAATAGACAGTTAAGATGGCAGAACCAGGAACCAAGACTAAAGATATTCAGGCAAAAAACGGAAATAACTTCCAATCAAGAAGCAACAATAAAAAACCAGCTGCCAGCAATTCTAAATCAAAATACTCAGACTCGCTGGCTGTACTTTAACATGAACTGGTGATTTAATTTTATTGAATTCACCGTCCAGATGCCAGTTTTTGGTATTGACTTTAAATGATATTTCGGAAACCGGGAGATAAGTGACATATTCATCATCTTTCAGTCTTTTGGTGAACATTCTGAAAGCAAACAGCGCAGAATAGGTCAGAGGAAACTTTTTCACCAAAACCATATCCACCAAACCATCACTTTTGCTTGCTTTTGGAGCAATGTAAGCGTTGTTTCCAAACTGGCGGGTATTGGCAATATTCATCATCAGATACCTTCCGTTATACTGCTGATATTCTTCGTCAAAAAACTTCACCTTGATGGGTTTGTAGTTGAAGAAGGTTTTTAAGGAAACTTTGATATAATTTTTGAATCCACGGGTTGTTTTTTCAAATTCCTTGACAACTTTACCGTCAAATCCTGTTCCTGAAACATTGATGGAGAGCCTGTCATTCACCGTAAAAGTATCAATCTTCCTGGAGTTTTTGGTTCTTATTTTTTCTAAAAGTTCATCCAGATTTTTACTGAACTGGGTTTCATTGGAAAATCCGTTTCCTGAACCAGCCGGAAAAATAGCCAGAATTTTTTCTGTATTAATCAGATTTTTGGCTACGGTAGAAATTGTACCATCCCCTCCTATTGCCACAAAAATATCTACTTCTTCAAAATGAGACTGAATAAACTCATCTGTTCCAGGAATAGATTCTGATACATAATACAACGGGTTGTTAACCTTTGTTTTAAGTTCGTTCAAAAACGGCTGATAGTTTTTTTTGGCCGAAAAAGGGTTGATAATAAAAGCTACTTTTTCCATTACCGCAAAATTAAAAAATGCTTCCTGATCTGGAAGCATTAATTTACTTAATTTTCATTCTTTCTTTAAATTCTGCATTTAAGGTTCCTTTAAGGTCTTCCCATGAAACAGGAATGGTGATATCTCCTGCTGCAAAAGCGGCAATTTCGTAAGGGCTGTAATGGAAATACAGATTTTTATCATCAAAATAGAAGTTATCGGATGCTGGAATTTTCTCAACTAGCAGCATTTCCGAGTTTTTCACTTCTCCGTCACCATCCATTGTTCCACTGTTGATTTTGTCGATATTTTTCATCAGAATTGCTTCAATTTTATTCTTAGGCATTGAAGTAATATCTTTCAGTTCTAATTTTTTACTGTTTTTAAGATCAAAAACTCTTTCTGAAAAACCATAATTATCATGTGCCCCCCCTTCATATCCGCTTCCTACATACTGAATATGCATATAATTGTTTGCATTGGAAATCAGATTCATATGTGAGCTTGAATACCAATTCTGAGCATAGGTAACATCTGAAACCCAATCTTTATTATCATTTTTCATAGAACTGAAATAATCATTCTTTTCTTTATCAAGATAAGCCTGAAGGCCTGCTTTGGAAAAGTCTTTGATTTTTTCATTCTGGAAATAGATACTGTCTAATAGCTTTTTATCTTTCAATGATGGAAAAACCAACAGTTTTGAAGTGTAGCTCACTTTTAAAGAGTCTGTAATCTTTGTAGAATCATTCACTTTCACAGAGTCTACCACAAATCCTTCAGTGGTTTTATTTTCAGTTTTTTCTACTGGCCCTGCCTTTTCATTTTTTTTACAGGCAGTCACTGCTAAGAAAGAAGATAATGCTATAACAGCAATCGTATTTTTCATAATTCTAATTTTTGATATCAAATACAAAAACCATTCAAAAGATGAATGGTTTTTGAAAAAACTTTATTTTTTTTATAAATCTTGCTTAAGTTTTCTTAAATATTACTTTTTAACAAGGCTTATTACCTGATTTTCAAACTTAGATGCTACTCCCCAGATTTGTTTAAATGCAGGATAATATTCTTTCGGATAATCTGAACTGCTAACTTTCGTTGTGGTAGTCACTTCCAGCTTATTTCCTTTTTGTTCTACAGAATAGGTATAGGCTATTTCTTTATCTTCGGTAACGATCCTTTTTTCTTTAGGCATTTCCTCAATTACATAACCTTCAGGAATTTCAAGAGTGATTTTTTTCACTTTGGTGATAGGCGATCCAAAATCGATGGGATACTGTCTGACTTCCGTTTGGTCAAACTCATTGGAACTTTTGTTTAAAAATAGCATCGGATTGATGATCATTTTCTTTCCTACTCTGTCAATAAGGTTCATTGAAGAGAATTTCATGCTGCTTTCAAAATCTCCATTTTCCAACACTTTTGAATTAATATCCGTAAAGTCCATAGAAAAGTTTTCTTTATACTGCTTTTTATATTTTTCTGCATTATCATCATAGCTGTCTTTCACATACATGGCATAGGCACCTGTATCTCTGTCTGAATAGGTTCCGGAAATACTTCCGTCATCATTAATCTTACCATTGACTGTAAGGAAAGTATTGCTTGATTTCACATTGGACATTTGAATCTGCAGAGCCTTTTCTTTAGTTACCAAAATCCCATATTGATTCCAGTTTTTAAGAGGAATTTCATCCAGAGAGGATTGCTTTGAGGTAGCATCATAAATATGCAGTTGCTTATCAATATTGATCGCAGCCAATACAAAATTCATATTGGAAATATTGGGAGACACCAGATTAATCAATCCGTTTTCCACGGTAGAAATTACCAGCGGATCAGCCTTAAGCCCGGCTTCGCGAAGCATCATTACCAGAAAAAGGTTGATTTCTGCTGCATTTCCAACTTTAGTTTCCAACAATTTTTTGATACCATCTTCTGTATAAATTCCTTTATCTTTATTCCAGGTAAAAGTTTTCTGAACATATGAAAAAATAGCATTTGCCTTTTCAAGATCGGTTTTCATTTCTGAAACTCCTGCCGGCATGTTTTCTTTTGCCAGTTTTGTTCTTTTCAGTTCTCCTCCAAAATCGTCACTTTCATAAAGTCTTTTCCCAATCTGATCCCATGATGATGAATAGAGTTTAAGCTCACCGAAATTAGTAGAGTTGAGCTCTGCACTGATTTTCGTTCTGAAGTTCCTGTCATTTCTTACAAATTTTTCAGTTTTAAAGCCTTTCAGGTTTTCATAAGCAAATCTAAAGGTTTTGTATTGGGCACCGTACAGATTCCTTTCCTCCATTTCCCTGTATTTAGGTGAAAGCCCTCCAGTATAGTTTACATTGTAAGACATATTGATAGGAGTATCAAAAACATATTCTGTATTCAGTGAAGGAGTATCAGATTCTATCAATACCTCTGGAATCATAAATCGGAACGGAGATACAATTTCATACTGATATTCTAAGACTGATCCATTTTTTACACTCGGAAAAGCAAATTTTGTCAGGGTAACATATTTATTCTCCTTACTTCTATATTGTGAACTTTTTTCCACTTTCACCGGAACTGTGTTTCCGTTTTCAAGATTGTATGTAAAAGCCTTGAACTTACCCAATGATTCTCTGTTGGTTCCAACATTATAAATAGGGATTTCAAGATTCAGCCAGTCTTCAGCCTTATCTTTATCATAAATCTTAACTCTATAATAATATCTTTTATGCAGATTTCCTGTGTTTGCATCCACCATAAAATAAGCAGATTTATACAAAATTTCAGCAGGAGCATTTTCATCTAATAAAGATTTAGCTTTAGACAAATCTGCATCGTTAAATTTCGGAGGATTCAGAAATTCGTATTTCTTCTGAGCATTAATCATTATTGCATTGGCAGAGCAAAGGACCAATACTATTAGTTTTTTCATGGTTATATTTTTGTTATTAAAATTTTTGAATTATCCATGTTCAGAATTTTTTTTCTGAAATTGATGTAGTCATTGTATTTTTCTTTTGGGTACAGACCTTTATTGATCTGCATTTTTCTTGTTACTTTTATCTGATTATCATTTTTTACAAAGCTTAGCTTATAGGAACCAAATTCAGAAGTGATGTTTGAATTATCCGGAGTTTCATCAATTTTATAGCCCATAGGAAGAATAAAAGCAATTTCATATTCATCTTCAAAGGACATATTGACTTCAAAAGGAAGTTCACGGTTCTCATCTGTCTTATAAACAACATCAGAAAAAATGGGTACAGATCTGAATAAAAGGCTGTTTCCTGCTTTTTTAGAAAAATTATTGGTCTTAAAATCAAGGTCATATGTAATAACAGCCTTGTCTCTGTCATTGGTAAAGTTTTTCATTTCCACTTTTTCAAAGTTTAAAATGTCAAAGTTTGCTTTTACCGCGTCATTTTTCTCTTTTGGATTGAGATTTACGAACCTTAAATTATAATCATATTGATTTCCCGTGTAGAAAAAATTGCCTGCCCCAGTAATACTGTTATCCTCGTTAAGGTTAATTTTCAACACCTGTTTTTCCTTATTTTGTTCGGCTTTATACACAGGCGTATTGATCAATTCAATTCCTTTTGGGGTTACTGCCAGTACATTTCTATCCGTTGTACTGTAGCTCAAATGGTTAAAAGCCATCTGTTGTGAAGTGTTTTCAAGCCAGATATTTCCTTTTTCAGTCGGAACCATCAGGATAACGTGGTTACCACCCATAGAAGGAAATTCAGGATCAAAGGAAACCTGAGAACGGCCGGAAGTAATGATACAATAATTGGAAGGAATCCCTGCTTCATTCAGAAGAACTTTCATATAATTCGTAAGTCCCTTACAGTCTCCATAACCTTTTTTCTGAACCTCATCCGGCATCATAGGCTGCCAGCCCCCTATTCCTAAAGCCACAGCAATATATCTGCTTTTGTTCTGCATGTACTGATAAATTTTCTTCACCTTATCTTCCACAGATCCCTGGAGTTGTAAAGATGCCACTTCAGCCTTGATTGAAGGAGTAGAAGCTGAAACGGGTATCAGAAGATCATTATAAATCCAGGTTCCGAAATCTGTCCAGTTATTTAAAGTCCCCTGTTTTCCTGCCAAACTGAATTTTGCCAATGCAAAGTTTACTGCAGGCAAGATTTTAACAGGCTGCGGTATCATAAAAGCATCGTCTATAGCAGGTACGTTTTTATATGAATAGGTTTTATCATTTGCACTGCCGCTTTCTATAACAGAAGCATAATTGTATTTTGATGGGTAGACCTTAGAGCGAAGTTCAATTCCTGAAGTATTAATGATTTTAAACTGTGCTTCTTCCAGTGATGTTTTGATAGAAGTAAATGGCACAAAATCAGGGATGAAAACTGTGTTTTCGTCATCAGTTTCATAAGAAAAGTCAACGGTATAAGGATACTGAGCCGGTGTATACGAATATACCAAGACTCTGTTATCAGAATAAAAGATCCCCTGAGGATTGTTTGCTATATCCTGAAAATCAGACTTTGAAACACTTTTAATCTTTTTTCCGGCTTCATCATAAATGGTTACTTTTATATTTGAAATACGTCTTTGCTTATCATAAGGAATATAGGCTGTAGCCTGATCATTACCGTCTTTGTTTAAAACCGTAGTAACTGTATTATGCTGATATTTTATCTGATCAACTTTATTGATCTGAACCGTTGTAAAATCTTTTCGTATAACAGCATTAGCATTTTTCTTTAAATTCTCAGGAATAGCAGAAGCAGGATAGCTTTGTGCAAAATATAATGAGGCAACAGAGAACGCCCCAAGAACTAATATTTTCATCATAGTTATTAAAATTAAGCAAAAATAAGAAAATCTTAATAACTGTTAAAAAAAATATAAAAGGCTTCAACATTGTGAAGCCTTAACCTAATACTTAAAAAGTACTTTTTTAAATGTACTTATAAGGATATGAACACATTATCAACTTTTCATTATTATATTCTGAAAAGTTAAAACAGAATATTTATACTTATTCTAGATATTTATTCTGTGCCATGAAGTGGTAAACTCCATATTGTCTGCGTTTCAAATTTAAAATAAATTATGATTCATATAATTCAAAATCTGTAGAATTAATAATAAACAGAAGTACAATTAATTCTACAATAAAAAAAAAGACCTCATTTCTGAAGTCTTTATGTTTTTACATTTTCTTTTTAATCATTTGGAACCAGTTTACTATCATACTGATCACTTCCAAGTCCCAGTACAGGAATAAAGATAAATCCGAAAAGGAGAATCAGAATAGTGTACAGAGGAGTTTCTTTGGCAAAACCTTTAGCAAGTCTGTCATATACAACCCAAAATGCATAGATATTTACCAACGGAATAAAGAAAAGAATGATCCACCATATTGGTTTTTTCACTATTTCCAGCAATACTATTGAATTATAAATCGGGATAAAAGCGGCCCAGGCATCTTGTCTTCCTGCCTTCTGAAAGATTTTGTACATGCAATATCCATAGAATATATAGCATAATAGACCGAAGAACATTGTTCCGAGTCCTAATCCTGCAGCGGCTGCACCAGACACTGCATCTGCCCCATTATAAGGGTCTGTTTGTAAAAGAGTTAACATATTATTGTTTTTTTGGTTTGTCCAAATATAAAAAAAGCTTCTAAATAATTAGAAGCTTTTTTTATTATATTTTTAAAAACGTTTATGCATCAATTTTTGCATATTTCGCATTTTTCTCGATAAACTCTCTTCTCGGCGGAACCTCATCTCCCATTAACATTGAGAAAACACTGTCTGCTTCCACTGCATTATCAATAGTTACCTGTTTCAGAATTCTGTGTTCAGGATTCAGGGTTGTTTCCCAAAGCTGTTCAGGGTTCATTTCCCCAAGACCTTTGTAACGTTGTACTTCTACCCCTTTTCCGTCTGGAGACATTTCTAAAGTAAACTCTTCACGTTCTTTTTCATTGTATGCATACACTTTTTTATTACCTCTCTTTAACAGGTATAAAGGCGGTTGAGCAATATAAATATATCCGTTCTCAATAAGTTCCTTCATATATCTGAAGAAGAAAGTAAGAATCAGAGTAGAGATGTGAGAACCATCGATATCAGCATCGGTCATAATCACAACTTTATGATATCTAAGCTTCGCCATATTCAAAGCTTTGCTATCTTCTTCAGTACCTACAGATACTCCAAGAGCGGTATAGATATTTCTGATTTCCTCGTTGTCATATACTTTATGAAGCATAGATTTCTCTACGTTCAAAATTTTACCTCTTAAAGGAAGAATAGCCTGGAAGTGTCTGTCTCTTCCCTGTTTAGCTGTTCCACCTGCGGAATCTCCCTCTACAAGGAAAAGTTCAGATTCAGCCGGGTCTTTGGATGAACAGTCAGAAAGTTTTCCGGGAAGACCAGAACCTCCCATCGGAGATTTTCTCTGAACCATTTCACGGGCTTTTTTCGCAGCTTGTCTTGCTTTGGCAGCTAAAACAACTTTTTGAACGATTATCTTCGCTTCATTAGGATTTTCTTCCAGGAAGTTTGTAAGCATTTCCCCTACAATCTTATCAACAGCACCAGAAACTTCAGAGTTTCCTAATTTTGTTTTGGTCTGCCCTTCAAACTGAGGCTCCATTACTTTTACAGAAATTACAGCTGTTAATCCTTCACGGAAGTCATCACCCGTAATTTCTACTTTTTCTTTTGCAGGAAGTCCCAATTCATCTGCGTATTTCTTTAAAGTTCTTGTTAAAGCTCTTCTGAAACCTGCAAGGTGAGTACCTCCTTCGTGGGTATTAATATTATTAACATAAGAGTGAAGATTTTCGTTGAATGACGTATTATAACGCATCGCCACCTCAACAGGAATATCATCTCTTTCGCCTTCCATGAAAATCACATGTTCCATAATAGATTCACGGCTACCATCGATATAAGCAACAAATTCTTTCAATCCTCCCTGAGAATGAAAAATTTCTGAACGGAAAGAACCATCTTCCAGTTTTTCTCTTTCATCAGTAAGTGTAATTGTAATTCCTTTATTAAGGTAAGAAAGTTCTCTTAAACGGCTTGCTAATGTATCATAGTTGTAAATCAGTTCCGTAAAAATGGTATCATCCGGCTGGAAAAACTGCTTTGTTCCTCTTTTATCACTATGTCCGATCTCCTCAACCTGAGTCTGTGCTTTTCCTTTAGAATAGATTTGTTGATAAACATTCCCGTCTCTGTAAACAGTAGTAACCATTTCATTGGAAAGTGCATTCACACATGATACCCCAACTCCGTGAAGACCTCCTGAAACTTTGTAAGAGTCTTTATCAAACTTACCTCCGGCTCCAATTTTTGTCATTACAACTTCAAGGGCTGATTTCTGCTCTTTTTCGTGGAAATCAACCGGGATACCTCTACCGTTATCACTTACTTCAATTCCGTTTCCTTCCTTGATGCTAACGAAGATTGTGTCGCAGTATCCTGCCAATGCCTCGTCAATAGAGTTATCTACTACTTCATAAACCAAATGGTGAAGACCTCTTGTTCCTACATCACCAATGTACATTGAAGGACGCATACGAACGTGCTCCATTCCTTCCAATGCCTGAATACTACTAGCTGTATATTGTTTTTGACTCATATTAAATATTAAAAATCTTGCTCTATGCAAAGACTTACAAATATCGTGATTTTTTTCGAGGTATGAAAGTTAAAAAGTGTCAAAAAAATGTAGAGTTTTCTTATTGAAAACATAAGGAACAGCAATTCATAAAAGAATCAAAATTAATTGGTATTCCTGAAATATCAACTGTTGTAAATCATACTCAACATCAATAATTTATGCGTAAATTTATTTACTGAAAAGTTGATATTATGGATGATTTTATTGCTGCCCGTGCCCAGATGGCACTTTCTCTGGGCTTTCATATCATATTCTCCTGTGTGGGTATGGTGATGCCTTTTCTTATGGCTTTTGCCCATTGGAAATACCTAAAAACCAATAATGAAGTTTATAAAGGTCTTACAAAGGCATGGAGTAAAGGAGTAGCCATCCTTTTTGCTACCGGAGCTGTTTCAGGAACAATGCTTTCTTTTGAGCTGGGGCTTTTATGGCCTGGTTTTATGAAACATGCCGGCCCTATTTTCGGAATGCCTTTTTCACTTGAGGGAACCGCCTTTTTCATAGAAGCTATCGCCATCGGGTTCTTTTTATATGGCTGGGAAAAATTCAACAAATGGTTTCACTGGTTCTGCGGATTTCTTGTAGGAGTAAGCGGACTTGCTTCCGGAATTCTGGTAGTGGCAGCCAACTCATGGATGAATTCTCCAACAGGTTTTGATTATATTAATGGACAGTATCTTAATATAGATCCTATCAAAGCGATGTTCAATGATGCATGGTTTCCGCAGGCTCTTCACATGACTGTTGCTGCATTTTGTGCCACAGGGTTTGCCGTAGCCGGAGTTCATGCCTTTATGATCATGCGAAAAAGAAATATTGAATTTCATACCAAAGCATTTAGAATTGCAGTAGGTTTCGCCCTTATCGGAGCATTCGGAGCACCTTTAAGCGGTGATGTTGCGGCAAAATCAGTAGCGGAAAGGCAACCGATAAAACTGGCTGCTATGGAAGCTCATTTTGAAACTGAAAAAGGAGCTTCATTTATCATCGGGGGAATTCCTGATGAAGAAAAAGAAGAAGTAAAATACGCTGTGAAAATCCCGAAGGTTTTAAGTTTCCTGGTGAGTAATGATTTCAATGCTGAAGTAAAGGGTCTTAAAGATTTTCCGAGAGATGAATGGCCTCCGATTGCAGTTGTTCATTATGCTTTTCAGATCATGATCTTTTTCGGAGTGGTCATGATTGGTATTGGAGTTATTTATTTATATTCTTTTTTCTTCAGAAAAGAATGGCTGAGTAAAAACTGGCTGTTAAAGACCTTCTTAATAGCAACACCTTTTGGATATATTGCGCTGGAAGCGGGATGGACAGTAACAGAAGTGGGAAGACAGCCATGGATCATTTATGGGGTCATGAAAACAATAGATGCGGTAACCCCAATGCCTGGAATACAGTATTCATTCTATTTCTTTACGGCAATTTTCATATCATTATCAATGATTCTTATCTTTCTTTTAAGAAGACAGATTCAAATGGTACCGAAACTTTACGATCCTACCGACCCTCAGTTTAACGATAAAAACAAAAAATCATGATCTACGTTGTTATAGGTTTTCTCTGGCTTTCCATCTGTCTTTATATTATTCTGGGAGGGGCAGATTTCGGAGCTGGTATTGTAGAACTTTTCACCAATAAAAAAGCCAGACATAAGACCCATGAAATCATGTATGAGTCTATTGCTCCTGTATGGGAAGCCAATCATATGTGGCTGATCATCGCGATTGTAATTCTTTTTGTAGGATTCCCCGAAATCTATACCACGATGTCTACCTATCTTCATATTCCTTTGGTATTGATGCTTGTAGGTATTATTGCAAGAGGGACAGCATTCACCTTCAGACATTATGATGCCGTGAAAGATAACTGGCAGGTTTTATATACCCAGATTTTCTACTATGCGAGTCTTTTAACGCCTTTCTTTTTAGGCTTAATTGCCGCTGCAACGGTTTCCCACTCTATCAATCCTGATGCGGTAACTTTTGTGGATTTATATATTTTCAGCTGGCTGAACTGGTTTGGAGTTTCTGTAGGCCTGTTCACTGTTGCATTGTGTGCCTATCTTGCTTCTATCTTTTCATTAAGAGAAACCCGTGATAAAGTGGACCTTTTACTGATGATAAGAAAGTCCAAGCAGACCATGATCTTTGTGGTGATTACGGGAATATTGGTATTTGTGACCGCGTATATTTCAGATATTCCCCTTTTAATGTGGGTATTTTCCAAGCCTTTGGGAATTATGGCGATCGCTTTTGCTACCATTGCCCTATTGCTTATTTTAAGAGCGCTGAACCGACAAAAACTGCTTCCGGTACGTGCTTTGGCAGGATTTCAAATGGTCATGATTTTAGTAGCTGCAACGTATCAGCATAATCCGAATATTATTTTATTAGGAAACGGACAGCATCTTTCATTATTGGAACATATGGCTCCCGAAAAAACCATTGCCGCACTGGGATGGGCTTTGATGCTCGGCTCTTTATTTATTCTTCCGTTTTTATTTTATCTGATGGCTTCTTTCAGTAAGCTGAGAAAATAGTTGAAATATGCAGACTTATAAGGATAAAGCAGAACTCATTGAGGAACTCAAAAAAAGATATTTGCTCTATGATCAAGAATTTAACGATATAAAAGAATACGAAAAAGACCTTCTGCAACCCGGAGTTGACAAAACTCCATCACAAAATATTTCCTATCAATTGGGCTGGACTCACCTGCTTTTGCAATGGGAAGCTGATGAACAAAAAGGATTAGACGTAAAAACCCCTACTCCTGAATATAAATGGAATAATCTAGGAGGACTATATCAATCTTTTTATAATGAATATAGTTCTCATAGTTTACAAAAACAAAGAGAACTTCTGCAAGATCAGGTTAATAAAATTATTAATTGGATAGAAAATCTTGACAATGACACCTTATTCACCCCCGGACAGAGAAAATGGGCAACTACACCCGCTCAGTGGCCCGTCTGGAAGTGGATTCATATCAATACTGTAGCTCCGTTTAAAAATTTCAGGACACAGCTTCGGAAATGGAAAAAAGAAAAAGGTACAGAATAACTCTGTACCTTTTATATTTATATTTCCTGAAAAATCTTAAGCCAATTTCATCAAAATATTTTCGTCAATCTTCTCTACTTTCACAATATTGTTCTTTGTCAAAGTTTTGGAAGCTTTATCCCATTTTTTACCTGATAACTGACTTCTTTGTTTTACTTCAGTTAAAGACATTGCTTCTTCCTGAGAATTAAGGATTTCAAGGATTACCTTTTCATCTTCTCCCAACTCAATCTGTGGAACCGCTTTTTCAGGTCTCATCTGAGGGAAGAATAATACTTCCTGAATGGATGCGTTATTTGTTAAGAACATGATTAATCTGTCCATACCGATTCCTAACCCTGAAGTTGGTGGCATACCATATTCCAATGCTCTTAAGAAGTCCTGATCGATGAACATTGCTTCATCATCTCCTCTTTCGGATAAAGTCATCTGTGCTTCAAAACGCTCTCTCTGATCAATAGGATCATTAAGCTCTGAATACGCATTGGCAATTTCTTTACCACATACCATCAATTCAAAACGTTCTGTTAAACCTTCTTTGCTTCTGTGTTTCTTTGTCAGTGGAGACATTTCGATCGGATAATCTGTAATGAAAGTCGGCTGAATGAAGTTTCCTTCACATTTCTCACCGAAAATCTCATCAATTAATTTTCCTTTCCCCATCGTCTCGTTTACTTCAATACCGATAGACTTGGCAAAATCGTATAGTTCCTTCTCTGTTTTTCCTGTAATATCAAATCCTGTGTATTTCAGAATCGCTTCTGTCATGGAAACTCTTGGATAAGGAGCTTTCCAATTGATGGTGTGTTCACCAAAAGTAGATTCTGAATTTCCATTAACCTGAGTGGCGCAGAATTCCAATAACTTCTCAGTGAAATCCATCATCCAGTTATAATCTTTGTATGCTACATAGATCTCCATAGCAGTAAACTCAGGGTTATGTGTTCTGTCCATCCCTTCATTTCTGAAGTTTTTAGAGAACTCATATACTCCGTCAAAACCACCTACGATCAATCTTTTCAGATACAATTCGTTGGCAATTCTTAAATATAATGGAATATCTAATGCATTATGATGCGTGATAAACGGTTTTGCTGCAGCTCCACCAGGAATTGACTGTAAAATAGGGGTTTCTACTTCAAAGTATCCTGCATCGTTGAAGAATGTTCTCATTGAATTGAACAATTTTGTTCTCTTCACAAAAATTTCTTTAACCTGTGGATTTACCGTTAAATCTACATAACGTTGTCTGTATCTTAATTCAGGATCTGTAAAACCGTCGTGTACAACACCATTTTCGTCTGTTTTAGCCTGAGGAAGAGGACGCAAAGCCTTTGTAAGAAGTGTAAAGTTCTTTACTAAAACCGTCATTTCTCCTACCTGCGTAGTAAACAACTCTCCTTCGATACCGATAATATCACCGATATCCAAAAGGTGCTTGTATACTTCATTATATAGTTCTTTATCTTCACCCGGACAGATCTCGTCTCTGTTGAAGTAAACCTGGATTTTTCCTTTAGAATCCTGCAATTCTGCGAAAGAAGCCTTCCCCTGAATTCTGCGGGACATCAATCTACCAGCGATCTTTACCTGTTTACTTTCAGAAAAGTCCTGTTTTATAGATTCTGTAGTATCTGTAATGGTATACTCATCCGCAGGGAACGCATTAATCCCCATTTCAGTAAGCTTATTCAGCTTTTCTCTTCTAATGATTTCTTGTTCTGATAATTGCATTTCTTATTTTTCTAAAAGCGTACAAATTTAGGCATTTTTGACCTGACCGTCAATGGCTTTTTTAAGAAATTTTAAAAAGTGAAGAGGAATGGTGTTGAGATACGAGATTCGGGATATTGGGATATAAGATTCGGGATGCTGTCAATAGTGAATTTTGCTTCGCAAGTGAATGGTGAGTTTTGATGGAAAATCAAGACAATGATAACCAATGAAAACAGAAACCTTAAACTTTTATACAAACCACGTTCTCCTCTCCTTCTGAGGAATAAACGTCCAGGCAAGCATTCTGCTTACTTTCTGTCCTTGAGCCATATCAATGGTTTTCACCTCTACAGCGTTTACTTTCTTTAAAAGGTTGGTGAGTTTATTAAGATTGTCTTTTTTGGAAACCAGACACGTGAACCAAAGAACCTGTGATGAAAACAATGCACTTTCATGAATCATCTTCGTGATAAAAGCCAATTCACCTCCTTCACACCATAGCTCAGATTGCTGACCACCAAAGTTTAGCAAAGGTTTTACTTTCTTTGATTTATTAAGATTCTTTGTTTTCCTGATATTCCCTTTCATTGCAGCTTCTTCCGAATCATGAAAAGGAGGATTGCACATGGTAAAAGTAAACCTGTCTTCAGGACCAATAATATTTTTAAAGATATGATCAGCATCGGGCTGACTTTTCAACTGAATGGCAGATGAAAGTTCCGGATTTTGATCTAAAATATGCCGGGCATTGATCAAAGAATCCTGATTGATATCTGTTCCCAGCATGGCCCAGCCATAAGATTGATGACTGATTAAAGGATACACAAGATTGGCTCCTGTTCCTATATCAAGCCCTTTTACAGAACTTCCTGTAGGAATTTTATCCAATTGTTCAGTTAAAAGATCGGCAATATAATGTACATAATCTGCACGTCCGGGAATGGGAGGACAAAGATTAGTGTCCGGAATATCCCAGCCTTTAATATGGTAAAAATGTAAGAGTAAGGCTTTGTTGAGCAGTTTCACCGCTTTTGGAATGCTGAAATTAATAGTTACCGTCTGATAAGCATTAACGAAAACAAAGTGTTTCAGTTCTGGCACACAAGAAATAAGCGCATCAAAATCATAGGGATTACGATGTAGATTTCTTGTATGCAGACTGGATTTTTCAGCGGACATATTTTATTTCTTCTGACTTAAAATATATTCCACCATTTTTTTGGCATCTTCTTTAGATACCTGTGGATGGGCAGCCATAGGCACACTTCCCCATACTCCACTTCCGCCTTCTATAATTTTGGAAGCCAGCAGTTCTGTATCCTTTTCAGAGTACTTTCCTGCAATTTCCTTATAAGAAGGTCCTATCATTCTCTCATTCACAGAGTGGCATCCTGAGCAATCCAATGTTTCCATGATCTGATCACCTGAAAGATTAGCTGGTACCGGTTCTGAAACAGCAGCTGTCTCAGAAGAAGCTGCCACTTCTGCTGTATTTTCTTTTTTAGAACAGGAAACGATCATAAGACCCAATATTCCTGCCAAAAGTATTTTTTTCATTATTTCTTCGCTGTAGAATCTGTTTTAGCAGCTTCAGGAGCAGTGGTAGCCGGAGTTGCAGCAGCAGGAGCAGCAGTTTTAGCTGTAGAATCTACAACAGTTGTTGCTTCTGGCTCTTCCATCATCGTGTTGCTATCCTGTAAAGAGTGATCTGGCTTTTTTTTGCAGCTTGCTACTAATAAACCTCCGATAAATGCGATTGCTAATACTTTTTTCATTTTTTTCTAATTTGGAAGCAAAAATATAAAAAATAAAGTTTTAAACTTATGACAAATGTTTTCTTTGATAAATATTTTTTAAAGGTTTAATTATAATCAGATCAATAAAAAAATAACTCAAACACTAGGGAATTTTAAGTCGGCTTGTTATTTTTGTATTACGGATAATCCGAACCAAAAATCAATCTATTAATTGAAAAGTTTATGACTAAAAAAAATTTAATGGGTGCCGCTTTCTTTGCTGTACTCTCTTCCCTGCTTATTTCCTGTGATAATTCATCGAACGAGCCGCAATCAGAATATACTGATAAAATTGAATCAGTAACACTTTTAAAAACGACAAAGTCTTGGGATGGAACTGTATATCCGGCCTATCCCACAACACAGCCCGAAATATCGGTTCTGAAGATTGCAGTTCCTCCCAACAGAGCTCTGGACTGGCATAAACACCCTGTCATTAATGCAGCTTATGTAGAAAAAGGAGAAATACAGATCGAGAGAAAAGAAGACGGCAAAACACAATGGATAAGAAAAGGTCAGGTTCTTCCTGAAATGGTCAACATTGCCCACAGAGGAAAAACCGGAGATAAAGGAGCAACCCTGATTGTTTTCTACAGCGGGACTCCTGATATCCTTTTGTCTGAACCGGTAAAATAGTTGTTTTAAACGCTATGTTCGCAAGGGCACTTCGTTTAGCTAATAACAGCAGACCTTGCTAAGTGAAACGCCGTTGCGAGCATATTAATAATAATCTAATAGCATCCTTGCGATCTCAGCGTTTAAATTCTTTAAATTAACAACAATTTAAATTATCTGATGACTGTACATCTTACTGAATAAAAAGCCTTTGCAAACATATTATAATAATTTAATAACATCTTTACGATCTCAACGTTTAAATAAAATAATTATATTTAATGCATGGTTTTAATTTCAAAAATTCTGTTTTTCACCAGCCATCACGGTTTTTATACTGTGATTCTGTTGTTTGTGTTCTTTGGACTTCTCTCCTATCTGACAAAAAAAGCACGGTTCCTGATCCCGATCCTTCCTCTGGCTATATTAAATGGGTTTGGAGGTCAGTTTTTAAATGCATGGTTTTTAAACAAATACGGAGTGGAAAGTACCGCTATCATCACGTCTGATGTAGAAACCAATTCTACCCTGAACGACATGTATATCCACGATTATGAAGCTATTGTAAAGAAACAGGACGGGAAATACACCACTACTTTTTTCTCTACCACTTCTGCAGCAATCTATCCTATCAGAAATTCAATCAGAATACCGGGTGACAAGGATATTCCTGTAAAATACATTCCGGGATATGAAAAGAACATAGTCATCCTTTATGATCAGTCCAGAGAAGGAAAAATTTTAATCCAATACGAAAAGTTAGCTCCCGTCAATTCTGCAAAAACCAAGTATGAGGCAGACAAAACGAATAAAGAATTCATTGAAGAATATATCGCAGCATTGGAAGAGTATGTAAAATACTATGATGATGAAACCTACAAAGAGAAAATCAAAGAATTGCAACTTGAGCGTAAGCACCTTAAATAGGAGGTTATTATATTAAGTTTTTTTAATTTTTACTATTTTTTAGTTTTTGTATTAAAAAAATTTCTACATTTGTCCCATGTTTAAAATGAGCAACAATATTTGGTGGTGGCTTTCAAACTCTTCGTCGGGTCTGAAGGTATTGTCATGTTGCTAATCATACAGCAGAATAATCAAAAAACAATATATAGGCTTTGACGGATACCGTTGAAGCCTTTTTTTATTCCTCAACTTTATAAAAAATAAAAAAACAACAAGATGTTCACTGACACAATTAAAATAAAAACTGTTTCGAAAAAAACACTGGGAGATCTTCATACTCCCATGAATATTTACCTTAAGATCAGGGATAAATTCCGTGATACGATTCTTCTCGAAAGCTCGGATTCAAAAAGTATTGATAATAATTTTTCCTTCATCGCAGTGAATGCCATTGCAGGAATTGAAGTGAAAAACCTCAACGAATATGAAATCAAGCTTCCTGCTTCTGCTCCTGTAAAGCAATTCATGATGGAACGCAATATCACCGATATATTTGAAGAATTCAGGAAAATTTTTAAATGTGAAGAAACCAACGACCCTATAGAACAGACCGCTCAGAGCCTTTTTGGCTATACAAGTTTTGAGGCGGTACAGTTTTTCGAAAACATCAATCTTAAAGCACAAAGTAAGGAAGTTGAAATTCCTGTGCTGAGATACAGATTATATCAATACGTGATCGCTATCAACCATTTCAATGATGAAATGTATATTATTGAAAACTCTATTGATGGGGTAAAATCTGAATTTCATCTGTTGGAAAATCTTATTAAAAACCAGAATACTCCGGTGTATCCTTTCGAAAAAACAGATAAGGAAACTTCCAATATTACTGATGAAGACTATATCGAACTGGTAAAAACAGCCCAAAAGCACTGCATGCGCGGAGATGTCTTCCAGCTGGTTCTGAGCAGAAGATTTGAACAGAAATTCAAAGGTGATGAATTCAATGTATACCGTTCTTTAAGAAACATCAACCCTTCTCCATACCTTTTCTATTTTGATTACGGAAATTATAAATTATTCGGATCAAGCCCTGAAAGTCAATTAATCATCAAAAACAATAAAGCAATTATCCACCCAATTGCCGGAACATCTAAAAGAACAGGAAATCTGGAAACGGATCTTGAAGCTATCGAGGTTTTAAAAGCTGATCCTAAAGAAAATGCAGAACATACCATGCTGGTTGACCTGGCAAGAAATGACCTTGGAAAACTCGGAAAAAATGTAACGGTAAGCAAACTTAAAGAAATTCAGCTGTTCTCTCACGTTATTCATATGGTAAGTGAAGTGACTGCTGATGTGGCTGATGATATCAATCCTCTTGAAATGGTTTCCGCTACTTTCCCTCAGGGAACACTGAGTGGTGCACCGAAGCATAAAGCTCTTCAACTTATTAATCAATACGAAAAAGATTCCCGCGGATATTATGGCGGCTGTATAGGAATTATCGGATTGAACGGTACCTGCAATCAGGCCATTATGATCAGAACTTTCTTAAGTAAAAATAATACACTCTTTTACCAGGCTGGTGCCGGTATTGTAGCAAAATCAGTTCCGGAAAATGAACTGCAGGAAGTCAATAACAAGCTGAATGCCCTTAAAAAAGCAGTTGAAAAAGCAGAAAAAATAGTTGAAAAATAAAATAGTTCCAATCAACTAGCAACTAGCAACTAGCAACTAGCAACTAGCAACTAGCAACTAGCAAAAAAACAACCTAACAAAAAAGAAATGAACAACAATATAAACACTCAGCAGACTCTGCTTAAAGTTCTCGTTTTTGACAACTATGACAGCTTCACTTATAACCTGGTCCAGATTATTGAAAGAATTCTGAATCAAAAAGTAGATGTGGTAAGAAATGATAAAATTACCCTTGAAGAAATTGGAAAATATGACAAGATCATCCTCTCACCGGGACCTGGAATTCCTGAAGAAGCAGGTATTTTATTAGACCTTATTAAGGAATATGCCCCTACGAAAAGTATTCTTGGAGTATGTCTCGGACAACAGGCTATCGCTGAAGCTTTCGGAGGAAATCTTATTAACCTGACTGAAATTTTCCACGGGGTGGCAACGACTACTGAACTGGTAAAAGAGAATACAAAACTTTTCAAAAATTTAAGTTCAGGACTGGAAGTGGGCAGATACCACAGCTGGGCAGTAAATCCCGAAGGGTTTCCGGAAGAGCTGGAGATCACAGCCGTAGACAAAGACGGAATGATCATGGCTTTACAGCACAAAACCTATGATGTACACGGAGTACAGTTTCACCCTGAGAGTATTTTAACACCCGAAGGAGAAGTCATCATTAAAAACTTTCTTTTACCGTGAAAACATTAGAAATTCCATCAACAACAATAAAAACACCACAAATGAAAGAAATACTGCAATACCTGTTCAACCATAATACGCTTTCAAAATCAGAAGCTAAAGCTACTATGATTGAGATTGCCCAGAATAAGTTCAATGCCGCAGAAGTTACCGCCTTTATCAGTGTTTTCCTGATGAGAAATATTACCCTGAAAGAAGTGGAAGGTTTCAGAGAGGCTCTGCTTCAGATGGCTGCTCCTGCAGACATAGAGGCAAGTAATGCCATTGATATTGTGGGAACGGGAGGTGACGGAAAAGATACCATCAATATATCAACATTGGCCAGCTTTGTGGTGGCCGGAGCCGGACAGAAGGTAACCAAACATGGAAATTATGGTGCTTCCACTACCACAGGTTCATCCAATGTACTGGAAGAACTGGGATATCAGTTCAAAAACAACTCGGAACAATTGAATGAAGACCTTGAAAGAGCCAACATCTGCTTTTTACATGCTCCTTATTTTCATCCCGCGCTGCAATCGGTTGGATTATTGAGAAAATCTTTAGGATTAAGAACATTCTTTAATCTTTTGGGACCATTAGTGAATCCTGCAAAACCCAAATATTCAATGATTGGAGTGTACAACCTGGAAATAGCGAGAATTTATCAGTATCTCCTTCAAAAAGAGGAACGTGAGTTTATTCTGGTACACGGCCTTGACGGATATGATGAAATAAGTCTTACCGATGACAGTAAAATCATCACAAAAAACGGGGAGGAAATATATTCTGCAGAAGATTTAGGTTTCAATCCGGTAACGCTGGAAGATATTAAGGCTGGAAGTTCTATTCAGGAAACAGCAAAAATATTTATGAATATCCTGGAGGGAAAAGGTACAGAACAACAAAATTCTGTGATTCTGGCGAATGCTTCGGTAGCTCTTTACAACACGCACAGGTTTGGAACGTATGACAACTGTCTTCTTTTAGCCCAGGAAAGTCTGCAAAGCGGAAAAGCACTGAACAGTTTTAATCTTTTAATTAATTAGTCTTATTATTTTTTTTAACCGTTAAGAATTTTTAAGTGATGAAGAATAGTTAAGATCATAGCTAAAGCTATTTATTCAGCGACATCCTTCATTCTCCATCTTTGATGGAACTTAATTTATCTTATCATCTTAATATCCCTTAATGGTTTATCATTTTTATCATCTTATTAAATTCTGTATCAAATGACTATACTGGATAAAATTATTGAACAAAAAAAATTGGAGATTGCGGGAGCAAAATCACGTATATCTCTTGATCGATTAAAAAATACAGGCTTTTTTGGAAGAAAAACCTATTCTCTGAAAGAATCCATCAAAAATAAAAACGGGATTATCGCTGAATTTAAAAGACAATCTCCTTCAAAAGGGATTATCAACAATAGTGTAGAGCCTTTAGAAGTGGTTTCAGCTTACGAAAGCTTTGGAGCCAGCGGAATTTCTATCCTGACCGATCATGATTTTTTTGGAGGAAATTTAAATGATATTCTAAGTGTAAGAAATGATATTAAAATTCCGATCCTGCGAAAAGATTTTATGATTGATGAATACCAGTTCTATGAAGCCAAAAGTATAGGAGCAGATGTTATTTTACTGATTGCGTCTTGCCTTTCACCTGCTCAGGTAGATGAATTCACAGCACTTGCCCACGAACTGGAAATGGAAGTTTTATTGGAAATTCATACCGAAGATGAACTGAAACATTTTAATTCAAAAATTGATCTTGTGGGGATCAACAACAGAAACCTTAAGGATTTCAAAGTGGATCTTCAACATTCTGTTCAGTTGAAAAATCAGCTTCCCAAAGAAGTTTTATCTGTAGCGGAAAGCGGCATTTACAATCTTGAAGATTTTCAGTTTTTAAAAGAAAAAGGATTTGACGGCTTCCTGATGGGAGAATATTTTATGAAAAATACGAATCCTGCCAAAGCATTTGAAAATTTCTCAGTACAAATTTAATATATAAACCATACCTGATCATGAATCTGCAACCTTCCAGCACTCCAAAACTCAAAGTATGTGGTTTAACACAATTAAACCAGATTCAGGAGCTGATCACTATGAACGTAGATTTCCTTGGCTTTATCTTCTATGCAAAATCACCAAGATATGTGTTGAATCATCTGAGCCTGGAAGAGATCTCTACTATTGATCATCACGGGAAAACAGGTGTTTTTGTGAATGAAGCCACGGATACCATTCTCAAAATTGTTCAAAAAGCAGGATTACATTTTGTTCAGCTTCATGGTGACGAAAGTGATCGTTTCATTGCTGAATTAAGACAAAAACTGGATCCCGAAGTTAAGATCATTAAAGTGATAAGAATAGGAGAAAATGATTCAGATACCAAAAATAAAATATTGCAAACTTTTAACCTGCAACCAGCAACCTCGACTCTACAACCTATCTCCTATTACCTTTTCGATACAGATGGAAAAACATTCGGCGGAACGGGAAAACAGTTTGACTGGTCTTTATTGAAAGACCTTACTATTCCTCTGCCCTATTTTTTAAGTGGAGGTATTTCAGAGGAAAACATTGGAAATATCGAAGCATTACAACAAAAACCATATGCTTTAGATATCAATTCAAAATTTGAAACTGAACCAGGATATAAAGATATTGACCGCATAAAAAAGTTTAAAGACCTATATCAGTAAAAGATATAACAACTAAAAAAACACAATGATGAACATACACTTGCTAAAAAAGACATTTTATAAAACCTTATTTCCTCCTAAGTTCGGGAATGAAAAAATACAGTCTCTGTACCATTTTGTTGCTGAGAATGACAGTAATATCGAGCATTGGGAAGTTGGTGGATTATTGTCTGAGTTCATTGATATTATTAAAGATTTTCAGGAAACCGATATCCAGTATTTTTTTGAAAGAATCAGTTTATGGAACAGCTATTATCTTGTTATTATTTCAGATAAGTTTCTGGAAAACCATGTAAGATCAGTTATAAAATATGACTTAGGATTGATTTATGCTAAAATATTTCTGCTGTATGAAGATGCTGATTCTTATTATCTGATTGACAATCTGGAAATTGCAATTACCATGTATCAGTCACAAATAGATAAAGCAACTTTGATTGATTTGATGCATAAAATAGAATTATTACATTATAAAAAACTGATTACCAAACAACAACACGATTACCATCTTACATTTATTAATAGTTTGAATTCATGAAATATCAGATAAAAGAAACTAAGGATTTAACGGAAAGCGAGATAGAACATATCTTGCAGCTTTGGGATATTTCTGCCTGGAATACTATGAAACCTGCCTATTTCCGGACTTTTTTCAAAGATTCAGAATTTCATTTTATGCTGAATAGCGATGAGAATATACTGGCATTGATGCGTGTAAATTTTGATTTCACCTTAAAAATAACGGGCATTGACTATTCTTTTGGAGAAGCTGTAGGTCTCGTTTCTGCACATAAAAAGAAAGGATATGGAGCAGCTTTAGTCCATCATTTCGAAGAAAATGTCATTCAGAGAAATTTGGATACTATTGGTTTCTGTCATTCGGATCTTCGTCCTTTTTATGAAAAGTGTTCGATTGAAATTCTTCATGATAAAGCCAAAATGATCAAAGAAAGTATCGGTTCGGAATGGATAAACTCTGAAGATGATGATATTTTGATTTTTAATGTTTCAAAGGAAACAAAAGAACTGCTCAATCAGCTGAGCTCACAGAATAATGCTTATTTAATTAGTAAAGAATAAAAAAATGAATTATAAAAACCCCGATAAAAACGGATATTATGGAGAGTTTGGAGGTGCTTTTATCCCCGAAATGCTTTATCCTAATGTAGAAGAATTACAAAAAAACTATCTTGAAATTATAGAATCTGAAGATTTTCAGACTGAGTATCAGGATTTGCTGAAAAACTATGTAGGCCGTGCAACACCATTATATTTTGCTAAAAATCTAAGTCAGAAATACCAGACTCAGATTTATTTAAAACGTGAAGACCTCAACCATACCGGAGCTCACAAGATCAATAACGCTCTGGGACAGGTTCTATTGGCAAAACGTCTTGGAAAAACCAGGATTATTGCTGAAACCGGAGCCGGGCAGCATGGTGTTGCCACTGCTACAGCGTGTGCTTTACTTGGTTTGGAATGCATCGTTTATATGGGAGAAATTGACATCCAGAGACAGGCCCCGAATGTTGCAAGAATGAAAATGCTGGGTGCGGAAGTTGTGCCAGCTACTTCAGGATCAAAAACCCTTAAAGATGCCGTGAATGAAGCATTAAGAGACTGGATCAACAATCCTCAGACAACTCATTATGTAATCGGAAGCGTGGTAGGTCCTCATCCTTTCCCCGACCTTGTGGCAAGATTCCAAAGCATTATTTCAAAAGAGATTAAAGAACAACTTAAAGAAAAAATCGGTAGAGAAAATCCTGATTATGTGATTGCCTGTGTAGGTGGAGGAAGCAATGCTGCAGGAACTTTCTATCATTTTGCAGAAGAAAAAGAAGTAAAAATCATTGCTGCAGAAGCGGGAGGATTGGGAGTAGATTCAGGAAAATCTGCAGCTACTACATTTTTAGGAACTCTTGGTGTACTTCATGGAAGCAAAAGCCTTGTGATGCAGACGGAAGACGGCCAGGTGATAGAACCCCACTCTATCTCTGCAGGACTGGATTATCCGGGAATAGGGCCTTTTCATGCCCATTTATTTAAAGAAAAACGTGCTGAATTCTTTAGCATTAATGATGATGAAGCTTTAAAATGTGCTTTTGAACTGACCAGACTGGAAGGAATTATTCCGGCATTGGAAAGCTCCCATGCGCTTGCTGTTCTGGACAAGAAGAAATTTAATGAAAATGATGTTGTCGTTATTTGTCTGAGCGGCCGTGGAGATAAGGACATGGAAACGTATCTGAAAAACCTGTAGAATGTATTTCCCCGGCTGACATTCATTACATTATACTTTAATACCATAAAAAATGAAAAAACTAAATATATACTTCACCGCAGGAATTCCACAATTGGAAGATACCGCTGATATTATAAAACTGATTCAGGATTCCGGAGCAGATATGATCGAAATCGGAATGCCATATTCTGATCCTGTAGCAGACGGACCGGTGATTCAGAAGGCTCATGAACTGGCTTTACAAAACGGAATGACGATTGAAAAACTGTTGTCTCAATTAAAAGCGATCAAAAACAAAATCAGAATTCCGATTATTCTGATGGGTTATATCAACCCTGTATTGAGTTTCGGATTTGAGAGATTCTGTGCGGCATGCTCCGAAAGTGGTGTTTCAGGATTGATTCTTCCGGATCTTCCTCCAATCGAGTTTGAGAAAAATTATCAGCAGATTTTACAACAATATAACCTTAATTTTACCTTTCTGGTAACGCCGGAGACTTCTGATGAAAGGATGATCTATCTGGATTCTTTAAGTTCAGGTTTTCTGTATGCAGTAAGCTCTTCCTCCACAACAGGAAATGAAAATGCCGTTTTAAAAAATGAGAACTACCTTTCCAGAGTAGCATCCCTCCCGCTTAAAAATCCTGTGATGATTGGATTCGGAATCAAAACGAAAGAGGATTTTGAAAATGTAACGGAAAAAGCAGATGGCGGTATCATAGGAACAGCCTTTGTGAATATTTTGCTTCAGGATAAAGACTGGAAGAAAAGTGCCATAGATTTTATCCATTCAATCAAAGGGTAAAATTCACTAAATTTGTATATCAAAAATTGAAATGAATACAAATCAAAATAAATCAGTAGAATTTGAAGATTTAGGGGTCAAAGAATATCAGCCAGCCTGGGATTATCAGGAACAGCTGATGAAAAATATTATTGATACCAAAATAAAAAACAGGGATCTTCCTGCAGAACAACATAGTACTACTTCCAATCATCTTCTTTTTGTAGAGCATCCTCATGTTTATACTTTGGGAAAAAGCGGACATGAAGAAAATATGCTTGCCGGCATTGATAAACTGAAAGAGATTGATGCTACTTTCGTAAAGGTAAACCGCGGTGGAGATATTACGTATCACGGCTATGGACAGGTTGTAGGCTATCCTATCCTGGATCTTGAAAACTTTTTCACAGACATTCATTTATATATGAGAAATCTGGAAGAAGTGATCATCAGAACTATTGCCGAATATGGCATTAAGGGTGAACGTTCTCCGGGAGAAACAGGAGTATGGCTGGATGTAGGGAAACCTTACGCCAGAAAGATGTGTGCTATGGGGGTGAAAGCTTCCCGATGGGTTACCCTTCATGGTTTTGCCTTAAATGTAAATACGGATATGCGTTATTTTGAATATATCATTCCGTGTGGAATCAAAGATAAGCAGGTGACTTCTCTGAAAAGAGAACTTGAAAGAGAGCTGACATCCGAAGAAGTGGAAGAACTGAAAGCAAAAATCAGAAAACATTTTGCAGACGTTTTCCAAGCAGAATTGATCTACAAATAATCAAGACAGCTTAAGATATAATAAAAAACCAGTTTCAAATGTTGAAACTGGTTTTTTAGTTTAAATAATATCATATTATCAGAACATTTAGATTCCTACAGAATGACAAACTGTGGATAAAACTCCATTTCAATTGTGTCATTCTGTAGAAATCCAGACTTAATCAAAAAGAACTATTTCCCTCAATTACCACCATAATCATTAGTTTTTTGCCATTTTCAATATCATAAAATCAAAAATATAACAGGATAATGCGTTTTTTTGAAAAAAAATCTTGTATATATTTTAAATTTTATTATTTTTAATATCACAAAATAGTGAACTATTATCATTAGAAAGTTCACAGAAAATTAACCACCAAAATATAAAAACTATGAAAAAATTTCTGTTATCCATGATGGTTTTCGTAACGATGCTGTCATTCAACGCCTGTTCAGATTCAAATGCCAACCAGGACCCGAATCTTGTTGCCAAAGAGTCAAACGAAATTGCAATGAAAGATTTCGGCAAAACTGTTCCGGTAGGGATTGAAAAAGAAGATGGGAAATTTAAAATCTCATTTATGATTACTGCCCAGCCCTACTACATAAAGGACAGTAAAGAAAATGCAGGTTATATTTCCATGATCAGACAGGCAGTTGAAAATGAAACTCCTGTTCAGATTTTCCTTAAAACCAATACCAGCGAAATCGCAAAAGTAGACAAAGCAACAGATGAAGATATCCGTTATTTCAAATCTATCTTTACTAAAGATGTAAAAGAAGAAAGCAGAAAGGCTGTAAGTGTCATTCCTAACCTTGCCACTTTAAACAGTCTGTTTGCTCAGATTAAAAACCAGGCTTGCGGAACTTCTACAGCTTCTTCTCCGTGCATCACCTTCAGATATCCTGTTGACGGATGCTACGCAAGAGCTCACAAAATGAGACAAATACTATTGAATGCAGGATATGACTGTGAAAAACAGTTTGTATATGGTAACCTTAGAGCTTCTACAGGAACATGCTGCGTATCATGGGTATATCACGTAGCGATATTGGTAAGCTTTAAAAATGCTTCCGGAATTGTTGAAAAAAGAATCATTGATCCATCATTATTCTCCAGCGGACCTGTAACTGATGCTGCATGGAGAGCTGCATGTACCAATACAAGCTGTGGATCTGCTTCTGTATCTTCATATGCCAATACAGCAGGAAATGTATACTACAGAAGCCCGGCAGGATCTTTACTGTATGATAACAATTATGTAAATACCAATTGTGTATTGAATATCTTCTCATCCCTTTCAGGATGTTCTCCTTCTCCTGCACCTAGCGTAGGAAGCTGTGGATTTTAACTAATTTATATAGGGCTCCTGCATTTATTTTGATACATTGCAGGAGCTTTTTACTTAATACTTTTTGCTATGAAAGCCTGGTCCTATTTACTATTACTTTTTATTATGATTACATCCTGTTCCGGTAATTCCAGTTCACAAAAATTAACATGGTATAACAATTCCGCCATCACAAATATTACTGAAGATCCGGACAAACCTAATGAAGTGGTACGCGTTGCCATTGGAATCAGTGCGCAGGTTTTTTATATATCAAAGAAGTCACCGGATTACAGGAGTCTTATAGAAAAAGCTACACTGAGCTTTAAAGAAAGTAAGACCTATAATATTGGTATTGAAAATAAGACCAATATTATCAAAGAAATTAAAGAGGTTAAATAATCTTTACGCTCTCTGAAATTGTATGCCATTATCTGATCACAGAAATTCCGGCATCCACTTTTACTTCAGCTCCATGAATATAGGAGGCTTCCTCTGAAGCAAGAAACAGAACCACATTAGCTATTTCTGACGGTTCGCCCTGTCTTTTAAAAGGTATGGTAGGAATAATATCTTCAATGGCACTTTCAATCTGTTCTCCGGTTAAGCCTGTATTATTAAAAATGTTTGTTTTAATATGTCCGGGACTCACCCCGTTGACACGGATACCCCGTTCAGTAAGCTCTACCGCAAATGTCTTAATGAAAGACTGCACTGCTGATTTGGCCGAAGAATACACGGAAAAATTATGCATCGCAATATCTGTCGCCACAGAAGTATTAAAAATAACGGAGCTTCCGCTATTCATCAATGGCAATAGCTGCTGCACTGTAAAAAAAGGACCTTTTACCAGGAGATTAAAAAGTTCATCAAACTGATTTTCATCCACATATTCTACAGGCGCAAATTTTCCATATCCTGCATTGGCAAAGACCAGATCAATATGTTCTGTATATTTTCTGACTTCCTGCCGAAGGTTCATCAGGTCTTTTATATTTCCTGCGTTGGATACGATTCCAAAAGCCTTTTCCCCCAGTTTTTCTAAAGCGATATTGACGGTCTCTTCACTTCTCCCTGTGATAATGACTGTTCCTCCTTCTTCGATGAATTTTTGAGCAGTAGCCAAACCCATCCCATTGGTTCCACCTGTAATCAAAGCGGTTTTGTTTTTAAATCTCTGCATTGTTTTTAGTTTAAATTTCTATTGCAAAGATTGGAATACAAAGGCTTTGAAAAAATCCGAATCATGCGGAAATGGATTAAAAGCAAATCGCTTATTTTCTGCTTATTTTAGTTCATCAATAATTGTCATCAATAAAATCTTTCAAAATTAAATTGCATACAATTTAATTGCTTGTATATTTGCAGTGTTGTTTTACTTCAATATAAAAAAATCAGGAAGTTTAATAATCGCCAAGTAGTTTAATTTAAAACAAAGAAAAAATGTCATTAATAGAAAACCTAAACTGGAGACATGCTGTAAAAGCTTATGACCCGAACAAAAAAATTTCACAGGAAGACCTTACTACTATTTTAGAATCAGCAAGACTGGCTCCTACTTCATCCGGATTGCAGCCCTTCCGAATTATTGTAGTAGAAAACCAGGAGTTGAAAGAGAAAATGGTAGCCGGAGCTTTAAACCCTGAAGTAATGAGAGATTCTTCTCACGTTTTGGTATTTGCAGCATGGGACAGCTATTCTAATGAAAAAATTGACAAAGTTTACGATTATCATACGGATGTAAGAGATCTTCCGAGAGGACGTTTCGGAAGCTATACTGATACAATCAAGAAAATGTACGGAGCACAGACTCCTGAAGAGCATTTTGCACATACTGCCCGCCAGACTTATATTGCCTTAGGAATTGCTCTTGCACAGGCGGCAGAACTTAAAATCGACAGTACTCCGGCAGAAGGATTCAACAATGCTGTAGTGGATGAAGTACTGGGATTAAAAGAACTGGGATTAAAAAGTGTAACTCTTTTATATCTTGGATACCGTGATGAAGCTAATGACTGGCTTTCTTCTATGAAAAAAGTCAGAATTCCAATGGATGAATTTATCATAAAAAAGTAATACCTTCATCGAATCTTTCGTACCAAAACTTATGGAAAATCCGAAAACACCTAAACTAGAAAACCAGATTTGCTTCCCGCTGTATGTTATTGCCAAGGAGATTACAGGACTTTACCGTCCTTTCCTCGATGAGCTTGACATGACGTATCCGCAATACCTTGTAATGATGGTATTATGGGAAGGTGACGGACTTACGGTAACGCATATCGGAGAAAAACTGTATCTGGATAGTGGAACTTTAACACCTCTTCTTAAAAGACTGGAGTCTAAAGGATTTATCAGCAGAAAAAGAAAAAAAGAGGACGAAAGAGTGGTTGAAGTATTTTTAGATGAGGCTGGCAAACAGCTTCAGAAAAAGGCATGTGAAATTCCGGGAAAAATTCAGGAAAAACTGGGTATACAGCCGGAAGAACTGCTGCATCTTAAAGACACAGTCCTAAAAATATTAAACAAAATAGAAAAATAAATGAAAACATTATATACAACTCAGGTAACTGCTCAAGGAGGCAGAAACGGACATGTAAAAAGTGAAAACGGAGTTTTGGATCTTGAAGTAAGAATGCCAAAAAATCTGGGAGGAGCCAATGATGATTTTGCCAATCCTGAAATGCTTTTTGCAGCTGGATATTCTGCATGTTTCGACAGCGCTCTGAACAGAGTAATCAGCCTTTCTAAAGTGAAAACCGGAGAAACAACTGTTACTGCACAAGTGAGCATTGGCCAACTTGAGAACGGAGGTTTCGGTCTGGCAGCAGAGCTTGACGTCAACATTCCCGGAGTTTCTATTGAGGAAGCACAGGCTCTGACAGAAAAGGCACACCAGATCTGCCCTTATTCTAATGCAACCAGAAATAATATGGAGGTGAAACTATCAGTAACCAACAACGATTAATCCAATTTTTTTTAAGCATAGTTATAACGAAATGAGCTGTTTCCATGGAAACAGCTCATTTCTATTTTATATTTTTAACCCCAGATTTCTCAGATGGACACAGATGATTGCGTTTATTTTAAAAGACTGATTCGGCTATTACTCTCTTAAAAATAGATTAATTTTGTATCATGGACATTATTATAGATATCGTTTGTCAGGTGTATGCAGGACAAAAATCAAGAAAGACAATCAATTTGGTATTGAATACATTTCTTCCCGGCTACGAAAAATTAAATCTTGATTATACTTATCCAAGACACGACAGGAATTATATTTTTAAAACGGAAGATGAAATGATTGGTTATTTCATTGAAACGCCTTCCATCACCCAGACTTTTTATTGGAATAAATATCATGATAATCCCAACAAAATCATGGTAGGTGCAGATATTACTGATGACGACAAACTTATTATGAGCCTGACCTTAAATGGTACCAAGGAAACTGAAAAAATGTATTTCGACCAGCTCAAAAGTATTTTACAATCTGATATTGGAGTGATTTCACACGTTGATCCCTCAGATTATGAAGATGGAGAAGATTTTATTTTGAAATATAGATAAACAAATTATAGCGCACTGACATAATTCATAATTCATAACTCATAACTCATAACTCATCATCACCTCCTGTCTTTATTTACATCACTTTTCTGATAGGCATCTACCTTTTTATAAGAATCATTTTTTTCTTTTTCTTTTTTATCGGAAATCAGAATTCCGAAAAGATGGTCGATCTCATGTTGGAAAATTACCGCTGTAAAACCTTCTACAATTTCTGAATATTTCTGTCCTTTCAAATCAATATATTCCAGCTGAATCACTTTACTTCTGTAGAACTGATCTCTGAAATCGGGAATAGACAAATCTCCTTCAGGCCCAAGATTCTGCAGATCGGAATGCCAAACAATGACAGGATTAATAAAATATTCCAAAGGAGTTCCTTCTTTGTCAAAACGTTGTACCCAGATAACTTTTCTGTTGATTCCCACCTGAGGCGCTGCAATTCCTACTCCGCCATCCGTAGAAAGAAGAGATTCTTTCATTCTTTTTACCAGAATAGCTGTATTCGGATCAAGGGGATCAATCTCTGAAGAAATACTCAATAGTGTTTTATGTTGATTGGTATCGGTAGTCTGATAGATGGGCAATGCAGTATTTGTATCACCTTGATTAATTAACGAAATTTCATTGGAAGTGAGTTTTTGGGCATTGATCAGTCCGATAAAAAAGATCAGCAGAATGGATATTTTTTTCATGTTTTTTGGAATGTTGTACAAAGGTAAAAATTGTGGAATAAAAATGATTATTCAATAATTAATTTTACGTTTTGGCTAAAGCCAATGGAAGTTTTGTTATAAAAAATAAACGGGCTAAAGCCCGTTCCTATTGAATATCTGTAATTTAAGATTTTATTTTTGTCTTTCTGAGCACAGACTGAAGGTCTGCGAATACAATTCAGAAATGTAGTGAATAATCTAATATATTTAATTAGCTATAAGACTCTTCGTCAGAATGACACTTTTGCGAGAGCATAATTAAAAAGTCTTAGTCATATCTCCCGGAATAATCAGATTGAAATCTGTCGGGATATAGTCTTTGGCCGGCACTTTCAGTTCAGGATCTCCTGATTCAAAAACAGAGATTACTGCCATTTTCAAATTAGGATTTTTCTGTTTGATATACCAATAGATTCCGCCAAATTCTTTGCTGTGATAGTTTCCGTTGTAATGGATAAATGTTTTTCCGGCCTGATAATTTTTCAGAATAGATTCTGCCATTGTAGCATCTTTCGTTGCCTGGGCTGAAATAAAATTCATCACTTTTGTTCCTTCTGCATGATCTCCCATCATCTTTTTCATTTCTGGATATCCTGGGGTGTCCAGCGTAACTTTGATAGGCAGCTGAGCAATGTATGTTTTCTCTTTTCCGCTTAATTTATTCAGGGATTCAAGACCTTCCTTCGCGGTTTGAGAGGCATATTTCCTTGGGATATTGGTAGCAATAAAATTCAGTTTTTTATCTTTAGCAAAATCAACCAGAGGTTTATAATCTGTTGCATAATTGTTCCATAAACGGGCAGAGTCTTTCAATGTCTTAGCATCAAATTTCCCGTTTAAATACTGATTCAGCTGTGCCTGATTATCTCGTTCAAACATTTCTGCGCCTAAAATAAGCTGACCGTTCTTTTTTGCAAACAAGGCTTCTGTAATTTTAAGCTGAAGCCAATGATTGATAGAACTGTTATGATTTTCTCCAAAAAAGACCACATCATAATCCGCCAGTTCTTTCACCAGTTTGTCAGTCTTTATTTCCTTTCCTTTCTTATCATAAAACTGGTAAGCTTTAAAGTCCTGGGCCTTCAATGAACAGAAACCGGCAAGCAATATCGCTATGAAAATATTTTTCATTTTATTTTATATTTAACCACAAATTACACAAATATTTTGGCAGTTATTGCACTGTAACAGCACATCTTCTTTATTTAAATCTTAAAATTATTTTTCGCCAAAACCTGAAATAAAAAAGACCGCTTTGAATTTCAAAAACAAAACGGTCTCATTCAAATCATCTAATTATTACTTTTCTAATGCTGCTACAAGGTCCTTCCACTCCTGAAGCTCAGGAATTCCAGGTTTCCTTTTTCCAAAGAACTGAACAATAAAGTCTCCTTCATTGTTGAATACTTCGATAGCTGTTACTTCTCCGTCCTCCGTTGGTTTTTTAACGATCCAAGCTTCTGCAATTTTCGTTACATCAAGGTGTAAATTGAAATCAGGATCCATTACGTTGAACCATTGCTGGTGCCAAAGTGTTTTCTTCACATTTCCTGTGTGAATCTGAATAATTCCTCTGTTTCCAACGAAAACCATGATCGGTGTATTTTTTTCAGAAGCATCTTCAAGGATGTTTACCACTTTTGCGTTATCGATTTTCTTAGCAAATCCTTCCGGAGCTAATCTTAATGCCTGTGTTCTGCTTACTCCATATTTTCTTGTCATCATGAAAAAATCATGTGTGTCTTTCAATTCTGTCCAAGCTTTTTTGAATCCTTCTACATCAATTTCAGAATCTGCTTTTTCTGGCTGTTTTGGAGCTACAGCTTCAAAAGCCAATACCTGATTCTGATCTTCTGCTTTGAATTTTTCTACAATCGCATCGAAACCAGCTTCATTGCTATTTTTAGTCAAATAAATCTTGTGAAGTGCCAAGCCGTCTTTCCCGAAAAACTGAAAGCTTTTCTTATCTCCTTCCAGTACTGCAAAAGCAAATTTCCAGTGGTTAAGGAAAATTCTAAGGTCGATATCTTCACCTACAAAAAGCTGTGCATGAGGGCTGCTGAAATCTCCGTTTAGATACGTTCCTTTTCTTTCATGAACACACTCATCGTTACGGGTAAGAGCCATTACTTTTCCTAACTGCTCAGCTTCTGTAAGGATTCCCTGGAAATCCGGGTTCAGGACAGTAACTCCTTCTCCAATGCTTGTTGCCAATAATTCGGCTTCACTTACTTCTAATTGTGCTGCTGCATTTCTTATTCTGATATGTGGATTTTCTGCTTTCAGAGCTTCCCATTTTTCCTTTAAATCATTAACTAATGTGCTCATTACTTTACTTTTTTATGGTTAAAATTGTATAAATTCTTTGTATTGTTTCGTTTCCTGTTTTACTTTTTATTTCTTCTTCTTTTTCAGAAGTTTTCATTCTTTTAAAATGACTTTTGGAGATCAGTTCTTCCATTTCACTGTTGTTGTACAGGATGAAGTCATATTCCGTAAACGGCAGTTTTTCCATGAATTCTCTTTGTCCGAATGTAAGAACGAATGTTCCGTCATCTTTTAAAACCCTGTATATCTCATTTAAAAATTCTACCGGATTTTCCCAGAAATAGACTGTATTGACTGTAAATATTTTATCAAAAGCTCTGTCCTGGAAAGGGAGTTTACTGCCTTCATACAAAACAAAATCTGCCTGGCTTTCAAATTCTTTATTGAGCCTTTTGGCTTCATTATGCATGGTTTCAGAAATATCAATCCCGGTATATCTGAGATTTTTGGCAAGACTTATTATACTTTTCAGGTGTGCGGCATTCCCGTGTCCTATTTCGAGGATTTGCTGATCATCATCTACCACCAGTGTTTTGATACTTTCTAACGTCATACTGATGTTAGTGGCATTCATCATTTCACCAATCTCGATGCCTTTTTCCCCCTGAGGATTGGCAAGATTCTGTGCAAGGATTTTGAGTTCTTCTTTTTCCATGGTTATCCAAAAATGATCATAGGGTTATTGGTAATTGGGTGTTCGCAAATGGTACAGGGAAAATTATAGGCATTGCTGATATTTTCTGCTGTAAAAACTTCCTGTGGAGTTCCATAGGCGGAAACCTGTCCTGATTTCATTAATAAAATTTTGTCTGCAAATTGTGCCGCAAGGTTGAGATCATGCAAAACAACAATGGCACTATTGGCTTTTTTTGTAAAATTTTTGATAATTTCCAACGCCTTATACTGATGTTTTATATCCAAATTGTTCAAAGGTTCATCCAGAAAAACCAGTTTGTGGGCAATTTCATTTTCAAGCTGTGCCATTACTCTTGAAAGATGTACACGCTGCTTTTCTCCTCCTGAAAGTGTATTGTATTCTCTTTCTTTAAGATGAAAAATATCAGTTTCGTACATCATATTGTTCATGGCTTCCAGATCTTCTTTTCCGGGCTGAGCATCAAAATACGGATATCTTCCCATCATGATCACATCTTTTACCTCAAGCGGAATATCATTGCTGTTGTGCTGTGAGAACTTTGCTTTATGTTTTGAAAGCTCTTTGATATTCCATTCTCTGATGGGTTTATCCTTAAATAAAACCTTATTATTTCCGGATTTCACTTCATCTGCCAATACGCTCAGAAGACTTGACTTTCCTGCTCCGTTAGGTCCTACAATAGCCAAAAATTCACCATACTCCAGAGAGACATCTACCCCGTCCAGAATTCGGAAATCTTTATGTTTATAATTAATCTGGTGTGCCTTGATCATTACAGTGACTTTTTAAATTTAACCAAAATAGCGATAAAAATAGGTCCTCCCATTAAGGCTGTTAAAATACCGATCGGCAGTTCTGACGGTGCTACAATACTTCTGCTGAAGGTATCTGCTGTCAACATTAAAATGCTTCCGCACATTGCCGATAATGGCAAAATAAAAGCATAATTGGATTTGAATAAGAGTCTTAAAATATAAGGTACAATAAGACCTACAAAACCTATAGTTCCTGAGAATGCCACACAGCTCCCTACCATTAAAGCTACAATAATAATAATCTGTTTTTTCAGCCTTTCCACATTGATTCCCAGATGGTGTGCATCTTTTTCTCCCAGCATCATTGCATTCAAAGCTTTACCTTTCGGCAATAAAATGATATAGGCAATGATCATAACAATGGCCAGAATGATATTCTTAGTCCATGTTGCTGCTGCCAAACTTCCTAAATTCCAAAAGGTAAGATCTCTAAGCTGCTCATCTTTTGAGATGTAGATCAGAAATCCGGTTACTGAAAAACCGATAGCCGTTATTGCGACTCCCGTAAGCAGCATCATGACCACATTTGTTTTTCCTCCGCTTGTTGAAATTCTGTAGACCAACATCATTGATAAAAAAGAACCGATAAACGCCGCGATTCCTACCAGTGAAAATTGTACAGCCTCAGGAAGATATTCTTTGAAATGTCCTCCTAAAACAATCGCAATTGCTGCCAGCAAAGTTGCTCCCGATGTAAGTCCTATTAAATCTCCCGTTGCCAAAGGATTCTTGAAAAGTCCCTGAAGACTTGTTCCTGAAACCGACAACATACTTCCTACTAAAATTGCCATGATAATTCTGGCTGCTCTTACGTCCCAGATTACATATTTATCACTCAATGATAAATTGGAATCTCCTTTTATAAATTGCCACAGTGCCATGAACGGAGAGTTTCCTCCAAAATCATAAACTCCTGTATTAAGTGACAGTACTGCTATAATAGTAAGCAGTACTGCACTTATAATAAGATAAAAGTATAGTTTACTTTGTGTTTTCAATTAAAAGTTTGTTTAATCCTACTGCTGCTTCTCCTAATCTCGGCCCGAAACCTGATACTAAACCTCCGTCCATTGCGATGATTTTTTTATTCTTCCCTGCATTCGTTTGGGAAACACCCGGCATTTTAAGAGCGCCTTCATTTCCTCCAGCTCCCTGTAAACCTGTTTCAAAGAAGAACAGTACATCAGGATTGGCTTTTACAACAGCTTCCGGGGTCAATGGTTTGAAATCTTCAAAATCAGTTACGGCATTTTCACCGCCTGCAAGGGTAATTAATGAAGCCATTGGTGTATTTTTACCACTCACCATCAGCATATTTCCTCTGGCATAGATGAACAATACTTTTGGCTTTTTAGCAATAGGCTGTACCTGTTTAAGATCTGCATCAATCTTGTCATTCAGTTTCTGGTAGTCTGTATTTCCGATAGCTTTTGCTACAGATTCAATCAACTTTTTAGTTCCTTCTACCGTATATTCCTGTTTGAATACTTCAGTTTTAATTCCTGAAGATTTTATTTTCCCCATCAATTCCGGGTTGATATCTTTATCAGAAGCTAAAATTAATGTTGGAGAGACTGCCATGATCGGCTCAATAGTCATTGATCTCATGTGGCCTAAATCTTTAGCTGTAGCTTTTAAAGATGCAGGATAAGTACTTGTAACATCCGTTCCTACGATTTCTTTTTCGTGGCCCAGGGCAGATACTATTTCAGTAATTCCTCCACTTAATGTTACTATTTTATTGTTGGTCTTTGGTGCTTCAGAAGTAGCTTCCGTTGTACTTTCTTTTGGTGATCCTTCTGCCTTTTTGCAAGAATACACTGCTACAAGTACAGAAGCTGCAAGAATGAATTTTTTCATGATATACTATTATTTGATTATTTTATAAAGGTTCAAATTCAAAATTGGTGTACCCCCGGTTTCCGTTTTCGTCTTTCATTTTGTTAAACCTCAGTTTAAAGTAGAACCCTTCAGCATCTTTCAATACAAAGAAACGGTCTGAATATACAAATGGAACCGGATTCGATGCCGTCCCCGTGGTTGTTCTCCACTTATCACCAATGGCTCTGTGATCATTAAATACAAATTTGGCGGGCTCAACATCTTTCAGTTTAAATGCAGTATAAGCCTGATCCAGACTTCCTGTAACACTTACCTGATAAGCGCCTACTCCATTTAAGGTATTGGTAGTTACAAAATCTGCATAGAAGTAGCTTCCCGCACTGGTTGTAGGTCCCATGAATACCTCATTGGTAAACGTTGTGAATGCTAAATCCCATCTTTTTTTCTTAGGCTGAATCTTTACCGGTGTACCCGTTTTCAGGTTAAAGAATGTGAAATTGTATTCAGTATCTTTTGTAATGATATATTCTTTAATATCTGTTCCTGTTGCATTCAAATCGGCATACCGAATCTTGTATCCATTTTGAGCTCTCAGAATCTGAATTTTTTTCCATCCTCTCGGATCACCGGATAATGAAACGGAACCGGCCCCAATATTGGCTGCGGAAGGTATTTCTCTTCCCATATTGATTAGATAAACAGGATTATCAGCGTCATTTTCTTTGATGGCATCAATTCCGGAAGTCTGATTTAGGAAATCTCCATTCGGATTGTCAATATATTTCATATTGGCAGCATCAAATGTTCCTACCTGAGCAATTTCTTTCAAGCTTGCTGCATCAGCATCTTTTACTTTACTGATATCTGTAGCATCAGGTATTTTAATAACTGTCATAGCAAGAGATCCGTTCATAATCACACGAAATTCATCTCCTGTATAAAAACCAAGATCCCAATCTGTTCTGCTGTTGATAGCCGGATTGGTGTAATCACTCAGATCAATCCAAACCTGATTAGGTTCTGTAGGACCACCCACTTTTACGTTAACTTCTGACCCAGTCATAGGTGGAACCGGAACCGGATCTTCATCTGCAGAAAGGCAAGACTGAGTGGCCACCATGACGGAAAGAATAGAAAATATTTTTAAATACTTCATAACAGTAACTTATTATTTAAAATTGAAACATTAATCGGGCAAAATAGCTTCTGCCGTAGTATAAATTAACAAAACCGTTCGCTGCTGTATGGGCTGAACCCGCAATTGCAGTAGAGTTTAACCTCGTCACATCAAATATATTTTTCACCCCCGCAGAAATTTCGAAATGCTTATTCCAGAAAGGCTGGCTTACGATGAAATCCATCATATGAAAACTGTCTACTTTTCCCAGGCGGAAACCACTTGCCCCGTCAGACACATAGATTCTGTCCGGACCTGTAAATTTGTAATAAAGGGCAAAATTGGTATCGGTATTTTTCAGTTTGTAAGTTGCCGAAGCTCCTGCCTGTACTAAATACTGGAAGTCTGTAGGAGAAGAGGATGTTAATTCATTCATTGATACCGATGTTCCGTTTACTGATCCTCTTAAAGACAAAGCAAACTGATCTTTTCTAAAATCTACATTGGCTGAGAATAATAGATTTTTATAGGTATTAAGATTCATGTATTTGTAGGTAGAAGGTTGTTTTACCACCACCATTTCAATCCTGTCACGTACATCCAGATATAATGCATCTACTCCGTAAGCTATTTTCCAGCCATTATTCACTGAAAAATTCTGATTCCAGAAAAGTCCTGCTGAGAATCCTTTTTCAGGATTTAAATCCGGATTTCCCTGTACATCATGGTTAAGATTTACAAAATAGGTGTACAGTTCGTCATATTTAGGAAAACGGTTTGCTGATCCTACGATCGCTCTAAGATTTGAATTCTCAGAAGTTTTATATCTTGCTGATAAGGAATAGTTGTATTGATTGTTAAAGTTTTCACTAAGGGAAAGTCTTACTCCCGGTCTTAATGAAAGTTTGTCTGAAACATTCCATTCTGCAGAAAGGAAGTTGGAATAGGTAAATATTTTTCTTTTTACGGCTTCTCCAAAGAAATCTCCTGCAATCAGTGCAGCATAACCATTAGTATAGTCTAATTCATATCCTAACTGAAAATCAAAAACTTTGCTATCCAGGAAGTTACTGAACATCCCTCTTGAGTAGATGACATCTGTCTTATAATAGGATTTTTCGTCCTGACGGCTCTTTATCGCTCTGTTTGGAATGTCGTAATTGTAGTCGTAATACTTTCTGTCCTGATTCTGATAGGAGAAGTCTCCCATGTACCGGATATGCCCCAGATTAGTTTGAATGTTAAACTGGTGTACCCAGCGGTCTGTATTGTACCTTCTGTCTCTACTTTCATAAGAAACTCCACCTACACCGTCATTAAGCGGGTTTCGGCTTACTTCCGGGTTGTAGAAGTTGAATTTCTCATTAAGATAGGACAGCTTGTAGAAGAATGTTGTTTTATTTTTCGTATATCTTAGCAATGCAGAAGCATCATACTGGTCTTTCGGATTCCATTCATATCCTCTCTGATTGTCCTGTCCGAAATATTTGTAACCTTTGCTTTCTCCTTCATATCCCATAAACTGGTTATGGTTGAAATTGATACTTGCAAACCATTCATTGCTGATGTTATAATCTATATTCAGGTTTTGAATATGTCTTCCGTTCCCTCTTTTCTTAAGATCGTAATTATCTCTTACGGTTTCTTCCTGTACTGAACCTCTTACACTTACTTTTTTTGTACTGGTTTTCTTGGTGATAATGTTGATTACCCCGGCAACAGCTCCATTTCCATATTCAACGCCCATACTTCCTTTTACAATTTCAATTCTTTCGATATTGCTTAAGGTAATTTTTGTAAGATCAATATTACTTCCCAATCCTGTATCTCCTACTACCGGAATATTGTCTATAAGGATTTTTACATAATCACCATTAAGTCCCATGATATTGGCAGTGGAATTTCCTGAACGGGTATCCGGAGTGATCTGTATGTTAAGACTTTGATTTAAAACCTCGGCAACATTAGTCGCCGCCATGTTTTTAATCTGTTCTGCATCAATAACCTCAACCTTATATATTGATTTGTTAATGGACTGCTGCATATACTGTCCTGTAATAACAACTTCTTCAATTTTCTTTTGATTAAGAGAATCCTTTTCTTGTGCATTCATCCATAAGGCTACAGATAATGATAGAACGGAAAGCACTTTCTTCTTCATAAGGGTACAAATTTTCGACAAATATAAAACTTTATTTAGACTCATTAAAAATAAATATATATTTTTGTGGAATAATTCTAAATAAAAATAATCTCATGAAATTAAAATTACTTTTAGGAACTCTGATGTTTACAGCCTTAACAGCAAATGCTCAGGTATCTAACATCAATGAAAATTTCAATAACTTTACTGCAGGTAATACTACTTTCCCTCAGTTTGGATGGGCTGCCATTGTTGCTCCAATAACCGGAGAATTTCCTCCCGTACCTCCGAGAATGATTGTAGCAGGTGATTCAAACAGGTTCGTTCAATCCTACGCAGGAAATAATGCGACAGGGTCTTCATATCTGATTTCACCACAAATTGAAACTCCAACCGGAAATAAAACATTGACTTTTGATACTACTTTAGTGTCTCCATCTCCTGGTCCGGGAAGTATTCAGATTGGAGTAGCATCCAATCCTGCGGATATGTCAACATTTGTTCCTGTCGGAAGCCCTATCAATGTATCAGTTATTGGTACAGTTCAGAATATCAGTGTAAATATTCCGGCATCTACAGGTTCATATATTGTATTTAAATTTACTCCTACAGCAACACACGTTGCGATCCAGGTTGATAATGTCGTTTATAACACAACAGCTTCTTTAGGAGTAAATGACAATAATAAAGTGACAGAAAATCTCCGATTTGCATTAAATTCTGATCAGACAGCATTGGAATTTAAATCAAAAAAAGATCTTAAAAATATCAGTATCTATTCTGCTGCAGGACAGAAAGCAGCCGAAGGAAAACCAAACGGACAAATATTTGATATCAGTACACTTCAGACAGGAGTATATTACATGAATATTGAAACTGCAGAAGGAAAACTTATCCAATCAAAATTTATCAAGAAATAAGGTTTATTAGACTATTATCTACCTTTTCAAAGCCGGCGGGACTATTCCTTCCGGCTTTTTTATTCTTATTTTTTACTTATCAAAAGTATGATTAAAATAAAAACACGATAAAAATCATGTTTTTATTTAGACTCATTAAAAATAATTATATAATTTTGTAGAATCATTCTAAATAAGGATTTAAAAAATAAGTTATGAAAACAAAACTATTATTGGCTTCAGTATTGGCAATGTCTGTTCAGCAGACTGTTTTGGCACAAACTGATGCATTTGGATACTCACAGGTAAATATGACAATGGGAAGCGGATATCAAAACAGAGTTTTTGTAAACCTTGCAGATGGTAATATGGTTTCTCAACCTGCCAATACCTGGGATGTTGCTTTTTATAGAAATTCAAACTATGCATTTGGATCAAGAATAAATGATGCAAAAGATATCGAAGTATTCACTGCTTCAACAAATCTAGCAGACTGGGATAACATCAGCATCAGCAATGAATCTTCATGGGGAGACCCTCTTTATAACCCGGATCAGACCACTGACTGGAGCCAGGGAGCTTTTGAACAGGGACCTGTGACATCTCCAAACCCCAATATCCCTTCAACAGGATGGGGAGTTTACAACCCGATAAATCACCATATCCAGGGGAAAGCTATTTTTGTGTTAAAATACCCTTCAGGAACATACATCAAATTTGCCATTGAAGATGCCTTTGCAGGATATACTTTTAAATATTCAAAATGGAACGGTACTGCATGGGGAGCTACAGAAACAAGAACAATCGCTAATGGAACGGATGATTCTTATTTTAATTATTTCTCATTTGATACAGGAGCAAAAGTTCCTAGTCTGGAACCATCAAGAACTGCATGGGATTTCATATTTACTAAATATTATACATTCTATATGGGGGTACAGATGTATCCACTTTCCGGAGCAATCCAGAGCCCAAACATTAAAGTAGCAATGGTACAGCCGGAAACTCAGGCCACAACAGCCTATACAATTCCTGCCACAGCAAGTTTCTCATCAGCTATTACTACTGTAGGACATTCTTGGAAAGGGATAGGAACCGTTAAAAATGATGTTGTCTACTACGTCAAAAAGGGAAATGATTACTATAGAATGTACTTTACTACAAACGGTGGAGCAAGTACAGGAAATATGTATTTTAAATACAAGAAGATTACTGAAACATTAGGTATTACAGAAGTTGGGAAAAAGGCTTCTTTTGGTATTTATCCTAACCCTGCACCAGCTGATAAAAAAATAACGGTTCTTTTTGATGTTAAAGAAAAAGCAAGCAACAAAGGAAATGTAGAAGTCTATGATCTTACCGGTAAAAAGGTATATTCTGCTGAACTTACGAATCAGGCAGGATTCTACAAACAGGATCTGAATCTTTCTACACTTACATCAGGGAATTACCTTGTAAAAATTACTTACGGAGGTCATTCGGAAACGAAAAAGCTTATCGTAAAATAAATATTTTATTTTAATACTTTCTATTTTTTCTAATAAAAAGGCGGTTTCAAGCTATTGAGACCGCCTTTTATTTTTTAAGGAAACCGAAAAAATCTTTAAGTCTTTATTCTTAAATCTTTCAATCCTCGATATTAATATATCTTAAATCCTTTATACACTTCTGCTGAGCTCTCCATGATCTTGGAAGCATCTTTACGGAAATCCAGAAGGTGATCCTGACCGTTGTGTCTGTTGTGGTGCTCTACACTTTCCCAAAGCTCAATCAGGAAGAAAGTTCCTTTATTATCTTTATCTTCAATAAGGTCATACTGCAGGCAGCCTTCTTCTTTTCTTGTTTCTTTCACAAGGTTCTGAAACAGCTCTACGGCATCCATCAGATAATTTTCATTAAACTTAAAAAGTGCAATGATATGTAAATTCATGTTCTAATATTTAGTGATGTAAAAGTAAAATATTTTCAAAACCGAATATCTTTTTAAGCTCTTTATTTTTCAATACAATGCATAATTTTTAATTAAAAACTGATTTATAAATAGTTATAGAACTCATCACAATCACCAATGTTCCGATAATCACAAACATTTTCTTCACAGGAAGCTTTGCAGTAAGCATCGCTGAAAAAGGAGCCGTAATAATTCCGCCAATCAAAAGGCCGAGAATGATATTCCAGTGCTGGATTCCCAGAGTAAAGAAAAAGGTAACAGCAGCCGTTATGGTAAGGATAAATTTGGCTACGGTAGAACTTCCTACTGCAAATCTTGGGGTAAAAGCATTTTTAATCAAAGTTCCGGTTACCAGAGGTCCCCACCCACCACCGGCAAAAGAATCTATAAAACCTCCTATCACTCCCAGTCTGGTAAGATTGGTTTTTCTTTTCAATGCTTTGCTCTGTTTTTCTTTAAAAGCATTCGATAAAATCTGAATTCCGAGATATAAAGTATAAAAAGCAATCAGTGTTTTGGTGATCTTCGCATAATATTCTCCAAGGTAAGTAAGGCTTACCGCACCAATAACTGCCCCGATAACTGCCGGCACTGCAAGCTTCTTCACTAAACTCTTACTGACATTCTTCAATCTGATATGGCTGAGACTTCCCGCTGCCGTTGTAAAACTTTCTGCCGAATGGATACTTGCACTCACAATATGAGGCGGAATATTCAGAAGCATAAGTGTGGTGGTACAGATCACTCCATAGCCCATTCCCATTGATCCTGCAACAATTTCTGCAAAAACGCCTACCAGAAGCATCCAGTAAAAAATGTAGTTATCTTTTGCCAGAATGGTCTGCAGCTCTTCCAGATATCCCAGCTCATACATTGAAAAAGCAGCAATAGATACAATGACAGCCGTCACAAGAAGGACATTAAGCCTTACCTGAATTTTTCTTGAAATCACCATATCACAGAGTTGTTTTAGTACATATTACCTCATTACCTGCAGCTTCGATAACAAAAACATCTGATATCTGCCTGCATAAGATTTGTTTTCCGGATAAAGCAGATGCAACAGTTGAAGATACTGTCACGCTGGAAGAGGTAAACGTTTGTAATGGGTATGTTTCTTCTTTTGAAACCATAATTTATTCATTTGAAGTATTGCAAATATCTGATAAAAATATTTATTCTACAAAATAAGTAGACTAATAATTCAAAAAAAAGGATCAGGTCAGTCGACCAGATCCATTAAAGTTTTTTTCTCAAGAATATTCAGTGAAGCATCCCGAACTTCTATCAGTACATCATGAAGTCCGCAGTGATCTTCATTGCAGTCGTCACATTTTTGATAAAAATTCAGACTTACACAAGGAAGCATGGCAATAGGACCGTTTACAAGACGGATAATTTTGGCCAGTTTCACATTTTCAGGTTTTTCCTTCAGAAAATATCCTCCACCCTTTCCTTTTTTACTGTCAAGAATTTCCGCCTTTTTTAATTCAAGCAGAATATTTTCCAAAAACTTTAAAGGAATTTTTTTGTGTTCCGCAATTTCGGAAATAAGAATCGGGCCTTCATTTCTTTTTTCTACAAGATATGAAAGCGCCTTAAACGCATATTGAGATTTTTTTGAAAGCATTACAGCAAAAATAAGAAAATTGTTTAACATTTGAAAAGAGCAGATAAAGGTGGACAGGTAAATTTGTAAATTTGAGGTATTCCATTACGTATTTTTGCGTATCCGGCTTATCCGTAATTTTACGGTTTCAGTACCACATTTTTGCCTTTCTCCTATTAAATCATTATGTTTGCTGTATGTTCAGTAAACAAGAAGCACAGCAGTTAAAAAAGGAATTTTGGACAGCTTTTGGAAGATCATTTCCCAGAAAATGGATTCTTTATGATACTAAAATCAAGGATATGGCATTTAAATTTTCTGCCGATAATAAAAAAGCAGAAGTTTCTCTGGATATAGAAATGAAAGACGAAATTTTCCGAAACGCCTATTACGAAAAGATCTGGTCATTGGAAGATATTTTAAAAGATTTCATTGGAGATTTTCAAAAAGAAGAATACTTCACCCTTGAAAACGGTAAGATTATCAGCAGGATATGGATAGAAAAACATGGTGTTTCCATTTTTAATAAAAATACATGGCAAGAAATTTTTGAGTTTTTTGTGGACAAAATGGACGGTTTCGAAAGGTTTTACTATGAATATGAGGATTTTATAAAGGATATATGAAATACTTACGAAATAAATACTGTTTCACACTTCAAGCTTAGATAAAAAAGAAAACTTATCTTTGTGATACCCACTTAAACTAATAGATGAAACTAAATAATATGATTAAAAATGAGAAAAGTGTACAAAAACATTTTTGGAGAAATTATCTCCAAAAGTAAAGCTGTGAAGCTAAACGAATATCATCTGTATTATTATGAGGAAGATTCTGATTTTCTAAAAGAAATCGAATTCATCAACGAGGACAGTGTTTACAATATCAATTATTTTCTAAGTGACGAAGAAGACGAAGCAAAGGTAGTAGATTATCTCAGGGAAAAATCTGACTTTTTTGATATTGAAAAAAAAGAGACAGGCGACGGATTTATTATTTCTACCAATAAATTGTATTCCTTATCAGTGGACGAGCTGCCCTTAATTTCTAAAACTGTTTTCAAAGCGGACGACCCTGAAAACTTTATCTGTTCTCAGGTCATCGATAACGAAACTTATGAACCACAGCTCGAAAGAACCGTAAAATGCTGGTATACACAGGACGAAAGCGGTGAAAAATATGCTGCTATAGAATGCAGCTATCAGGAAGACGGAAAGCTTGAACTGGCTGTAGACAAGACTCCTGATCCCGACAATGAAGAAAACTGGGTCCAGTATGATTATGATACCTTCCAGGATCTTCAGGCACAGATCTCTACTGATATCAGTTATTACAGAACTGCTGCTTTACTTCCAAAAGAAACCTATCAGCAATAATCTATAGTTTTTATCACCAATCTCAAACATTATTGAATATAGATGTGACCTCAACTTTTTTACCGCCCGGAAAATAACTGAAGTCCAGCTTACAAAACTGCAGGATTTAAAACAGATTTTCCTGCATTGAAGATTAATCTTTAGAAAAATAAATAGAGACTGTTTCAGGATTTGAGACAGTCTTTCTATTTTTAACCTACTCAATCTGTAACAAAACTATTTCACCAGGTGTCTTATTATTAAAAAACATATGGGAAGGATTTTATTATCAATGGTAATTTCAGTGATGTTGATATCATGTCATTCGGTGAAGGAGGTTCGTCATGCTAATTATGATGTTAGAGATTCTCTGGATTCGGATGTCAATGCAATATACCAGCAAGGCTTATTCAACGGGTTTGCGGTTTCTGTTGTAAATGAAAAATCGACTTTATACCAAAAGGGATTTGGCTTTTCAGATGTGAAAGAAAAGAGATTGTATACTGAAAATACGATACAGAATATTGCATCTGTTTCCAAAACATTCGTTGGAATTGCCCTTCTTAAAGCTCAGGAACTCGGAAAATTGAATCTGGATGATCCTGTTCAAAAATATTTACCCTTTAAAGTGGTTAATCCTCATTTCCCACAAACTCCGATTACCATTCGACAGCTAGCAACCCATACCTCTTCTATTCTTGACAACGAATTTTATTTATCTAGAAATTACTTTCTGAAACCTGATCAGAACCTGAATGGAGTAAAGCTCAATTTTGATGATGAACAGGTATTCAACCCTGCAGATTCAATAATTTCAATGTCTGGTTTTTTAGAAAATGTACTGGCAGAAAACGGAAAATGGAATACAAACAGTTTCTCTGCCAACAAACCGGGATCAATCTATGAATATTCCAATGTAGGAACTGCTTTGGCAGCCTTTATTATTGAAAAAGCTACCGGACAAGCCTTCAATAATTTCACAAAAGAATACATCCTGAAACCTTTACATATGAAAGGTTCAGGCTGGTCATTTGAAGAAGTAAAGTTTTCTAAATTCTCCAGGCTGTATGAAAATCCCCAGACTCCACTTCCCTATTATCTATCTGCAACATATCCTGATGGTGGGTTTATTACAAGCATCAACGACCTGAGTAAATATTTAACCGAACTTATCAAAGGCTACAATGGAAAGGGAACCATTCTGACTCAGAAAAGCTATAAAGAATATTTTACCCAGCAGCTTACGACTTCCAACTTCACGGAACGAAATGATAAAAATCCCTACAGCGAATCTTATAATGTGGGAATATTTATGGGTTTTGGTTATACAGGATATATTGGCCATACCGGAGGTGATCCGGGAGTAATGTCTATGCTGTTTTTTGATCCGAAAAATAATCTGGGAAGGATTATGATTTTTAATACAAATTTCTCGGATAAGAAAGGGAATGATGCTTTTTATGGAATCTGGAATGTACTGGAGAAGTACCAATTGAAACTATAAGCCAGCCGAGTTACAATCGATTATTAATAACAATTCTGCGAACAATTCATTAAACTGAATTGATTCTAAACAGGATTGAATCATATTACAATAAAAAGTCCGGAAGATTTTTTCTCCCGGACTTTTATATTTTATCCAAATTTCTTTTTCCTCAACCAGAAGAACAATCCTCCGATAAGGCCGATAATCGCCAGTGGAAGCAGTAAATTCAGCCACTGCCATGTGGATTTCTCTTCAGTAATTCGTTGTCTGTCAAGAAGTCTTTCTTCGATATTTCTGTTTCTAAGCTCCATCAGGTTACTGTCATCCAACAGATAATCCAAGGCGTTTCTAAGGAACTGTTCGTTTCCAAATTGCTCGTTCGTAAGCAAATCTACCCCTAGTGGAAGCGGTTTTCCTTTGATCACCTTATTTCTTCCTACATCACCGTCTGCAATAACGATCATTTTGTTTTCCGGGCTGGATGCTTTGAATCCGGGATAGGATTTTCTTTCAATTCTTGATGCATAAGCAGAATTAAATTTCCCTTCCAATGCTACCGCAAAGATTTTCGGTGTACTTGGTTTTTCCATTTGTCCAAGGCTGTCTACGCTTGCAACCTCTTTCAGATCCACATAGTTTGGAACCTGTTTCAATAATGTCCTTTCACTGGATTCGAAAAGAACTTTTGTTTTGATATTCTTTCTTCCTCCTAAAGTATCAATAGAAGTTGGAAATTCAAATTTTACAGGGTTAATATTTTTTGTAACCGGATTATTGTTTTCGGCTATTCCAAGCGGAAAATATGGCCAGGGTAAGCTTGTATATTGAGGATTTCCACTCACTTCTCCTGTCACTAATCTTAACAGGGCAAACTTCTTAACGTCTTTTACCAAAGCAGGATTAATTCTCAGCCCATAATTGAAAAAGAAGTCTGTCATGTTGATATCTACAGGGAAAGGCATTACTTTTTTGGATCTTGTTAAGGTATCCATTTCAGCATTTACGGCATCAATCATCCAAAGGGTTTTCCCTCCGTTCATAATGTACTGATCAAGAATTACTTTTTCATTATCTGTAAATGCTTTTCTCGGTTTTGCAATCACCAAAGCACTCATCTGCTTCAATAACGGGATATCTTCCAACGAAAGTTCAGTTTGATTTTTAGGAATAATAGGCCCTGCATCATAGTTTTCCATTGCCAGCTGTACAAATCCCTGGAATTCGTCCGGACTCAATTCATCCTGATTAACCAAAATCCCAATTTTCTTTCTTTTTGCTGCTGCAATATTTTTAATGTTGGAAACAAGGTTATATTCCAATCCTTCAATAGATCTTGTCAACTGCTGATCGGCATCAATTCCTGCCTGTTGTACCACCAATGGTATAGAAACGCCATCATTTCCATGCTTGATCACAGCATATGGGAAAAGCGTGATCTGTGAAATCTTCCCGTCTTTTACATCCGGAAGAATAGACGGCTGCATCCCCATCGCCATCAAAGTGTCCTGAGACATTTTTGTTTTAATCGGATCGATGAATTTAAAATCAATCTTCGGATTAATTTTTCTGAATTCTTCCAGCATGAATTTCGTTTCACTTTGCAGCTGTTTGAAACTTGCCGGAAAATCACCTTCCAGATACACTTCAACAGTCAGAGTTTTTTTTACGGACTCCAGTACTTTGATTGTGCTATCAGAAAGGGTATATCTTTTTTCTTTTGTTAAGTCTAATCTTATGCCCGAATAGGTCAGGATAATTACCAATGGAACAATTGCAAATAAGAAAATTCCCAGTGGAGATTTAGCATTGATCTTCTTCATAACTCTACTTCTTTTTGTTTATAAAATGATTGGACAATACTAATGAAGCACCAATAACAAGAACAAAATACGCTATATCTTTAAAATCAATAAGCCCTCTTGTAAAACCTAAGAAATGCTGATAAAAACCAATATTCTGAAGGATAAAGTCTGCTCCTCCCAAAAGTTTATAACTTGCTAATTGCTCGATTCCGAAATACATAATAAAGCACATGAAAACACCCAACAGATAAGCCATAATCTGATTCTGAGATAATGAAGAAGCCAAAATTCCCACTGCAGCAAATGCCGCAATTAAAATAATCAATCCAAGGTAACTCCCAAAGGTCATTCCAAGGTCTATATTTCCTGCAGGAACTCCCAGCACATATACTGTATAAAGGTAAATCAATGAAGGAATAAGGCATAGAATCCCAACAATCCATACGGAAAGGAATTTTCCGGTTACGAGTTCAGAAACTTTTAACGGCTGTGAAAAAAGCCAGTTTAATGTTCCTGTTTGCTGTTCTTCCGCAAAAGTTTTCATAGAAAGGGCCGGAATGATAAACATCAGCAGCCATGGAACCAATACGAAATAGCTCTGAAGCGAGGCCATTCCGATCTCAAAAATATTAGAATCGTTGTCGAAAAAGAACAGGAAAAGAGTTGCTATCAAACTGAAAGCGGCAATGATCACCCATGCACTCCAGTTTCCAAAGTAACTCCAAAGTTCTTTCTTTAAAATTGCAATCATAGTTTTTTTGTAAGATGTAAAAAGGATGAATGTACTCAGACATGCGCCCTACTCCACAATTATTTGTTTTTTTTATTTTTATTAACCAGTTTCACTGTCATCATGATCAGAAATACAAGAACGAAAAATCCTGCAATTAATTGCCACCAGTATTCGATCACCATTGATTTTAAAATCACCGTAAATACGACTAGAAACAGAATGAAGGTAGCAATTTCATTGGCCTGTCTCAGTTTTATATTGGCAATTGGCAGTGTATTTCCATGTAATTCCTTTAAATGAAGGACTTTTTTCCAGCACCAGTAATGGTAAATGGCAAGCCCGATCAGGAAGGTCAGTTTTAAGTGAAACCATCCCATTTTCATCAAACCGGTATTTAAAAAAATCATGACCAATCCACATACTGTCATGATTACCCCCGCAGGTACGGTAATAATATTCCACAGTCTTCTGGCCATAAAGGTGTACTGCTCTCTCAGAATTTTCTTTTTCTCTTCAGGAAATTCATCAGTATCCTTATAGTAAACGAAAATCCTCACGAGATAAAAAATTCCCGCAAAGTAGCTTACCATGAAGATAATGTGCAGCGCTTTGATTATTGTATAAAGCATTCAGAAAAAATTAACAGCAAAGATAAGCTTATTATATAATTGTTAAAAATAAATTTCTTTTGATCAGGAAAATATAAGTAAAACGGGTTTCTATAAAAAATAGTTCGGCTCGGGGCAGCAAAGCTGCCCGAGCCGAACATTATATTTTCATTGTTTTAATCAACTCAATGATTAAGAAATCACGCCTAATTCTTTCCCAACTTTTTCAAAAGCAGCAATCGCTTTATCTAAATGTTCTTTAGTATGAGCAGCAGATAACTGTACTCTGATTCTCGCTTTTCCTTTCGGTACTACCGGATAGAAGAATCCGATTACGTAAATACCTTCATCCATAAGCTTTTCAGCCATTTTCTGAGAAAGAGGTGCATCGTAAAGCATTACCGGAACAATCGCAGCATCTCCGTCCGGAATATCAAAACCTTTCGCTTTCATTTCCGTTCTGAAATATTCTGCATTTTCCATTACCTGATCACGAAGGGAAGTGTTATCAGAAATCATATCCAATACTTTCAGAGCAGCTCCTACGATTCCAGGCGCTAAAGAGTTGGAGAATAAATAAGGTCTTGAACGCTGTCTCAGCATATCAATGATTTCTTTTTTACCGGAAGTAAAACCTCCTAAAGCACCTCCTAAAGCTTTTCCTAAAGTAGAAGTGATGATATCTACTCTACCCATTACTTCATTAGCTTCGTGAGTTCCACGGCCTGTTTTTCCGATGAAACCTGTTGCGTGAGAGTCATCTACCATTACCAAAGCATCATATTTATCAGCAAGGTCGCACACTCCTTTTAGGTCTGCAACAATACCGTCCATTGAGAATACTCCGTCTGTTACGATAATTTTGAAACGGTGGTTCTTTTCAGAAGCAGCAATTAACTGAGCTTCAAGATCCGCCATATTATTGTTTTTATATCTGTATCTCGCTGCTTTACAAAGACGAACACCATCAATGATAGAGGCATGATTCAATTCATCTGAAATAATAGCATCTTCTTCCGTAAACAATGGTTCAAAAACACCACCGTTTGCATCAAATGCTGCTGCATAAAGGATGGTATCTTCAAGACCTAAAAAGTCAGCGATTTTTTTCTCCAAATCCTTGTGAATATCCTGTGTTCCGCAGATAAAACGCACTGATGACATCCCATATCCATGAGATTGAATCATTTCCTGAGACGCTTTCATTACTTCCGGGTTGTTGGATAATCCCAGATAATTATTCGCGCAGAAGTTCAAAAGCTTTTTTCCGTTAGCTTCTATTTCTGCACTTTGCTGAGAGGTGATTATTCTTTCTCTTTTGTAAAGTCCGTCATTCTCAATATTCTGAAGTTCGTTCTGTAAATGTTGAAGGTATTTTTCAGAGATCATTTTTGGTAATTTTTTAGATGTGCTAATTTACTAAAAAGGCAGTAAAATAAAACCTTTTATATGTTTAATTCTAAAAAATCAATTCAGGTTTAAGTTTTAACATTATTAGTCTATAAATTTAGTAGGATAATATTTATATTTGTTTAAAATTTGAGAGCATGAGATTAAAGCCGGTACAAAAAATAAAGACAATCAATTCAGAAACCTTTATTAATAACCATATGAAGCCGAGAATTCCAATTATTATTGAAGATTTTATACATCCGGAAAGCCCTGCCTTCAAAAAGTGGAATTATGACTATTTCAAAGAAATTGCAGGAGATCATAAGGTAAACATTTACGGTAGTGAACTTGATTCCCTTGATAGAGTGGCAAGTGATCCTATAGCCCAAAGCACATTTTCAGAATATCTGAATCTTATACAGTCTGCTCCTACTGAACACCGCCTTTTTTTATTTAATTTATTGAAAATAAAACCCGAACTTAAAAATGATCTTATCTACAATGATGTTACGAGTGGTAAAATACTGAAATGGCTGCCTTTTATGTTTTTTGGAGGTGAAGGTTCTGTAACCAGAAACCACATTGATATTGATATGTCACATGTCTTCATTACCCAGTTTCAGGGAACCAAAAGAATCTGGCTCTTCCCGTGGGAACAGTCCGATTTAATGTATAAACTCCCCTACAATTTTCACAGCCTGGCTCAGATTAAAAATCCAGATTACAGAAAATATCCGGCTCTACGTTATTTAAGTGGTTATGAAGCAGTCATTCATCCCGGAGAGACACTTTATATTCCTTCCGGATGGTGGCACTATATCCAGTATGATACGGAGGGATATTCTATCTCAGTAAGAGCGCTTCCATCAAGCCCTCTCGAAAAATGGAGAGGATTTAAAAATTTAGTCATCACCAGACATTTTGATAATTTCATGCGTAAATTATTCAAAGAAAAATGGTTTGAGTACAAAATAAAGACAGCCCGAAAAAGAGGAGCTAAAGCGGCCAGAAAACAAAGAAGCTTTCAAATCTGAAAGCTTCCTGTTATTTTATCGTTAATGACAAGTAAAATACTTATTGATATTTTACAGTTTTTAATTTTAATGTTTAATGAATTTGATGCTCTTTTCATCAATCGTAATGAAGTAAGTTCCTGGAATCAGTTCTGAAATTCCAATCGCTTTACCTGGCTGATACGTTCCTTTTCCTACCAGTTTTCCATCTACAGCATGAATCGTAAAATCTGAAGCTCTGTTTATTCCTTTCAGATTAATTTCATTTTTTGCAGGATTTGGATATAGACCAAAACCTTCCTTCTCAACAGAAGAAACACTTAAAGTATTATCCTGGGTAACAGTAGAGTTTTTCTCCAGAATCTGGTACTCATAATTGAACTGAACACTAGCAATAGGGAATGTTACAGATTCTAAAAAACTTTGGTTATTTGTAGTATTGTTAAGAACCAGATACGCAGTCTGCCCTGAAGTTCCGGTTACTTTTATAGGTAAAGGCATTTCAAAAAAGCTTACGGCAGAGCTGCTTTGTGTCTGAGAAACTTTAAATAAAGCCTGATTACCGCCCTGCATCCATTTTATAGTATACGTAGGATATCCTTCCCCATACACCCAGTCATTGAAAAATCCTGTAAAATCTGTCCCGGTAGACTGAAGCAAAGAAGCATTAAAATCTGCAGTACGCGCATAGCTGTAAGCCAGATTCGGTCTTGCGTGATAATCTTTAAGCGCCTGATAAAAAACAGCATCACCTAAAATCCACTTCAACATTCTCAATACATATCCTCCTTTGGAATAAGACAGTCTGCTGTCAAATATTCTGTTGATACTTGAAAGTCCGGTATCCGGTACATACACCGTTCCTGTTGTACTTGCTGTAATATAACTGGATTGACCTTGCAGATAATTCAGAAACTCTGTATTGGTCATCAGTAGTTTTTCATTGGCAAGATGTTCTCCAAAAGTAGCAAAACCTTCATTCAGCCAGATATCATTCCATGCACCACAAGTTACCTTATCTCCAAACCATTGGTGAGTAAGCTCATGGGCAATAAGCTGCTTGCTCCAACCTCCCATAGAAGACATTGTCTGATGCTCCATTCCTCCTCCATACATAAATTCCATATGTCCGTATTTTTCATTTCGGAAAGGATAAGAACCAAAATAGGTTTCAAAAGTATTCATCACTTGTTTCGTCCATTCAATATTATTCAGACTGGTTTGATTTGAATTGGTGGAAGGATAAATATAGTTGACAAAAGGAAACGGAGGGTTTCCGATGGTATCAGTAAGCTTGACAAAATTAGTAATGGAAAGTGCAATCAGATAAGCGGGTGTAGGATACATTGTTCTCCAGAAAGTAAGCTTCGTAGATCCTGTAGGAAAAGTTTCGGACATTAGTTTTCCATTGGCAGCAACGCTGTAATTGGATGGCGTTGTAATTTTGAAATCAAATCTTTCAATTTTATCATTCAAACTTTGTTTTGTTGGAAACCAGTCTTGTGCACCATAAGGTTCGTTTAACGTAGAAAGTACCGGAACTCCGCCCTGAGTAGCTGTTGTGAAGGCTCCATTGGCACTAGGCGGCGTACCTGAATAGTGAATCGTCAGAGAATCCAGTGTATTGGCAGTGAGCGGAGCTTGAAAATCAATTTTCACTTCGTTGGAAGGAAGTTGTTGAAAAGTAAGGTTGTTCCCATGATATTTAACCTGAGAAACCGTTAAAGAAGTTGTCAGATCAAAATAAATACTGCCTATATTCTGAGTAGGCTTAAAATGAGAAGTTACCGATCCGGAAATAGTATTGGAAGCCGGATTAAGAGTAACATCCATTCTTTGATACTGTAAATCGTAATTCAGAGTATTGGGATTTGTATTCCCGATATTCATTTTTTGCGTAAAGGATTTTTTCTCTTTTTCGATCAATCCTTTCATATCGATGTTTTGCTCATGCTTCTGGCTATAGAATTGCTGGGAAATTAAAAATCCCAACACCAAAAGGTACAATTTTGTCATGTTTAGAAAAATTTAATCAAATATAAAAAAAACCTTTTAATCAATGATTAAAAGGCTGTTATAATATATAAAATAAAAAATATTTAAAGATCCAGTGCAGGTTCAAGAATTTTCTCCATTCTCTTTTTCACCATATCTACCGATCCGGAATAGTTATTCACCATTAAAGAGAACACCAATGTTTTCCCGGAATTCGTCTTCAGATAACCTGCTAATGTTTTTACTTTATTCAACGTTCCTGTTTTCGCAAAAACCTGTCCGTTACCTTCTCCAATGAACATTCTTTTTAAAGTACCGGATTGTCCTCCGATCGGTAAAGAAGTAAGATAGGATCTGTAATATTTCTGATCCATCAAAGAAGTAAGAAACTTCGCTTGGGAAATAGGAGTTACATTATTGCTTCTTGAAAGTCCGCTTCCATCCATATAATTAAGACCAACCATATCAAAACCGGCATCTTTCAGGTGATTAGTCACCACAATTCTTCCTGATTCTGAGGTCTGGTCACCCATTTTCTGATAACCAACAGTTCTTAGCAACGCTTCAGCCAATGAATTATCACTGTGTTGATTGGTATAATAAATAATATCACCTAAAGTTGGGGATTTATAAGCTGAAAGCATTTTTCTTCCTTCCGGAGCTGTATCTGTCATTTTTGGACTTACTTTTCCGGTAACAGGAATTCCGCTTTTTACCAATGTTGTTCTGAAAGAGTTCGCAAGGTATGCAGGAGCATCGGGAAGTTTGGTTGTTAAAACTCCATTTCCTTCATATTTATCAGCATACACCATCTGATGAGCGTAAGGAGAAACATAGAAAAATTTCTTTTCCGTTGAGAAACCTCCTTTTTTAACGATCAGTTTTTCGTTAGCTGGGTTGATATCACGGGTACTTCCTGCAGGCAGATAATAATTATTGTTTTCCAACCATACAACATTTTCCGGAAGCATTGAAATATTACCTTTGAAAAGCGCTGTCTGAATGATAATATCACCATTTACCTTTTTGATTCCCTCTCTTGAAACTCCGCCTACGAAATCTGAAATAATATCTCTGTAAGATGATGCACCCGCTTTGTTTGTTCCCAAAGAAGGGTCACCGCTTCCTATCACATAAAGATTTCCATTTAAAACTCCATTTTCATCTATAGTTCCTGAATATTCAAGCTGAGTCATCCAACGGTAGTTTTCACCCAGCAGGTTTAATGCTGTTTCCGTCGTAAGCAGCTTTGTAGTAGAAGCAGGTACTAAAGGAGTATTTTCATTGTACGAAGAAATTACCTTCTTCGTTTTCGGATCGTACACTACGAATCCCCAGCTTGCATTTTTCAGCACAGGATCCGCCATCATTGTGTTCACATTAATATCTACAAGTTCTTTTGCTGACAACACAGTTTTCTCCACCATCGTACTAACGGGTGAAGGCAGGTTTAGACTGCTTTTCTGACTGTCATAATTCTGAGAATAAAGAACGGTAGAAACGGTAGATTGAGCCAGGAAAAGACCAGAAGCCAACACCGCCGCACTTGAAATATATTTTCTGAAATTTACCATCTATCTTCTTTTTGTTCTATAGTTTTGACTCTATAAAAAATGAAAGGTTAAATCATTCAATAAAAGAGCCAAACACTTAATCAACGTCCAAAAGTAGAAATTATTGTTATATAACGGACCACTGACCCATTATAAAAGAGTGTAAAGTTTGTTAAAAATTGTTAAAAATCTACAAAAACATCTTTTTTAATGCTTTGATATGCAGTGATTTCATCAAATTCTTTTAAACTTATCAAAACCAGGCTTTTGAATTTCTCATAGTTTTTCCCACGGGGAAGCTTAAGCATAATCTGGAACTGGTACAGATTATTAAGCCTTGCAATCTGAGCTCTTTCAGGGCCTAAAACACAATCTTCAGGAAGGTATTTTCTGAGAATAGAACCCAGAAACTGAGAAGCTCGGTCCACTTTATCCTCCTTTCTGTGTTTCATTTCAATCATAATCAGCTTAGTAAACGGCGGATAATGGAATTTCTGGCGCTCAGTAAGGATATATTTATAGATCTTTGCAGGATTGTTCATCTTGATCAGCTGGAATACAGAATGTTCAGGATTGAAAGTCTGAATAAGGATTCTTCCCTTTCCGGAAACTCTTCCGGCTCTTCCTGAAACCTGTGTGATCAATTGATAAGCTCTTTCTTCTGCTCTGAAATCCTGTACATATAATAAGGAATCCGCTTTTGGAATTGTAACGAGTTCTATATGATCAAAATCAAGTCCTTTAGAAATCATTTGAGTTCCTACGATGATATCTGTTTCTCCGTCTTCAATCTTTTCATACAGCTTTTCGTAGGCAAATTTCTTACGCATAGAATCTACATCCATTCTGTCCACTTCGTTTTCAGGGAACAGTTTGGAAACCTCTTCATGAATCTGCTCTACCCCTACTCCTCTTTCGTTCAGCTTTTCGGAATTGCATTTCGGGCAGGTTCTTGGCTTGGAAGCTCTTTGTCCGCAGTAATGGCATTTCATTTCATTCGCTGCCTTGTGATAGGTCATTACCACATCACAATTGGAACAGTAGTTGACATACCCACAGCTCTCACATTCTATTACATTGGAATAGCCACGACGGTTGTGCAGAACAATCGCCTGCTTTTTTTCATCCACCGTTTTCTTAATCTCTTCAACGAGTTTCAGAGAGAAATTTCCGGAAACTTTTTTAGATTCCAGGGCTTCTTTGAAATTGATCAGTTCATATTCCGGCAGATTTACATTCCCGAATCTTTCATTCAGGAAAATATATTTCATTTTATCTTTTCTGGCTCTGTAGTAGCTTTCAACAGAAGGTGTTGCAGATCCCAGGATCACTCCCGCATTATAAAATCCACCCAATACCAACGATGCATCTTTAGCGTTAAAATAAGGGGTCACTTCTCTTGGTCTGTAGGCAGAATCATGCTCTTCATCTACCACAATAAGTCCCAGGTTCTGATAAGGTAAAAACAAAGCATTCCGGGTTCCGATCAGAATACGGATATCATTCTGCCTGATTCTTCTCCAGACTTCAACCCTTTCAAAATCGGTCAGTTTCTGGTGATAAAATCCTAGTTGCCGGCCGTATTTTTTTTCTAATCTCTGGGTAATTTGTTTGGTCAGGGAAATTTCAGGAAGTAAAAACAAAACATTCTTTCCTTCTTTGATACATTCTTCAATTTTTTCTAAATAAATATGTGTTTTCCCGGATGAAGTTACCCCATGAAGCAGGACATTTTTCCCTTCTTCAAATGCTTCATCAATCTCAGATTTAGCAATTTTCTGCTGTTCTGAAAGCTCTTCCAGTTCTTCAATCTCTCCTTCATAGCTTTCAATTCTGTCTTTCTGCATGTAGTATTCCTCCACCAGACCTTTATCTGCTAAAGGCTTAAAGTGTGAACTTCCGAAATAACCATCCTCAAACAGCTCAGATTTTTTGATAGGAGCATCAGGATTTTCTGTCTGTTTTTCTAAAATAAGAAGGAACAGATCTTTCTGCTTTTGGGCTCTGTTTAGTTTTAAAAGTATATCCGTAAGGTTCTGATTGGCCAAAACCTCATCCTTAATTCTTACGTAAGCTACTTCTTTGGCTTTATATTTTTCAGCAATTTTCTCGTCAATCTCAATATACTGAAGATCAATCAATGAATTGACAGTCTTGATGATATCTTTTTTAGGAATAAAAGCCTCAATATCCGTCAGATTGATCAGCTGCCGAACTTCCAGTGCCTGAATCAGGTACATTTCGTTGACATCAAGATTTTCAAAATCTACAACGACTCCAGGTTTTAATTTTAAATAGGTTTCACTCTCCAGTTTTAATGAAGAAGGGAATGAAAACCTGTAGATTTCTCCCAGACTGCACATGTAATATTCCGATAGCCAATTCCAGAAATCAATTTGCTCTTGAGGCATAATCGGTTTATCATCCAGCATGCTGATGACTTCCTTTGCTACAAAGTTTTCCGGTGCGTTATTATGAAGCTCAAATACAAGTCCTGTATAGATTTTCTTTCCTCCAAACGGTACCAGAACACGCATTCCGGACTGAATTTCGGACATCATTTCTTCGGGAACTTTATACGTGAAAGATCCTTTGAGGTTCAGTGGTAAAACAATTTGAGCGTATTGCAAGGGAAATATTTAAAGTGTAAAATTAGATTTTTCTTCAGAGAACTGCAACTTTGCAGAAATTCTTTGATGCTCTTTAACAAACCTTAGAATCCTACTTAAGAATTATGAGGTATATTCCCACCTTTCATTTTGCCATAGAAATCGGAATGACAATTGGTTTGATATACTTCAGGAATACAACCTGTTCAATCAGCGAAATTTGCAAAAAAAATCAATAATAATTCAATAGGAACGGACTTTAGTCCGTTTGATAAAAATTAAAATTTCAATTGGCTTTAGCCAAAACCTAGATTACAACGCAATATTCGCAAAGGTATTATTAATTGGTTTAATTCGTTCGCAAAGGCGTTTCACTTAGCTAAGATATTCCTACGGAATGACAAATAACATGTATAAAACCGATATCAATTGACAGTATTGAGAAAGAGCCATCTTATCGTTAAAAAAAGTATTCGGTCATCTCATACCAAAATACAGAAGTAAAAAATCCTACAATGATACTGACTCCAATGATCAGGTTGGTCAGTTTTGTATTGAGTCTGAACTGTTCTGCAATGATACTCGAGGTAACCAATGTTGGCATTGCCGCTTCAAATACAGTAATTTTAGCTAAATCTCCTTTTATTCCCAATAATAAAGCCATCCCAAGAACAATTGCCGGTGCCAGAATAAGCTTATAAAGCATTGACATCGACATCTGCGGAATGAGTTTTCTCCATCCGTTAAATTTCAGCTGTAGTCCAACCGAAAACAGGGCTAATGGACTTACCGTAGCTGCAAGCTTATCAAAAAACGGTTCTGCAACGGTAAAATCAATGAACTGCGATAATACTAAAGCGGAGATACAGCCAATTAATGGTGGAAACGTAATAAGCCTTTTTAAAATAAATACTGCACTTACTTTTCCTGATCTGCTTCCTCCTTTCACTGCAGCAATAATTCCGAGGGTTGAAAGGGCAAAGAACATTGTTTGATCACAAATAATGGCAATACTCAGGAGACCTTCTCCATAAAAAGCACTGATTAAGGGAAATCCTATGAATGATGTATTGCTGTAACCGCTTGCCAGTTCCAAAGTACTTCTTGAACGCCTTGAATATCCCCTGCTCTTGCTGTAAAACATCATAAAGAAAAAGCAGAACACAGAAATTAAAAATGTGGCTGCAATCGGAAACAACATTTCTGTTGTCCATTTTACTTTAGGCAGATATTTAAACGAAACTGCCGGAAGAGCAAGATAAAGAATCCAGGTATTGATACCCTTGTGGGCATCGGGGTGGATAGATTTTGTTGCTTTGAATATCATTCCTGCAATGATACACACTGCAATCAGAACAAAATTTACCATAATTATAAAGAAATATGATGCAAATTTACGGCTGATTTTTGAGTTGGAAGGGTAAAATTTATATTTTTTTAGGTATAAACCATGTCAAGGTTTAGAACCTTGACATGGTTTGACTACTTGAGAGCGTTAGAAAAACATTAGTCCTTCATCACATCCCAAAGACTCATGACTTCAATTTTTTCCAAAGGTTTGGAAAGGGTAATTCTTTTTGAAGTTCCTGGTAACAGATCAAAGAAATTATCACTGAAATGAGTATCTCCGATCAGATAGATATCTTTTGCCAAGACATCTGTTGACATTTCAATTTCAGTGGGTGATATTTTTCTGATTTTAATCTCAGGTTTTGGGAGCTTTATATCTTTTGGTTTATTGAAAAAGAACAGTTTTTGAAGTGCTGCATCTTTTTCGGAACTGATCTTTAAAACAGTTTCAGACAGATTAAACTGAGCCAATTCTGATTTGTTAATGCTTCTAATTTTCTTACTTACATCGGCATTTACAACATCTGAGTGATTGGCTTTCCAAAGTGTTTTTCCTTTGAAGTCAATGAGTTCAAACTTTATATCTGTTTTCAGTTCTTTCAACAGATCGCTTATCAGATAAATATCATAGTTTTTTTCGGTCTCTACAACTGATACCAATACAGGTTCAAAGCTTCTTTTTGCCTGATAATGGAAGGCTTTCCAGTTTCCCAGATAATCTATAGACGACCATGAAACTACAGGCCAGCAGTCGTTAAGCTGCCAATACAGTGTTCCCATATTATAAGGTTTTGCACGGCGGTGAGCTTCAATCGCGATCTGCATTCCTCTTGCCTGCAATAGCTGTGAAACATAATTGTATTGTGTAAAATCTGCAGGAATTTTATAATCGCGTTTCAGGTATTCATTAATAATATCCCAGCCACGGGCATGCTTTTCATGCGCTTTGATGGTTGAGTTTTGTAGATTTAAATCCGGAGTTCCTGAAAACATGGATTTTGTAGTTTCAAGGCTGGGTGTTCCCTGAAAACCATATTCAGACATGAAACGCCCTACTTTTTCGTTGTAAATTTCAAATGGCTGCTCACCCCACCAAACTCCCCAATAATGAGAATCTCCTTCTGTAAGGCTTTCTTTATGTCCCCAGCCAATGGACGGCGAACTCGGCCAATATATATTTTTATCTGACTTCAGGCTTTCTGCCAATGCATTGGGAATCACATCATGGAATAACTTTTTATAGTCTTTCCAAACCTGCAGCGAATCGTTTTTTGAATATTTAAACTGTTTCTGATACCCCCAGTTGACAATAGCTTCATCAATTTCATTATTCCCGCACCACAAAGCAATCGAAGGATGATTCTGAAGTCTGCTGACCTGGTCTTTTACTTCTTCTTTTACATTGTTCAAGAATGCTTCGTCTGCAGGGTAGAAACTTCCTGCAAACATAAAATCCTGCCAGACTAAAATCCCGTTTTCATCGCATGCTTTATAAAACTCATCGTCTTCATAAATACCTCCGCCCCAGATACGGATCATATTCATATTGGCGTCTTTGGTATCTTTGATCAGCTGATGGTATTTTTCTTTGGTCATTCTAGGTGAAAAACTGTCTCCCGGAATCCAGTTGGTTCCTTTAATATATAACGGATGTCCATTCACTTTAAAATAGAACGACTTTCCTTTTTCATCTTTTTCCTGTACCAATTCAACCGTTCTTAATCCTATCCTGATATTTTTACCATCAATATTCTTAAGATCTTTTGAAAGTTTTATTTTAAAATCATAAAGATTAGCATCACCACGTCCGTTAGGTTGCCAAAGCTTCATTCCTTTTGTTTCGTAAGGAACCGAAATTGTATTGATTCCTTTTTTTAAAGATATTTTTTGGTGAATTTTATTAAGATCTAAGGTGTAATCACCTGTATTTTCTGCATAAATTTCTACGTCAAAACGTAAATCATTAATAGTTTTAGAAGTTTTGTTCTGAATATCTTTAACGGTAATAATTTTAGCATTATTCCAGAATTCTAATTGAACATCCTTCCAGATTCCTGCAGTAACAAGCCTTGGTCCCCAATCCCAGCCAAACTGATATTGTGCTTTTCTCACAAAGCTTCTTGGTGATTCCGGCATCGTAAACGAGATTTTTTTAGCCAGTTCTTTTCCGGTATTGACGGCAGATTGAAACTTTACCTGTACGATATTATTACCTGCTTTTAAATATTGTTTTACAGGAATATTCCACTTCCTGAACATATTATCCGTTTTTTTTAAGAGCTTTCCATTAAGATAAACTTCAGAAAATGTATCCAGACCATTAAAAACCAAATCAATATTATCATTTTTCAATTCCTGAGATGAAACCGTAAATTGAGTCTGATAATCCCAATTTTCATTTTCTATCCATTGTACTTTTTTTTCATTTTCATCTTTAAAAGGATCAGGAATAATCTTGTTATTCATCAGATCCAAATGAACTGTTCCCGGTACTTTCGCAGGAAGCCAGTTTTGATCTTTTGAATTTTTAAACTGCCAGTTTTCGGAAGATAAACTTCTCTGGGAAAACTGTGCAGAAAGGATATTCTGCGTGAAAAGAAAAGCAAAAAGGATCGTTCTATTCATCAATAAATTTGTTTTGTATCATTATTTTGTCATTCCGAGGAACGAAGGAATTTCTACTCTAAGAATTTAGATTCCTGCTGCGCTTGGAATGACAAACTGAGCGTATATCATTTATTATTTACTCTTCAATGCAGCCACCTCATCCGGATTGGCAAAAGCCCCGCCATCAGTAATTGCAGAAGAATGGAAGTAATCTGCATTTGTAGTTGCTCTTATTTCTTCAATATTGGATGAACGAAGTCCACCTCCTATAAGTATTTCTATTCTTCCATCGGAAAGTTCAACCAGCTTTTTCAGATTTTCTTTTCCTTCTGATACATTGGGTTTCTGGCCGGAAGTAAGAATGGTTGTAAAGCCGCATTCAATTACTTTTTCTAACGATTCTTCCAGGCTTGCAGCACGGTCAAAGGCACGGTGGAAAGTACATGGAAGCGGTGCAGCCAGTTCTACTAATGTTTTATTCTGTTCAATATTAACCTCATCATTTTCGTCGAGAATACCGAATACAAAGCCATCTGCCTTTAAAGATTTCAAATAAACCAAATCATTTTTCATCTGTTCAAATTCTGAATCAGAATAAGTAAAATCTCCTCCTCTAGGACGGATCATTACAAAAACCGGAATATTAATTTTTTCACGAAGCTTTTCCATAGTTTCAAAATCCGGGGTTGTACCACCTTCACTGAGACCGTCACATAATTCTATTCTGTCAGCTCCGTTTTCAAAAGCAATCATTGCTGATTCAGGATTAAAACACGCTATTTCTATCTTTGACATTGTATTATATCTGTTTAATTCTATTTTGGTTCGTCCTGCAATACATCTGCAATGAGAAAGGAACCGTTTTCTTTTACTACTTTTATTACTGAAGGATATTTCGCTTTAAAACCATCATCAACCAACACTACATTAAAGGTATATTCATCTTTTGAGGAAGATTTTAAATCACAGCTTCCGACTTCAATCTTATTCCAATCCTGAGCTGTAATTAAGAAACCTACTCCAATCCCTGATTTACTCGTATCAAATTTCGATTTCCACTTATCCTGAAACTCTTTTTCTGTAAGGCTTCCATCTACATCCATATCTACATTTGTTGCATCCGTTTTATAATCGAAATAATCTTTGGTTGTGATCTTCTGCATACTCTTTTCTTCACTTCCGATATCAGCTTTAAAATAATCAACAATGCTCTTTTCCAACCATTTTTTTGCATCTTCTGCTTCATTGGATTCATTATTTAAAACTACTTTTTCTTCTGTCTGCTGTGGTTCTATGGCTGTTTTCATCTCCTTCTTTTCTTCTTTGCATGCAATAATCAGAAATAAAGAAGCGATAATCGTTCTTTTCATATTTGTTGTATGTTTTGGCTAAAGCTCATTCCTATTGAATTTTTAAATTATTTCAAAGCAAATTCCGGTTTCTCAAGGCGGTTTCCTTTCTGATCATAAACGGCAAAGTTGAATCCGTCCTGAATACAGTAAGAACCATATTCTCCCTGTTTATTAATCGCAATAAAGCCTACCTGAATGTCTTTTAGGTTTTTGTTTCTTCGCTGTGCGATTTTTACAATTCTGTCTACTGCTTCTTTGCAGGCTTCCTGTGGATTTCTACCCTGTCTCATCAGTTCAACCACAAGATGGGTTCCTACCGTTCTTATCACTTCTTCGCCATGACCGGTTGCCGTAGCCGCTCCTACTTCATTATCTACAAACAGGCCTGCTCCGATAATGGGGGAATCTCCTACTCTTCCATGCATTTTAAAAGCCATTCCGCTGGTTGTACATGCTCCGGAAAGGTTTCCCTGGGCATCCAACGCGATCATTCCTATGGTATCGTGATTTTCAATATTGGCTATGGGTTTATACTGGCTGGTTTTTAACCATTCTTTCCATTCTTTTTCAGATTCCGGAGTGAGAAGATTTTCTTTTTTAAATCCTTGTGAAAGGGCAAACTGCAATGCTCCGTCACCTACCAGCATAACATGGGGTGTTTTTTCCATAACTGCTCTGGCAACGGAAATAGGGTTTTTCACATGCTCCAGACATGCTACTGAACCAATATTATAATTTTCATCCATGATACAGGCATCCAGCGTTACTCTTCCATCTCTGTCCGGACGGCCTCCATACCCCACACTTCTTTCTTTAGGATCTAATTCTACAAGACGAACTCCTTTTTCTACTGCATCCAAAGCCTTTCCTCCTTTTCCAAGGATCGTCCATGCTTCTTCGTTAGCTTTTAATCCGAAATTCCAGGTAGAAAGGACAATCGGTTTATTTACAGCTGTGACAATAGGTTCAGGTAATTCGGCAGCCATTAGATCCAGTGGGTTTACGGCAAGTGCGGCTGTTGCAATTCCCAGTTTTTTAATAAAACTTCTTCGGTTATTGTTCATGGTATCTCAAATTGTATAATACCCACAAATCTAAAAAAAACTTCTATGAAATCCTCATGGCGGCTCAACGAATATCCGTGTATTATTTTTATTTATCTTTACTGCTGTAATGGACTCATTTAAAACTTTCAGAAATATCTCTTTTTTTCAGGAACTTTCTGATGAAGAAATTACTATTTTGGTTAATATCAGTACCCCAAAATTGCTTCAAAGAAAAGAAAAGCTTACAGAACCCGGCAAGTCTTTTAATCAATTATTCATTCTTTCCCATGGATTATTAAGGTTTTTCTTTGATGATGAAGACGGCGTTGAAAGCAATCTTTTTCTCCCTTCTGAAAAGGAAGCTGCCATTATGGAAAGCCCGGAGTCATATGCTAATAAAAATGAAGGAAAATATACTATAGAAGCCGTATTGGAAAGTCAGATTTTCCTTTTCAACAAGAATGAATTTGAAGAAGCTGCATTTCAGAACAGAGGGATTTATAATGTATATCTCAAATCTTTGAAACAGATCATCAGTATATTAAAAGTACGTACAGAACAGTTTTGTTCTACTTCCCCGCATTCCCGGTATGAAGAGTTTCTGGAAACCCGTCCTTTTACTTCACAGAATGCCAACAGAAAGTATATTGCTAATTTTCTGGGTATCACTCCCAACTCACTTTCAAGAATGACAGCCCGTATCCATAAAAAAAGGAACGAAAGAAAAAAATAACTTAGGAATACTTTTTCTCACTTTATTCATTCTATTTTTGCTTACTCAAAACACTATTATACCATTAATTAAAAAGCAAAATGAGAAAAATATCACCTAAAAAAACGACTTATTATTGAATTACCTTTAATATTTCTTAAGATTCACAGTAATCGGCAGGTTAAATACTGACCGCCAGGTTACAACCTTGTTTACATTTTATTATTACCTCATACAATTATTTTATGCAAAGAATATCCTTACTTCTTTGCCTGTTATTATCATGCAATTTTGTTCAGGCATCAACAGGCAGCTTAGAAGATAATATAGCAAATTCTGCTTCTTGGTTAATTTTACTTGTTTTACCTATTGCAGGAATTTATCTTTTCTGGAAAGTTCATATCTATCCGGAAAAAGTAGCTGAGAAAAAAAAACATCCTCAGCTGAACGCCATAAAAAGTATGTGCCTCCTTTCCCTTGTTTTCGGAGGCCTTTTATGGCCGATTGCGTTAATCTGGGCCAACTATGATTACGGAAACCCAGAACCCCCTAAAAAAGACATGGATAACACAGATTCTACTGAAGAAGAATTTAAAACCCTCGAAAATTAACAAATATGCTGGAACTACTCGTCGCAATATATGCCGGAATATGCTGGCTCCTTATTAAAAAATTAAAACTGATCCCTTGGACATTTACCACACAGGTGGTGGTATATTCATTACCTATCTTCGGATCTATTGCTTTGATATTAAGCCTAAATTACTACTGTCCTATCACTTCTGATGTAAAGGTGGGAAACAGGAGTGTGGATATTACCACTCAGGTTTTAGGGAAAGTGAAAAAAGTATATGTCACCACTAATCAGGAAGTAAAAAAGGGAGACACTTTATTTGTACTGGACAGAGAGCCTTATGTACAGGAAATCAAATCTCTGGAAGCTAAACTAAGCAATATGAAAGCTACTGTAAGTTCTTATAATACAGACATCTCAGCTTCCAGGAAAAATATTGCAGGTTTACAGTCACAGCTGGATCTAGCTAATAAAAGAGCAGTTCAGTATAAGGAATTGGTGGAAGCAGGAGCGGCTAATAAATTTGATCTTGAGCAGGCAGTCACCAATGTACAGGATCTGCAGTCCAGAATCAGTGCTGCACAGTCACAGCAACAATCTTTGGAGACTAAATCCAATGCTTCTTATGGTGGAGAAAATTCATCGGTATCTGAAATTCAGGCAAAGCTGGATCAGGCAAAATGGAATCTTTCCCAAACCGTTGTTCTGGCTCCCACCGATGGAGTAATTCCCAATGTTCAGTTGAATGAAGGAGCAATCATGGCACCTTTTAAATCTGCTTTCGTTCTGATTCAGAAGCAACAGTCAGTGATTGGATTTTTTGCCCAGAACGAACTGGAAACGGTAAAAAACGGTGATGAAGTGGAGCTGGCTCTTAAAACAGAACCGGGAAAAGTAGTGAAGGCCAGACTTGAATACGTGATTGATGCTACCAGCCAGGGAATTATGAATAATGCAGGAGGAATGTTGGGAGGAAACGGTTCTACAGCGGGGCTTCCTGATACTGCGAGACAATTACCGGAAACTGATGGGAAACTTATCGCCAAGTTTGTATTGGAAGATAGCCAGAAACAGCTTACCGTCGGGGCAAGGGGAACGGCTGTCATTTATTCTGACCATATCAAACCGCTTCATCTTATCCGAAAAGTAATGGTACGTGTCAGCAGTAAAATCAACTATCTGATTCCTAAACTTCATTAACATGTACAAGAAATTAATTTTATTGGGTGTACTTTCCGTAAGTTTAAGTTCATGCCTTGGCTATAAAGAGCCAACTAAGGAAAATATAAACCAGCTTAAAGAAAAGAGTGAAATTGCTTCTCATATAGAAATCCCGGATGAATGGATCTTCGACAGAAAAGCGAACTCCAGATCCATTTCCTATGACTGGATCAATGATCTTAAAACACCTCAACTGGAAACCCTGATTAATGAAGGAATGGTATACAATGCTGATCTGATTATTGTAAAGGAAAAACTGAATCAGATTGAACTGGCAATGGAAATTGCAGGAAGTGATCTTTATCCCAGTGTAAGCGCAGTAGCCAATACTTCTAATAATTTAGTAAGTGACAGCCAGATCAGGCGTCTTGCATTAAAAGCTAATTGGGAGATTGATCTTTGGGGGAAAAACAAATCTTCACAGATGGCAAGCACCAGCAATTATTTTTCTGCAAAACATCAGAATACCTTGCTGCATCAATCTATCGCCGGGATGATTGCTAAAGCTTATTTTCTGAATATCGCAGGAAATATTCAGGAAGATAAGATTGAAAGTTACATTCAGAAATCTAAAGACCTGGAAAAGCTATATGTTATTCAAAAGAAGGTTGGAACAGCAAATGCTTTGGATATCTCTAATATAACAGGAGAGATTATTTCCCTGCAAGGCTATCTGGAAAAGGTAAAAAATGCGAATGCACAATCCAGAAGATCACTGGAACTGCTCACCGGAAAATATCCGGAAGGGAAACTGGCAACCCAAAACTTTTTTAATCCTGCCGGGAATAGTATTCCTGAGTCTTTTCCTCTTGAACTTTTGGAAAACAGATCAGACATACAGGCCAGTCATTTTCAGATTGAAAAGGCTTTTTATGAAGTACAGCAGGCAAAGGCAGCAAGACTTCCTTCATTGAACATAACTTCATCTCTTGGATCTGCCGGAAGTAATGTGGAATCTATCAATTCTTTATTTTCAAGTCCCTTATTAAAAGTGGGTGGCGGATTGGTTTCTCCGCTATTCAACAGCGGAAAATTAAAAAAGAATGTGGAAATAAAAACTTCCCAGCAGAAACAGGTTGTTGAAGAATATTCAAAAGCTGTTCTGAATGCTTTGAACGAAGTGGAGTCTTCTTTGGCCAATCTCCGTTCTATTGAAAAACAGATTACTTTTACTACTAAGGCCGTCAATGAGCTGAAAAATAATATTACGCTCACCGAGAAACAAATAAAAGTAGGCACAAACAACAGTTTTGTATTGATCCGTAAACAGAGGGATCTCCTGAAAAACGAAATGAACCTCATCAGTCTGGAACTTCAGTACAGAATAGAGCGCATTAATCTTTATATGGCTTTAGGCGCAGAGAACTTCATTTATTCATAATTTTATACTTAAAAGACTGCGGATTATTTTCTACAGTCTTTTTTAAGATATTAATGGGGTAATCTGTCTCTGAAATATCCATATACCCATGTTCCTGCAACAGCACTCAACAGAGTAACAGATACTGCCAAAGCTCCTGTTCCGATCTGAGCAAAAAGAGGTCCGGGACAAGCTCCGGTGATGGCCCATCCAAAACCAAATATCAATCCTCCATAAATCTGACCTTTATTGAACTTCTTGGGAGCCAGTGTAATGGGTTCGCCATATATTGTTTTTATCTTGAATTTCTTGATCAACTCTACAGAAATCATTCCCACTAATACAGCACTTCCGATGATTCCGTACATATGGAAAGACTGCAGACGGAACATTTCCTGTATTCTGAACCAACTGATGACTTCTGCTTTCACAAATATAATTCCGAAAATAACTCCTGCAGCAAGGTATTTCAGGTTGTGATACCATTGATGCGTAAGCTTACTTTCATTTACACAAACAGTATCCTGAAGGCGTATATCTTTTTCTTTTATCATTATTTCAAAATTCTCTTTACAAATTAAACTTACAGGGAAAGGATCACAGGCAGAATAAGATTGGCCATTACAAAACCTCCGATCATAAAACAGATTGTTGCCACCAAAGAAGGCCACTGCAAATTGGAAAGCCCCATAATTGCATGCCCGCTGGTACATCCTCCTGCATATCTTGTTCCGAAACCTACTAAAAAACCACCACCAACCATTGTGATAAATCCTTTCCAGGTCAGCAGATTTTCAAAATTCATCAGTTGTACCGGGATCAGACTGCTGTAATCTGTAATTCCGTAGCCTGCCAGTTCGGTTTTCAGATCAGGATTAACTATTATTTCTGCAGGATTAAGCAAAAAATTGGCAACAATCATCCCTCCGAAGAAGATTCCTAGTACAAAAAATAAATTCCAGGCTTCTTTTTTCCAGTCGTATTTGAAAAAGTTCACATTTGCCGGTATACAGGCAGCACAGACATGCCTCAGCGAAGAGCTTATTCCAAAGGATTTATTTCCCATCAGCAATAAGGCAGGAACGGTAAGACCAATTAATGGGCCTGCAATATACCATGGCCACGGTTCTTTTATAATCTCCAGCATTTTTTCTTTTTTTAATCTAATTTATTTAAAATTTTAGTCTGACACACAAAATCACTTTTAGGAATACTTGTAGTGGATGCAATAGCTTTAAAACCTCCTTCAATTTCTGTAAAATCCCTATATCCTCTTGCCTGAAGGATGCTTGCGGCCATTGTACTTCTGTATCCGCTTCCACAATGCATATAAAAATGTTCTTCCGCCCGTAATTCATTAATCCATTCATTAATATACGCTAAAGGCATGCTGTAGGCTTCATGAATATGTTCTGCATTGTATTCACTCTCTTTTCTTATATCAATGATTTTTTCTTCATTACCTTTTATTTCGGTTTCAAACTGTTCTGCAGAAATTCGGTTGATAAAGTCTGTTTCTTTTCCACTCATTTCCCAAGCTTTAAATCCACCTTCCAAAAATCCTAAAATATGATCAAATCCCACTCTGCTTAATCTTGTTACCGCTTCTTCTTCAGTTCCTTTTTCCGTTACCAGAAGAATAGGTTGGTTTACATCAGCAATTAAAGCTCCTACCCAAGGGGCAAAATCACCATCCAGTCCTATATTTACCGACTGTGGGATAAAACCTTTTGCAAATTCACGATTGTTTCTTACATCTAAAATTAAAGCTCCTGAAACTTCAGCAATTTCCTCAAACTTTTCCGGAGCAAGAGCATGCAATCCCTGAGAAAGAACTTCATCAAAACTGTTGTATCCTTTTTTATTCATCATAACATTCATTGCAAAATAAGCAGGAGGAGGTAAAAGTCCATCTGTTACTTCTTTTATAAAACTTTGTCTGTCTTTTTGATTCAAAGCATAATTGGTTCTTTTCTGGTTTCCCAATGTATCTATCGTTTCTTTCTGCATATTTTTACCACAGGCAGAACCGGCCCCGTGGGCAGGATATACAGTAATATCATCATGTAAAGGCAAAATTTTATGATACAAACTGTCATATAAAAGTCCTGCCAGTTCTTCCTGAGTCATATTCGCTCCTTTCTGTGCCAGATCCGGACGGCCTACATCTCCAAGGAATAAGGTATCACCGCTGAAAAGTGCTTTTTCAACGCCATTTTCGTCCATCAAGAGATAACATGAGCTCTCAAGAGTGTGTCCAGGTGTATGAAGGACTTTAATTTTAATATCTCCTATTTCAAATATCTGATGATCTTCTGCAATGATGGCCTTAAACTCAGGATTTGCGCTCGGTCCATACACAATCGGAGCTCCGGTTTTATGGCTTAAATCAAGATGCCCGCTTACGAAATCTGCATGAAAATGAGTCTCAAAAATATATTTCAACTGTACTCCATCTTCCTGCAATCTGTTGATATAAGGCTGTGTTTCTCTTAAAGGATCAATAATTACTGCTTCCCCAGCTGAAGTAATATAGTAAGCTCCCTGCGCAAGACATCCTGTATAAATCTGTTCTATTTTCATTATATATTTTTTTTGATTTTGTTATCTGATACAAATTTCCTGCTTTATTTTTTCCTCTACAGCTACTTTTGTTACATAAGAAATTTAAAAGAATATTTCTTTAGACATAATATAAATGCCCATGATAAGGATAAACCATCCGAATGCCGGTTTCAGTTTTTTACCGTCTATCTTTTTTGATAACTGTGAACCTATTACAATTCCTGCAATGGCAATTGTTGTAATAGAGATCAATAGTTTCCATTCTATTTTTACTTGATTTACAGAAGAGAAGAAGCCTATCAAAGAATTGAAGGAAATAATGACCAAAGAAGTTCCTATCGCAATCTTCATTGGAATTTTCAAAAGGTTGACTAACGCAGGAATGATCATAAAACCACCTCCTGCTCCTACCAATCCGGTCAGAACGCCTACAACAGAACCCTGCCCAGCTGCCAGCAAAGCATTATTCTTATCCAAAGTCCTTTCTGGAAGTTTTTCTGAAACATTACTTTTTATCATTTTATAAGAAGCCAGAATCATCAGACCTGCAAAAACCAATAATAAAAAAATATCTCTGGTAATGATAAAGTTTTGCACTCTGAGCACCTCTTCCGGAATAAAAGGAAGAAGATATATTCTGGTCAGAAAAATGGAAATCACAGAAGGAATTCCAAATATCATTGCCATTTTAAAATTGACCAACCCTTTTTTAAAATACGACATTGACCCCACCAAACTGCTTACTCCCACTATAAAAAGGGAATATTCCGTTGCCAGAAAGGCATCGAGACCAAAGAGATAAACCAAAACGGGAACGGTGAGAATACTTCCTCCACCTCCGATCAGACCGAGAGAGATCCCGATTAAAACTGCTGCTGCATATCCTATAATTTCCATTTCACTATTCAAATAATTCTGATACAAAAATGGGAAAGTGAGGGGAAGGCTACAGCTACTTTTGTTACATAAGGAAAGGTTTAACACGAATGAGCACTAATATGTTCACAAAGGACACAAGAGATTATGTTGGGAGATAGAGTAATCTTTCAACTTTGAGATTGCTTTACTTTTGGTTTGTGATGATCATTGACCATCCCGTCAAAAATTCTCTGAATTTTTGCCCCCTCCAAAGGATGGGAATTTGAGTATCCTTTATTAAAATGAGGTATAGTTTATGAATTGAGGGTTTTTAAAAGGGTGATTTTGTTTCTGCCTAATTTCAGTCTTCCTTCTTCTTCAAGCTGTTTTAGGAGTCTGGAAACTACTACTCTTGCGGTTCCCAGCTCATTCGCAAGCTGCTCATGAGTTGTGTTAATGGTTTCAGAATGGATAAGTTCTGATTTTTTCTGCAGCAGATTCAACAGTCTTTCATCTACTTTTTTGAAAGCAATGGCATTGATGATATCCAATAGTTCTTCAAATCTTTTATGATACAATCTGAAGATATAGTCTAACCATTCCGGGTGTTCTTTGATGAATAAAGACACTTTGTCTACAGGCAGAAAAAGGATTTCCGCATCTTCCTCAATCTCGGCCCTTACAATGCTTTTTTCATTGTGCATCCCGCCAAGAAAAGACATGATACAGCTTTCTCCCGCTTTGATGTAGTACAGTAAAATTTCACGTCCGTCTTCTTCTGTCCTGATGACTTTCAGCATTCCTTTCATCACAATAGGAATGGAACGAATGGAAGCATTTTCATCTAATATAATATCTCCTTCATGATAGCTTTTGGTTGTACCATATTGATACAGCTTTTCTACCAGATCCGGTGATGATGAAAATTCGGAAGAAAGTACGGTATCGTCCTGCATTTTTTATTTCTAATAAAGCTAATTTACACCAATTTCATCAACAAACAACCATGCTTTTGAATCTGCTCCTGGGTTTCCTGCCGGAATGATTCCTGCATTTTCAATACTTACCTTCAGGAATTTTGCATTTTGTGTTCTTACGTTCAATTTGACTTTTCCTTTGGCATTTTGGATCTCTGCAGCAGCAATTTCCTTGATCATTTTAAAATTCTTACCGTCATCAGAAACGAAAATTTTTGCAGATCTGGCAAGGTGAATCCAGCTTCCTTTATTTTCAAGAGTATTGAAATAAACTTCTGAAAAAGCTGTTTTCTGTCCAAAATCTATAGTTGCCACCACATCTTTCCCCTGAAAACCAAGCCATGTTTTACCCAACTGTTTTACATTTCCAATAATACCGTCAACTAAAGTAAAAGCGCCTCCGAAAGAATAATTCTCACTGGGCTGCTGTTCAAGACTTATACTTTTCCCTGTGGTCTTTGAAATGGTAAATTGTTGAGTAGAAACAGCGCTTTTCAACTGGCCGTCTTCAAAATAAGCAGATTTTATCGTTAAAGAATTAGGAATCTGTACAGCATTCTGATAGGTTTTAGAATTGATGGAAGGATCTGTTCCGTCCAACGTGTACCTGATCCCACTTGAGTTTTGTGAAGTTGACAGTTCATAAGCAATTCCGTTATTTGAAGGAATTACTTTTCCGGTGATATTATAAATACTCTTTGCATAGTTCACCTTCATCTTATCCAGAACTTTAAACTGGTTGATTACCCTGTTTTCAAATTCTTTATAATTTTTGGGGTCCGATGTTCCCCAGCCTACTTCAGAAAGTGCCATTAATCTTGGAAAGATCATATATTGCACCTGTTTAAAGTCTAAAATATATTCTGTCCATAAATTGGCCTGAACTCCCATGATATATTTTGCCTGTTCTGCATTCAGTTCGGAAGGAATAGGATTATAAGAATATACTTTGTCTAAAGGAGTAAAACCTCCAAAAGCATTTGGCTCTGACTGCGGATCTCCCTGATAATGGTCGAAATAACAATATGCTCCGGGCGTCATTACAGCAAAGTGCTTTGATTTTGCAGCTTCAATACCTCCGTTTACACCAGTCCAGCTCATTACAGCAGCATTGGGTGCCAATCCTCCTTCTAAAATTTCGTCCCAGCCAATGATTTTTCGTCCTTTGCTGTTGACATATTTTTCAATTCTATGAATGAAATAGCTTTGTAAGCCATGCTCATCTTTTAAGTTATTTTTCTTAATTAATTCCTGACAGTGTGCACATTCTTTCCATCTCGTCTTCGGGCATTCGTCACCGCCGATGTGAATGTATTTGGATGGGAATAGCTTCATCACCTCGTCCAAAACGTTCTCCAGGAACGTAAATGTTTCATCCTTCGGACAGAAAACATCATCAAAAACACCCCATTTCGTAGCGGCTTCAAAAGGCCCTTTTGTACAGGCCAATTCAGGATATGCGGATAAAGCAGCCAAAGCATGGCCCGGCATTTCGATTTCCGGAACTACTGTGATATGTCTGTCCTGAGCATATTTTACCACCTCTTTTATTTGTTCCTGGGTATAAAAATAAGGTCCGTATGGCTTTCCGTCAAAAGTATTATCAACATAAGCTCCAATCATGGATTCTTTACGTTTTGATCCAATCTGAGTAAGCTTTGGATATTTTTTTATTTCAATTCTCCATCCCTGGTCATCTGTTAAATGCCAATGGAAAGTATTCAGTTTGTACATGGCCAGATAGTCGATATACTGTTTCACCTCATCCACTGTGAAAAAGTGACGGCATACATCCAGATGCATTCCTCTCCAGGCAAACTTCGGCTGATCTTCAATCTTCATTGCCGGAATTTTTTTTGTTTCTTTAAACTGCTCAATAATCTGAACTAAAGTTTGAAGAGCCAGAAAATATCCTTGCTTGGTATAAGACTTTACATGAATTTGGTTTGGAGAAATTTCTATTGAGTAATATTCTTTTTTCTGTTCAGCATCTGCCGGAGAAAGCGGAGGAATCATAGAACTCGTTAAATGAATACCACCACTCTTCTGAGCATATTGAAATTCTAACTGAGATCCTATCCTTTTTTTGAAATATTCTGTTTCCTCTTTTGGCAGATCACCACTTAATACGAATTTTTCAGGAATGATAAATTCTCCCTGTAAAGATTCAACTTTTTGAGGGTAAGGGATTAGATTCAATTTATTTTGGGCTAAAATCACGTTTGAAATCAATACAAAAAATACTAAAAAAGTCCGTATCATTGGAAGTGGTTAAGGTTTGAGCTAAGATAATTATTTTTCAAAACTCTTGGGGTCTTTTTAAACACAAAATTTAAGCACCTTAAATTGTTTAGATTCTTGTGAATGGACAATTTACCATTTGCTAAAACATGTTCTTAGATATTCTTCTATTATATTCTGTACATTATGGTTTGCTTTTTGATCAACTTAGACGACTTAAAAAAATTAAAAGATTTAAATTTGTAAAAAAATAAGATGAAAAAAAACATTTTTCTGGCAGCCGGATTATTATTCTCAATGTCAACACAGGCACAGATTTTCGATATCATAAAATCTGCCGTTAAAGATAAAACAGGTGTAGATCTGAATGCTCCGGTAAAAACTAACGGTACTAAAACCACTACCACCACAACTTCCAGTCAGACTAATAATTCATCTGCCAATCTTGGAAACCTTACTTCTACCCAGATTTCTTCAGGTTTAAAAGAAGCTTTAAGCATGGGGGTAACGGACGGAGTCAAAAAACTGGCGATTACAGATGGTTTTTTTAAAAATGAAGCGGTAAAAATTTTAATGCCTGAAAAATTAAGAAAGATCGACACTACTTTACGTTCCATCGGTATGGGAAGCCTTGCTGATGAAGGTGTGAAATTATTAAACAGAGCTGCTGAAGATGCCGTAACGGAAGCTGCTCCTATTTTCACCAACGCTATTACCTCTATGACCATTACGGATGCCAAGAATATTTTATTGGGCAGTAATAACGCAGCAACAAGTTATCTTCAGGGAAAAACCCAATCTCAGCTGTTCAGTGCTTTTCAGCCTAAAGTAAAGGCTTCATTAGGAAAAGTAGGTGCCGATACGCTTTGGAAAAATCTGATTTCAAAATATAATACTTTTACGGGACAGTCTGTAACAACAGATCTTAACGAATATGTTACTACAGAAACCATCAACGGCGTATTCAAAATGGTAGCCGATAAAGAAAGCGGAATCAGAAATACACCTGCAATGAGGACGACAAGCATTTTGCAGAAGGTATTTCGGGCTCAGGATGGGAAATAATTAAGAGGTTGAATGACCTACTAACCGTTAAAATATATAAAAGCTGTTTCATTGATGAGGCAGCTTTTTTGTTGGGTTTTAATTTCTTTTGTCTTGAAACAAAAGAAACAAAAATTCAAGACTGGGATCTCTCCGCTAAAAATAATTCCTGCTCTCTAAAAATTCTAAACTTGCGCGAAATCATTATTTCTTAATTGGTACTGAATTCGTCTAGCGCTTCGGACAGGAGAATTTTCTTAACGTTCACAGGAGTTATTTTTTTGACGCTCCGATCTCCTATGTCATTAAAAACAGTTTCGGCCTCACAAAGTGAGGCCGAAACTGTTATATTGTATCAGATTAGAACTGCATTTCAGGAATTTCACCTTCAATGATCAGATCTGCTTCTGTAGCTTTAATAATATCTTCTACTGAAACTCCCGGTGCTCTTTCCACGAGTTTGAAACCTGCCGGAGTTACATCCAGAACAGCTAATTCAGTAACCACTTTTTTTACACAGTTGACTCCTGTTAAAGGAAGAGTACATTTCTTAAGGATTTTGCTTTCTCCCGCTTTGTTCACGTGCATCATTGCAACAATAATATTTTCAGCAGAAGCTACAAGGTCCATAGCACCTCCCATTCCTTTCACCATTTTTCCGGGGATTTTCCAGTTGGCAATATCTCCGTTTTCTGAAACCTCCATGGCTCCAAGGATAGTAAGGTCTACTTTCTGACCACGAATCATCCCGAAACTGAATGCAGAATCAAAGAATGAACCTCCTTCTAAAATAGTAATGGTTTGTTTTCCGGCATTGATGATATCAGCATCCTCTTCTCCTGCGAAAGGGAAAGGCCCCATCCCCAAAACTCCGTTCTCACTCTGGAATTCTACGGAAATACCTTCCGGAACATAGTTGGCAACCAAAGTAGGAATCCCAATTCCCAGGTTTACATAATAACGATCTTTCAGTTCTTTTGAAATTCTTTTGGCAATTTGTTCTTTTGTAAGCATAATAAAAACTTAGACTGCAATTTAATTATTTTCACTTGAATACAAAAGAGCTTTGTTGTGTTCAATAATTAACACTGTTAGTTAAAATAATATCTGTAATTTTGCCTCATTATTTTAACAGAATGAAAATACTTTTTAAATATCTTAAACCTTATCAGTGGCTGATTCTCATTTCTTTATTTTTGGCTACTATTAATCAGGTTTTCTCTTTATTTGCGCCGGCTATTACAGGAAATATCCTGGATCAGCTGGTTACTCACCCTAATTTTTTTGATAAAGAAAAACTGCTGCCCAGAAACCTTAACGAATATCTCTACGGCAGCACAGTATACCATGGCGCATTTTATTTTCTAGGGTTACTTATCGGAACGGCCATGGTAAGTAGAATTGCAAAAGCTTTTCAGGATTATGTAGTAAGTGTGATTACCCAAAAATTTGGAGCAAAAATATTCACAGATGGTCTTCGACATTCCATGGCGCTGCCTTTTCAGGAGTTTGAAGATCAGAGAAGTGGTGAAACCTTGTCTATTTTAACGAAAGTAAGAGAAGATACGGTAAAATTCATTACTAATTTCATCAATATTTTCTTCGGAATTCTGGTGAGTATTATCTTCGTTTCAGTATATGCGATCCGTTTACACTGGTCTATTATGCCGGTTTATATCTCTGGAATTTTCTTTATTGCTATTGTCACCAATTTATTGAGTAAGAGAATAAAAGTAATTCAGAAAAACATTGTTACTGAAACAACAGCGTTAGCCGGAAGTACTACAGAAAGTTTAAGAAATATTGAGATTGTTAAAAGTTTAGGATTAACCAATCAGGAAGTAATCCGTTTAAATAACAATACCTATAAAATCCTTGGTCTTGAATTGAGAAAGGTAAAAAGCATCCGTTCTTTAAGTTTTATCCAGGGAACGATGGTGAATTTTCTCCAGCAAATGATTACCCTGACTTTATTGTATTTAATTTTTAAAAATATTGTGACTCCAGGGCAGTATCTGTCTCTGATGTTTTATGGTTTCTTTATTTTCGGGCCTATGCAGGAAATCGGGAACATCATTATTTCTTACCGTGAAGCAGAAGCTTCTCTTCAGAATTTTGACCGTTTAATGAAAAAAGAAGTAGAAGAAAAGCCTCTTCATCCAAAACAAATTGGCGCTATTGAAGAGCTGGAATTCAAACATGTTTCTTTCAAACATCAGTCTGCTCAGTATAAAGCCTTGAATAATATCTCTTTTGATCTTAAAAACGGAGAAACTATTGCTTTTGTAGGGCCTAGCGGTTCCGGAAAAAGTACATTGGTAAAACTGCTGGTTGGACTGTACAGACCTCAGGAAGGGAATATTTTTTACAATGGAATTAATGGAAAGGAGTTTGATTTTGATGAACTGAGAAATCAAATTGGTTTTGTAACGCAGGATACCCAGTTATTTGCAGGAACTATTAAAGAAAACCTTCTTTTCGTAAATCCTTCAGCTACTGAAGAGGAACTGGCTGTTGCTTTACAGAAATCGAGCTGTACAGCATTGCTGGAAAGGGCTGAAAAAGGAATTGAAACCGTTATTGGTGAAGGCGGTCTGAAGCTGAGTGGCGGTGAAAAGCAAAGAATTGCCATTGCAAGGGCGCTTTTAAGAAAACCTCATCTGCTGATATTTGATGAAGCTACTTCTGCGTTGGACAGTATTACTGAAGAAGAAATTACTACAACCATTAAGGACATATCAAAAGAGAGAGAACAAATTACAGTACTTATTGCACATCGTTTAAGTACAATTATGCATGCTGATAAAATCTATGTTCTTGAACGTGGGCAGGTAGTGGAAACAGGCTCCCACAGCAATCTGATTGCCGAAAAAGGCCTTTATTACGCCATGTGGAGACAACAAATCGGAGAAAGAAAAACACTGAATCCTCAAGCATAAAAAAAGCGCTGAAAATATTTTCAGCGCTTTTTTATTTTATTATTCGAGCTTATTCTTTAGTTCTTACTGTTCTCTGCTCAATTCTTTTTTCAAATTTTTCTCCCTGGAAAATTCTTTGAATCATGATTCCCGGAATATGAATTTCGTTGGGATCCAATTGTCCCGGTTCTACCAGTTCTTCTACTTCAGCAATCGTGATCTTCGCAGCTCCTGCCATAGGATGATTGAAATTTCTTGCAGATCCTTTGAAGATAAGGTTTCCGGCGTGGTCTCCTTTCCATGCTTTTACGATAGAATAGTCTGCTTCGTAAGCATGCTCCAGGATGTGAGGTTTCCCTTTGAATTCTTTTACTTCTTTTCCTTCTGCTACTTCAGTTCCGTATCCTGCAGGGGTATAAAAAGCAGGAATTCCCGCCTGGGCAGCTCTGCATTTTTCAGCTAAGGTCCCTTGTGGAGTAAGTTCTACATCCAGCTCACCTGAAAGCATCTGTCTTTCAAATTCAGCATTTTCTCCTACATAAGAAGAGATCATTTTCTTGATCTGTCTTTTGTGAAGCAGTAATCCTAATCCGAAATCATCTACTCCTGCATTGTTTGAAATACAAGTCAGATCTTTCACATCACTTTCTACCAAAGCATTGATTGAGTTTTCCGGGATACCGCAAAGTCCGAATCCGCCAAGCATCAGTGTCATTCCATCCTGAATTCCTTCGATGGCCTCCTTTGCATTTTTTACTCTTTTATCTATCATGAAATATTAGATTTTTCTGTTGGCTAAATTTAATAAATTTTCCGGTATATCCGATGAACCAAAATGATCCTGAATAGAATCCTTTTTTTCGATATTTAAAACTATAAAAATCAAACTTTTATCAAAACAAATGAACAAGTCTGTTCGTTTTTGTGGTATTTTTCGTCAATTTGATTTATATTTGAGGCTTCAAATCCAGAGATACAGTGTATTCTTATTTCGGATATCATTGACTTAAACACAATTTTAAATATAAAAATTATTTTACGGCAGACCATTATTGCCCTTTTACTTCTTCTGATCTCTTCAGAGAATATTTCAACATTATACCATCACATTAATCATATACAAAATCAAACCTTAAATAAAACATGAAAAAATTATTTACCTCAGCATTACTTGCCCTGGTACTCAGCATCAATATGTATGCACAAGAAAAAACATATTTTGATGAAAACTGGGAAAAAACCACTCAGGATAAAATGGAATATTACCGTGAAACGACTCCTAAAGGCAAACTCACCCTTATCAAAGATTTTTATAAGGACGGAAAACTTCAAATGGAAGGACTTGCTTCTGATGCAACTCCCAACAGTGAAGTTTTTGACGGAAAAGTAGTCTGGTACACTCCTGAAGGAAAGATCATGAGTACCGTAACTTATTCTAACGGAAAGCAGGTGGGAGATTCTCAGTCTTATGATGATAAAGGCCGGATTACAGAAGATATGGTCTACAAAGCTGACGGTAACTTTACTGGAAAAATGGTGTCATACAAGGATCCTGAAAATGAATCTTTTTATAACACGATAACCAATTATGAAAATTCTCTGCCCATAAAGACCATTATTTATGATGATGATATTAAAGGAATCAGATATGAAACCACTTCTGACAAAGACGGTAATTATGAGACTAAATATTACGGTGAGAAAGGGAAACTTATTGGTACATCTCCTTCGGGTTCAGGAGAGGGACTGCAGGTAGATTATTATCCGAATCCAATGAGGATTTCGAAAATCGAAAAAACTAAAAGTGACGGCAGTATAAAGGAAAGTATCATCTATGCTAAAAATGGACAGCTGCTTCAGGAACAGAAGAGAAACAAAAAAGACGGTTATAAAACCACTTATGATGAATCCGGTAAAAAAATAGGCCACCTTATTTATCAGTACGATAAAGAGAATGATATTTACCAGCCGACAGAGGGTGAAGATTATCAGCTTAATTATGATTATGCACTGATATCTTCTATTGATGTATATAAAAACGGCTCAATCATCACCAGTAAATATTTTGACGAAGAAGGAAAATTATCATCTGAGAAAATTTTAAAAGACGATGTTACCCAGGAGATTAAATATTATTCTCCGGATGGAAAACTGAAATCTACCTTAACCTATAAAGATGAAATGCCTTATAATGGTACAGCCTATGAAGGATTTACCGAAACTCAATATAAGGAAGGCGTTTTAGTGAATACTAAAATATATACTGAAGAGAAAAAGCTGAAATCTGAGAAGAAATTAAATTCTAAACAAACAGCTTACGACGCCACTATCTATGATAATAAAGGTATTCTCTTATACACTTACAGCCAGCCTTTGAGTGAAGACGGAGATAATGATTACTTTTTCACAGCACAAATTGTACAGTATGTAAAAGGGAAACCCGCCAATAAATCTTCTGTAAAAGCAGGTATCTTACAAAGCGGAAAAATAAAGTTCAACACCTTAAACGGAGTTAAAGAACTTGAACGCAATGGAAAATGGGTACTCTTAAAACTTTACAGTACGGATGGAAGGCTTCTTCAGGAAACCAAAATACTGGCTGATATTCCGGACGAATATGCTTCTACCGAAAATCCGGCGGCATTAAGCGAAGATGATCTATATTTAGACTAATCACTGCATAAACATATGAAAGGCGGTTTCAATTTTTGGAATCGCCTTTTTATTTAAACGCAGATGACACAGATTTTCACAAATGTTTGTGGTAAACATTTCTGCAAATTGTTCAGATTGAGCAGGCGTTATGTTTAAACAATAAAAAAGAGACCGCTATTTCAGCAGTCTCTAAATTATAATTGGGTTTCGTTTACCTATTACTGAATAATCAGCTTTAAAGTAAATAGTTTTCTTCCGTGTACTTTAACGAAGTAAACGCCCGTCGGAAGATTCTCATTCACCAAAGAGAAACGTTGGTTATTGATATTTTTTGACACATACAGTAATTCTCCAGAAGCTGAGACCAATTCAATTTTTTCAATTGGGTAATCACTTTTGATGAAAGTAGGCTGTCCCGGTTTGGTTGGGTTTGGATACAACACTACATTTTTCTCTGTACTTCTTGTTTCTTCCGTTCCTAATGTTGGTGAGGTTACCTGAAACTGTACCCTGTTTGAAACTTCTGTATAAGAATCATTGGTAAACATGACCATATAATAGTTTCCTGGTGTGGCAGGCACTGCTGTTCCCTGAATAGTTTTTGTCCCCTGAGTTACACCGTCAAAATATGTATAAGAAACAAAATTATCATCCGGTGTCTGAACACTTTGAGGGTAGATTCCTAACCAGTCTTTGATAATTCCCGGGGAATCTGTCCATGAAGCGGTAATGTTTTCTCCTAAAGTATATACCGGTTTATTGATCCAAAGATCTGTAACGATATCTCCTACTTTAAAGAATACCTTCTCCCCGATTCCGTTATATCCGTCTTCCAGCAGATACTGAGCGTAGTAGTATCCTTTCGGAAGCCCTGTAAAATTCAATGTTCCTGATGCAGTCGTTACATAGCTCCATTTGATAGAAGCTGTAGTTCCCGGAGTCTGTCCCATTTTATAAATTCCAATCCAGTCTTTCTGTAAATTAGGCCCGTCTGTAAAATTAAGAACAACCGTTCCTCCTACGGGATACGTATCAGAAGTTGTCTGCAGCTGAACTTTCGGACCTACATAGAATTCTTTTCTTGGAGTGATTTCTGTATACCCTCCGTTAGCAAAAAATCCTGCAAAATACTGACCTTTATTTGCCATACCATTATTAAACGTAACCGTTCCTGCTACCTGTCCATTAGTATAACTGTACACTTGTGAAGTAGTACTGGCCGGCGTTTGCCCTTTTTTATAAATTCCTACCCAATCCTGCTGATTTCCGGGACCTCCTGTGAAAGTAGCGGTAATGGCTTCATTTTGGGCATATTCTGTTTTATTTAAAGTAAATGTAGGATTTGAAACTACACTTCCCGTGATTTCAAACTGTTTCACATCACTCCAGTCACTCCATTCCAGGTTTCTGTCTCTGTAACGGGTTTTCACGTAATAAATTCCGTTTGGAATAGAGTTCGAAGCCAGTGTTGCTTTTGTAATGTCTACTCCATCATTCAGATTTTTGGTTTTATCAGGAGTTCCGTTTCCGTCTTTTCCGAACCAGTTTTCAAAATCACGGTAAAATTCTTTTTCAATCACAGAAAAATTGGATGTCTTACTGATCAGAAACTGTGTCGTGTTCAACAGTTCATTATTTGAAGAAGAAAATGCACTTCCATTCAATGTCAAAGGTAAAGTAGTAGTACCCGTAAAAGTGTTTGTAATGGATGGTTTTGCCGGTTTAGGTTGATTTTTATACCTATAGAAAGAATCTACCAGTACATTATTTTTCTTGTTGTATACTCCTCCGATAGAATAACATTCAATATCCACTTTTCCTGTCGGAATATCTACTTCTACGATCTGATACGTCCAGTCTGTCAAGGTTTTCTGAACATCATCAAAATCTTTTTCATTAGACATTCCCCAATACTGATCCCAAGCAGTTCCTCCGGAAATAATCTGATAATTCGGTGTATTTTTCAGCTGACCTCTGTGATATAAATGGTGGTGAGCACCAACGTGCATTAAATATTTATCCGAAGTTACCAGAAGCGGTACTGCATTTTCTCTTACCCATGTAGAGATATCTCCTACATACTGCTCAGCCTGATAAGGTCTGTGGCTCAAAGAAATGATCCAGTCTACTGTAGTATCATTATTAGCTGCTGTTAAGATCTGCTGAAGCCATGTCTGCTGTGCAGAACCCGTATGTTCTGAGCTTAAACTTACGAATAACACGTTCCCAGCCTGCTGAGCATAATAATTTTCATTACCTGAGCTTATCCCTTTATAACTAATTTCATCAATATAAAAATGGGCATAGTAAGAATTCATTCCCATCGTTCCATAGGTTTCATGATTTCCTACTGTTGTCTGGATAGGGAGATAAGGTGATAATTTGATGTTCTTTTTAAAGTGAACATTCTCATAATGGTCCAATGTTCCTACATCCACCTGATCACCCACCATAAAAGTAAGGGCAATATTATCTGACGGATCTGAAGCAGCTCCGAATTTTTCCTTTAATTTTTTATACGCATTCAAAGTAAGCGTATCATATCTTGGCTCTGCTTTGATCTGGTTGTCCCCCATAATAAGGAAACGGATCTTTCCATTGGCAGTTACGGCCTGTCCCGGCAAAGGAAGTGTTCTGAAATTATAAACGGCAGATTCACTGGTTCCCGTTTTTATCTTATAATAATATTTAGTGTTCGGCTGCAAATTGGTAACCTTTGCTGTGTGATAATAATAGTTGTTATTATATCCGGTATCTGAGAAGATATTGGTTGTCCCTGTTACCGTCACGTTCAAATTCGTTGGAGAATTCCCGTAGATTACAGTTGTTTCATTATTGGAAGCTGTTTTCCAATTGACGATCATAGAATTCGGGGTTGGGTTTTGTAAATATGGAAACAAAACCTGTCCGAAAGCCATCTGGACCGCGAAACAAAAAAAGAAGAAATAATGTTTCATAATAGCTTTAGTTTTAAAATAACATATAGTTTTAAGTTGTGAATCAGGAATTTAAAAAATCGCTGTTCGGATTTTTTACTTCGGGCAAAAGTAGGTTTCCCATATAAACTCTGTCTGATGGTATTTTAAAGAAACCATTAATTTTTCAGCAAAACCTGAATGAAAAAATTATAGTTTTTAGTACATTAATTATTTGGCATATTTGAAAACTATTTTGTACATTTGCAACCTGTTATTCAACCTCTGACGAAGAACGTGTAAGTTGCTTAGCTTTAACATTTTATTTATTAATAATGGATTTATTAAAGTACGTACAAGACAAGTACATTGCGAAAAAAGAATTCCCTGAATTCAAAGCAGGTGATACAATTACTGTGTATTACGAAATTAAAGAAGGACAAAAGACAAGAACTCAGTTCTTCAAAGGAACAGTTATCCAATTAAGAGGTACTGGTTCTACAAAAACTTTCACTATCAGAAAAATGAGTGGTGATGTAGGTGTAGAAAGAGTATTCCCTATTAACCTGCCTGCGCTTCAAAAAATTGAGCTTGATAGAAAAGGTAGAGTTAGAAGAGCTAGAATTTACTACTTCAGAGACCTTAGAGGTAAGAAAGCAAGAATCAAAGACGCTGCTTACAAGAAGAAATAATTCAGACAACAATACATACAAAAAGAGGCTGTTTATCCGTAAACAGTCTCTTTTCTTGTTTAAAACATTCTTTATTTTCTATTTGAAGTTCCTTTTTGTTTCTAAATTATCAATATCATTCAACGATGTACACCCTGTCAAGGTTTAAAACCTTGACAGGGTGTAGAACTATCCGAACTATTTATTACCTACAAAAAATATTACTCATGTTTTATGAGATATTGCAAAGGTGTGGTTCCCGTCTGTTTTTTGAAAAAATCTATAAAAGCACTGTCTGATGAAAAGTCTAAAATATGAGACACTTCTCCTATTGAATTACCTTCTACCAAAAGTTCAATCGATCGCTGCAACCGCCACTGCTGCCTCCATTCCTGGTAAGACAACCCTGTTTCTTTTTTAAAAATACGGCTGATTGTTTTCTCAACTGCCCCAGCCTTTTCGGCAAGGTCTTTCAACATCGGCGGCATAGCATAGCGCAGAGTCCACTCTTCTGAAAATTTCTTTAAACGTCTGTCTTGCGGTATTTTAAGTTCCAGCTTTTCCTCCGGAGCTCTGCTTATTTCATCCCAAAATACATTCAGCAGACTGACCTGATCATTTCTGAGATCTGACCATTCCCAAAAGCAGATCCTTTCTATAATTTCTTTTAATAATGGATTTACATGCAGAACTTTAAGGCTGGAGTTCATATATTTTTCTGCATAGCATTTATCAAAATAGACTGATCTGTAAGCTACAATATTTCTAAAATTTACCCTATGCCTCTCATTGGCAGGAATCCAAAGCATTCTGAATGGAGGAAGAACGAACTGCCTGTCAGAAGTAGTGACTGTCATACAGCCAGAAGGTGCATATAGCAGCTGAGCTTTCGTTGTATGAAAATGAAAGCCGGAATCATGCATCACCATATCAGAAGCTATTCCAATGACTTTTTCCCGAATAGAATCCGCATCAAACTCTTCATTTTGTTCCAATACAGCCATGTCTTATTTTTGATATTTTTTGTTTTTATATCATTATAAATATACATTGAAATTTTGGAAACTTTGCAGAAAAAAATGAAAAAGACAAATCCTATCTGGCTGCTGACTGTACTTGTAATGCTTCCTCAGTTTGTAGAAACCATTTATAGCCCGGTTTTGCCAATGATTCAGGAACAGTTCGGAGTGAAAGAAGAATCTGTTGCCCTTACGATTAGCTTATATTTTATAGCATTTGCTCTGGGAGTTGCATTTTGGGGAATTCAATGTGACAGAATCGGAAGGAAAAAATCCCTTGAATATGGGCTTATCACCTATGGCATTGGAACACTGACAGCTGTTTTTGCGCCTAATTTCATGATTCTCCTTAGTGCCAGGATTATTTCTGCATTTGGAATCTCCGTCGGCTCTATTGTAACCCAAACGATTTTAAGAGATACTTATGATCAAAAAAACATCAGCAAAGTATTTTCCTGGATCGGGATTGGTTTATCCATAAGTCCTGTAATAGGAATGATTACCGGATCAGTATTGGCTTCTTCTGTTGGACATCAGGGAATTTTTATAACCTTATGCCTGCTTGCAGGGCTGTTTTTCATTCTTTCCCGGAAGAAAATTTCAGAAACCCACCATTCAGTAAAAGAAATCAACATGGGTATTTTAACTGATTTATTAAAGAGGATGCTTTGTGACCGAGCAATCATAAAGTGCTGCTTACTGATTATGAGTTTTAATGTCTTGCTGTTTTCTTACTACTCACTGGCTCCGTTTATCTTTAAAGAATATCATTATTCCTCTTATGTTTTCGGATACAGTAGTGTTATATTGGCTGGTGGAACATTTGCCGGAGCAAAACTTAACAGATTCCTGTTATTGAGGAATCTACAACCTAAACATTTAGTTAAAGCAGGTACATTTACTGCATTTATCGCCTCTATTTTTGTATGGATTCTGGCAAGTAAAGGGATATACTTTTTAATTCCATATTTCTTCATTGTGATGGCATTCAGCACTGTAATTCCTAATATTCTGAGTACTGCACTCATCAATTATAAAAACGAAACCGGAAGTGCCGGAGCTTTGCTGGGACTTATTTATTATATCCTGATAGGTTTAGGCCTTATAAGCATTGGTTTTATACAGAATTTAGGAATTTCCTGTATCTTGTTTTCGGGAATTGGTGTGTGTGCTTTACTACTCATTAATCACAGGGAGCAATAAATTTGAAACATTAAGTTTAATAAAGAGTCAGAATGGTTAAATTTCATTAAAGATAAAATAGTAAATAAAATAACTTAATATTCTAATCACTTATCCAACTTAATGTTTCAAATATTTTATAGTTATTAAGCTTATTCTATTGTATAAAATGATATAGAGCTTCAAAAAATTGAGGATATACTTCTATATGAGGAAGATGTCCTACATTGTCAAGCTCAACAAGCTTTGAACCGGCAATTTCGTGTTGAGTTTTCTTTCCTAGCTCCTGATATTGCCCCATTTTCGGTTGAAGTTCCTTGGGAGCTCTATCTTTCCCGATTGCAGTCCTATCTCTTGTTCCGATAATAAGGAGTGTAGGAACTTTTATATTTTTAAATTCATAACATACGGGCTGGTTGTAAATCATATCTGAGGTGAGTGCTGCATCCCAGGCTACCTGAGGATAATCTTTATGAAGCGTCCACCCTGCAATTAAGTCAAGCCATGGTTGATATTCTTCTTTCCATTTGTTATCATAATAGAATTTCAGCTGATAACTTTTATAGGTTTCCGATGTATTTTTAAGTTCAGATTGATACGCCTGATCAATGGTCTGATAAGTAGCAAAAGTTTTATAATCTTCAAGTCCGATCGGGTTTTCAAGAATCAGTTTCTGTACTTTCCCTGGATATAGTAATGTAAATCTGGTCGCTACCATTCCTCCCATTGAATGTCCCAGAACGATTGCTTTATCAATCTTTAGTTCATCAAGAATTCCTTTCGTATTTTCTGCCAGCTGTGAAAAAGAAAACTGGTAATCATGGGGTTTTGAAGACTTTCCAAATCCTATCTGATCAGGAATCACCACTCTGAATCCTTTAGCAGAAAGATCTTTCGCTGTCCTCTCCCAATAAGCCCCATTGAAGTTTTTCCCATGGAGAAGCATTATTGTTTTTCCATTAGGCTTTTGTGGTTTTACATCCATGTAAGCCATTTTCAACTCTTCGCCCTGCGACTTGAAATTAAAAAAATGAACTTCATAGGGATATTGATAATCAGACAGCATTGCATCCAGAGGTTTTACCTGTGAAAACATAAAACCTGAGACCGTCAATGTAAAAGCGGCCATTATATTTCTGAAATATTTCATGAAACTTTTATTTAAAGGATTAAAATTAAAAAAACCGCTCCAAAAGGAACGGTTTCAACTATTATTTTATTTAAATATTTTTAAGACAATTCTGCCATTGAAACTGCTTTTTCTTTCTTTGACGGTAAATTCATCAGAACAATAGCAAAAAGGATCAGGGTAATTCCTATCCATTGGATCAGAAATACTTTCTCACCCAGTAAAACAAAGGCCATCGTTACGGAAACCGGAAGTTCCAGTGAAGAAACAATACTTCCCAGTCCCAATCCTGCATTCGGAAATCCTACATTGAATAAAATCGGTGGGATAATGGTTCCAAAAAGAGCCAACACAAATCCATATGTCAGGAATATTGAATAATTGAATGAGTGAATATGCTCTGTATTTTCTATAAAATTTAAGTATAATGATTTTAAACCATCAAAATACATAGGCCCAATCTGAGCAAAGAATAAAAATGCAAAAACCACTACAGAACCACCAGCCAACATGATAATACTTTTTCTGAAAACCGGAAGATGGGTAGCCAGTGTATTGGATGTGAACATCGTCAAGGTATATGAAGCGGCTGCCATTAATCCCCAGAAAACCCCATGCCAGTCTAGCTCTATCTCCATATTAATAAGATTAGTTGCCAAAACTGTTCCCAGCAATACAATAACTACAGAAACTACTTTCCTCGCGTTAGGCAGTTTTTTTGTAATGATACTTTCCACCACTACACTGAACCATACCGACTGCATCAACAATACAATAGCAATTGAAACATTGATATACTGTACAGCAATATAATAGAATAAGCTTGTTCCTCCTAAAGAAGTTCCGGCAAGCAGTAGCATTCTGACTTCTTTAGAATTTGGCAGCGATAACTTCTGTTTTGAGGTTAGAGTCTGAATAAGATTGAGGATCAAAAGTCCTGTCAAACCTAATACAAACTGGGAAGTCGTTACTTCCGAAGTGGTGAAACCATCATGGTATGCCATTTTCACAAAAGTGGCCAACATACCGTATATACTAGCTCCAATCCCTACAAATAAAACACCTTTTAGTATATTTTTCTTCTTCATAATTTTTTTAACAGCCTGCAAAGGTACAACATATAAATTAAACCTATCTGAAGTGTTATAATGATAGATAAACAAAATCGCCGCAAGCAAGCTTGCGGCGATTTTGAAATTAATTAATAAGTAAATTATTTTTTAACCATTACTTTTGAAGCTGCTTCAAAACCAAGTCCTTTGATTTTAACCATATAAGTTCCGTTTACCAGATTGCTTGTAGAAATTGCTTTCTTAGCATCCGGTGAAATTTTATCTTCAGAAGAAACCAATTTACCTGACATATCATAAAGTTCTACACTTACTTTTCCAAGAGTATTGCTTGGGAAGTTGATATAAAACTCGTCTTTAGCAGGATTTGGATAGATAGAAATATTCTTATTCTTATCACCATTCACTTCATTAGTAGCCAATAAACATGTCTCTGGTACATTGAAGTCCTGAACCTGATCATTAATATTATTTTTTACTCCTGCTGATGCATTCACTCCTAAACCTCTTCTTGCAAAAACGCCCCAGATCATGCATTTGTCAACACCTCCAGTTGTTGCCAACTCAGCAGCTAATATTGCATTTCTTCCATCAATAAAGCTAGGGTTACATGTCTGAAGCTTCAGAGCATCTGTTACCAGCTGTAATACTTTTGTACTTCCGTTAGGCGTTGTAGATAATACATCTGAAGAATAACCATATTTTTCAACATATTTCCAGTGAAGATCCCATAGCATAGTAGCCCAGACGAAACCAATAGAGTGTACATCGGGAACGATTGCTGATCCATTATTGTATTCCATTCCATTTGTATCTCCATATGTAAATCCGTTAACAGCAAGACTTGTTGAATATTTTGCAGGTCTGATACCAGCACCTGTTATCGCCTGACCTAATGCATAAGTACCTGTACCTCTTGCTACAGTAGCATTATCTCCAGCTTTATTAGTCAGCATTAAAGCGAAGAAATCAGACCATCCTTCTCCCATCTGTTCTCTACTCACTCCTGCATTCAGACAGTTATATCCTGTACCTGTCATTCTGTTGGATATTCCGTGACCATATTCATGAGTTACGATTCCATTATCAAAGCTTCCATCAGGAGTCATATTTCCTTTTAGGGTAACATTTACAGTTGTACTTGCTGCCATCTGAGTTTTGATATATTCTCCTTCTGCATTGGTAATAAGTACTGAAGGAATTGTAATTGTTGGATCATTCCCTGCCATATTACCTATAGTAGCTCCATTCGCTGCGTTATTATATACAATAGCCGCTTTAGCTCCGGCATCCTGAAGGTTTTTCACTTTAATAGCAAAAGAACATGTTCCTCTCTCAACCAGTCCTATTTTATTAGTCAATGAACTTACAGGCAAAGCTGTACAACCATCCAAAACTGATGAAAGAGCTACATCTCCTGTTATTCCGCTCATAGGTAATGGAGCACCAAACTGTGCAGTTCCAGCTCCCGGTGTACGGGAAACGGCTGCAGTAGGTGCATTATAGTAGAATACCCTTCCAACTGGAGACCAAAGGTACATCTGCATTTTACCATTATAACCATCCTGCCCTGAAGAGAAATTCGCATTATTTAATCCGCTGCCATCCTGCGCCTCTGCATATACAGAATCATCATCTCCTCCTACAGGTCCATTACCAAAATTGTTCTGCTGGAAGTTTCTGGCAGATTCTGTAAATCCAAATTTGTAGAAAACATCATGAATTCTATTATTCAGATAAAATAAATTCGTAATAGCAGCATTCCTGTTGCTTAACGGAGTTTCATTGATATTAAAAGGGAAATCAAAATTTCTTGTGGCCCCACCATCTGCCGGAGCTCCTGTAAGATAATCAGGCGCTGTTAAAGCTGTTCCTGCAGCATCTTCATAAGCAAAAACATTATTTCCTCTTGTGACAGTATAATGATTAGTACCATCAGAATGCCATCCTTCAGGAGAAGCACTTAATATCCAAGGATTAGTAATGATTGATCTTGAACCAAAAGTAGGTGCTTCAATAGGCAATGGAAATACATTATATGATGCATTATCCGGTAAAAGTAACGGAATGTTATTCTGTGCTACATTATTTTGAGGCCCCATTAGGGTATTTTCAAAATGATCAGCATGGCTATAATCAGCATCTGAGCTGTAAGCATCATGATTGAAATTACAAGATAAAGTCAGGTTATTTTTTAACAGAATATTCCCATTGTTGGCATCTACTAAAATATTCCAGAAATTTGGAGACTTTGGTTCTGTTAAGGTATATTCATAAGCCAAACGCAGGTTTCCACTCTCGTCGTTGGTATATACAAGTCTTTGATTGGCTGATGTTGCTTTTTTCTGAGTCTTTTCAAGATATTCAAGAATTGTAAAATTTGCAATATCAGGGTTTTTCAGGTCTTCAGCAATTTTTTGAAGAGCTGTATTTTTATTAATAACAGCCGTGCCCGATGTAGATGCAGTATAGTCTTTTACAAAATTATCTGTATAATAAACAATTTTACTGTCTTTAATCAATGCTGTACCTACAGAGCTGTAAATGGGTAAACCATTATATGTCTGTAGAAATTTAACAACATTACCATTCAATGATTTTGACGGATCTACATTATCAACAATGATATTATTAAGATCAGATTTTTTATATTCTCTTATTTTATTTTGAGAAATATAATCTTTAATCAGTTTTTCATTATCCTGTCCAAACAATACTGTTGGAAATGCAGAAAATACCGCAAATAAAAGAGGTAGAGCTTTATTTTTCATATCCATTATTAAAGCCGCTAATCTACAAATAATTCACAAATCTTCAATATTTTTTTTATTTAAAATTTAAAAATAAATGAATACTTGAAAAACCATCGAATTAATACGACTTTACATATTTCTCAATAAAGAGAACGTCACCATAAATTTACTCCTACCACATTATATTTATCCCGCTTTAATATATTTTTGATGTGGTTATTTCATTAAACAAATCTTACATCAATGTATATTTTTTAACAATTATTGACTTATGTAATATTTTTTTTGAAAAAGCTCTATAATTTATTCTTTTCTATTATCAAATTTTATATTTATCATATATATTTAGATAAAAAAAGCCGCTCAAACGAGCGGCTCCTTATGTATCAATGGTTCAAAGATTATTTACCTTCTTCCATTTTTCTTTTCAACTCTGCTAATGCATCGATGTCTCCAAGAGTAGATCTTTCTTCGTTGTTTGAAGAAGAAGATACGTTTCTAGAAGAAGATTCTTTAACGTTTTTCTTTTCTTCGTCTCTGAAGATACCTGTGTGAGATACTACTACTCTCTTGAATTCTTTGTTGAATTCGATTACTTTGAATTGAGCATCTTCACCTTTTTTGATTTTAGATCCATCTTCTTTCTCTAATAATCTTGAAGGGCAGAATGCTTCTACTTCAGCATCTTCGAATTGAACAGAAGCTCCTTTATCGTGAACTTCTACAGCTTTACCAGCGTGGATAGTTCCTTCAGCATATTTAGTTTCGAATTTATCCCATGGGTTTTCAGTCAATTGCTTGTGACCTAGAGATAATCTTCTAGCTTGGATATCCAATTCAAGAACTACAACATCTAATTTATCACCTACTGCACAGAATTCAGATGGGTGCTTGATTTTCTTAGTCCAAGAAAGATCAGAGATGTAGATTAATCCGTCGATACCTTCTTCTAACTCTACGAATACACCAAAGTTAGTGAAGTTTCTTACAGTTCCTACATGCTGAGATCCTACAGGATACTTAGTTTCGATGTTTTCCCATGGATCTTTAGACAATTGCTTGATACCAAGAGAAATTTTTCTTTCTTCTCTATCTAAAGTTAATACTTCAGCTTCTACTTCATCACCTACTTTTACGAAATCTCCAGCAGATCTTAAGTGAGTAGACCAAGACATTTCAGAAACGTGGATTAATCCTTCTACACCTGGAGCGATTTCTACGAATGCACCATAGTCAGCAAGAACTACTACTTTTCCTTTTACTTTGTCACCTACTTTCAAGTCAGCAGAAAGAGCATCCCAAGGATGAGCTTCTAATTGCTTCATACCTAATTGGATTCTTGTTTTCTCATCATCGAAATCAAGGATTACAACTTTTACAGTCTGTCCGTCCTCTAGGATTTCAGATGGGTGGTTCACTCTAGACCAAGAAAGGTCTGTAATGTGGATCAATCCATCAACACCTCCTAAGTCAATGAATACACCGTAAGAAGTAATATTCTTAACAGTACCTTCAAGAACCTGACCTTTTTCAAGCTGAGCGATGATTTCTTTTTTCTGACCTTCGATATCTGCTTCGATCAATGCTTTGTGAGATACAACTACGTTTTTGAACTCAGGGTTGATTTTCACAACTTTGAACTCCATAGTTTTTCCTACGAACTGATCGTAATCTTTAATTGGCTTAACGTCAATTTGAGAACCAGGTAAGAATGCTTCGATTCCGTGAACGTCAACGATCATACCACCTTTAGTTCTTGATTTAACAAAACCGTTAACGATTTCTCCAGTTTCGTGAAGTTCGTTTACTTTATCCCAAGCTTTAAGCGTTCTAGCTTTTCTGTGAGATAATTGTAACTGACCAGTTTTGTCTTCTCTCTTGTCAACCATTACTTCTACCTCGTCACCTACTTTTAGGCCTTGGTTGTAACGGAATTCGTTAAGAGAAATAACACCTTCAGATTTGAAGTTGATGTCTACGATAGCTTCTTTGTCAGTTAATCTTACAACTCTACCAACTAAAACGTCATTATCGTTTAGGCTGTTAAGAGATCCGTTATAGATTTCTTCTAAATCGCTTTTTTCTTTTCTCGCATCTGCATCAAGACCTGATTCGAAAGAATCCCAATCAAATTGTTCCGGTGCTACGTTTTGGTTTAATAAAACCTCTGCTGAATTTGTCTCTTTTGACATTTTCTAATAAAAATTTGTATTCCTTCTTTTTTAACGGTTTGAATAAATGCGGATTAAAAAATACGGAAGTAATTAATTTTAAGTAATTTACCCATCAAACCTTTTCGCCACAAAAGTGGATGCAAAGATACACTTTTTATTTAACATCAACAATGAAGCTTTATTCATATTTAATTAAAATCAATCGAATCTTTAAAATGAATGTAATAGATTGATCAGCAGAATTGTTTAATAATTAAATAGTATCAAATTCAAGAGATCTGATAAACAAAATAGCTATGCAGAAAAAAAATATTTTTATTTTAATTGGTATCCTTTTCTATACCATCAATATAAAAGCCTGTACAATTTTTTCCTGTTCAAGAGGAGGTGAAACATTTGTTGCAGCCAACGAAGACGATACCACTCCCTTTACCAGAATTTGGTATAACCCAGCCAGCTCAAATCGCTATGCCTCCGTTTGCTTCGGAGCCCCTGACATGCAGGTAGCCGCAGCCATGAATGAATACGGACTATTCTTTGATTTTGCAGCAGCGAATTATGATTTCACCCAATTGAACCTGACCAATCCCTATCCCGGAGATATCATGTGGGAAATCCTAGGAACATGCAAAACTGTAAAAGAAGCCATTGTTATATTAAAAAAATATGACTACATATCTTACTCCCAAGCTCTAATAGCGGATAAGTATGGTAATTCTGTATTAGTTAGCCCCAAAGGAATAACTGAAAAGAATGGAGACTTTCAAGTGAATTCAAACTGCAATATGATTAATGGGAAGCTATCATGCAGGCGGCCAGAAATTGCTAATGAAATGCTTTCCGGATCGAAAGAGAACAGTGTGGAATTTCTAAAAAAAATTTTGGATAAAACCCATCAGGAAGGTGAACTCAATACATTATACTCTACAATCTTCGATTTAAAAAAAGGCATTATTTATGTCTATCTTTTCCATGATTATAATACAGTCTATATTATTGATCTGAAAACTGAATTAAAAAAAGGATACAGAATAGAAAACCTTGCGGATCATTTCCCAGCTTCTTTTGCTTATGAAAATTTTTCAAAGAACCATTCTTTATACCTTAAAGAATCTATTTTTCAGGAGATGAAAAATAAAGGTATAGATAGAACAATCGACCATTATATTTCAGAAAGTGAAAAATTATCTCCAAAAAATGAAAAATTAAATTCTGCCTTGCTGGAAGCAGCATTACAGCTCATTAAATATTCCTGGAACGAGCACAATAATGGCAGTATGTGGTACTATTGGTTCAGTAAACCTTATGGATATGATGTACAGCAATACAAAGACACAAAACTTACTTCAGCAGAAAAACTTTTAAAGTATTTATCTTCCAAGGAAACTACAGATCTTAAACTTCAGAATTTCATGTATGAAATGATTGGGTTTATCAATCTTACGCAGGGAGACAAAATTTTGGCAAAAGAATTTTATGAGAAAGCAGTAACTAATCCCGATAAAGCCTATAGTGTAACATTAATCCGGGGAAAAGAAATACTTAACAGAATGAAGGATATAAAAAAGTAAGAAAAGGAAAATTGGGGAAACTGTATTACTTATAAACCCTGATATCCTCAACTCTAAAACCTTCAAAATTCACTACCTTTGCACCATGGAACTACAATCAATCTACCAGAAGCTGCAGATTCAGGATATGAATCAGATGCAGAAATCTACTTATAATGCGTCTGAAAACAATACAGACATTGTTTTACTCTCTCCTACAGGATCTGGAAAGACTCTTGCTTTTTTATTCCCGGTTCTTCGGAATCTGAAAAAAAATGTTCAGGGAGTTCAGGCATTGATATTGGTTCCGGCCAGAGAACTGGCTTTACAGATTGAGCAGGTTTTCAAAGCTATGGGAACGGATTTTAAAGTATCTGTTTGTTATGGTGGACATGATAAAAAAATCGAGGTTAACAATTTAATTGAAGCTCCTGCTGTTTTAATAGGAACTCCGGGAAGGGTTGCTTACCACGTAAGAAATAATAATTTTGATCCGAAAACGATTAAAACACTCGTTCTTGATGAATTCGACAAAGCTCTGGAGCTAGGTTTTCATGAAGATATGGAGTTTATTGCAGGCTCATTAAAAGGCCTTTCTCAAAGAATTTTAACATCAGCTACGACAATGGATGAAATTCCATCGTTTACTGGTCTAAAAAATGAAAAAACCATCGATTTTTTAAAACTAAGTGAAGTAAAACCAGATATCCAATTGCGAAAAGTAATGACAATTTCTGAGGAAAAGCTGGATACTTTGTTTAATTTAATCTGTAAAATAGGAAATAAAAGGACTCTTATTTTCTGTAACCACCGTGAGGCTGTTGACAGAATTTCTGAACTTCTTCATCAGATGGGAATCGACAGAGAAACCTTCCATGGCGGTATGGAGCAGGACGAAAGAGAACGTGCATTGCTGAAATTCAGAAATGATTCTGCAAGAATTCTTATTACTACAGATCTTGCTGCCCGCGGACTTGATGTTCCGGAAGTAGAATCTATTGTACATTATCAGCTTCCTCCCAAAGAAGATGCTTTCATCCACAGAAACGGGCGTACTGCAAGAATGAATGCCAAAGGTTTTGTATATCTGATCATGACAGAGGACGAAAACTTCCCGTTCATTAAAAATAATACTCCTGAAGAAAGTGTTGCCGGATTTACTAAAGTTCCGGAAAAAACACCTTTCCAGACTATTTATATCAGTGCCGGAAAAAAAGATAAGGTCAACAAAGTGGATGTTGTGGGATATCTTATCAAAAAAGGAGAACTTCAGAAAGAAGATATCGGTTTGATTGAAGTAAAGGATACAACTTCTTATGTTGCTGTTTCCAGAAGCAAAGTAAATGCTGTTTTAAGAAAGCTTCAGAACGAAAAGCTGAAAGGAAAGAAAGTAAAAATGGAAGTTGCTTATTAAAAATATGATTCTTTAGACAAACAATATATATGTCATTGCGAAATGCAGAGATCGCTTTCCGCAATGACATTCATCTTATTTTATTCCTCTTACTTTGGTAGGAAAAGTATACACAGATTTTGAGGCGGTAATGAAAAGTATATCATTATTTTCTCCACCAAAAGTTACATTGGAAGTCCATTTTTCAGGGATAGGAATATGGTAAATTTTCTTTCCGGAACGGTTAAAAACATGTACTCCATCTCCTGTAAGATAAAGGTTTCCGTGCTTATCCAGCTCCATTCCGTCTGATCCCATTTCACAGAAAAGTCTTTTTTCTGACAATTTCCCTTCACCCAATATGTCATATACATAAGTTTTCCCGGCATCAATATCAGAAAGGTATAATTTTTTCAGTTTTTCACTGCCTACAATTCCATTTGGCTGGGTAAATGTATCCAGCTTGATAACTTTCCCTGATTTATCTCTGTAATAAAGGCTTTTGTGTTGCAGTTCCTGTTTAAAACCGATCCAATAATCTCTTTCGTACAGTGGATCTGTAAAGTACATTCCTCCGGCTTCATCATTCCAAACGTCATTGGGACCGTTCAACCTTTTTCCTTCAAAACCTTTAAGCAGAACTTCTACTTTCTTGTCTTTGGAAATTTTCCAGATCTCTCCCTGATCATCCGAGCAGGTAATCAAATATCCGTCTTTATCAAAGTGTGTTCCGTTTGCCCTTCCCGTCTTGTCTAAGAACTCTATTACCTTATTGCTTTTCCAGTCCCAATAATAGATCTTATCATTGGGTTGATCGGTAAAGTAAACATTCCCTTCTTTATCTGCTGATGGTCCTTCTGTGAAACTGAACGTATCAGAAACCATTTCCGGCTTTACTCCTTCATACAACATTTTACTATAATTTACTGATTGACAGTTTACCAATGCGAAAACCAAACCAATCATGCCTATTTTAAATATATTCTTCATACTTCATTTTTAAACCTGCAATTTACAATATGACCTACAGGTTTCAAAATATTTTCCCGTTTTGATACAATAAAAATCAAAAACACAAAATGTCCCAATTATCCTATTTTTGAAGTAGATCATATTAGTACTGCAGAGATATAATCCGGAGCTTTGCAGTAACAGGATTGATCACTTTTTTAAATGAAAAATCAATTAAAAAAATGAGAATGATCCTGTTGAAAATAGTACCAAAATACTTTTATAGCATACAATAATGAGCGCAGAGTCCAACAATATCAAGTCTTTGGAAATTGAAAGTGAAGATTTCAGAAATTCAGTGGGAACAATGGATGAAACCGGAAAAAGGAAGTGGATATTCCCCAGAAAGCCTAAAGGAAAATACACCAATTACAGGAATTACACCAGCTATTTTCTTCTTGCCCTTTTTTTCGGACTGCCTTTTGTAAAGATCAACAACAATCCTTTTCTGCTCATCAATGTTATCGACAGGAAATTCTTTATCCTCGGGCAGCCTTTCTATCTGCAGGATTTTTTTATCCTTGCATTGGGAGCAGTAACTTCCGTTATTTTTGTGATGTTATTTACGGTAGTTTTCGGAAGGATATTCTGCGGCTGGCTTTGTCCTCAAACTCTTTTTATGGAAATGGTTTTCCGTAAAATAGAATATTGGATTGAAGGAGACCGAAATAAACAGATGAAACTTGACAGACAGGAATGGGATGCTGAAAAAATAAGGAAGAGACTTACAAAATGGTCCGTATTTATTTTGATTTCCCTGCTCTGCTCTACTTTTATGTTTATGTATATCGTAGGCTATGAACAGGTTTTCCAGATTATGCTTGAAGGGCCTTCAGAACATCCTTTAAAGTTTATTACGATGATCTTTTTCACGATGACTTTCTATTTTGTTTTTGCATGGCTTCGCGAGCAGGTATGTACTCTGGTCTGCCCTTACGGAAGGCTTCAGGGAGTTCTGATTGATAAACAGACAATCAACGTATATTACGATTTTAAAAGAGGAGAAGGCCGTTCAAAATGGAGAAATAATGAAGATAGAAAAGCTGCTGGTAAGGGAGATTGTATTGATTGTAACCAATGCGTTGTTGTCTGTCCTACGGGAATTGACATCAGAAACGGGCAGCAACTGGAGTGCGTGAATTGTACAGCTTGTATTGATGCCTGTGATGAAGTAATGGAAAAGGTAGGTTTACCTAAAGGATTAGTTCGTTATGCTACAGAATCAGAAATTGAAAACCGCGAAAAGTTCAGATTTACACCAAGAATGAAGGCAACGACCGTTATTCTGGCATTGCTGATCGGATTCCTTGGATTTTTAATGTATGATCGCGGTTCTATGGAAGCGAAATTTATCAAACCGGCAGGCTCTACATTTTTCGTTAAAAACGGTAAAATCACCAATACCTTTATTTATACTCTTCTTAATAAATCTAATGAAAAAAAGACGTTGAACATCAAAGTTATCACCCCATTGAATGCTGAAATCACTTATTTCGGCTCTGAAACAATCATCTTAAAAGGAGACCAGATCCTGAAAGGGAACATTAATATTTCCTTCCCTGAAGAAGACATTAAGTTTTCAAAACAAAATATGGTCATCGGAGTTTTTGATGAAAAGGGAAAACTCGTAGATTCGTTTGAAACGACTTTTGAAGGACCGTTTAAGTTAGCTTTGTAGGTGGCAGATGATAGGTTGCAGGAATTAGGGATTAGGGATTAGGGATTAGGGATTAGGGAAAATACTCTGTGAAATATTGATAGGAAGTATTTAAAATCAAATACATGGCAACCAGCAACTTTAAACCATAAACTTTAAACTCATTAAGCTTTATATTTCCTCATAAACTGGGTGGGAGTCATTCCGGAGTTTTTCCGGAATACTCTTACAAAGTAGGAATATTCTTCATATCCTAATCTGAAAGCAATTTCAACCAGGCTTTCATCCAGATACATCAACATTCTTTTGGCTTCCAACACTACTCTTTCTGTAATAACATCTGTAGCTGTTTTTTGAACAACAGTCTGTGCAATCCTGTTCAGATGTTTGGATGAAACACCTAATAAAGAAGCGTAATAGGCAATCGATTTATGTTCTGCAAAATGCTGTTCAATCAAATTTTCAAAATCCTGATAATGTTTAAAATAAGAAAGTCCGGCAGCAGAAGCCTGTGTATCAAAATCTCTTGAAAATAATCTGCTGGAATTAATAAAGATCTGCGACATCAATGACAGAATAAGACCTTCTTTCATTATATTTTTAGCCCGATGTTCTTCTCCGAGTTCCTGAAATAAAGTTATATTTTTCTTCAGTTCCAAACTATCCAGCTGAAGTTTTCTAGGAAAAGACACCGATCCGAAAAAGGGAAAGTTTCTCAGTTTCTGATTCACATAATGCATTTCATAGAACTCCTGAGAGCAAAAGAAAATATAACCATCGATATCTTCTGAAAGCTCCCAGCTGTGAATCTGCCCCGGCGATAGAAAGAAAAGGCTTCCCTCAGAAACATCATACTTCTGAAAATCAATTTCATGTACCCCTGCTCCTTTGGTAAAAAGAACAGCAGCGTAGAAATCATGTCTGTGGGGCTTTTCTATATGACGATGTCCTACCACCAAATGATTCTTCATCGTATTAAAATAAAAATCTGACGTATTTTTACCTGCCTGGAAAAGATCGATATGAAGAACAGAGATAGGATTCATCACTTATATTATGTATGGTAAGGATTCACAAATTTAGACAAAAAAGAACTGGTATACTGCAGCCTTTCCTATCTGTTATATAAACAGAGGTATTTCATGACCGCTTTATCTTTATATTTTCCCTTTACATAAAGTCTGACTGCACTTTTTGTAATATATTTTGGATGAAACTTTAAAAAATTTTTATCTTTGAAGTTTAGGAGTTGAAAAATGAAAATAAATTTAGCTGATAAACTGTATTATTCTATAGGAGAAGTGGCAAAAGCATTCGACGTAAACACTTCATTAATACGTTACTGGGAACAGGAATTCCCAATTATCAAGCCTAAAAAAAACAGGAAAGGCAACCGATATTTCACTCCTGAGGATATCAAAAACCTTCAGATGATCTACCATCTGGTAAAAGAAAAAGGATACACGCTGGACGGAGCCCGTATTGCTCTGACCACAAACAGTAAAATCTCCGAAACCATCACTCTTATCGACCGACTTGAGTTTGTAAAAGCTGAGCTTATTAAACTGAAGGAGTCTTTGGGAGAAAGAGAGGAAGAATAACTTCTTTGAAAATATAAAAAACTCCGCTGCAATTAATTGCAGCGGAGTTTTTGTAAAAATACATTTTTATACGGAATTAGTATACTGAAAGCCGTCCAAATAATCAGTTGTTTCTGTACCAAAAACCTTTCTTACTTTCACACCATCTGCTCTGTAAATATAGTCTGTTACTTTGGCGTTTTGGGTAATCTTTCCTGGTAAATTTTAAATAATTATATTGGATGCGATTGAAGCATTTTATAACATAACAACCCCGCTCAATGAGCGGGGTTTGTATTTATTTTACTATCTCTCCATCGAGTTTAAATTTTATAAAAAATGTATTCTCCCGGATATTAATAGTCTTTTTAATTACTTCTTCTGTGCCTAACTTCTTTAATACTGTTTCACCTTTCTCTGCAAATGAAAAGTATTCATCAGAATAAAAATAAAGAGGTATTAGTTTTCCTTGTATAAATACAGATCTATTGCTATGTTTTACCCAAAAATTTTCTGAAGAATTAGAGAGCCTATTCAAGTATATGGTATAGGTATCTGTATTCTCTTTATCTAAAACTATATAGGTTTCATTATTCTGCCCTCTTTTTTGAAGCTCTTTACTAAGAATTTCATTAACGGAAGAAGGTAAAAAATATATTATATCTGAATTTGATTTTTGCGAGTAACAACTAAACAAGCAAAAATTCAATAATAATATTGATAGAATCTTTTTCATTATGGAGTTTTTTGTTTATCTATAAAATGTTTTAGAGCTGCCTGTCCTATATTGTTAGTATTAGTAGTTCCAATATTATTTGTTTGTGTACCATTTGGCATAACTCTATGTATTGCATTTCCAGTTGATTGAGTTCCCGTATAAGAATCAACCGCATACACAGGAATATTAAAACTCTTAGATGTTGATTTATCCATAGCAGATGTCCCTGGTATATTTACTAGACTAGGATTTTGCGAAGTATTATGCGTATGCACTTGAGCAACAGGGATTAATTTTGTACCATCAAAAGTTTGTTTTACTGTAGCTCCTGATTTATCCGTAAGAGATGTTATAGATGTTGTAGTTTTTCCATCTATCCCATCTGGCCCTCTAACAGAGGTTACTTGCGCTGTAGGAGTATCACCTCTTGTAACCTCCATACCAACCCAAACTTGTCGTTCCTTTGTCTGGTCTTTAATAGTTTCATTATTGGCGTTATTTATATCAGAATTTGAGTATTATTGACTGTAATTACAGAACTGCTTGCTTGTAAAGCTGATGTAGCATCTACTGATGTAGAACCTCCTTTTTCAGAAGTAATGCTATTCCAATCGCTTTTATATATTACCCTGGCATTAGTTGTTGCAGCCCCATCACTTCCCAAATACTTTCCAGTAGAAGCATCTATATAATCATCAGGAGGAATCGCAAATCTTCCATCCGGGTCTATATATCGAATAGGGTTATTATAGGCGTAAGTATAAGGAGACCATCTACGAGAAGTCTCAGCTAACGGGTCTATCACCCCCCATCTCCCGATATCTGGCATATACATCCTCGCTCCGTAATCATACATTCCCGTCTCTTGCAGCTCCTTTCCGTTATACTTGTACTTATATGCTGGATTTCCTGTTAATGCATTATATCCCTTCATGTTTTAATCCAAACTGGTAATAATTACTCTCTTCAATGATCTCTGTTCCGGCTCCATTTTTAGCATAGCTTAATCTGGTATTTCCAAGGTGATCAGTATAATTATACACATACTTTCCGGTTTCAACATTAAAATACCCTTCTGTCGTTGGGAAGAATTTTAATACCGAATCTGTATATTGGAAGCCATCCAGATAATTGGTGGTTTCTGTTCCGAAAACCTTTCTTACTTTCACTCCATCTGCTCTGTAAATATAATCTGTTACTTTGGATTTTTGGGTAATCTTTCCGGGTAAATTTAGATAATTATATTGGATGGAAATATAATTAATAGAACCTTATTTATGAACAACCCTTGCCATATTTGCAAGGGCTGTTATTTATGCTACCTTGAAAACCAGAGGGTAAGTTTATTTAATAAGCTCAAAGTCTGAAGACTTTGCGCAGCGGGGGTTTTAGCAATTGCTGACATGCTTTGCTGCCCCTGAATAGAAACAATTGTACATAGAAAAAGAATAAATAAATATTTTATCATTTTTTCTTTTTTTGTTGACCAAGATACTAAAAAACCACTGTGATTACAGTGGTTTTGTTTTATTTGTGGATACGAGCGAGTTGCTAGCGCCAGCGGAGGCTTTCACTATTAGGTGAAGCTCCTAATCCAATTATAACCTTCTTTCTCAAATATTGTAGTACTATCTTTATTACTATATATATCAACTTGATTATACTTTTTTAAACATTGATTAGTAAATAACAATTCCTGTTTTACAATCAAATCTTTATCAACAAACGACTTTATTAAATATTTTCCTTCAAAAAAATTCTCTAATAACATTTTCAATTCATCTAAAGCTATTTCATTTATAAAAATATAGAACTCGCTTTGATTATATCTTATACTCATTGAATCTTCATCTAAATCAATAAAAAGAAATAAACCATTGTTATCTATACAAATATTTATATATTTTTCATCTCCTTCTAAATGAAAATCAAAATCATTTTTAAAATTCAGAAATTTAGAAATTAAAAATGATAAAAGATTTTGATATAATAAAGAACGGTTTGCATAACTATATTTACTTAGTAACCCTATAAAATCATTCTTTAACATACTGTCTTAATTCTTTTGCATTTTTGAAAAACTTATGTTTCTTACCACCCAGACCATAATTACATGGGTTCTTGTTAGCCTTCTTCCAGTACCTTGTAATGCGTGCCTTTCTATTCTAAATTGTTTATTAGTATTAGTGGCTCTTAGTCCAATCTGCTTTAACCCTTTTGTGTTTTTGTACATTGGTTTAAGGTTTTTGGCACTTTTTAAACTGCTTCCACTACCAACTAAAATTGTTGCTACATCTGCTCCTGTTGCAATATTTTCAGCGGTCTCTTCACTTGCACCTAAAGCTAATGAACCTTCTTCAACTCCCTGATGCAAAAAGGTTTCTTCGTCTTCTCCTGTCCATAACTGTTGCGCTCCTGTTGTTGCATTATCAATTCCATTCATTAATACAAACCAGCCAGCTACAGCACCAACCCCTGTTTCTGCCGTAAGAATACCTCCAGCTCCTCCGACAATAGCCTCAACTGTTCCTCCAATCATTTGTAAACCTCCTAAAGCTCTAGTTCCTACATTCCAAGAAGAAGATCCTTGTAATTTAACTTCGTCAATTTGAATTTCTTTTTCAGCAGTTTTCGTTTTAGGATCATAAACATATACATTCTTCGGGTCATCAATGTATGGTTTAAATTCCGATGTATTAGGACAGGTTGGACAAGTTGCCAATTCTCCAATCATTCCTGTCGGGTCAATAAACATAATCGGATTATTATAAGTATAGGTATAATTTGACCATCGTCTTGACTTCTCCGCCAACGGATCAACAACACCCCATCTTCCAATATCCGGCATATAAATCCTTGCTCCATAATCATACATTCCACTCTCCTGCAATTCCTTACCGTTGTACTTATACTTATATGCTGGATTTCCTGTTAATGCATTATATCCTTCATGTTTCAATCCAAACGGATAATAATTACTTTCTTCAATGATCTCTGTTCCTGCTCCATTTTTAGCATAGCTTAATCTAACATTTCCAAGGTGATCTGTGTAGTTATACACATACTTTCCGGTCTCAACATTAAAATATCCTTCTGCCGTTGGAAAGAATTTCAATACGGAATTAGTATACTGAAAGCCGTCCAGATAATCAGTTGTTTCTGTCCCAAAAACTTTTCTTACTTTCACGCCATCTGCTCTGTAAATATAGTCTGTTACTTTGGAGTTTTGAGTAATCTTTCCTGGTAATTTAAATAATTATATTGGATGGAGGAAATCCCTTTATCCAGTTGAGTCTTCATATTTCCATTGATATCATAAGAATAGTACTTCCTGATGCCAAAGGGTACCCGCTTATTGCATTTCCGGTTCCGATTTCTTTAAGATAAGATAGCTTATTACTTTGTTCACTATTTTCATTCCAATGTTGTTTTCTGAGTTAGTAATTAGTTTATTAAAACTGTGCGAATTTAACACTTTTTAAGACACGAGAATGACTTTCATGTGGTATGCTGTAAATCATACTATTTATTATTAAATCCTCTTAATTTATATTGATATTTTCATTTTACTGATGCAAAATTATCTATACACAACGACAAAACTTGTCGCATTACAAACAAAAAGATCAACATTAATCAAAAAAAATTCACGCTCAATTACGAAATTATATCTTATAAAATATCAAATTTCCATTTCCTTTTTAAGCATTAAACACAATCTGCATATCATCTTTAATCATTTCATTATCAAGTATTGACACACTTTATTTTTATTGATATTTTTACCATATGATGAGAAAAAACTATTACCGAAAATTAGCATTTATGGTCACTTTGCTGACTATTTTACTGGCCTACCAAAAGTACACCAGTCGGGAAAAAGAACCTTTCCCTGATGTAAAGTTCATTGCAAGTTCTTCAAATTCTGTGGATCTATCAGATTTTGATCCCAATACACTGAACAAAGAACAATGGCAGAAACTTGGATTTTCAGAGAAACAGACTGCTACAATTCTCAAGTATAAAGATATTGTAGGAGGAAAATTTAATTCAAAAGAACAGTTGAAAAAATGTTACGCTATTTCTGAAGAAAAATTCAGTGAATTGGAATCATCTATTCTACTTCCTGAAACAGCAGAGAGAAAGAATTTAGAAGGACACAATGCATATGGAAAGAAAGAAATTATTATTTCAGGAAAATTCAATCCTGATAGGTTTTCTGCCAATGACTGGCTCAAAATGGGTTTCAGTGAAAGACAGGCAGAAGCTATTTTAAAATACAGGAATTATCTGGGAGGAAGCTTTATCAGCAAGGAGAAGTTTAAAGAGTGTTTCATCATCTCTCCTGAAAATTACAGCAAACTTGAATCTTATTTGCTTTTGCCAGTGAAAACTCCCGAAACTTTCCAAAATTCCACAAAGAATAATACTGCCAAAACCAAAATCCAATACCATTCTTTTGATCCTAATCAACAGGACCTGGAGGGCTGGAAAGCTTTTGGGTTTTCAGAAAAACAAGCCATTACCATCATTAATTACCGGGATAGAAATCTACGGGGAAGTTTTAAAAGTATAGAAGATCTGCAGAAATGTTTTGTGATTTCTGCAGAGAAATTTCAGGAAATGAAACCTTATATCAGAATTCAGGAAAAGCAACAGGAAAAAACAGATTTTTCAAAAACAGATCTCAATACGATTACTTTCAGACAGCTAATAGAGTTTGGTCTGGATGAAAGGAGTGCCGGTTCTATTATTGGCTTCAGAAAAAAGTTAGGAGGCTTTATCAATAAGCAACAGATTTTAAGTACATACAATATTGATCAGGATCTTGTTCAGAAGCTGATCTCAACAGCACCTTTGAATGCTTCAGATGTACCCAGATATTCATTAGTGGATGCTCCTGAGGAATGGCTTAAAAATCATCCCTATTTCAAATATTCTGCAGACAAAATCATTTTCTACCGGATCAGTAATCCTGATGATAGAAAAATATGGAAACTTTTAAAACTGAAACCTGAGTATGAAGAAAGAATGAGATTATATGTAAAATAATTTAAGCTCAGATAAAAAACAACATCAACCATTCCAAAAATAATATTTTGGAACAGTTCATATTATGAAACAATATTCTAAATTCTAGTGATGCATATAATTGCTCGGGCCATTGGTTCCTTCAATGGATTCCGGCAGTATTCCATAACGGTTACGCAAATCGACTGTACCTAAGGTTTTTCCGGTGTTGATATCAATTACACTAATGGTTCCTGAGTTCAGATTAGGGAGATCCAATAAATTATTTTGTACTGCTACAACCTCTTTTCCTGACTTGGTTTTAAAGAAAGCCATGTGATGTGCCCCTTTATCAGCATCGAAAGTCTTCAAAAGTTTTAGCTGGGGAAGATTACTTAAATCGAAGACAAGTACCTTTCCAGGATCTGCAAAACTCACATACAGCTTATTTGAATCATCAATATACATTTCGAGTGCCCAGCCCAGCCCTTGTGTACTCCCGTCAAAAAGCTTGGTAAAAGCATCATATTTTTTTGTGGTAGTATTGTATGGTGCAATCCAGATATCACCCCCGATCATTGTTGTAGCAAGTGCATATTGCGGAAATTTTCCACGCAGCAGTAAAACCTCAACAGGAGCGGACATATCTGTTGGTGAGTCCGCTACCCGATACGTCTCCTTAATTTCATAGGTATTGAGATCTAATAAAGTACAGGTATTTCCTAATCCCGTAGTAAGATCCGGGTGAATGGTAGAGGTTACCATCATTAATCCTTTTTCTTCATTAACTGAAATACCATGTGGATACATTATAAATTGATTCGGATTAGCCTGAATTGGCGCTTTAATAGTTTTGATAAGCTGATTATTATTAGCGTTAAAAACACCTATGCTACCATCCTTCGGGCCTCCTGCTCCTCCCATAAAGGTCATAAAATATCTTCCGTCATTCGTGAAAAATAAATTTTCTCCTACTGTATTCTCACCAGTATCAATAGGCGTTGCATCAATTAATTTTGGCAGCCCGTTTTGGTCCTCTCCTGTTTTTATCTCATAGAGATAACTACCTCCCAAAGCAGTTGTGAACATTTTTTTTGCATTCTGATTGTAATAAATATGATGTGGCAATACACCAACACCCAGTTCAAGTCTGCTGCTGATATTTCCAAAATCCGGGGCTTCAGGATCAAGTTCTATAACGGCAATTCCGTCTGACAATCCTTTTAAGCTTCTATAATCAATGTAAAAGGAAGAATCATGTGAATGATCCGGATCGTGTTCATTTAGACAACTGGTAAGAATTACCAAAGTCACAAACAAAAGAACTCCATTGAAATTTAATTTCATTATTTTCAGGTTATAGTTATTATTATAAATATAAAATATTTTTAGTGAAAAATAAAATATATTACACCAATATGTGAAAAATTATGAAATAAAAATAATTTATACTATTTCCAATAATTGATATTGGAAAGTATAGAAAGTAAACCGTTAAAGTATAGTATAAATTTTAGTTGAATGTTTTACTGGAATCTGTAAGCATAGAATTCAATGCATTTAGTTCATCTTCTGTAAGATCTCTCCATTTTCCAATTGGGAGATCTAGTTTGATATTCATGATACGGATTCGCTTCAGTTTTTTCACTTCATATCCGAGATATTCACACATTCTTCGGATTTGTCTGTTGAGTCCCTGGGTAAGAACAATTCTGAAATTCATATCATCAATCTTTTCTACCTCACATTTTTTTGTTACGGTATCCAGAATAGGAACTCCATTTCGCATTTTTTCCAAAAATCTAGGATTGATCGGTTTATCTACACGAACTATATATTCTTTCTCGTGATTGTTGCGGGCTCTTAGAATTTTATTAACGATATCACCGTCACTTGTAAGTAAGATTAATCCCTCACTTGGTTTATCCAATCTTCCGATAGGAAAAATCCTTTTTGGGTGGTTGATATAATCTACAATATTATTTTTTTCACGTTTTGTATCCGTAGTACATACAATTCCCACCGGTTTATTAAAAGCAATATATACCGGCTTTTCCTGGGGTTCTCTGATTGGCTTTCCATCTACCTCCACAAGATCTTCATCGGAAACTTTTGTTCCCATCTCTGGAATTCTCCCGTTTATTTTGATCCTGCCTTCTTCTAAAAGCTTATCTGCCGCTCTTCTTGAACAGTACCCTACTTCTGATAAATATTTATTGATACGTGTTTTTTCCATTATTTTTCTCCGTAACCGGTATAATTTTTATTACTGAAAATGTAATTTTATAGCTTTAGCCTATAAAAGCAACACTAGATTTTGGGAAATTGTGAACTTCTAACATAATTCTGCTTTCCTGACTGATTCTTTCGAACAAAACTAATTTCTTAGCCTTATTCTTCAAAAGTTATAGTTGGAACTTGTAAAAGGGCCTTTCATCAGAACAAAAAATAAAATTTGAGCTGTATTACCCAATACAACAGATCATCATTATTATCTAAAACAATATTTCAATCCAATTTCCAATGCAAAATTAGGCAAAAAAATACATTTGCCTACTACTGTAATTCCGCAGTTAACTTTATTGTGTAAATACTGAATGAAGAGATAAAAATTCTTTTATTTTAACAGATTTTCAAACCTGTACTCATTATTTAAAAACTGATCTGTAGCACTTTCAATAGTATAGTCACCGATTTTGGTACGTCTTAATTGAGTCAGATAGGCTCCCACTCCCAATTCCTGCCCGATATCATGTGCAAGACTTCTGATGTAGGTTCCTTTTGAACAGCCTACCACGAAGCTTACTAAAGGAAAATCTATTTTAATATCTTTAATGTAATGAATGGTCGTTTTTCTGGCCTTCATTTCTACTTCTTCACCTGCTCTTGCAAGATTGTAAGCTCTTGCACCATCAATTTTAATGGCTGAATAAATGGGTGGTTTCTGTTCAATTTCGCCCACAAACTTTTCAAGAACTTCTTGTACCTGTTCTTCAGAAATGTGAGTAATGTCCTGATGAAGGATTTCAGGCTTTTCAGTATCGTAGGATTCTGTTTGCACTCCGATCTTAATCTCCGTCCAGTATTCTTTGGGAGCATCCTGGATTTCCGGAATTTTCTTGGTGAATTTTCCGCAGCATACGATAAGAAGTCCTGTTGCTCTGGGATCTAAAGTCCCTGCATGCCCGATTTTAAAATTTTTAGGAAGATTAAATTCCCTTTTAAGTTTGTATTTCATTTTATTGACAGCCTGGAAGGAAGTCCAGTCCAAAGGCTTATCCAATAAAAAAATGTATCCTGATTTCAGTTCTTCAGCAGTCATGAATGGGTATAAATGAGTGATTTCTTATTTAAAGAAATAAAAATAAATCAACAGAGCAATTCCAACAAAAATACGGTACCAGCCCCAAGGTTTAAATCCGTATTTATTAAGCACACCGATGAAAGCCTTGATAGCGATAAGTGCTACAATAAACGCAACAACATTTCCTATCACAAAGATCATAATGTGATCCTGTGAAGCCATAATCATTTCATATCCTTTCTGTGGATTTGCCGTTTCTTTCCCCCATGTTTTAACAAAAACTGAATACATAGTTACTGCCAGCATCGTAGGTACAGCAAGAAAGAAAGAAAATTCTGCAGCAGCTTTTCTGGTAAGTCCCTGTGCCATACCTCCAATGATAGAAGCCGCACTACGGCTTGTACCCGGCATCATTGCAAGACACTGCCAGAAACCAATGGTTACTGCATTTCTTATGGTAATTCCTTTTTCATCATCAATTTTAGGATTTTTAAACCATTTGTCAGCAAACAGTAAAATAACCCCTCCTACAACCAAAACTGAAGAAATAGCAATCTGATTTCCAAGTATAGCTTCAATTTTATCATCGAATAAATATCCTAAAACCAGAGCCGGAACTACAGCAAAAGCGAGTTTAAAATAGAACTGAATATTATTTAAGTCAAAAAACTTTTTCCAGTATGCCACTACCACTGATAAAATAGCTCCAAACTGAATGGATACCTGAAACATTTTTAAAAATTCTGTTTCTTCAAGCCCCATAAGGTTGGCCGTAAATCCCATATGTGCAGTAGAAGAAATCGGAAGATATTCTGTCAATCCCTCTACAATGGCAATAATAATTGCTTTGATTAAATCCATATTCTTTTAAAAATTAAAAAGATTAAAAGATTTAAGAATTAAAAAAGACTGGCTCTTTAGCTTAAATCTTTCAATTCTTAAATTTTTTAATCCTTAAAAATTATTTTATTTATTTTCTTTTTAAGATAGCGTATACTTCTATTACAAATCCTATAACAACAAACAGAGGTGCTATCCTGATTCTTCTGATAGAAAATATCTCATCATTCCATGAGTTCGGGTCAAATTTACCATCTACTGTATTGGCATCCGGGCCCATCATCAGTAGAAATCCTACGACAATAAATGCCAGTCCTATCAGCATCCACTTGAAATTCTGCGGTCCGAAATAGAAAGCGTTTTCCTGTGGTACTTCAGCTTCATGTCCAAAGTCTGAAGCGGAGAATTTATTTGTTTTTTTGCTCATTGTTAAGAGTAATATAAATCGTCAACGTTTGATTTTAAGAATCTCCATGTAGCGAAAACTGTACTTAAGACAGAAATAAAAACTCCTACTCCCAGTACCAAGATCACTAACCAGAAATACTGGTTGTTGTCCTGTACGAAAGCAGAACCAATCTGGCTTGTGAAATAATACCAGACACCACCTAAAGCAATAAGACCAATTACAGAACCAATAGCTCCTAAAATGATAGCTTCTATGATGAAAGGTTTAAGAATAAATCTTCTTTTCGCTCCTACCAACTGCATTGTTTTAATAATAAATCTCTTCGAGAATATTTTCAGACGGATAGAGTTGTTGATCAATACAACAGCCAATACCAGAAACAAAATTGAAAATCCTAAGATCCACTTTAAGATTCTGCTCAGGTTATTGTAAACATCCACCATCAAGGTACTGTCATTTTTAACATCGCTAATCCCGGGAACTGATTTGATCTCTTTAATAGCCTCATCAATTTTTGCTGGATCTACGAATTCCGGTTTTAGAGCAACTTCAATAGAAGAAGGGAAGATATTTTCTTCGAACAATGCATCACTGTCAATTCCCATACTTTTCTTGGCTTCTTTTGCAGCCATGTCTCTTGAAATATAGGTTGCTTTTTTTACTGGAGCTAGAGTCTGTACCTTTTTAAAAGTTTCTTCCTCCAGTTTTGCAATTTTTACAGAATCTTTAGCATCATAATTTTCATCAAAGTAGGCGTTTACCACCAATTGTTCTTTGATATAGTCAGAATACTTCTGGGCATTAATTAAAATAAGCCCCATTAATCCTAACAAAAATAACACTAAGGCAATACTTATCACTACTGTAATATTGCTGGACCGAAGCCTTTTCTTATTAAATTCATCTACAGATTTAGCCATTAATATTAAAATTTTTGGCTAAAATAGAAAAAAACTTCCGAAATTTGGGACGAAATAAAGAAAATCATTGTTAATAAAATCATAAAAAACCTTGAGTGTAAAAGCAAAAAAACATCTTGGACAGCACTTCCTGACAGATGAAAACATCGCAAGAAAAATCGTAGAAGGTCTTAGTTTTGAGAACTATAATAATATTATGGAAGTAGGTCCCGGAATGGGAGTTCTTACCAAATATCTTCTTGAAAAAGATCAGAACATTTACCTTGCAGAGATCGATACTGAGTCTATCGAATACCTGAAAAAAAATTATACAAAGGTTACTGAAGAGACTTTTGTGGGAGATTTCCTGAAACAGGACTTCAGTTTTATCAAAGATGATCAGATTACTATTATCGGTAATTTCCCATATAACATCTCATCACAGATCTTATTTAAGATTGTAGATCATTATCAGCTGATCCCGGAAATGGTAGGAATGTTCCAGAAAGAAGTGGCTGAGAGAACGGCCGCCGTTCCGAGAACTAAAGATTACGGTATTCTTTCTGTCCTGATACAGGCTTATTATGATGTATCTTATATGTTTACGGTACATGAGAACGTCTTCAATCCACCTCCGAAAGTAAAATCAGGGGTAATTCGTCTTACAAGAAATCCTAAGGATGGTCTTGCGGGCAACGAAATTCTCTTTAAGCAGATTGTAAAAACAGGATTCAACCAGAGAAGAAAAAAATTATCTAATGCATTGAAATCCTTAACTATTCCTGAAGCTTTAAAAGGCCATGAGTTTTTGGATAAAAGAGCGGAAGAACTTAGTGTATCAGATTTTATACACTTCGCCAATCTCTGGAAAGAAAATCAATAAACTTCAATAATAAAGCTTCTGATAAAGGAGCTTTTCTGTTGAATTAATAACAACCTTTATTCCTAAAAAAGCAGAAAGCCTTTCAAAATAAATCTGAAAGGCTTTCTTTTATATTACATTATCAATTCAATTCTAGTTTCTGTTTTTCAGCATGATCCATCCTGACCAGTTCATCTGAGCTTTTGATTTTGGATACTCAAAATTGAACTTATACCAGTAGGTTGCTGTAGGAAGTCTCTTACCTCCAACTGTTCCGTCCCAGATAGGATTTTCTTTTGAGAATCTGAACATCTCTACTCCATATCTGTCATACACAGAACCCGTAAAGTTTTTAAACTCTCCAAGAGCTTTAAGATCCAGAACATCATTGATTCCGTCTTCGTTTGGAGTAATAATGTTATTGATCTGCAATGTAAAGAATTCAAGAGATCCTACACAATGTGTACCTACTCTTCTTACCAACACGGTATAATTTGTATTGTCTAAAAGATTAGTAAACACGTTTGAATCCTGCCAGCTGATTCCGTTGTCAATAGAATATTCCAAAGTACTTGGCATATTGTTCATTGGAGGGTTTTCAGCCGTGATCGTTACTGTTTTCTTGATGCTTTCATAGTTTAATCCAGTCACAAAAGGAGTAGCTGCACCCATTACTTTGGCTTCAAAAACTTTCTTACAAATTCCGTTATCAATTTCTACGGAATAGATTCCCCATTGGTCTACATCAATTTTCTGTGTTGTAGCACCTGTACTCCAAAGGTATTTAAAGCCATCTCCTGCTCCTGCATCAAGAGTTACTTTATCACCGATACACATTTCAACATCTTTTAATGGTGAAGTGATTTCAGGAGTAACTTCGATTCTTATTGTTGCCGGATTAAGAGATTTACAGCCTTTTGCTCCAATTGCATATACTGTAAATGTTGTCGTCTGATATAAAGTAACAGTCTGTATATTTCCTGTTCCCATAAAGTTGCTCCATTCGTAAGTATCTCCCCCTTCAGCAGTAAGGGTTACAGATTCTCCCGGACAGATTTTTATTCTGGAAGCTTTTACTTTGGCAGTTGGGGTTACTTCTTTATGCAATGTCAATTCAACCATTTTACTACAGAAACTACCATTGGAAACCACAACATAGAGAATCTGGCCATCATTACCGTTATAGTTTAACGGAGTCTGAATATAATTGTCATTCTGTGCTATTGCATCTGCCTGATTTACGTAGAACTTAAAAATAGCTCCCGGTGTCGGGCTGATAGTAGATGTAATTGTACTTAAATCAAAAGTAGTAATATCCGGTGTGGTACAAAGCAGCAATGTAGCATCCTGAGCCAGCGGAGTTGTTCCTCCATGAATCTGAATCGTAGCTTTACCCGGACATGGATTTCCCGGAACACTTACTTCGATAGTATAAGTACCCGGCTGTATAGCCGTAATAGTGTTGGTTGTAGCATTGGGTACCGGTGTACCATTATAATACCACTGATATACAAGGTTAGGATCACTTACAGAAGCGGTGATTACCTGAGGTACATTATCACACACGTTGATATCAGAAGGTAGTTTTGTACCTGCTGGATCCAAAAGGTCTACTCCGATATTGAAAGATCCTCCTTCCAAAAATACTGCAGAGTCATAACTATGGTCACTATAATCGGCAATTACCATTTTGAAGTGGTATTGCTGTCCTGCTACTACGGTTGCTGTAGCAGTCAATGGAATTGTTCTTCCGTTAAAGTTGGTTTCCACGTTACCTGTGTTGTATCCGGCAAAATATTGTTCGTTTACGGCACCACAACTACCTGCTATTGCAGGGTGGATATTCGTAATACTTACAGGTCCTGCACCTCCGGGAAGCACAGCCATATTTACATAAGGTCCTCCTGAGGTAGGTCTCAATAAGATGGCAAATGCATCAGCAAAAGTACAAGGGAATGAACCTGTATATTCTTCGGAGGCAATCAAATAGTTAAATTTAATCTGCGATGTAGTGGGAACGAAGTCGAATTCCAGAAGAACGGCATCGTTCAATCTGCTTTCCACTACTCCAATTATCTGTGCAAGATCAGCATCTGATCCCCCACCATTGACATCACTCAGTCCACCTTCAAAACTGTTACCAGCTCTTCTTGCATAACCTGTGGAAAGAATAAGCCCGTCTTTAAAAGGGAAATTGGTTGTTGCTTTATGAAAGTACCCCCAAGCTCTGTCTGCATCACTTGCAGCATGATTAGGAGTGATCTTCACATTACTTACATTGGGAGTAAGGCAGGTATTGGTCCCGGATGAGATCAATACATCTTTTACCATTTTCTCTATCGTGTAACTTGTTTCAGCATACTGTGGAGCATTTACATCAATAAAAACTCCTGCCCTTCTGGATAATGCCGTAGGGGTTTCCTTTACGTGTTTCCTGGGTGGCAGATCTTGTGAAAATAAAAAAGTCGAGATGACTAAAAAAAATAAACAAAGCGGTAGATATCTTCTCATAATATTTTTGTTTCAACAAATTTAATTTTTTTTTAAATATCTCACATACATATTTATATTTTTTACTATAAAAAAACAAAACATGAACCTTTTAAAGTAAACTTTCGTTAATTAGCCCTCCTATAAAGAATGTGGTAGTATCGTCTTACAAATTGTTTTAACATATTTATTCTCTCATTAAAATAATTCACAAAACGCGATAACGTTTATGGCATAAAACAACAAAATCTTTCATTCCTGAAAGATTTTATTGTCTATTTTTTATTTTATTAAATTCTAGTTTCTGTTTTTCAAGAGAATCCAGCCTGAGCGTTGCTCCATTTTCTTACTGGCCGGGTTTTCCCACTGTACTCTATACCAATATGTCCCTGTAGACAGGTTGATTCCTTTTAAAGATCCTGTCCAAATAACATCTCCTTTCGTGGCTTTGAATACCTCGGCTCCATATCTGTCAAAGATTGAAGCTCCAAAATCTTTATATCCACTGATTCCTGTGAAATCTATGGTATCATTTACACCATCCATATTAGGGGTAATGGCATTGCTGATAACGAATGTAAAATAGTCCAGTGAAGTACCGCATTTAGCACCTTTTACTCTTACCATAAGAGAATACATTGTATTATTCAGGATACCGGTAAATATATTCGACGGCTGCCACGTCAGCCCACCATCTATTGAGTATTCTAAAGTACCTCCTGTGGGATTGCTTGCCGTAAGGGTAAGAATATGATTATCATATACTACATTGGTAAACTGTGGCAGGTCAGGATTAATCAACTGAGCAGAGAACGTTTTGGAACAAACTCCATTACTGATGATCACAGAATAAGCGCCGGCAATATTAGTTGTTATCGTTTGAGTGGTTGCTCCTGTATTCCATAAATAAGTATAATTTGGTCCCGGACCTGCATCAAGAGTTCCTTTATCTCCGGCGCAAACAAATACATCCTTCAATGTAGAAACAATTGCAGGGACTACTTCAATAGTAACTTTAGCCGGATTCACAGAGCTACATCCGTTTCCTCCCAATGCAAATACTGAATATTCTGTTGTTACGGTAGGAGTAACGACCTGAGTATTTCCGTTTCCGGTAAGTCCTATCCAGTTATAAGTAATACCTCCCGTAGCTGTTAATGTTACAGATTCGCCTTCACAAATTTTTAATTTTGATGCTGTAAGTCCCGCTATAGGTGGGCCTACCTGAACAGTTACTGTTGCTGGTGTTGCAGAAATACATCCGTTAGCTCCAACAGCAAAAACAGTATATACCGTTGTTGTTGTAGGTGAAACCACCTGAGTACTTCCGTTTCCGGTAAGACCATTGCCCCAGTTATAGGTTACCCCTCCCGAAGCTGTTAATGTTACAGATTCACCTATACAAATACGAGGTACTGACGAAACAAGAGCAGCAACCGGTTTTACTTTATCTTCCTGTACTGTTACTGTTGAAGTATAGGTACAGCTCAGGTTTCCTGGTTGTGACACGTTAGTAACCGTTAGAGTATACGTTCCACCAGCACTTACAACAGGGGTAAGTGTATTCCCTCCGGACACAATGGTTCCTCCGGTTGTTGTCCAGGCAATAGTAGATCCTGCAGGTACTACAGATGCCGAAGCATTAATGGTAATCTGAGGAGTTGTGCAGGTAATTGTTTGTGGCGTTGCAATTGTAAGGGTAGTCTGCGCTGTGCTTAATAATTGCAGAGATACTACATAGCTACAACCTCCGTTGCTTGCCAATACATAAATAGTCTGGCTTCCTCCCGGTGGTGTATATGTTGTAGGTGTTACAATAAAGTTTCCGTTAGCAGCATTGGCATCAGCCTGGTTTACGTAATAAGTAAAAGTAACTCCTGCAGTAGTTGTGATCTGAGGCTGTGCTTCGGTAAGATTATAAGTTAATCCTGTCTGATAACATTTATGTAGTATTGCATTTTGTGCGGTAAAAGGTTCTGATACTTCAATTGTTATAGTGGCTGGGTTTTGAGAGACACAACCATTAGCACCTACTGCTGTTACAGTATAAGTAGTTGTAACCGTAGGAGAAACAATCTGTGTACTTCCGTTTCCGGTAAGACCGTTACCCCAGTTATAGGTAGCACCACCTGAAGCGGTAAGTGTTGCTGATTGACCTTTACAGATTTTTATTTTGCTTGCGGTAAGTCCCGTAACCGGTGGAGCACTGTTTCCCGTTACAGTCACATTGCCCACTGCTGTACAGCTAATATTACCTGGCTGATATATTTTTGTTATCGTTAAAGTATAAGTTCCTGCAGCATTGATAACAGGATTTAGGGTAGTTCCCCCTGAAACAATATTTCCTCCTGTAGTTGTCCAGTTGAATGTAGCGCCTGCCGGATAAACGGAAGCTGATGCATCCAGTGTAGTTTGAGAGCTAGCACAGGTAAGTACTGCCGGTGGAGCAATAGTAGGTATCATTTGTGGTGCTTTCACCAATTGGAGTTGTGCTACTTTTGCACAGAAACCGTTTGCTACTCTTACATACACCGTTCCGCCTGCACTCTGATGAGCCGCTGGGTTAGGAATTGTATTTGTATTCCCTGCATTAGCGTCCGCTAATGTGGTATAATAAGAAAACACAGCTCCCGGAGTCGTACTTATTGAAGCCTGTGCTGATGTTAAATTAAATGTAGCATTTCCGGCAGCATAACAGGCCGTTAATGTAGCATTCTGTACTGTAGGGGATGTTCCGCCTACCACTGTAATAGTAGCTTCTCCCGGGCAGGTATTCCCCTGAATAAAAACCTTAACAGTATATACTCCTGGTTGGGTTGCCGTATAACTTGCATTGGTAGCTCCGGCAATTGGGTTTGTTCCCAAATACCACTGATAGGTTATATTGGGTCCCTGAACAGAAGCCGTAAACGTTTGTGGTGTATTGTCACACATATTTACAGATCCAGGCAGCTGTACTCCGGCCGGGTCCAGAATTTTCACTCCAATATCAAAAGATCCTGCTTCCAAAAATACTGCAGAATCAAAATTGGGATCCTGATAGTCGGCAAGAACGATTTTAAAATGATACGTTTCCCCCGGAATTACGGTTGCCTTTGCTGTAAGAGGAATGGTACGTCCGTTAAAATTGGTTTCAATCTGAGCGGTATTTGTTCCTCCGTAATAGGCTTCATTTTTAGGTCCGCAGTTTTGATACTGCGGGTGAATATTGGTAACACTTACAGCTCCTGCTCCTCCCGGAAGCACTGCAAGGTTGGTATAATTAGGATCAGATGCTTTCTTTAATAATAGGGCGAAACCATCTGTAATGGTACATGGAAAGTTTTGTTGATATTCTTTCGAAGCAAATAAATATCTGAAAGTAATTTCAGTAGAAGCTGCCACAAAGTCAAATTCTATAGAGGTAGCATTGGTTAGGTTGTTATTACCGATTCCCAAAGCGTTCGCCAGATCTACATCTCCTCCGGTTCCAAGGTCATCACTTAAAGTTCCCTGAAGAGTATTCCCTGCTTTATTGGCATATCCGGTAGAAAGTATAATTCCTTTACTGAACGGAAAATTGGTATTTGATTTATTAAAATACCCCCAGCTTCTATTCTGATTGGTAGCGGGTAAATTTGGAGACACGGTTACGTTGCTTACACTTGAACTGGTACAGGTAGTACCTCCTGATATAAGAACATCATTTATTAGCTGGGTTATAGGATAGCCTGATTCCGGATAACTTGGTGCATTCACATCTATAAAAGCACCTGCTCTCAAGGAAGCAGCACTGGGCTTTCTCGCAATTTCTACCCTTCCTCTATTTTGAGCCAAAATAAAGTTGCCTATGAAAACTAAAAATAACGCTAAAAATAAATTTCCTCTCCTCCTATTTAACATTTTATATTATTTTAAACAAAAATACTATTTTTTTTGATTGAAATTCATGTTAACACAATTTACATTATTACTAACGCAAATTTATTTATGTTAAGATATCAACTCTATTTATTTTAATATAATAAAAAAAGACTGACAAAATAGTCAGTCTTTCGATTATAATTTTAATTATTCTATATTTTTAAGTAATATCCATCCTGTTTTCACCGTAACTTCTTTACTCGCAGGATCTTCAAAGGTTATCTGATACCAGTATGTGGAGGTAGGAAGCTTTTTCCCCTGGAAATATCCATCCCAATATGGATTGATCTTCGCTGCTTTGAAGACTTCTCTTCCGTATCGGTCAAAAACCTGTCCGCTGAAATCTTTATAGTTGACCACTCCGCTGAAATCTATAATATCATTAATATTATCCCCATTTGGAGTAATTACATTTTTCATAACGAATGTAAAGAATTCAAGGAAACCTACGCAGCTTGTAAATTTAACTCTCACCCTGATTGAAATGACTTTATTTTTAGGGACATTGTTAAATACATTTGAAGCCTGCCATGTAACTCCGTTATCCACTGAATATTCCAGAATACCATTACTTGGATTACTTGCTGTAACAATCATTGTTCCATTATCATTATAATCCACTTTTATTACTTCAGGAATCACTGCTTTAATAACTTGTGTTTTAAATTCTTTTGAACATACCCCATTGCTTATCATTACTGAATATTCTCCCGGAGTAGATACAGTAATACTCTGACCTGTTTCACCATTACTCCACTGATAGCTGTATCCAGGTCCTGAACCTGCATCCAGGATTATTTTATCTCCCTGGCAGATATGTCCTCCTTTTAAGTTTGAAACAATAGCTGGTACTACTTCTATTGTAATACGTGCCGGCTGAAGAGATTTACATCCCTGTGCTCCTATAGCATATACGGTATACGTTGTTGTCTGGGTAGGGCTTACAGTTCTTATTCCGCCAGTAGTAGCTGCAGAATCGCTCCACTGGTAGGTCACTCCACCGGTAGCTGTTAATAATACAGATTCACCCGCACAGATTTTTAATCTAGGAGCTGTAATTAATGCTGTTGGGGTTTCTTCTTTTCTTAAGGTTAAGGTTGCAATTTTACTACAGAAAGCTCCATTGGAAACCAGTACATATAATATCTGTCCATCTGTTCCGCTGTAGGTTGTCAGATTGGTAATGTAACTATTATTTTGAGCCTGTGCATCAGCCTGATTGGCATAAAAACGGAATACCGCTCCCTGCGTTGTACTGATGAGAGGTTTTGCTGTTTCTAAATTAAAGGTACTGAGCGAAGGTGTTGTACAAAGCTTAAGTTCAGCATTCTGTACCGTAGGGCTCGTTCCTCCAACAATGGTAATAGTTGCTTCACTAGGACACTGATTGCCCGGAACCATTACTTTTACAGTATATACTCCTGGTTGGGTAGCAATATAAATGGCGCTGGTTGCTCCCGGAATGGCAACTCCATCTTTATACCACTGATACGTCATTCCCGGAATGGCTGCTACCTGAGCTTTCAATTGCTTTGGTGTATTGTCACACATATTAATGCTGCCTGGCAAAACTGCTCCGGCTTCATCTACAATTTTAATTCCGACATCAAAAGATCCACCTTCCAAGAAAACAGCAGAGTCATGAGAAGGATCCTTTGCATCTGCCAATACCATTTTAAAGTGATAGGTCTGTCCAGGAATTACATCTGCCACGGCTGTTAAAGGAGTTGTTCTCCCAAAATAATTAATAACCAGATGCGGATTCGCCAAAGCTCCAAAATAAGTTGCATTGATAGGACCACAACTGAATCCATTTCCTGCAGGAACAATATTGGTTGCACTTACAGGTCCTGCACCTCCCGGTAATATGGCAAGATTAGTATAGGTAGGATCTCCAACTTTCTTTAATAATAGCGCAAAAGCATCAGAATATCCCGTACAAGGATAGTTGGAAGTATATTCATCAGAAACGAATATATAATTAAATTTTACCTGATTGGAATTGGGTACAAAATCAAATTCAAGTGCTACAGCATCCGTTAAGCTAACATTAGCTCCGGTAGCTGCCACAAGATCAGCATCACTTCCTGTTCCTACTGATTGTCCCACAGCTGCCACATAGTTATTACCTGCTTCCGAAGCATATCCTGTAGTCAGAACAATACCATCAGTGAAAGGAAAACTTGTTGTACCTTTATGAAAATATCCCCAAAATCTGTTGTTATTAGTCACATCATGATTAGGAGATACTGTAACATTGGTCACATTGGCTGTTGTACAATTGGTACCACCATTGATCAAAATATTCTTCACCAATTGCTCGGGTGTATAGTTTGAAGGGGTGTAAGGAGGTACATTCACATCAATGAATGCTCCAGCCCTAAGACTGGCAGCAGAAGGCTTTATCTTTTCTGATTTTCTGACTGGTCTCGATTGAGAAAATGCAGAAACTGAAATCAATAAAAAAGAAAAAAGGAAAAAATAGTTTTTTAGTCTATAGATTAACATTTTGTTTTCATTTGTTCAAATGTAGCAAAAATATCAATAACAAATCAGCCTTTAATGTTACTATTTTTCAAGTAAACACCTAGATTCATAATATTTTTTTCTTATTATTACGTTTTTCGCAAATCATTTTATAACAAAAATTCACAAAAAAACAGATCAATTGTATTGATCTGTTGATATTTCATTGCTATGATTCAGTTGCAGCTATTCTTCTTTTTTCAATTGCTCAATTTCATTTTTCAACTGAGAGATAATATCTTTTAAAGCTTTTATTTCATTCTTATTAGAGTTGACATTACTCCTCAATATTACATTTTTTGCTCTTTCATTGTGATCTTCTTCTTCCTCTTCTTCATTAATCTCTTCAATATCTTCCTGAATATCTTCTATATCCTCATTAATCTCTTCAATGTCTTCGCTGATCTCTTCAATATCCTCACTGATTTCTTCGATATCCTCCTGAATGTCTTCAATATCTTCACTGATCTCTTCAATATCCACTTGGATATCTTCAATTTTCTCGTGACTTTTATTAACCGACATCTGGATAAAAATAGCCAGATAAATAGCTTCCAGAGAAAGCACTGTAGTAAGAATCAGAAGCATCTTATCAAAATCTACGATATGCAGCATCGGAAGCACAAACGAAGTAAGAAACAATAGAGTATGTACAATCAGAGACTGAATAGACCCTATCCATGATGTAATACTGTCTGCTATTTTTTCAAGAACTTCTGTTTTTTCGTTATATTTTTTCATCCTTTATATTTTTACAACAGTTCTTTAGTAACGCCTAATCCAAACAAGGCAAAATCATATTTTGCAGGATCTGTTTCATCAAATTTCCTGATGGCAGCATCCAGTTCTTCTACTGTTTTCCAGTCATTTTGTGTTCTGGAAACCAATCCCAGTTTTCTGGAGATATTTCCGGTATGCACATCCAAAGGAATGGAAAGATATTTCTGATCTATATTTTCCCAGATTCCAAAATCTACCCCTCTTTTATCTTTACGTACCATCCACCTTAAAAACATAATAATCCTTTTGGCAGAAGAGTTTTTGTAAGGCGAGCTGATATGTTTATGGCTTCTGTGTTTTTCTGTTTCAAGAAATCCACTCCTGAATCGTTCTATGGCGTGGAGAAAATTATTCTCCGGTTCTTTTACCTCAAACAGATTTTCCAGGCTTTCATTTTCTTTATAAATCCTGTTGAACTGTTTGATAAAATAGGAAAAATCCTGCCCATTGAAAGTTCTGTGAATGCTTTTATCCTGAATATCTTCCAGATCTTTTTCTGAATAATTCATCACAAAATCATAGGGAGAATTTCCCATAATATCAAGCATCTTGTCCGCAGAATTAATGATTGACTTTCTGTTCCCCCAGGAAATTGTAGCTGCCAGAAATCCTGCAATTTCAATGTCCTGTTTTAAAGAAAAACGATGAGGAATCTGTATGGGATCATTTTCAATAAAATCGGGAGTATTATACTGATCTGCCTTTTCGTTGAGAAAATCTCTGAGTTCTTCAAATTTCAGCATATTCATTTTAAATCTTTACACTTTCCAATGCTTTTGGTAAAAATGTATTGGGGAAAATATTTCTTGCTTCATCGGTAAATACAGTCAGATCACCATATCTGTTGGAAAAATGTCCTAAGATCAATTTTTCAACCTGCGCTTTCTGAGCAATCGTTGCCGCTTCTAATGCCGTAGTATGCCCTGTATAATCAGCCATTTCCTTCAAATCATGTAAAAATGTAGATTCATGGTAGAGAACCGTTGCATTTTTAATAATCGGAATAACACTTTCAAGGTAACGGGTATCACTGCAAAATGCATAAGATACCGGCGGAACAGGCTCAAGAGTCAGAATTTCGTTTTTTAGCACATATCCATCGCTCAGTACAAAATCTTTCCCTGCTTTTATATTATGATAATCACAGGTTTCAATCTCGTTGTATTTCGCAATTTCCTTCATATTAAGATGCCTGTCTTTTGGCTTTTCCTTAAAAAGGTAACCATTACAGTAAATTCTGTGATCCAATGGAATGGTATATACTTCTACTCTGTTGTCTTCATATATTTTTTCAGAATAATCTTTATCCAGTTCATGATAAACTACCTCAAAACCGCGGTGGGTTTCCGTAATCTGAAAAATAGTTTCCAGCATCTTCTTAATCCCTTTCGGGCCATAGACATGCAGCGGAGTATCTCTTCCTAAAAGACGGAAAGAGGCAATAAGTCCCGGAAGCCCAAAACAGTGATCTCCATGAAGATGAGAGATAAAAATATGATTGATTTTTGAAAATCTTGCTTTTGCTTTTCTCAGCTGTACCTGTGTTCCTTCTCCACAATCAATAAGGAAGAGTCTTTCTTCCATTTCCAGCAGCTGGGCTGTGGGTGATGTATTGATGGTCGGAATCGCTGAATTGAAACCTAATATTGTTAAATAAGTACTCAAACCAATAATTTATTATAACAAATGTACGACAGAAAATCTAAATGGGTCGTTCACCCTGATATTTAAACTTAATCAGTCACTTTTAAAAAATCCATAAATAAATCTAAGGCCTGCTTGCGGTGGCTGATTTTGTTTTTATCTTCCGGATTCATCTCTGCAAAGGTTCTGTCATGACCCGCCGGAACAAAAATAGGATCATATCCGAAGCCTTTAAAACCTTTATTTTCTGTCAGTAAATTTCCATGTACTCTACCTTCAAAATACTGAGCTCCTTTTTCATCATAGTAGCACAGAACGGTAACAAAATAAGCTTTTCTGTTTTCTATTCCCTGCATTTCTTCCAGCACCTTTTCAATATTTTTCGCAAAATCGTGATCTCCGGCATAGCGGGCAGAGAAAATTCCCGGTCTTCCATCCAAAGATTCCACTACCAGACCGCTGTCATCTCCTAAACTTGGAACACCTGTTTTTTCAAAGCAGTATTTTGCCTTGATCAGGGCATTGGCATGAAAGGAATCTCCATCTTCCACAATTTCTTCGTTAATATTATAATCGGTAAGACTTTTCACAACGCAGTCACTTCCCAGGATCTGTTGAATTTCTTCTTTTTTATGTTCGTTGTGTGTGGCTACTAATAATTCCATTTCTATATTCATTTTCAATTTTACTTTTTTAGCTTGGTTAATTACATTTCAGCATAATGTACTTTATACTTTTTCATAAAAAGATAATAGAATAAAGAGAAAAGTACAATTCCTACGGCCAGTACAAGCCATTCTGAAACATGAAGAACTTTTGAAAAACTTTCATCTTTACCATAAAGTACCAACAGCGAAAGGGTTAAATTATTAAACGCATGCAACAGTATGGGCATCAGTAAAGATTTTGTTTTATGGTATACCAATCCCAGCACACAGCCCAGCATCACTGCGCTGATAAACTGCCATGGATTTCCGTGAACCACTCCAAAAATAATGGAAGCATACAAAATTGCTTTCCATGGTTCTACTCCTTTATTAACCAATCCTTTCTGGATAATTCCTCTGAATATAATTTCCTCAAAAATGGGAGCCATAATCACCGTCATGATAATCATTACAACAGGATTATCAGTAAGCTGGCTCATCAACTGAGTAAAATATTCATAAAAATCACCAAAAAAAGGTCCTGTAGTAGGAATCTGAGCGGCAATAAATTCTGAAATAAACATCATTCCCGCCATCATTGGAAAAATAAGAAGATAGGTAGAGAAATTAGCGGATGATAAATTGAAGTTAAGCTTCTTTTGGGTGGTACGTCTTACAATGAAAAAATCAAAAAAGGCAATAGCCGTAAGGAATCCTACAGAATTCGCAACCATAAGAAACCAGTCTTTAAGCTCAATATTTTCCCTGAAAACAACTTTCCAAAAAGTACTGAATAAAGAAACAGCCATTGTTCCTACGAATAATCCAACCACCAAAACAACACCGCCAAACCATGTGAACGTAAACTTCGGATATTTGCTATTTTCCATCCTTTCTCTGTAAAAAGTTTATTAAAAACAAAGATAATTTTTTTGACTGCTACAGGCAACTAAAAAAGGATTTTCTTATTTTCGTTCCTTTATCCATGAACCTCACAAAACGAATACAGAATCTCCATTCCAGGGGATTGAGACTGCAATAAACAAATTTGCAGCTCATATGATAAAATTACTTACTGCCCCAAACTCTCAATCTCTTCTCTCCAACCTAACCAACATTGTCGTAATATAATTTGAAAACCTCGCAAAAAATCACGATTTTTGCAACTTCAAAATACGATATGTCAGACTTAATCAAAGAAATACAAAAAAGAAAGACCTTCGGGATCATTTCCCACCCGGATGCCGGAAAAACAACTCTTACGGAAAAGCTACTTCTTTTCGGGGGTGCTATTCAGGAAGCGGGTGCGGTAAAATCCAACAAAATAAAAAAAGGAGCTACCTCCGACTTTATGGAAATTGAAAGACAGAGAGGGATCTCTGTAGCGACTTCCGTATTGGCTTTTGAATATAGAGACCACAAAATCAACATTCTCGATACTCCCGGTCACAAAGACTTCGCAGAGGATACTTACAGAACATTAACTGCTGTAGACTCAGTAATCGTTGTGATCGACGTTGCAAAAGGGGTTGAGGAACAGACTGAGAAACTCGTTAAGGTTTGCAGAATGAGAAACATTCCTATGTTGGTTTTCATCAATAAACTAGACCGTGAGGGTAAAGATGCTTTCGATTTGTTGGATGAAGTAGAACAAAAATTAGGATTAACGGTTTGCCCGCTTTCTTTACCAATTGGTATGGGAAGTGACTTCCAGGGAATTTATAATATCTGGGAAGACAACATTCAGTTATTTCTGGAAGAGAAAAAACAGAAAGTTGGAGATTCTATCAAGTTTGATGACATCAATGATACTTCTATAGATGAGGTAATTGGTGAAAAAGCAGCAAAAGCTTTAAGAGAAGAACTTGACCTTATTCAGTCTGTTTACCCAGAGTTTAACCGTGATGATTATATGAAAGGTGATCTTCAGCCTGTATTCTTCGGTTCAGCTTTAAATAACTTTGGGGTTCGTGAATTACTGGATGCTTTCATTGATATTGCACCAATGCCACAGCCAAAAGAAAGTGATACCCGTCTGGTAAAGCCTGAAGAAAGCACTTTCACAGGATTTGTTTTCAAAATCCATGCGAATATGGATCCTAAGCACAGAGACAGACTTGCCTTCGTAAAGATTGTTTCAGGAACATTCAAGAGAAACGAAAATTATTTGTTGGTAAGAGAAGGTAAAAAAATGAAGTTTTCTTCTCCCAACGCATTCTTTGCTGATAAAAAAGAAGTAGTGGAAGAAAGTTTCCCTGGTGATATCGTGGGTTTACATGATACCGGAAGTTTCAGAATCGGAGATACATTAACCGGTGGAGAAAAATTAAGCTTCAAAGGAATTCCAAGCTTCTCTCCTGAACATTTCCGTTATATCAACAACAATGACCCATTAAAAGCCAAACAACTGGCAAAAGGTATTGATCAGCTGATGGATGAAGGGGTTGCACAGCTATTTACACTTGAGATGAATAACAGAAAGATCATCGGAACAGTGGGAGCTCTTCAGTATGAGGTTATCCAATACCGTCTGGAACATGAATATGGTGCAAAATGTACTTATGAACCTCTATCCATGCACAAAGCATGCTGGGTAGAAGCAGATGAAAAATCTGAAGAGTTCAAAGAATTTGCAAGATTAAAGCAGAGATTCCTGGCAAGAGATAAATACAATCAATTAGTATTCTTGGCAGATTCTTCTTTCACAATTCATATGACGCAGGAGAAATTCCCAAATGTGAAATTACATTTCATTAGTGAATTTCAGGAACATTAATTAAAAGACAAATCGCTTACAATATAGATCCGTAGAAATTTTCTACGGATTTTTTATTTCTTACTATATAATCATTTTTATGAAGGAGGTGAGATTATTATATCTGGATTCCTACGGAATGACAAACAGAACGCTAAATTTATCCATGCATTTTGTCATTCCGTAGGAATCTAATTCATAAGTAATAAAGTTGTATTATTAAATACTTCTTTAGAGAGCATATCTCAGCTTCTTATACTATTAAAACTCAGAAACGCTTTGTAAATCTTTTGTAAAACAAACACAAACCCCTGAAAATATAACAGTTATAATTTTACCAGCACAATACATTCTATTTACAATCTTTACAAGAACTTCCCTCCTAATTTTACTTCATCAAAAAAATTAATGTTATGAAAAAGTTCATATTACTCGTTGCTGTATCAGGCACTTTCATTATGTGTAAAAAAGGAGAAACTACTCAGGAGAGCCTTCACGAAGCAATTCATTCAGCAGACAGCGCAGCTACAGTAACTGCAGAAACCATTGACAATGCCAGTAAAGCAGCCGACCAGGTAATGGATTCTGCCAGTATTAAAATAAAAGATTTTGAGGATACCAGGAACGATATTCATCAAAAAATAGAAAAGACCTCCAAAATGGTAGATTCTTTATCTGATAAAATTGCCAATACAAAACTGGAATCCAAAATAGAGAAAAAGGATTCAACGGAGAAAAAGTCTGAAAAAATTGCTGTAAAAGCTCCGGCTCCAAAGGTTATTAAAGAAACCAAAATCATTTATAAAGACAAGCCTAAAAATGACAGTTATGAACTGTATATGCCAAAAGATAAAATGGTAAAATCAGGATATCTTGTCATAAAAGCAGAGAATGCAGAAACGGTGAAGGAAATCATCAGAGAAGAAGCCCATAAAAATAACGGCTACATCAAAAGCGAAAATCTTTCTTACGTGGAATCTGCCAGTCCTTATGGAGAAAATCAAAAAATATACAGTCTTGATATCAAAGTTCCGATCCAGCATTTTGATGGTTTAATGGATGCTATCAACAGCAATGTTGGAGACATAGACACTAAGGATATTCAGGTTTCAGGGCGTAATTATGCAGACAATACGATCTGTACGATCAATATAAATATCAGTGATAAGGCTCAAACAGAAAAAGAGCCTCAAACTTTCGGTGGAAAATCATTGGCAGCCATTGAATCAGGCTGGGAGGTGATTACTTCTATTTTCCTGTTTATTCTTCCGTTGTGGCCTTTATTCCTTATTGCCGGTATTGGATATTACTTTTATAAAAAGAAAAATAAAAACATTCCTCATAACGACTCTCACTAGATTTAAAATCCATCTTCATGGTGGATTTTTAATATTTTTTTAATGAGGTTTAGAGGGTAAGGTTAATTCTTATGCTTAATTTTATAACATTAATAAAAACAGCTTGTTTATTAAGAAAAATCCTCTTAACTTTAAGTAAATAAAAATAGTGAATCTTCGTTATTATACAGGATTCCCCACAAAACCGGAAATTTTTATTTCATATATTAATATTTTGTGATTTGGTGTAAAATAAGGCCCTCAATTGAGAGCCTTATTTGTTTTTATTTCATGTTCACTACTTTGTCTACGACAAACTTTGTATTTCCTCTCCATGGGAGAGCACCGTTGTATTCTTTGTAATGCAGATCAAAGCTTTTACCGCTATTGGTTTCCAATTGTTTGAAAATCTCAGGATCATCTACAGAAAACTCAAACTCGTAGCTTGTAATTGTTCCTGTTTTTCCTCTCCCAAAGCCTTCCTGAATCAGTTTACCTTCATAGGTTTTGAAGACATAGCCTTTTTTCATGGCATAGTTCAGGTATCCGGATTTTACTCCTTCTCCGAAAACAAAATAGTACTTATACCAGACAAATACGCCTAGTAACAACAGTACAACACCGAGGGTGATCCACAAAGATTTTTTCATAGGTAGTGTGTTTTATAAAATGTTATTTTGCAATGCTTCTTGAGATCACGATTTTCTGAATTTCAGAAGTTCCTTCGTAGATCTGAGTGATTTTAGCATCTCTCATGAATCTTTCTACGTGGTATTCTTTCACGTATCCGTATCCACCGTGGATCTGTACTGCTTCAATAGTAGTATCCATTGCTACCTGAGAAGAGTATAATTTTGCCATAGCTCCACTTTCAGAGATATCTTTTCCTGCATCTTTTTCACATGCTGCTTTGAAACATAACATTCTTGCTGCTGTTATCTGCGTAGCCATATCAGCTAATTTGAATGCAATAGCCTGGTGGTTGATGATTTCAGTTTTGAAAGCTTTTCTTGTTTTAGCATACTTCAATGCCAGCTCGTAAGCTCCTGAAGCAATACCTAAAGCCTGAGAAGCAATACCGATTCTTCCTCCGTTCAACACAGCCATAGCAAAGTTGAACCCGAATCCGTCAACACCAATTCTGTTTTCTTTTGGAACTTTTACATTGTTAAAGATCAAAGAGTGTGTATCACTTCCTCTGATTCCTAATTTGTCTTCTTTTGGTCCGATTTCAAATCCTTCCCATCCTCTTTCTACGATGAAAGCATTGATCCCTTTGTGTTTTTTCTCAGGATCTGTCTGTGCAATTACAATATAATAAGAAGCTGTTCCACCATTGGTGATCCAGTTTTTGATCCCGTTTAAAAGATAATAATCTCCTTTGTCTTCAGCAGTTGTTTTCTGAGAAGTTGCATCAGAACCAGCTTCAGGCTCAGATAATGCAAAAGCTCCAATTACCTGTCCGCTAGCCAGTGGAGTAAGATATTTTACTTTCTGTTCTTCAGAAGCAAATTTTTCAAGACCGGCACAAACTAATGAGTTGTTTACAGACATTACAACAGCTGCAGAAGCATCCACTTTTGCAATCTCCTCCATTGCCAGCACATAAGAAACGCTGTCCATACCTGCACCGCCGTATTGTGGATCTACCATCATTCCTAAAAGTCCCATTTCTCCCATTTTCTTCACCTGTTCTGCAGGAAATTTCTGGTCACGGTCTCTTTCAATCACTCCAGGTAATAGTTCATTTTGTGCAAAATCTCTTGCTGCCTGCTGAATCATCAGCTGTTCTTCCGATAAATTAAAGTCCATAAAAAAAATAATTAGATAGCCGTAAATTTACACTTTTTAAGCAAATCTGAAAAAATTAAATTGAAAGCAGGAAAAAGGCACAGAAAATGGAAGTTAGAGCGAGTTTAAGGCCAGTGAATGCGTGTTTTGGGATTCAAAATGATTAAAGATAAAAACAATACCGGATACGTTCAGAACCGTAAACATTCACAAATGATCAGTTCAAAATATAAAATCCCCTTTTCAGGGCTTCCGGCCTCCTTTTTGATTCAATATATTATGGTAAGCATTTAACTAGTTTCTAATTATTACATTCAAATGTTTTCAATTAAAAAAAATGCTTATATTTAAATTTCTTTATAAATTACGTAAAAAATCATGACGATCAAGAGATTATTCGATATTCCACACTACGCTTTAGAAAAATATCCTAAAACGGATATGTTTGTAACGAAATATCAGGGTGAGTGGAAAAAAACTTCTACTCAGGAGTTTATTAATGAGGGAAATAAGATATCCAGAGGATTATTGAAGCTTGGTATAAAACCGGGTGATAAAATCGCTTTGATTACAACCAATTCCCGTACAGAATGGGCTATTATGGACTTTGGGCTTTCTCAGATCGGAGTTGTTTCTGTACCTGTTTATCCAAGTATTTCACCTGAAGATTACGAATTTATCTTCAACAATGCCGAAATTCAATACTGTTTTGTTTCTGATAAAGAACTGTTGACTAAGGTAATGAAAGTAAAACATAATATCCCAAGTCTACAGGGAATATTTACTTTTGACAACATCAGTGGCGCTGCCAACTGGAGAGAAATCCTTGATCTGGGTAAAGATGAATCTACACAAATTGAAGTGGATGACCTTTCCAATGCCATCAATACAGAGGATCTTGCCACTATTATTTATACTTCCGGAACTACCGGGAGACCTAAAGGAGTAATGCTTACCCACAACAATATTGTTTCAAACGTATTGGGATCTATTCCAAGAATTCCAAAGAAAAAGAGCTTAGATTATAAGGAAACAAGGGCATTAAGCTTCCTGCCCATCTGCCATATCTTTGAAAGAATGCTGTTCTATCTCTATCAATACAACGGTTTTTCTCTTTATTTTGCTGAAAGCATCGAGAAAATGGGTGAAAACGTAAAAGAAGTGAAGCCTCATTATATGACTGTCGTTCCAAGACTGGTAGAAAAGGTATATGATAAAATTTACAATACAGGGTCTTCTGCCGGAGGATTGAAATCAAAAATTTTCTTCTGGGCTTTGAACCTGATCAGCAAGAAGAAAGTAATCTCAAAACCATCCGGACTTCAGGAAATCATCGCAGACAAACTGGTATTTTCTAAATGGAGAGAAGGTTTAGGTGGTGAAATTGTGACGTTGGTTTCAGGATCTGCGGCATTGTCTACAAGACTTAACTTAATGTTTCAAAATGCGGGAATTCCAATTTTGGAAGGTTATGGTTTAACGGAAACTTCGCCTGTAATTTCTGTAAACAGCTTTGAGAAAATGAGAGTGGGAACAGTAGGTATTCCATTGGATAATTTAAAAGTAAAAATCCAGGAAGATGGTGAAATTACAGTAAAAGGGCCTTCTGTTTTCAAAGGATATTTCCAAAACGAAGAAATGACCAAAGAAGCTTTTACAGAAGACGGGTTTTTCAAGACCGGAGATATCGGACATATTGATAGTGACGGATTTTTACAGATCACTGACCGTAAGAAAGAAATGTTCAAGACATCCGGCGGAAAATATATTGCCCCTCAGACGATTGAAAATTTAGCAAAGGCTTCTAAATTTATAGAGCAGATCATGGTGGTAGGTGATGGTGAAAAAATGCCATGTGCTTTGGTACAGCCTGATTTTGAATTTGCAAAAAGCTGGGCTATGAGAAACAATCTGAATATTGGTTCTACCCCGGAAGAGATTGCAAAAAGTGCTGAGCTGAAGCAAAGAATTGAAAAGGAAATCGAAGGAATCAACGAACATCTTGGAAACTGGGAGAAAATCAAAAAGATTGAACTTACTCCTGAAGTATGGAGCATTGAAAGCGGATTGCTTACTCCGACATTGAAGCTGAAAAGAAAAGCAGTAAAAGAGAAGTTTATAGCCTTATATAATAAGATGTATGATCATCAGGAATAAATAATATCAACCGCTTCATTTTGAAGCGGTTTTTTTTATGTTTTGGCTAAAGCCAATAGGAAGATCTATTTTTTTAATTAAACGGGCTAAAGCCCGTTCCTATTGACTGTCTCATTAGAATTCTTTTTATTAGAGTTAGAGTTGTCATTCAGAGTGAAGCGTGGAATCTAAGCTTTATTGAGACTCATTGCATGTCTAGATTCCTGCAGAATGACAAAGACACCGTAAAAATTACACCATCTTAAAAACGCATTAGCTGTTGAATGTATAAAAAAAGCTGTTTCATTTCTGAAACAGCTTTTGTATGATTTAAAATCAATAATTAGAATTTAATTACAGATTTCATTCTTTCGTTTTCTTCCATTACCAATTCGTCATCAACAAGGATTTTCCCTGAATGCTCATCAATAATAATTTTCTTTCTCTGAGCAATTTCCATTTGCTTTTGAGGAGGGATTGTAAAGAAAGATCCTTTTGGAGCTCCTCTTTCTAATCCTACTACAGCAAGACCGTTGATAGAATTTGTTCTGATTCTGTTGTAAGAAGCCAATAGTCTCTCATCGATTTTACCTGCAAATTCTTTAGATTGCTCTAAAAGATATTCTTCTTCTTTCTGAGTTTCAGAGATAAGACCTTCTAATTCTTCTTTCTTGAATTTCAAGTGGTTTTTCAAATCGTCGATCTTAGTATTCAGTTCACTTAAAGTTTCGTTTTTGTGAGCAATTTTAACTCCAAATTCTTTAATTCTTTTTTCAGCAAGCTGAATTTCCAGATCCTGGAATTCCATTTCCTTTCCTAATGCTTCAAACTCTTTGTTGTTTCTTACATTATCCTGCTGAGATTTGTACTTCTCAATTAAAGTTTTAGCATGGTTAATAACTTCATGCTTTGTTTTGATCTGATCGTCCTGATCTTTGATGTCAGCATGAAATTTTTCAGCTCTTTTTTCAAGACCTTCAATCTCGATTTCAAGATCTTCAACTTCAATTGGCAATTCTCCTCTAGTATTTCGGATTTCATCCAATCTTGAATCAATGATCTGTAAATCGTATAAAGCTCTTAATTTTTCTTCAACTGAAATATCGTTGGTTTTTGCCATATTTAAATGAAATAATTTACTGGGTTGGTTTTTTCAATAGATTTTGAAATTGCAAATGTACTAAATTTTTGTGATAAAATTTCAAATAATTGTTGAGCAACAAATTGTTCTGACTCATAATGCCCAATATCACAAATCAGCATTTTAGACTCTGCTAAAAAATAGTCGTGATATTTAAGATCTCCGGTAAGATAAGCATCACATTTTCTGGAAGCAGCAGATCTTATTCCACTTGCTCCGGAACCACCCAGAACCCCTACCCTTTTGATTTTTTTATTGTTGAAAGAGGAATGTTTTATCACTTCAAGACCAAACTTTTCTTTTACAAACCCCAGGAAATCTTTTTCATCCATTTCTTCTTCCAGGTCACCATACATTCCCAGTCCGGCATGTTGGTTTTTATTATCCAGACTGTAGATCTGATGAGCCACTTCTTCGTAAGGATGTGCGGCTTTCATAGCGCTCACAATCTGACCTTGTTTAAAGCCTTCAAAAATTACAGAGATCATATCTTCATCTGCATTTTCACGAACACCCTTCTGTCCTGAAAAAGGGTTTGCTCCTTCTACCGGCCTGAATGTTCCGTTACCATTCACCGTAAAGCTGCATTCATCATAGAAACCGATATTTCCTGCTCCCGCTGAGAACATAGCTTCTCTTACTTTTTCGGAATACTCTTTCGGAACAAAAACCGTCAGTTGTTTTAAATTATTTTCTTTCGGCTGAAGGATTTTCATATTCTTTAATCCCAACTGTCTGCAAATTCCATAATTGACCCCAAAGAAATCATTATCAAATGCCGTATGAATGGCATAGATAGCCACTTTATTTTCAATAGCCTTTAAAACGGCTCTTTCTACATAGTTTTTCCCTGTTAAAGATTTGAGTCCGGAAAATATAATGGGGTGAAAGCATACTATCAGATTGCAGTTTCTCTCAACTGCCTCGTCTACAACATTTTCCAGAGCATCATGACAAACCAGAATCCCAGATACATCACGATCATAAACACCACACAACAAGCCTACATTATCAAAATCTTCTGCCTGTCTGATACTTATTTCCTCTTCAATCTTTGCTATTACAGTTTTTAGCTTCATTAATTTATATTTTACGGTTACAGCGAAGATATTAATTTTACTAAAATTCCAAAGAATATTTCTGCTGCAATAAAAAACCGGCTTTCATGGGCCGGTTGAATTTGATATAAAAAAAATTAAATAAGACTGTTAATCTTTGAAGAGAGATACTCTTGTAAAGGATTCTATGACCACGCTACAACTTAAATCGGCCTCCATAAAAAGCTGATAGCCTCTTCCCGGATCAAGACTCGCAGGATCGGCAATAGTATAGAAATAAAATGTAAGAATGTTACCTGTTCCACTGGAACCACTTGGTACCAACTGGATAGAGTTAATTTCAAAACCGGAGTCAGGATTTTTAAAAGTAGCCTTTACAGATCCTGAAGAGTTGGACCCGGGAGTAATAGTCGCGATAGCTCTCCAGACATGGACCTGTCCGTTAATTTCGTTTTCCCTCCATTTACCAGTAGCTGAAATATAGATATTCGAGGTAACTCCCGGAAATGGAACTGTGGTTTCCGGCCAGCTTGTAGTAGGACTTGCCGCAAAGACCAGCGGTGTGGCATAAAGCACCTGTTGTCTTGGCCCATACCCGCTCCCTGCTGCACTTAAACTGAATGAGGGTTTTACATTTGCGTTTCCAGAATTTATTTTAACGACACCATCGTTACCAGCCTGAGAAGATGTAGGAACAAAAAGCTGTCTCCAGAGGGTACCATCCCAATACTGGAAGTTATTTGTTGTCGTATTAAAAATAAGGGTTCCTGCAGTAAGGTTAGCATTTACAACACCTGCAGGGGGCACTGTAGAAGCATTATTATCAGCCAGGTATGTATCCCGGTCAGTATCTGTAAGACGAGGAATGAGAATCCCTTTCTGGTTGGAGACTATATCCAGTACTGAAGCACCATTTGGTGTTGAAGTATTAATCCCAACCTGAGCATGTATAAAACTGCTTATGAAAAACAGAATAAATAAGGTTAAATTTTTTCTCATGATATAAAGCTTTTGTTGAATAAAATTACAAACTTGGATTAATATTATGTTAAAAAATAAATTTTTATATGTCATATTTTATTCGTATTTTGTTTAATATAATATATTGAAAATCATTAAATTAAGTGTATATAATTCACTTTTTAATGATGAAAATATTTTTAACATTTGCAAGATTCTTTTAACAATCATATCTTTACCCTATACTCTATAGAAATTACTAACTTCGCTGTGAAATAACCTATATAAATGGAAAGAGAACATAATCTTGTTCCTGAAGACAATCTTTGGAAAAGATTCCTTTACCGGATAATTTATCGTTCCGATACCAGACTCGGAAAACTGTTCGATATCATCTTATTATCTTTAATTCTTGCAAGTACAGCCATCATTATGATGGAAAGTGTACCTAAGCTTGATAAAAAGTTTCATTATACCTTCCTGATTCTGGAGTGGGTGATTTCTATTTTTTTCACTCTTGAGTATTCTATGCGTATTGCAGTGGTAAAGAATAAGCGAAGTTATATTTTCAGTTTTTTCGGAGTTATAGATTTTCTCGCACTGGTTCCTTTTTTCCTCAGCTTTTTCTTTCCCATCACTAAATATTTTCTGATTTTCAGAATGCTTAGAATGTTGAGAATTTTCAGGATTTTCAATTTGCTGGATTTTATGAATGACGGCTACCTTATTGTACGGGCTCTGAAAAACAGCTCGAGAAAGATTTACATTTTCCTTTTATTCCTGATTATATTCTCAGTTATTGTAGGATCACTGATGTTTATGGTGGAAGGCGGAAGGCAGGGATTTGAAACCATACCGCAGTCTATCTATTGGGCAGTAGTTACTGTAACTACTGTAGGATATGGTGATGTATCCCCAATCACGCCTTTAGGAAAGTTTTTTGCGGTTGTTCTGATGCTGGCCGGTTATTCTATTATTGCTGTTCCTACCGGTATTGTAACGGCAGAAATGAGAAACAAGAGACAAAACCTGGAACTGATCTGTGAACGATGCGGTAACGAAGATATTGATGATGATGCGAGGTATTGTAAGAAATGTGGCAAGAAATTAGCTTGATATTGGATATCAACATAATTTATTCACCAAATACCACAAAATCATGGAACCAAAAAAGAAAAACAAACCGAATAGTTTAGTGATCATTCTTTTTGCACTGGTGGTGCTGATGATCATCGTCTACTTTATATTAGCAATGTTCTTCCCTACTATTTTTGACCTTATGAATAAGGGAGAGATTCAGCCGGTACCTAATAAATAATGAGTAATAAGTAATGGGTAATTCATAATGATTTATATAACATCGAGTCATATGACAAAATAAAAAGATGAGTGAAATATTTCGCTCATCTTTCTTTTGATCTATTAATTTTCAAAGTAAATACAATAAAAAGGACGGATCATCAATGACCCATCCCTTTCTTTTTATTTAAATGATAAATTATTTTTTAATGGCCTTGATAGTCTGTTTAGATCCATCTTTCATTTCCATTGTAATTAAATAAACACCTTGCATTAAATCTCTTAAATGAATCACAGATTCAGGGTTTGCAATAGTTTTCAATAATCTTCCTGTTGCATCCGTTACAGATACATTTTTCACGTTTTTCACATCAGAAATGTTCAATACATCTGTAAATGGATTAGGATAAACCTGAATAGTATTTTTTGCCAGAGCAACTTCAGCTGTTGCCAGGTTCGCATTGTTAATACTAATATCATCTATATACAGATTATACTGATCCGGATCTGAATAAGCATTAAATCCAAAGTAATACACACCTGTTGCAGGAACTGTAAACGTTATAGATTCTGTATGGGCCATTTCATCATTAATTGAAGGATAATCTGCTATAGAGCCTGTCATAGCCGATGCGTCAGGTGAAGTTCCATAAGCAACTTTCAATTTTTCAACATAGGTAGATGAGTTATTACCGTACTTATAGCCAATTGTATATTGTGTTCCCGCTGTCAGGTTCAAACCTTGGGTAAAGAACCACGTATTGCCAGGATTGGAAGAGTTATAATGATAACTTAATACATTGGTAGTAAATCCCTGGCTATCAGAAGGCGGATCTACTGTTTCCCAATTATTCCCAGCTCCTGCGTTAACATTCATTGTACAGCCTGGAAGTTCAGGAACAGTAACACTTTCAAAGTCTATAGCATAAGGAAGGTTCGCACTTGAGCACAATGTTGTAAATGTAGCAGAATCACTCCATATACTTTTGCTTGCAGCACTACATGCAGATCTTACCCATACATAATAAACAGTGGAAGGAGCCAAACTTGGAATATTATAAGTAGTTGTTGTAACTCCTGTAAAATTAGGTGTACTTGTAGCTGTAGGCGCTGTATTGGTTGTGCTGTAATAAATGTCATATCCGCTTGCAGGTACAGGAGTAGCTGCCGTCCAGGAAACCGTAGCTCCTCCGGCAGTAATATTAGACATAACTAATGCATTAGGCTCACTACAAGCTGGCGCTACATCTATATTAATATCATCCACATACAACTGGTTCATATTAGCGTCAGAATATGCCTGGAACCCAAAATAATAAACTCCTGTGGCTGTTGGTGTGAAATTCACAAATGCACTGGTTGCTGTACTGGTAACAATATTTGAGTGATCTGCTAATGTATTGGTCATTCCCGCACCGGTAGCTGAAGTTCCGTAAGCTATTTTCAATTTTTCAGCATATACAGTTCCTTCTGCATTTGCATATTTATATTTAATTCTGTAGGTAACTCCTGCAGTAAGGTTAATACCGTTGGTGAAAAACCAGGTATCAGCATTATTGGCATAGTCATAAGAATACTGAAGAACATTTCCTGTAAATCCTTGAGCATCCAGATCACCGGTCTCCCACATATTTCCTGAACCGTCATTGACTACTGAGGTACAATTTGGAAGATCAGGTGGGGTTATGCTTTCGAAGTCCAACGCATATGGTACTCCTACAGAAACACAGGATGTCATAAATGTTGCCATTTGAGACCATGCACTCTTATTTGAAGTACTGCATACAGAACGTACCCATACATGATAAGTTGTAGCCGGTGCCAGTGAAGAAAGACCAGTACTTAATCCACTGCTTGTTCCGGAAACCACTGTAGCAGCAGTAGGATATGTACTGGAAGTTGAATAATAATATTCATAACCGCTGCCTGGAGCAGAAGCCGGAGCGGTCCATCCCACCTGAGCTGAATTTGCTGTAACGGCAGATACCGTTAAAGCAGAAGGAGCAAAACAAGTTGGAACTGCACCAATTACTACCGTATAATCATGAGCTTCTCCATAGCCGTCTGTATTACAAGGAATAGGGTCACTGGAGAACCTGTCACCCACTCTCATTCTGTAAGTACCAGGAGTAACGGTAGAAGGAATTGCGATAAGCCCTGAGGTAATATTGTCCGCTCCTACTTGAGTACTACTCGCAGAAGCTACAAGTTCCGGAGCTGCATCATCAAAAGTACCATCGTTATTAAAGTCTATCCAAACACGTACATTCTGATCACTGTACCCATGTTTAACACTAAAGTCATAACTCAAACCTGCACTAAGGTTGATCGTCATAGAAGTGTAATCTCCATACGCATCAGTAGAACAACCTGTATTAGGATGATCAAATCCAGCGCCTGGAATTGCAAAGGAATCTATCACATCTCCTCCGCTACACCCGCTTGCAAACGCAGGCGTACAGTAAGTCTGTGCGGAGGATAAAAAGCCGGCCATTAAGAAACCAACAAGTAAAAAATTTCTCATATAAAAACAGTATTAGTTACTCAAATCTAGTGAAAATCAACAATAAAAAAAATATTTTTTTAATTATATCACAATGAATTAAAGTTTTCCTTTTATAAAAGATAATTCCACTTATAAAAAGAGAGGCTACTCAAATTGAGCAGCCTCTTTTTCTTATTTCTTTAAGAAATTATTTATCTTTTAATTGCTTTAACGGTTTGTTTAGATCCGTCTTTCATATTCAAGACTACTAAATACAATCCTTCTTTCAGATCTTCTAAGTGAAGTGAAGAAGAAGGAGTATCGATAGTTTTAACCAACCTTCCGGAAGAATCCAGAATGGAAACTGATTTTACCTTATCTGCTTTTGAAATATTCAGAACACCTGTAAATGGATTTGGGTATGCCCCAATACTTTCTTCAGTTTTGGAAATGTCATAAGTACTAAGAACAACATCATTTTTAATATTAATAGTAAAAACATCTTCTACAAAATCAGTATCCCGCGATCCACTTCCAACATTCACATAATATACAGTTCCTGCAACAGTAGAAAATTCTATTGTCAACGGAAGATTAGCAGAATCTGCAATTTTAGACTTCAGACAAGTTAAATTTCCACAACTTCCCGTATATAATGCAATTCCTGGAAATCTAAATTGACTTCCCACAGGTACTGCAACATTAATCCTATAATTACTACCATCGCCTATAAAAGTAAACCATGTTCCATTATTCATTTTTCCAACATTATAACAAGGTATAGTAAATCCGTTATTATTAGTAGTATGCTGGGCATCAGCCTGTGTATAACTATAAGGATATACGGACACCGGCAAAGCGCCTGAACAATCATCATTCGCAGGAGGAGATACTATTCCTACGCATATATCAAAGTTTATAGCGTAGCCAAAGTCCAAAAGACTGAATACTCTTACATAATAAGTTTCGCCTATTGTAAGATCTGAAACATTATAAATATTATTATTACCTGTAAAAGCATTACTACAAACAATTTTTGTTAAGTTTCCGCAGCTACCTTTAAAAACCTCAAAAAGACCAGATGCATCTCCATTACCATTTATCCCATCTCCTACAACATTTCTCAAACTTATCTGATGAACGGTTGCTGTCGCGGTAAATTTAAACCACACATCATCATCAGGAGCTCCATTACATACTGACCCCGGCACATTGGAAGCAGAAGCTCCTAAAGTTGTCCCAGAAGTTACAGCCGTACAGTTCAAATCAGGATTAACGTTCACAGTTACGGCATTTACGCATTCATCATTTGCAGGAGCTGGTGTCAAATCTGTTTGTATACATATCTGAAAGTTAAAACCCGATCCCTGTATCTGATTATAATCTACCACTCTTACATAATAAGTTTCTCCTACTGTAAGATTATTAACAAGCACCAAAGAACCACCTGCTGCACTACATACAAAATTATTACAATTACCTTTAAAAACTCTAATCTGTAACCCTCCAGAAGGATTTGGTAATCCTACAGGAACTTTATTAATTAATTTAATTCGATGCCTAGTTCCGGTAGCTGTAAATTTATACCATACATCATATCCAAGTCCAGAGGCACAACCTGGTGTTGGAGAAGTATTTGATAATAAAGTCGTTCCGGAAGTAACAATTGTACAATCCGCCCCAGAATTCACAGGAACATTTATAGCATCAATGCAATTATCATTGGATGGTGATGGCGGCAGCGTTCCTACACATATATCAAATTTATGAGATGAATAGCCTGATCCACTAAATACTTTTATATAATAGGTTTCTCCTACTGTAAGGTTATTAACAACAGAAGCAGGACATGATGCACTTGTCACATAACCACATCCAGAACCTGAACATAATATACTTGTCAGATTACCGCAATCACCTTTTAAAACCTGAAAATAAACATACCCACCTCCTAATGGTACAGAGGTTACCTCCTTCAGATTAACTGTATGTGTAGAAGAAGTAGCTGTAAACTTATACCATACGTCACCAGTACTCGTACCACATGATGATGCAGGAGACGATACAGTTGACATCACAGTAGTCCCAGAGGTAAAACTCACACAATTCGTATCTGGATTTACAGTAAGATTTATAGCATTGATACACTCATCATTGGAAGGTATAGCTGGTACTGTCGTAAATTTCTGATTAACACAACCGGAGGATTCTCCTGCTGATGCCACTGCTGTTACTTTAAGATAATAAACTGTACTTGTTAAAAGTGGAGATGAGGGAGTAAAATTTGTTGTAGCAACCGATTGCTGATTAACCACGTCTGTGCCTCCCGGAGTAGTCCCTATAGAAACCTTATAACCTGTCGCTCCCTGTACAGCAGCCCACGTAATATTTGGTGAAACCGGTACAGACGAAGCATTGTCTGAAGGATAATTTATTATTGGACAATCCGGTAATGGATTAGGAACTAACCCCATAAGACTGACCACAGGTCTATAAGGTAAAAAATGTCCATTTGGAGGATTTGCCGGATCCGGATTGACCGTATTACTCTCTGTATAAAGAGCCTGCTCTGTAGAATTATATACAAAAAAAGGATTTGCAGCATTGGAATTAAATCCGTTTTCATCTACTGCAACAACTAAATTCCTCACATTATCATATGGAAAAGGAGTGGTAAATGTCACTTCTAAAACTCCATTCACATTAGTAACTGTACCTGAATAAACCTGAGTCATTTCCCCAACAGGAATCCACCCAATTTGATAATTTAAAGAGTTTTTTGTGGTATGTCCCAAATAAACCACCCAATTTGATAAATAAGAGGGATTTGCAGAAGGTGCTAAGTAAAACTTAAGCCCTGTAATATTACCTGCTGTATCAGCATTGATTTCCTGTTTTTTATAAATCTGCTGAGAATAGGAATAGCTATAGCCACTATTGACCGGAGCATTCCCGGTAGCCGTACTATTTCCACCCAGCTTGATTTGAGCACTTAATACGATGCTTATCATCAGTAAGCATACAAATAAGATTTTCTTCATGTATAAGTTTTTGGTTATTAATACGTCTACGAATTTACAATAATTTTAAACGTTCTTTTAAAACATTTAAAATAAAAAAAAACGACAGCCAAACAGCTGTCGTTTTATATTATATAATTAATACATTTTATCTTTTAATTGCTTTAACGGTTTGTTTAGATCCGTCTTTCATATTCAAGACTACTAAATACAATCCTTCTTTCAGATCTCTCAATTGAAGTTCAGAAGATGGTTTCTCAATTGTTTTAATCAATCTTCCGGAAACATCAACGATTGAAACAGATTGTACCTTGGATACATCAGAAATTGTTAAGGTCTCAGTAAACGGATTAGGATATACATTAATCTTATGGTCTTTTGCGACAGTTTCAGAAGTTGCCAAATTAGGATTTTGTTTTACTTCAACATTATCTAAAAGAAGATCATCATAGAAATATCCGTTACCATTTACGTTTTTATCTACAGTAAATCTCACCTGAATAGTTGCTCCAATATAGGAAGCCGCTAAAGGAACAGCAACTGTTCTCCATTGATTTAAGTTGGTATTATCACTAAAGATCACTACCCAGCCATTTCCATCGTTTACCTCTACAGTAAGTTTATTATTATCATAACTAGAAGGTGAAACTGTAGTACTGGTTGACATAGAATGGTTTTTAAACCAATCAAAAGAAACAAGAGGAGCCGTTAATCCTGTTAAATTTACAGAAGGAGTAACCAATTGTACAGTATTTGTACCCGCTCCCGCATATGGTGAGCTTGCATCTACCCATGCATATGTTCCTGCAGCTTTTCCGTTATTAGCCGGACTTGCACCATAATCTCCATTTCCTGAGAACTTCCAGAAAAGGTTTGCATCTGTACCTGTTGCTGTAGGGTTTACATTATTCCAACAGTTTGGCGCTGCTCCACTATCAAAGTTTTGAGTAAAAGGTGCCATAACAATTCCACAAAGAGTATTAAATGTAGCAACAATACTCCATACACTCTTATCAGAAGAACTACAAACAGATCTCACCCATACATAATAAGTAGTAGAAGGAGACAATCCGGATAAAGGAGCTGAAGTTGTAGTACTGTTTCCTAAAGCTGTAGTAGAGGCTGTAGGAGCTGTACTGTTTGTTGAATAATAATATTCATAACCACTTCCAGGAGCTGTAGCTGGTGCAGTCCATGAAATACTTGCTCCGTTTGTTGTAATTGCTGAAACAGCAACTGCTGATGGCTCTGAACAAGTAGGTGTAACATCTATATTGATATCATCCACATAGATTTGATTCATATCAGCAAGAGAATAAGCCTGGAATCCAAAATAATAAACCCCTGTTGCATTTGGCGTAAAATCTACAAAAGTATTTGTAGCAGTTCCACCGGTAATATTTGCATGATCAGCTAAAGTATTTGTCATCGCTGCACTTGTAGCCGAAGATCCGTAAGCAACTTTTACTTTTTCAGGATATTGTGTTGTTCCGGTTGCATTTGCATATTTATATTTGATTCTATAGCTAACTCCGGCTGTAAGATTTAACCCTTGTGTAAAGAACCACGTATTGGCAGCATTACTGCTGTTATATGAATAGTTAAGCACTTTCCCGGTAAACCCAGTTGGAGCTGTAGCTGTTTTCCATAAATTTCCTGAACCACTATTAATAACAGTTGTACACATTGGTAAAGCAGGTGTTGTAACACTTTCAAAATCTAAAGTATATGGCAGGTTTACTGAATTACATACTGTTTGGAAAGATCTTACTGTACATGCTGTAGCCGGCCCTGTAATATTCGCTGTATACGCAGTAACAGAGTAATAGTAAGTGGTAGCAAAATTTAAAGGTGCAGCTAATGTATAAGAACTATTAGTACCGCCAGCGATATCCATGTCTAAAATATCGTTTCCCCCTGAAGTTGTTCCAACTTTTAGTTTGTAACCAGTTGCTCCATTTATTGCATTCCATGTTATTGTAGGCGTTACACTTACTCCTGTAGCACTAGATGCCGGAGCTGTAACTGTCGGACAAAGACCTAAAGTTGTGAAGTTGGCTGAACTTGACCACACCCCTTTATCAGTTCCATTACAGTTTCCTCTCACCCAATAATAATACTGAGTTGAAGGAGTTAAACCTGATAAATCTGCTGTTAAAACCCCGGCACCAACAGAACCTGATGGAGTAACTGTTGAAATTGGCGTAGTTGAAGATGTAGAATAATAATATTCATATCCATTACCTGGAGGCGTTGTTGAAGCTGTCCAGCTTATGGTTGCAGATTCAGGAGTTAAGGCAGAAGAAGAAAGGCCGGTTACAGTACTTACACAGTTAGGTGTAGTTGTAAAAGATCCTGTAGATGCATACCCACTTCCTGTTCCGGCTGCATTTGGAATATGGGAGTATACAGATTGTACTGCACCATTTAAAGCCTGTACCTGCACCTGATAGGTTGTATTCTGAGTAAGCCCCGTAATGGTAGCAGTAGCAGCAGAAACAGGATTACCAACAAGATTAGTCCAATCACAGCTTCCAACTGCTCTGTACTGAACATTGTAGGCTGTTGCACCCGTTGGAGCAGTCCAATTTACCGTTGCAGCATTATTGGTAATTGCAGTTGCAGCAGCAAAAGTTCTTACCGGTGCCTGCGTACCAGGTACCCATGTATACTGCAGACCAGCCGGGATTTTAACACTTGCATTTGTTGTACTGGAAAAAAGCATAGTACTGTTATTAGCACTACCCGTAACAGCTTTAGACCAATCACAAGTAGTTCCAGACGGCACATTGCCAATCATCAGAGAATTTACATTGGATGCATAGGTAGTACTATTTCCTCTTATTCCTACATGAGGAGTGCTATTTGAGGTACTGGTTCCTGGATCCGTACAGTTTCCATATATAATTTTGATTTCACCGGTAGCATACACCAAACGAATCTGAAAATTTAATCTTTCAGTAGATCTATTGCTGTAATTAGCATGATCCTGCCATTGTACAACAAATTCAGTTCCGAGATCTTCATATCGAACTTCATGATTTCCAATCGGCTGTGTTGCATCTGATGATGAAAAACCTCCATCCTGCCCAAAAGCAGAAATCGCCCCTGTCGTTGATCCCAGACTCGACATCGGTGTATAGTTTGTCCCCGAAGGTGCAGCTCCAAAAGCTATAAACCCATTTGCACTCACGTAACATGTTGTCATTGCAACACCACCGAAAGTAAAGGGAGAAGATAAAGGAATTGCTGCCGACACCTCATTATCATAAGTTGTATTAGTTCCGGTAGGAAATAATTTTGTTCCCCCCGTGATTGAGGTGTACGTCATCCCGCTACTTTTTGAAAAAGTATAGTTGGCGACATTAGTTTGTGCATAGACTCCCATACTCAGGAAGGCTAAACACGAAAGTAGTAATCTCTTCATAAATAGTAATAATAAAAGTTAGGACGGTAAATGTATAAATATTAATTTATATTTTAAATTAAAAATCAAAAATTATCACAAAACATTAAACAAAAACACATAAAAAACATCATTAAAATATAATAAAATCAAACGTTTATTTAATTTAATAATTATTTCGCAATATGTTGAAAAATACCAAAACACTAACAATCAATTATTTAAATTACTATATCATTAAAATAGACTTCAGAAAATTTTTCTATTTAACACAAAAAACTATTTATAAATTTTCATCAATACTCTCAATATGTAAACAAAAAAAAGAGTGGCTTTTGACCACTCTCTATATTATTATATATTTTTTTCTAATTTAAATAAAATTCATATTTATTAAGAAGCTGGATTTCTTTAATCAAGTCTCCATTCAGATCTACCGAATGCTTCATAGACTGTACTTCGATATGGGAATCATCCTCAAGATTTTTGATAAAGAACTTCAGCTTTTGATTTCCTTTATTTCTATCAAGTACTGTTCTGAAAAAGTCCAGATCTTCAGCTCTTACATCCATAACATCCATGACCAGAGATATACTCTTAGCAAACCTTTCAAATGCTTCCTGCAGTTCTATCACATCATTTACATTAACAAAGACTCTTCCATCCTTCACCTGAGCAAATTTTATTTTGAAAATAACAAACCTCTGTACCTCCAGCTTTTCCTTCAGCCTCATATAATCCCTGTCTCCCAATCTGAATGAATACGATCCCGAATAATCTTCCAGGGTAACAAAAGCTACTTTTTCGCCGCTCCTGAAACCATCTTTCACCACATATTCCGTAATCAGACCGGCAACAGTATATTCTTTTCCACCACCGCCGTTTTCTCGTTCTTTTTGTAAGGTTTTCCAGTCTTTTTTCTTTTCTTCAAAAAGTTCCTCCTGTTTATTTGCAAAAGCCTGCTCTTTATAGGCATCCACTTCATCAAGATTCAAAAAATGAAAAACTCCTTTCGGTTCAGCTTTTTTTGTAACTTCTTCTATAACTTCTTCCTCTTCACCGGCAACGATGTCATCAGAAACAATTTCCACAAGATCCGCAACCTCATCAATAGAGTCTTTTTCAAGAATAGGAGCTTCATCTATAACTGCTTTTTCCTCATCCTTCTCCAACACTGACTTTTTGGAAAGCTGCCCCTGCATAAACTGATATTGGTATTTAAATTCATCCAGCGGATGTGCAGAAAGATAAAATCCGATCGTTTCTTTTTCTTTATTAAGTTTATGCATGTTTGGCCATTCCGGGCAGGGTGCCAGTTTCGGCTGCTCAATCTGAACTTCCTCTGCAAAATCCGCAAAAAGAGAATGTTCCATCTCATTTTTACTCTCCTGGAAACTTTGTCCGTATCTGATCAATCTTTCAAGATTCGTTCTTCCGGCCATATCAATATCAAAATATTGACCTCTGTGGAAAGAATCCAATTCATCAAAAGCTCCTGCAAGCACCAAACTTTCCGCTACTCTTTTATTCATTTGCGAAGGCAGAATTCTTTCAAAAAAATCATAAATATTTTTGAATCTTCCGTTCGTTCTTTCCCGTGTAATTCCTTCACTCGGACCTTCTCCAATCCCTTTGATTGCTCCCAACCCAAAACGGATCTGTCCTTTTTCGTTTACAGAGAATTTATATTGAGATTCATTCACATCCGGTCCTAATACATCTACTCCCATACTTTTGCAATCCTCCATAAACATGGTAATTGAATCCGTATTGTTAATGTTATTACTCATCACACTCGCCATATATTCTGCAGGATAATTGGCTTTCAGATAGGCTGTCTGGTAAGCAATAAATGCGTAACAAGTGGAGTGAGATTTATTGAAGGCATATTCCGCAAAGGCTTTCCAGTCATTCCAGATTTTCTCCAACCTTTCTTCATTCAGGTTATTTTTTCTACCTCCTTCAATGAATTTCGGGTACATTTTATTAAGGACATCGATCTGCTTTTTACCCATCGCTTTTCTCAAAGTATCAGCTTCACCTTTTGTAAAATTAGCCAGCTTCTGGGACAAAAGCATTACCTGCTCCTGATAAACGGTAATCCCGTATGTTTCTCTTAAATACTCTTCTGTTTCCGGTAGGTCATAAACGATCTCTTCAATTCCGTGCTTTCTATTAATGAAATTTGGAATATATTTAATCGGCCCCGGACGATACAGGGCATTCATTGCAATAAGGTCAGCAAAAACCGTTGGTTTAAGCTCCCTCATGTATTTTTGCATTCCGGGACTTTCGTACTGGAAAATCCCTACTGTCCTTCCTTCTTTAAATAATTGATAGGTCTTCGTATCATCAAGCGGAATAAGATCCGGATCAATGTCTAAGCCATGTCTTGCTTTTACCAGTTTCAATGCATCTTTAATGATCGTCAACGTCCTCAACCCAAGGAAATCCATTTTCAGAAGACCTGCACTTTCCGCCACGGAGTTATCAAACTGTGAAACCAGAATATCCGCATCTTTTGCAGCAATAGTTACGGGTACAAGATTACTTACATCTTCTGGGGTAATAATCACCCCACAGGCATGAATACCTGTATTCCTGATACAGCCTTCCATTTTTTTCGCACTCGAAAGTACGTCATGACGGGCATCATCCGGGCTATTCAGAACATATCTCATTTCATCAACAAGCATCTGTTCTTCCGGTTTTAATTTATCATATTTAGATAAAGCTTTTGCAATATTCATTCCCGGGCTTGGCGGAATTAATTTTGCAATATTATTTGTATCCGGAATCGGAACATCAAGCACTCTTCCCGCATCTTTAATCGCAGATTTTCCTCCTAAAACAGAGTACGTAATAATCTGTGCGACCTGATTTTTACCGTATTTTTCAACTACCCATTTGATAATTTTATCACGGCCTTCATCATCAAAGTCAATATCAATATCCGGCATGGAAACCCTTTCCGGATTCAAAAATCTTTCAAAAAGCAAATCATATTTAATAGGATCCACATTGGTAATTCCTGTACAATATGCTACGGCAGAACCTGCAGCAGAACCACGGCCGGGACCAACCCAAACCCCCATTTTTCTTGCTTCATTACAAAAATCCTGCACAATCAGGAAATAACCTGGATACCCTGTGTTAGCAACTACTTCCAGTTCAAAATCTAAACGTTCTTTAATTTCGGCTGTAATTCCGGTATCTGCATATCTTTTTTTCGCTCCTTCATATGTTAAATGCGTCAAATATGCCATTTCACCACGTTTCCCTCCATCAATATCATCTTCAGCATGAATAAATTCTTCCGGAATATCGAATTTTGGAAGTAAAACATCTCTTTTTAATGTATAAGGCTTAAATTTCGCAGTGAATTCTTCATAAGCATCAAAAGCATCAGGATACGCTAAAAAAGTTTCTTTTATTTCATCAGAATTTTTGATGTAATATTCTCCTGTAGCTAATCCTCTTCTCTTTCCAAAGCCTTTTCCGACAGGAGTTGTCAATTTTTCTCCGTCTTTAATACAGCTTACAATATCCTGAATATTAGAATCGTCTTTATTGGTATAAAAAGTTTCGTTCTGGGCTAAAATCTTAACATTATATTTATCTGCAAAATGCAGTAAAACATCATTTAAATGCTCTTCTTCAGGTAGTTTATGATTTTGAATCTGAACATAAAAGTCATCTTCAAAAGTATCTTTCCACCATTTGAAAAGCTCCTCCCCTTTTTGCTCACCGGTATTTAAAATAGCATCCGGAATATCTCCCAGAATTCCGGAAGTCAGAGCAATTAAACCCTTTTTATATTCAGCAATCAATTCACGGCTGATCCTTGGAACTCCAAAATAAAATCCTTTTAAGAATCCGATACTTGAAAGTTTTGCCAGGTTTTTATATCCTTCAAAATCTTTCGCTAATAAAACCACCTGCGTTCTTCTGTCAGGATCATCTTTGGTAAACTGCTTCTGTTCGTAACGGTCTGAAATATAAAATTCACAGCCTACAACAGGAACTAAAGGCTCTGAAACAGGCTCAGCCTCATTAAATTCTTCTCCGTTTTCTTCTGCTTCCTGTTTTTTTGCTAAATATTCTTTATGTTTTTTTGCGCGGTCACTATTTGCACCTTCAATTGCTGAAACAAATTTAAAGGCACCCATCATATTTCCCAAATCCACCATTCCAACGGCAGGGAAATTGTCATCCGTAGCTTTTTTAATTAAATCATTAATGCTGGAAGTCGCCATTAATGTTGAGAAAACACTGTGATTGTCAAAATTGAAATATTTACCCAGATCAATTTCATCAACACTTCCGAAATCCTGCTGCTTTTTCTTATTATGAAAATCTGCAACCTGCCTTCTGATAACAATATTGAAAGGTTTTATCGGATCGGGATAAAGGCTCTTGAAATACGCCAGCTGATCCTCAGAAATCTTTAATGTTTCCGCGGGAACAACTCCAATTCTTATCATTTCAAAAAAAGCTCTTGCCGTAGCATTTACGTCGGCAGCAGCATTATGTGCCTCATCAAATTTGCTTCCATAAAGCTTTTCATAAAGTTCTTCAAGTTTCGGAGATTTATATCTCCCTCCCCTTCCTCCGCCTAGCTGACAGAAGTCGGTTCCCAAAATCATGGTATCCGCTTTGGGTTTTTCCTGTAGATTATCTTTAAGATTTTTTCTGTAAAATTCTGCTCCAACGATATTGTAATCGAATTCCACATTGTGTCCGGAAACGACTCTTACTCTATCTAAGACTTCAGCAAATTCATTTAAAACTTCTTCAAGGTCACGGCCTTCTTCATTGGCAATTTTCGTTGTAATTCCGTGAATACGGGCTGCATTGAAGGGAATATCATATCCTTCAGGTTTTATTATATAATCCTGGTTTTCAACTAAATTTCCGTCATCATCGTGTACCTGCCATGCTATCTGAACCATTCTTGGCCAGTTTTCCGAATCTGAAAGCGGAGCGTTGAAATTTTTTGGTAAACCTGTTGTTTCTGTGTCAAAAATTAAATACATATAATGTTCTAACTTTTTTATAAAAGAGAATGTAAAGTTACTCCATTTTTTCCAATTAGTTTATACTAAACATAAAGAATAAACCCTATTCACAATAACAAAATCATTACATTTTATTAAAAAAATAAACAACTCAAACAAGAATGAAATAAAATATTAAAATATTATTAAAAAAATTAGAATTATCTACCAAAACTAACTAGTTATCAGTTTTTTGCTATAAATTTGATTAACTATAATTTTTACAATTTATTACTCAAAAATGAAGAAACAATTACTTTTAATCAGCACATTGATTATTACATTAGCAAGTGCGCAAAACAATGAAGAATTAAACAGTCAATTAGAACGCCAAAGAATAGACAACAATGAAAGGTTTGATTCTTATGTATCTAAACGATATGGCTCTAACAAAACTCCTGAAGTTTTAAAAGAGATTGAGCAGCAAAGAACCAATCTGGCAGGGTTTTTACCTGATAACAGACCCTATTTTTTTCAAGCTCATGACATGGATCAGATTAAAAACTCCAATTCTGATTTTTTACAGGGAGGAACTATTACAGGTTTAACGGGATCTTTTAACGGCGAAGGTATTAAGTTCACTATTTTCGACGGAAGTACCTCATCCGGTGTAGCAAGAGTATTTGCTGGTCACGTTTTTTTTAACAATTTACCGAATAGAATAACGAATAAAGAAAGCAGCACTGTCAATTATGGCGACCACGCAACAGCTGTTTCCAGTTTTATAGGAGCAAAAGATTACCCATATACCGTAACATTTACGAATGGTACAACAAGACAGGTTAATTTCAAAGGAATTGCACCTAATTCTACTATAGATGCCTATGCTTTTGGAACTTCTGTTCTGGACGGCGAAACTACCCCAAAAACAGTATTTCAAAAAATTACAACGGCTCAACCTAACATTTCCAATCATTCTTACGGAACCAATCAGGGATGGGCTGACCCCCAGCTGATTAATAATGAACCTTCATGGGTATGGAATGGGGCGTTTTCAAGCCCAAATAATACCTTTGATGCTCAGGGAACTTATCATACGAATGATCGTGACTATGACCAGATTGTATACAACAACCCCTCATATATCATCGTAAAATCTGCAGGAAACTCATTTGGTGAAGGGCCTAGCGCTGATACAAGCACTTATAAAAAGTATTATAAAGATAATTCGGGAAATTTAGTTGAATTCACAGCAACTGATACATTACCTCAAAACAATTGTGCACAGGGATATGACTGTATAGGGATTGGGTCTCTCGGAAAAAACATTATCGTTGTAGCAGCAGCAGATAGAATTACAACTAATGACGGAAGATACACAAGTTCTTCAGATGTTATTCATTCCTCTTACAGCAGTGCCGGACCAAGAGACGACGGAGGTATCAAACCGGATATTACCGCTGTAGGAACAAGTGTTGCCAGTGCATGGACAGACAATAATGCTACAGGAGGCAGCAAGATCGATATAGGAGACGGAACTTCTTATTCTGCACCTGTTGTGACAGGTATTATTGGACTTTGGATACAGATTAACAAACAACTATTTTCCGGAAGTTTATTAAATGCTGCATCGGCAAAAACCTTAATGGTACACTCAGCAAAAGAAGCAGGAAATATAGGCCCTGACCCACAATTTGGCTGGGGATTTATTGATGCAAAAAAAGGAGCAGAACTTCTTGTAGGGAAATCCAACAACAGTATTATCTTTAATGATGAAACATTAAACAGCGGAGTTGCCAATGTAAAAACAGTAAAAGCATCAGGTTCAGAGCCGTTAAAAGTTACCATATCATGGGTAGATCCTGAGTTCACCAACTTTACCAATCAATGGAATAATATTTACAATAACAGAGGTTCCAAACTGATTAATGACCTGGATCTAAAAATCACAGACACTACTACCAATACTGTTTATTACCCATGGAAACTGGATGCCAACAACCCAATGACTCCGGCTACTAAAGGAGATAATACCGTAGATAATGTTGAACAGGTTGTGATTGATACTCCGGTTGCTGGAAGAACTTATAAAATAGAGATCACAAATAAAGGAATACTTAAAAACAATGCAGGCGGAAATGCTCCTCAAAACTACTCTATTATCACAACAGGGTTTACCGAGTTATTAGGAACCAGAGAAGCTGCAAATCCTCTTAATAATCTGGCAATAGCACCTACAGTTACAAAGGACTTTACAAACATCCTGAAAGCACCTAAAAAATCTACTTTCAATGTATATGATCTTACAGGTAAAAAACTACAAAACGGAATCATCAACAATGATAAAGAACAGATAGATTTATCCACATATACAAAAGGAATTTACATCATTGAAGTAAAAACAGACAAAGATGTTATTTCTAAAAAAGTGATCAAGGAATAACCTATATCTACAAAGATTTTATACAAAATACTAACAGTTGTTAGTATTTTGTTTTTTTGTGTATATTTGCTTCCTATGGAAAATGCACTTCACGAAAAAGTTTCTCAGGATATATTGCTCAAAGCGTATAATCATATGATGCTGGCCAAAGCAATGGCCGATATTTACGAAGAAAACAGAAATATCTGTAAATATGTTCATAGTACTTCAAGAGGCCATGAAGCCATCCAGCTTGCAACAGCTTATCAGCTAAAGAAAGAAGACTGGGTTTCTCCTTATTACAGAGACGAAAGTATTCTTTTGGGAATTGGTTTTGAGCCTTATCAATTGATGCTTCAATTACTGGCTAAAGCTGATGATCCTTTTTCAGGAGGAAGATCTTATTATTCCCATCCTTCAAGCAGGGATGAAAACAAACCCAAAATTGTTCACCAGAGTTCCGCAACCGGAATGCAAACCATTCCTACTACAGGAGTAGCTCAGGGAATCAAATACATACAGGATTTCAATCTTCAGGAGTTCGAAAATAACCCTGTTGTTGTCTGCAGCCTTGGAGACAATTCTGTTACAGAAGGTGAAGTGAGTGAGGCTTTACAGTTTGCCGCTTTACATCAGCTTCCTATTATTTTCCTTGTACAGGATAATGAATGGGGAATTTCTGTAACGAAGGATGAAGCGAGAACCTGCGATGCCTATGATTTTGTTGCCGGATTCACCGGATTAAGCAGAATGAGAGTAGACGGAACAGATTTCGTGGAAAGTTTCGAAGCGATGAAAAAAGCTGTAGATTTTGTAAGAACGGAAAGAAAACCTTTAGTCGTTTGTGCAAAAACTGTTTTAATCGGGCATCATACTTCCGGAGTAAGAAGAGAATTCTATAGAGACGAAGAAGATTTAACTAAACACAGAGCTAAAGATCCGGGAGAAATCCTTAGAAAACATTTACTGGAAACAGGTACTGATGAAGATCTTTTAAAGCAGATCACAAAAAAGGCCCGCCTGGAAGCTGAAGAAGCTTTTGAAAGAGCTAAAAACGCTGAAGACCCGAAGCCAGAATCTGTAATGCAGCATGTTTTTGCCCCTACTCCGATTACAGAGGAAACAGGAACACGTGAACCTGCCAACGGAGAAAAAATTGTGATGGTAGATGCTGCCATCCACGCGATACAGGAATTGATGTGGAAACACCCTGAAGCTCTTCTTTACGGACAGGATGTAGGAGAAAGAATCGGTGGGGTTTTCCGTGAAACAGTAACTTTAGGAAAGAAATTCGGAAGCAAAAGGGTATTCAATACAGCAATTCAGGAAGCTTATATCATTGGATCTACAGCCGGAATGAGTGCTGTAGGATTAAAACCAATCGTTGAGGTTCAGTTTGCAGATTATATTTATCCGGGAATCAACCAGCTAATTACAGAGATTTCAAAATCCAACTATTTAAGTGGTGGAAAATTCCCTGTAAGCAATATCATCCGTGTTCCTATCGGAGCATACGGTGGCGGTGGTCCCTACCACAGTGGAAGTGTTGAAAGTATTTTAGCCAATATCAAAGGAATCAAAATAGCATATCCAAGTAATGCAGCAGACTTTAAAGGTCTGTTAAAAGCAGCTTATTACGATCCGAATCCGGTAGTAATGCTGGAGCACAAAGGATTATACTGGAGTAAAGTTCCGGGAACTGAAGATGCGAAAACAATAGAACCTGCTGAAGACTATGTACTTCCGTTTGGAAAAGGAAAAGTAATCATCGAAGCAGATAAAGATGAAACTGAAAAAGGCAGAACTTTATTAGTGGTAACTTACGGAATGGGTGTTTACTGGGCTAAAGAAGCCGCTAAGAATTTCAATGGAAGAATTGAGGTGATTGATTTAAGAACATTAATTCCTCTTGATGAAGAACTTGTTTTTGAAAGAGTAAAAGCGCATGGAAAATGTATCGTTCTCACTGAAGAACAGCTTAATAACTCTTTTGCAGAAGCTTTTGCCCACCGTATTTCCAAAAACTGCTTCAAATATCTTGATGCACCGGTAGAAACCATGGGATCACTGGATGTACCTGCTGTACCAATCAATCTGATCCTGGAAAAAGAAATGCTTCCCAATGCTGAAAAGCTCAGCAATAAGATTGAAGAAATGCTGAAATATTAATTTTATATCAACTTAAAACCTCTAAAAATTTTTAGAGGTTTTTTTATGCAATTTTTTCACTACATTTATTTAAGATTATCATTCTCAACCCTAGACTATTATAAACCAAGAAAACCTGATTATCCATTACCTGACAGGCATTACAAAACAAAACCCATCATAGTTTGGTATTTATTTTGTCTCTACACGCAAAACACATCTATCTTTATGATCACAACCAAATACGTCAATTATAAACAGGTTCTCAATCTGGCCGGTATACATCTTATCTTAATCTCTATCTGGTGTACATTGATTGCTGTTTTCTTTTACTTCTTCAACTGGCACTGGATGACAATTCCCTGGGTTCCTGTAGCACTGATTGGTACAGCAGAGGCATTTCTTGTGGGTTTTAAAAACAACCAGGCTTATGACAGACTTTGGGAAGCCAGAAAAATCTGGGGTGGTATTGTGAATTCAAGCCGTTCATTTGCTTCTATGGTGTATGCTTTTGATACCAAAAATGAAGGAATTGGCGTTTTTGATCTTGAAGACCGTAAAAAAAGAATTGTTTATCGTCATATTGCATGGTTGTATACTTTCCGTGAACAACTTTTGGTTCCTACAGAATGGGAACATATCAGTACAGAAAAGAAATTCGGGAATATCAATCTGAGAAGAAACAGATTGATCAAAGCTGGATTCCCTGATTACGGAAGAGCCCCTATTTTCCTCCACAAATACCTTTCGGAGGAAGAATATGATCTTAAGAATGATTATAAAAACTTTGCTACCTACCTGACTGCTCAACAGGCAAAAGACATCAATGAACTTAAAAATATGGGTGCTATTACAGAATTCAACCAAACTCAGCTGCAGAACGCTCTGAATGAATTCTATAATTTTCAGGGACAGGCAGAAAGAATCAAAAAATTTCCTTCTCCAAGACAATTTGCCAGCACAGCCTTTGTTTTTAATATTCTTTTTATCATGCTTCTTCCGCTAGGATTAGTAAATGAGTTTGCGAAACTTGGCGATTGGGGAATCTGGACTTCTATTCCGTTCTGTATCATTATCGGATGGATCTACATCATTATGGAACTGGTGGGAGACTATTCTGAAAACCCATTTGCAGGATTGATGTTTGATGTACCTATGCTTTCTATCTGCAGAACGATTGAAATAGACCTTCTTCAGATGAGCGGAGAAACAGATCTCCCTGATCCTATTTCTTCTAAAAACGGAGTGTTGGTTTAATTTCTTTCTTAAAAGAGCCATCTGTCAGACCCTGAAAATCATTCAAAAAAAAATTAAAAATATTCTTTAAAACATATTTAAAAGATCATTGTTTTTCATAATTTAGAGGAATTGAAAACATCAGCTGAAATCTGTCCAAAATTGAATCACGGTTCTGTTTCGGACAGATTTTAACTTATACTTTCACCAGCTAATAATTTATCCCTTCTTTTTAAACAATGAGATCCAAGCAAGTACTGCAGGTTTTGGCAATTTTATGTCTTACCTTATTCTGTTCTAAAGTAAAATCACAGGCAGCTTTCAACAAAGAATTACCTAAAGAATTTACAGACAAATTCACCAAGGAAATCAATGACAGTATTCCGTCTTTGGGATCTTTTATCGTTTCTCAGGACAGCAGGATCATGTATGAACAGTATTTTCACGGAGCCAATAAAGAAACTGTCTTCAGCGTAAAATCTGTTACCAAAAGTATCGTATCTGTTCTGGCAGGTATCGCAAAAGATAAAAACTTACTGCCCAATCTCAATACTCCGGTTTTAAAAATCCTTCCGGAATACAATGTTTCAAGAAGCAGTTTTAAAAATATTTCCAATATTGAAGGGAAAGTTCTTCATGATTCTATCAGAAATACGTTAACATTAAAGAATATCCTGACCATGCAGGGTGGTTTCGACTGGATTGAGAATTCAAAAATTTCAACGGCCATGTCATTTTCCGGTGATCCTGTAAAGTTTGTTCTGGATCTGCCTTTCGAAGAATATCCGGGTACTGTATTCAACTATAACAGTGGTGAGTCTCATCTTTTTGGTGCTGCATTGGCAAAAATTGTAAAGACCAATCTGAAACAATTTGCCACTGAAAATCTTTTTAAACCTTTAAAAATGAATGTTACCCGATGGGACACAGATTCCATGAACAGAAATTTGGCAGGCTCAGAGCTTTTTATGAAACCAGATGATATGCTGAAGTTTGGATCCATGATCCTTAACAACGGAAAGCTTGGCGGCAAACAAATTGTCTCTCAAAAATGGATTCAGGAATCTACTTCTGAACAGGTAAAGCTGGATTCATGGGATGTAATGCCCAATGCCAACGGATATGGTTATTACTGGTGGCGGAGAAAAACCAACGGCCACCAGGCATTCGTAGCAACAGGTTATGGCGGCCAGCTTATCTGTGTTATTCCTGATTTAAAAATGGTGATCGTAACCACTTGTTTTTTGAATGATAAAAACAAAGGCAGATCTGATATTAAAAGACTTCATTATTTCATTGATAAAATAACACAAAAAGAAACCGAAACCAATAAGAACTTATAAAAACCAATAGCTATTAATATGAAACTCCATTTAACCCTTACTTTGGCCTTCATTGCAAGCCTGTCATTCGCACAATCCAGTGAAAACATTCAAAAGGTAAGAGATAAACAGCTGAAAGTTCAGAATCAGAATCAAGATTTGGATTTTAAAAGAATGGAAGAAGAACTGAAAGTAACCGGTAAAGATTCAGGACCTTTTACATATGGTGTTTTTCCCTATCCAATCTATGACAGCATTCAGAAAGGCGGTTTTAAAGGAGTGGGAACACTGGGGAATTTTTTCGGCTTAAAACTACAGAACAAAAGAATTGTATATACAAGCTTTGTAGAAAACAATTGGAGTGCTTTAAATTCTCATAAGGTTAAGAGTAAGGACAGAGTCTTTTTCACCATACTGGTTCTTACAGATTTTATTGATGATAAAGAATATAACTCAAGTAAAATGAATATTGTTTCCAGGAATTTTCCGGATGTGATCGGACAGGGATTTGTAAAGACTTCCAATAACAGAATCGATTTCTCTGCCTTCACCACCCTTGAAAAGGAAGATTTTGCGATTGTGAATATGAAACTTTATCATCTGAAATACGGCAATATCATTTTGATTGCCCCTCAGAAAGACGGAAGTTTACGAAGCATGCAGATCAACAATACAACCGATCTGACTTCTGAAACACTGAAAACTTACGTTGATCAACTTATACAGCAGCCGGAAACAGTTAATTTTTTTATTAATGAAAAAACAATCTGAGCCGGCTTAAGAATCTACAATACGATCGCCGTTGTGTTTTTTACTTCGGAAATCATAAATGAACTGTGCGTGCTTGCGATGTGCTGAAGCGTTGTCAGTTTCGTCAGCATAAAGCTGCGGTAATCTTCAATATCTTTCACCCCTATTTTAAGGATATAATCATAATCTCCACTTACATGAAAACATTCTGTAACCTCCTGCAGATCCATCACCTCCTTTTCAAACTGCAATACAAATTCTTTTTTATGCTGGCTTAATTTGACATGACACAGGACGATAAAATTTTTCTTAACTTTGCTTTTGTCCAGCAAGGCTACATATTTTGAAATGACGCCTGCATTTTCAAGCTTTTTCACACGTTCATAAACAGCTGTAACAGATAATCCAAGCTTCCCGGACAGTTCTTTGGTGGTTTGTTTGCAGTCTTCCTGTAGAAAAAACAGGAGTTTCTTGTCGGTTTCGTCAAGTTCCATAGATATTTTTTTGGTAAAAGTTTAATAATATCGAAGATACTAAATATTTTTTCTAAATAAACAATATTTTACAGTTTTATATTCTATAAATTCAAATTTATGTTGTAATAATTAGCAAATTAATGCAAATTGGAACAATAAAATAAAAACAATATTTATGGAAGACTTTAACGCAGCCAACGAGATCCAGGATCTTCAGTATTTTGGTGAATTCGGAGGAGTGAATCCTTCTATCTCAGATAGCTCTACTTATACATTCCTTTCTGCAAAGACCATGTTTGATACTTTTGAAGGAAATGCGGAGGGATGCTATTTATATTCCAGACATTCATCCCCTATGAACCTTTATCTGGCTCAGGCTCTTGCCAAGATGGAAAACACGGAATCTGCCAACGTTACAGCATCCGGAATGGGAGCTATCACTTCCGTTCTGATGCAGGTATGCAAAAGTGGAGACCATATTATTTCAAGCAGAACCATCTACGGAGGAACTTATGCTTTTCTTAAAAACTTCATGCCTCAGTTTAATGTAGCAACCAGTTTTGTTGATATTAATAATTTTGAGTCTATAGAAAAAGCAATTACTCCCAATACTAAAGTTATTTACTGCGAAAGTGTGAGCAATCCGCTTCTTGAAGTGGCAGACCTTAGAAAACTTTCTGAAATCTGTAAAAAACACAACCTGAAACTGATTGTAGACAATACCTTCTCTCCCCTTTCTATCTCTCCGACATTATTCGGGGCAGATGTTGTGATTCATAGTCTGACGAAGTTTATCAACGGAAGCAGTGATACCGTAGGAGGTGTATATTGTGCAACGCAGGCATTTATTGATGATACCAAAAATGTCAATTCCGGGGCTTGTATGCTTCTGGGACCTACCATGGACAGCTTAAGATCATCAAGCATTTTAAAAAACCTGAGAACATTGCACATCAGAATCAAACAGCATAGCCACAATGCCATGTATCTTGCTGAAAGATTTGAAAAAGACGGCTTAAAGGTATCTTACCCTGGATTACCATCCCATAAAAATCATGAATTAATGAAGAGCATGCTTCATGAAGAATACGGATACGGCGGATTACTGACGCTGGATGCCGGAACCACAGAAAAAGCCAATGAACTGATGGAACTGATGCAGACAGAAAACCTGGGTTATCTTGCAGTAAGCTTAGGGTTCTATAAAACCTTATTCTCATGCTCAGGAAAATCTACCTCATCTGAAATTCCGGAAGAAGAAAGAGCTTCCATAGGTATTTCAGACGGACTGATCAGATTCTCCATCGGTCTTGACCACGATATTAAAAGAACGTACCATAAAATGAAGGAGTGTATGCTGAAAGTAGGTGTTCTTAACCACCATGAAAACATTTCTATATCCTAAATTTATTATTGTAAAAAGGCTGTTTCAAATTGAAACAGCCTTTTTTATTTTAAAGAATCAACATGTCTGAAACGTGGTTCATTTTCTATGGGCACGACCAAGATGGCTCACCTAAGCATGCAGATCTAATAAGGTAAAGTACCCTTACAAATAATGGGAGCTTGCCGATACTCTTCAGATAGTTTATCAATTAAATACTTTTCACTTATTGAATACATGACTATGACAATTACCAGGTTACGCTTACAGATTATGCCTACACAGTCTATAAAGCAGGAACCACATCACCTGGGTTTGAGGTAAAACAGAATGAACTGAAACAGTTTTTTGCCAAGAGTCTTAAAAACGGATGAAACACTTCCGAAAGAGAGTAAATAAAATAACGAAAGATCCGGAACATCACTACGGATCTTTTTATTTCTGCTGAAGAAGTATATAACCTGTCTTTTACGGTTGGGAAATTCAAACTCATGATCTCTCCGAAATAGCAAACATTGTGTATAATCTTTTAGGTTTTGGCTAAAGCCATTGGAACATCTTATGGATTTGATAAATAGGCGAAAGCCTATTCTTATTGTTCTTTCTTTTACAGATAATATCCCTGCTATTTCTTATAATAATGATGTGGAAAAGCATCCTCCGGTTTCATTCTGAAAACATTGAGCAGAATCCAGGATTTCAGGAATCCATAGCCGTAAGAAAACATTTGAATATAGGTGGAAATAACGGCCATACCGGCAATGCTGATATTTTTAGTCAGTAATAAAGCGTGAAACAACACCAAAAAGGTGTACAATCCATAAAAAGAAAGGATTATCCCTCTATGCATAATAAAATACTCCAGAAAGCCCATTGCATATCCTAACATAAATAAAGTAGGAAATGCAAACGAGATCTTTACATAATTGGGATGTCTCTGATTAAGGATTGGTCTTGCACAGCCAAACTGATAGACCTGCTTGGAGAATTTTCCAAAATCGACTCTACGCTTGTGATAAACAGCAATATTGTCAAAAAAAGCAGTAGTAAATCCATTTTCCCAAAGCGTCATAGACAGATCCGGATCCTCTCCTATTCTCATTTCTGAAAATCCACCTACCTTTTCAAAAACAGACTTTTTCACTCCCATGTTAAAACTTCTGGGCTGAAATTTAGAAACAGCTTTTTTACTTCCCCTGATTCCTCCGGTAGTAAAAACAGAGGTCATGGAATAGGAAATAGCCTTCTGCATAAGATTGAATCCTTTATGAGCCTTATCTGCACCTCCAAATGCATCACAGGGAATTGTAAGAATATCATTTTTAATATGTTCAATATAATCTTTTTCAACGATGACATCACTGTCTACAAACACCAGCCATTCATTGGCTGCTCTTGCTGCTCCATAATTTCTTGTCAATCCAGGTCCTGAATTATCTTTTCTGAAATATTTAATATCCAGCCCCTGCTCAAAGTTTTCGATAGTAGGTTTCAGGTCGATCAGAGAACCGTCATCTACAATAATGATCTCAAACTCCTTATCCGTCTGTTGGGTAAGAGAAGTCAGCAGCTCAAAAAGTTCATCTTTTCGGTTGTAAATGGCAACGACAATGGAAATAGTAGGCTTCAAATTGAAAATTTTTCAAAATTACTTATTCGCAGAACAACCTACAAACAGTTTAACAGCTTATTCAGAGAAATTAACGAAGTTCCATTTATCCTTTTTACTGTATAGATTTTACAAATGAAATTCTGAGCCAACAAATTTGACATTTTAAACAAAATAAACACGGGGAATCTACTCTAATTTTGCTATAGAAATTTAAAACAATAAAAAATGGAATCAACTATCAATGCATTGCAACAGCCCGTTCAATCAGGGTTTAATGCGTATTCAACAGCTCAGGAAGTTATTAAAGGAATCGATCTTACCGGAAAAACGGTGATCATCACCGGCGGTTATGCAGGAATTGGTCTTGAAACCACAAAAGTATTGATCTCAGCCGGAGCACAGGTAATTATTCCGGCAAGAGATATTGAAAAGGCACGAAAAAATCTATCGGGAATTGAAAATTTTGAACTTGAAGAAATGGATCTTATGAATCCTGCTTCGATTGAAGCTTTTGCAGAAAGATTTACAGCATCAGGAAGAAGCCTTGATCTGCTTATTAACAACGCAGGGATCATGTGGGTTCCTCTCCGCAGAGACAGCAGAGGTTTTGAATCCCAGCTGGCCACCAATTACCTTGGGCAGTTTCACCTCACTGCAAAATTATGGCCGGCTCTGAAAAAAGCAAATGGCGCAAGAGTTATCAGTGTTTCTTCTTATGGTCATCAGATGGCTCCTTTTGATTTTGAAGATCCTAATTTTGAGAAAAGAGACTACGATACCCTATCCGGATACGGACAATCCAAAACAGCCTGTAATCTGTTTGCTGTGGAACTTGATGAAAGAGGAAAAGAATTCAATATCAGAGCTTACTCTCTTCATCCCGGTTCTGTATATGGGACTGATCTGGGCAGAGAAGAACCTGTTGAACTTTTTAAACAGATTGGAACGCATGATGAAAACGGAAATATCAAACCGGAGGTTGAAGCCCGTTTAAAAACTGTTCCACAAGGGGCAGCTACTACCATCTGGTGTGCTGTAAGTCCTCAGCTTAATGAAATCGGAGGTGTTTATTGTGAAAATTGTGATATTGCGGAAATTGATAGAGGGCAAATTGAGCACAGATTCGATGAACCGGCAACCATCCGTGGCGTACAGCCCTATTCCATTGATAAAAACAGTGCTGAGCGTTTATGGAAATTAAGTGAAGAAATGCTGGGTTTCCGGTTTGATGCCCAATAGCTGTTTTTTAAATACATTTGTAATGAAAAACTTCTGACAATGGATTTCCAGATACAATACCTCACGCCGGATATCAAGCTTTCCAGCTATGATGACAAGCTGTTCAAAACGGAAACCGTTTTTGAATACCATATGCTGGTCTGGTTTATATCCGGAGAAACAAAGATCATTCAGGCAGATAAAACCTATATTTTCAAAGCTGGAGATATTTTTCTGATCCCAAAAAATCATCTGGCAACAATCATTAATTATCCCAAAGACGGGCTTCCTCATAAAGCAGTAGCCATGCATCTTACCACAGAACGTCTGAAAGATTTTTACAGTTCTGTTGATTTTCAGAGGAAGACCGGATATCGTGAATCCAGCATTCACAGTTTCAGCAGCCATCCTCTTCTGAACAGCTGTCTGTCTTCTCTGATTCCTTATTTTGAAATTGAAGGGCCCTTTCCTGAGAATATCGCTCATTTAAAGATCACTGAAGCCATCAGTATTTTAAGGGAAATCGATCCGGATATAGATCATATCCTTGCTGATTTTGATGAACCGGGAAAAGTGGATCTTATTCATTTTATGGAAAAGAATTATATGTTCAATATGCCTTTGGAACGGTTCGGATATCTTACAGGCAGGAGCTTATCTACTTTCAACCGTGATTTCAGAAAGATTTATCAAACGACACCGCAGCGATGGCTTACTCAAAAGCGTCTTGAACTCGCCTATTATCATTTGTCTGAAAAGAATAAAAAACCTTCTGACATTTTCCTGGAAGTAGGCTTTGAAGATCTGTCGCATTTTTCGCACGCCTTTAAAAAACAGTATGGCTTTGCACCTTCACTGGCACGATAAAATAAGAAGAGAGTATATCAACATGGATATACTCTCTTCTTATTTTGTTAAAGTGATAATCTACTGCAGTTATTTTTTCTGTGAAGTATCTGGATCTTTTAGTTCCTTTTTTTGAGATATTGCATTATGATTTAGGGCCTTTCTTTTAGGTTTTGAGCGTGGCGGTTTTGATCCGGAACTAAACAGACCGAACACATCCAAAACTACATCAAATATATCTAGAAAATTCCAGGACATTTTAACCTCAAAATTTATTAATTATTACCTTCCAGTTTATGTACTTTCTTCGTTCCCTCATACATTTCGTACTGTAAAAATCTCGTTTCCAGTTTTCCGTTGAAAAGTTTGATCTTTCTTGATGGACGCAGCCCTATTTTCTTCACGGCTTCAAGATCTGAAGAGATCAGCCATGCTAATGTATTCGGATAATGGGTCTTGAAAGTATCTCCTATTTTCTTGTAGAAATCATCGTCATTGATGGAAATTCTCTCGTCGTAAGGTGGATTGAATACCATTAATAAAGGGAACAATTCTTTCTTAGAATCAAAGAAATCCTGTTTTTTGATCTCAATTACATCTTCCATTTCTGCTGCTTCTACATTCATTTCTGCAGCATTCAGCATTTTTCCATCAATGTCATACCCTACAATTTTTCCATCAAACTGTCTTACTCTGTTAATTCTGAATTCTTTGATTTTCGAAAACAATTCTGCATCATAGTTATTCCAGTTCTGGAAGCCGAATCTCTTTCTGAAGATCTGAGCCGGAAGATCCATCGCAATCATTGCTGCTTCAATCAATAATGTTCCTGAACCGCACATAGGATCAAGGAAATTTCCTTTTCCGTCCCAGCCTGCCAGCTGAAGCATTCCGCTTGCAAGAACCTCATTGATAGGCGCTTCTCCCTGCTCTCTTCTGTACCCTCTCTTAAATAAAGGATCACCGGAAGAGTCCATTGAAATCATCACCAATTCTCTGTCAATATGAAGATGGAATTTGATATCCGGATTTCTTGTTTCCACATTCGGACGTCTTTTGAATTTTTCCTGGAAATAATCCACGATCGCATCCTTCATTTTTAAAGTCACAAACTGAGAATGCTTGAATGTTTCAGAGTTTACTGTAGCATCAATAGAGAAAGACTGATCAACATTCATGAAGTTTTCCCATTCAAATTTGAACAATCTATCGTAGAACTGATGTTGATTAAAAGCTTTGAACTCATGAATCGGAACCAGTATTTTCAATGCTGTTCTCGCAGAGTAATTGATCTTGTAAAGAAAACCAAGATCTCCTTCACAATTTACTGCCCTGTTTTTAATTTCAACATTCCTACCACCCAATTTTTTGATTTCTTCTGCCAGAATCTGCTCCAATCCGAAGAATGTCTTTATCTGTATTTTAATATTTTCTGTATCCATAAGTATGAATTAAAAGATTTAAAGCTTTAATAATTAAAAGATTAGCTATCCAATTCCTTGTCCAATTGAAATTTTCAATCTCTTAATGTTGTAAAATACTTTGCTTTTAACCGCACAAATTTAGTTATTTTTGCATTATGGAATGGTTTGAATCTTGGTTTGATACCCCTTATTATCATTTGCTTTATAGCAACAGAGACTATACTGAAGCTGAAAACTTCATTAAAAAGCTCACAGCGGACCTTCAGTTGCCGCCTCAGTCGAAAATCATAGATCTTGCCTGCGGAAAGGGAAGACACTCTGTTTTTCTTAATAAATTAGGGTATGATGTTTTGGGTCTTGACCTTTCTAGACAAAGCATAGAGTCTGACAAACAGTATGAAAATCAAACCTTGATTTTTGAAGTTCATGATATGAGAAATCCAATTGATGCAGACCCTATGGATGCTGTATTCAATTTATTTACAAGTTTTGGGTATTTTGACAATGAAAATGATGATAAAAAGGTATTCCAGTCTGTTTACAATGCATTGAATCCCGGAGGATATTTTGTACTGGATTATCTGAATGAAGAATATGTAAGAAATACTTTAGTACCGGAAACAGCAATCACCCGCGATAATATAGACTTTAAAATCCTGAAAAAAATCGAAGGCAGACATGTCATCAAAGATATCCGTTTTGAAGCTGATGGTAAGCCGTTTCATTTCTTTGAAAAGGTAAAGCTTCATACATTGGAAGCTATTCACAACTATGCTTCGGAATGTGGTTTTGAAAGAATAAAAATCTGGGGAGATTATCAGCTGAATGAATTTAATAAAGAAAATTCCCCGCGTTGTATCAATTTATTTAAGAAAAAATAATGATAACAGTACTTTTACTGATTCTAAGTGTAATAACAGGAGTATTTCTGGGAAAACACTTTGGTAAAAAAGAAAAACTGGCCAAAAATCTACTGATACTAAGTGCCGGTTTTTTGATTACAATCTGTCTCAACGAGGTTTTCCCACAGGTTTACACTTCTGCAGGGAGCAATAATCTTGGGATATTTGTAATCGCAGGAGTTCTTCTACAGATGATTCTGGAGGCTCTTACCAAAGGTTTTGAACATGGACATTTCCACCATCATAATGAACATAATATTCTTCCTGCTGCTTTAATGGTAGGATTGTTTATTCATGCTTTCATTGAAGGAATTCCTCTTGCCAATGAAGAACACGAGATGTCTCCTTATCTTTGGGGAATTGTGTTTCACAATCTCCCTATTTCATTTATTCTGGGAGCATTTTTATTTAACAGAAAAGGAGAATCAAAAAGTTCTTCATCGTACCCCTCTATTCTCATTGTAGCCTTATTTGCTCTGGCTTCTCCAATGGGAATGTTGCTAGGAAACTATTTCAATCCTGATCTTCAGCCCTATTTTCTGGCTATCGTAGGGGGAATTTTCCTTCATATTTCATCAGTGATCATTTTTGAAAGCAATAAAAATCACAATATTGACTGGGTAAAGATCGGACTGGTTGTTTTAGGAGTTTCACTTGCATTAATGATGCATCTCTTCCACCAACATCCTGTTGCCCATTCTCATTAAAAAATAAAAAAGCTCCGGAATCCGGAGCTTTTTTATTGTATATAGCTTATGTAAAGCTTAGAACTTCCATCCTACTGTAAGGAAGAAATTATTTCTGTTATTTTTAACCTCACTTGCTGCATATGCATCACTTTCAAAAATGTTGTTAGCAGAATAATAAGATGAATCAGAATTTCCGTCCATATATCCTCTCATAAAAGGGTTAGTATACTTAGATGAGATATTCTGATAAGATGCATCTACATAGAAAGATTTGAAATCATACCCGATACCGAAAGAAAGCGTATTTCTATCGCTTAGCATCATGTTGCTGTATGATTGATCTCCTACGCTTCCTGCATCATTAAATCTACTGATCGTAAGTGCATCAAAAGGACTTGACTGGTAAGCATAACCTCCTCTCAGTCTGAACTGCTGTACTCTGTACTCAGCTCCTACTCTTACTTCAGAAAGGTTTTTGTAATTCTCTTTAAAGAAATCATTTAATGATCTTTCTGCACCGCCGTATACTTTATAATCAGGCTTTGTAAGTCCAAGGGTATAATCTACGTTCAAAGAGAAGTTTTTACTTGCTACAAATGCAGCACTCACTGTTGCTTTAAGCGGTGAAGTAAACTTTCTGTTTTCAGCACCCATATCGTCCCCGTAAACAGGATCGTTATAGAAATAATAATTTCTGTCTATTGTCCAGAATGTAGGAGTCTCAAGGGATGCTCCCACTCTGAAATTAGGACTTAGTTTTCCGATCACCCCTAATGAAGCAGAAAAACCTGAAGATCTTTCTGTATAAGGAGTATCCTGCTTACTGAATCCTTCCGTAGAATTATTGGCAAGATTTCGGTAAAATAAAGTATCATATTGATCAACTGAAGCATTGAAAAAATTGAAACCCGCCCCTAAATATAAATTATGATTATAATTGGCTCCTACCCCAAAGCTCATCTTTGACAGATTACCATATCTTTCATATATATGTCCTGCCAATGCAGCATCCTTGGTTATATCATCTTTATCAAAGGCGTAGACAACATTGTTATTACCCGGTGACTGAATGACATTATCAAGAGACTGATTGGAGAAATTAATACCGATATTAATAAACTTCCATCCGGTTTCTGTCATCAGTGGGAAAGCAATGATCCCGCCTGCATTTCCAAGGTCTCCCTTAGTTTTGCTATAGTCTATGGTAGATCCAGCTAAAGAGCTGCTGTTTTTATTGCCTAAAATAGATAAAGTTCCTGAAACCTCTCCTGAAATAGCTACCCCTAAACCTGCCGGGTTGGTAAGCAAAGAGTTTGCATCACCACCTAGCGCACCATTAGATCCAGCCATTGCATTGAACTTAGCCGATCCCACCATAGGAGTACTTGAGTAAACATCCACGGTATTTCTTATCACAGAAACATCCTGAGCCTGTGCATAAAATGCAGCAGAAATACTCATTAATACTAAAGATTTTTTTAACATTATTTTTTAATAGTTTATTCGTTTGAAAATTATCTGAATCCACCTCTTCCTCCGCCTCCGGATCTCATTCCGCCACCGCCGCCAGAAGAACCGCCTCTGAAGCCGCCGCCACCGGAGTTGAAGCCGCCACTAGATCTGAAACCTCCTGAATCATTAGATCTGAAGCCTCCACTATTGTTGTTTCTAGGCTGTGGTTGCTGATAATTATAGTTAGGTCTTGTCTGTGGTGCTGTATTACGGAATCCACCATTGGACTGTGTATTTCTGAAACCGCCATTTGAGTTGGAATTTCTGAAGCCACCATTATCTGTGTTTCTAAATCCTCCATTACTATTTCTGAAACCGCCATTTGAATTAGAATCTCTGAAACCGCCATTATTTCCGTTTCTGAAACCGCCATTAGTATTTCTGAAGCCTGAATTAGCCGTATTGGTTCTGTATACTGCGTTTGCTACACCTGTATTCTGGAATCCTCCTCCACTAGCACCGCTTCTTCTATACACTGGTCTGTTGTAGTAGCCACCACCCCAGTAACCGCCTCCGTATCCCCAGTAAGGGTTTCCGTAACCGCCCCAGAATGGATCGTAATATCCACCATATCCCCAGTATGGGCTTCCCCATCCGTAAGAGCCTCCCCAGCCCCAGCCGAATGATCCGCCCCACCCCCAGGACATACTAGCACCCCAGCCCCAGCCACGGTTCATACCCCAACCCCAATACGGGCTATAACCACCATACCATCCCCAAGGAGATCCCCATGAGTTGTCATAATAGTTGGTTTGAGAACCTGCATAAAGTCCCCAGTCTGAATCTGTAGCGTTGGAGTTCCAATTCGGATTGGTATTGCTCCAGTCATTATATCTGTTTTGCTGTTCTCGGGAATTCGTCTGTGCATTTTGAATAACATTGGAATCCTGATAATAGTCATAGTATTCTCCTACTCTGTTTCCGCTATCATTGATGATAACTCCTTCAGGTAGCGTATCCTTATTGGGGTCGTAATACACCCCATCCGTCTCGCTATACCCTCCCATCTGAGCACCACAAGACACAAGTAATAATCCGCCTGATATAGCCAACACCCCTTTGGATCTTAGCAGACCAAGCAAATTTTTATGTATATTTCTTTTCATGATAACGTAAAAATTTTTAATTTAAATTATATTTGCAATCTGTACCAAAAATGTACCAAAATACTGGTAAAAAAATCTATCAAAAATAGATTTTTATTTTTAGATAACAATAATGTACAAAAGTTAAAAAAATTAAAAAAAATAATGGCAAAATTAACCTCAAGAAGCGAAGATTACAGCAAATGGTATAATGAGCTGGTTGTAAAAGCTGATTTAGCTGAAAACTCAGGCGTGCGTGGATGTATGGTGATCAAACCGTATGGCTATGCGATCTGGGAAAAAATGCGTGATGAAATGGATAGAAAATTCAAAGAAACAGGTCACGTTAACGCATACTTCCCGCTTTTTGTGCCCAAGAGCTTGTTTGAGGCTGAGGAAAAAAATGCAGAAGGTTTTGCAAAAGAATGTGCTGTTGTTACCCACTACAGATTAAAAACAGATCCGGACAATCCATCTAAACTGATCGTGGATCCGGATGCAAAATTGGAAGAAGAACTTATCGTTCGTCCTACTTCGGAAGCAATTATCTGGAATACCTACAAAAACTGGATTCAGTCTTACAGAGACTTACCGATATTGATCAACCAATGGGCGAATGTTGTTCGTTGGGAAATGAGAACACGTCTTTTCTTAAGAACGGCAGAATTCTTATGGCAGGAAGGCCACACCGCTCACGCTACGAAAGATGAAGCTGTTGAAGAAGCAGAAAAGATGAATAAAGTATATGCAGATTTTGCAGAAAACTTTATGGCAATGCCGGTAATTCAAGGGTTGAAAACTCCATCTGAAAGATTTGCAGGAGCTGATGAAACCTATTGTATTGAAGCTTTAATGCAGGATGGAAAAGCTTTACAGGCAGGAACATCTCACTTCTTAGGGCAGAATTTTGCAAAAGCATTTGACGTAAAATTCACTAATAAAGAAGGAAAAATAGAACATGCATGGGCTACATCATGGGGAACATCAACTCGTTTGATGGGAGCTTTGATTATGACGCACTCTGATGATTTCGGATTGGTATTGCCACCTACTCTGGCACCTATTCAGGTAGTGATTGTTCCGATCTTTAAAGGAGAAGAGCAGCTAGAGCAAATCAGTGAAGTAGCTTTGGATATTCAGGCTAAACTGAGAGCTAAAGGTATTTCTGTGAAATTTGATAATGATACTCAGAACAAACCAGGATGGAAATTTGCAGAATATGAATTGAAAGGAGTTCCTGTTAGAATCGCAATGGGACCAAGAGATCTGGAAAATAAATCTGTGGAAATCGCGAGAAGAGATAATCTGACGAAAGAAGTTCGTTCTATTGAAGGTCTGGATTCTTATATTGAAGAGTTATTAAAAACTATTCAGCAGGACCTTTATAATAAAGCATTTGAATTCAGAAAAAATAATATGACGAAAGTTGATACTTATGAAGAGTTCAAAACAGTTCTGGAAGAGAAAGGAGGTTTCATCTATGCTCACTGGGATGGTACGGCTGAAGAAGAGGAACAGATCAAGGATGAAACAAAGGCAACAATCAGATGTATTCCTTTAGATGATGATATAGAAGAAGGAATGTCTTTGATTTCAGGAAAACCTTCTAAGAGACGTGTATTATTCGCAAAAGCTTATTAAAAATTTTAATGATTTAGAAAAAAATCGTTAATTTTTAAAGAAATATTCAAAAAAAAGTGACATTTGGACGGATTTTTGTTTAAATTTATCTCAACATTAATCAAAAAAATTTATTATTATGTCTTTAAATGTCATTGATTTAATTAAAGGACAATTAGGTCCCGCTTTAGTTTCACAGGCTGCTTCGCAGTTTGGAGAAAGTGAATCCGGTATTTCTAAAGCAATTGGTGGATTATTACCTGCTGTAGTAGGTGGATTAGCCAATAGTGCAGATAAGCCTGGCGTTGTGGAAGCTATTACACAAGCCTCTTCAAGTGGAATTTTAGGAAATTTATTAGGTGGTTCATCTAGCAACCCTATTATTTCTAACTTGTTGTCTTCAATTTTTGGAGATAAAATAAGCGGATTGGTAAATTCCATTGCCAGTTTTTCAGGAGTAAGCAATACCTCTGCAGGTTCTTTGTTAAACCTGGTGACTGGAGCTACGGTAGGCACGGTTGGAAAATATGCGGCAGACAATAATTTAGGTGCTTCAGGTATTTCCAGCTTGCTGAACGATCAGAAAGGCATTATTTCTTCCTTATTGCCAGCAGGTCTTTCTTTGGCTTCCTTTGGATTAGGAGCTGAAAATTGGTTTGGCCAGGCGAAAGAAACAGTTTCTTCGGTAACTTCTACTGCTAAAGATAACATCGCAGAAGGTGTTGCTACAGCAAGAGAAAATGTTTCTGAAGGAGCAAGAGAAATAAGAGAACAATTTAACGATAATAATAACAATAATCAAGGCGGAGGCTCCATCTGGAAATGGCTGCTTCCGCTTTTACTGTTATTGGCAGCCGGATATTTCTTATGGAAACAGTGCGAGAAAAAACAGACGACTACCACAACTACCAGTACGTCTGACTCAGCAACAACAAGTTCTACTGCAGATACAGCTACAACAGGAACTGCAACACCTGTTCCGGCTACTGCTAAAACCGATGAAAACATTGATCTTAATGGTGTGATGTTAAAAGGTTATAAAGGCGGTATGGAGGATCAGATGATTACTTTCCTGAAATCCGGAGCTTACAAAAATGCAGCTGATGATTCAGCATTGAAAGATAAATGGTACGATTTCGACCATGTTAATTTCAAAATGGGAAGTTCGACTGAACTTGAAGCAGGTTCACAAGGACAGTTGGATAACTTAGTGGCTATCCTTAAAGCTTTCCCTGATGCAAAAATCAAAATCGGTGGTTACACTGATAAAACAGGAAACGAAGCTTCAAACGTAAAATTATCAAAAGCCAGAGCTGAATTTATTAAAGCAGCTTTAGCAAAAGCTGGAGTTGGAGCTCAGGTTTTAGAAGCAGAAGGTTATGGAAGCAAATTTGCTAAAGTAGACGCAAAAGCTTCTGACGCAGAAAGAGCTGCTGATAGAAAAATGTCTGTAAGATTTGCAAAATAATCTTTAGATTCAATAAAAATTAGATCCCGGAAAGCAATTTCCGGGATTTTTTTATGCCATGATTTCTCTGTTTACATTTATTTAATTAAATTTGTTAGTCATTTCTAACATTTATGAATTTCAATATAAAAAACGCCTGGCGAAAAGATAAAACATCTCATTCCTTATCAGAGGTTTATTCATCGATCAAAGTTCCTAAAAATGCAAATTTTTGGAGGAAATATCTTGCATTTGCAGGACCGGGACTGATGATTGCCGTAGGATATATGGATCCGGGAAACTGGGCTACGGATATCGCCGGAGGAGCTCAGTTTGGGTATACCCTGCTATCCGTAATTCTTATTTCCAACATTTTTGCGATGGTTCTACAGCATCTATCCGTGAAACTCGGAGTTGTTGCTGAAAGAGATCTTGCACAGGCCTGCAGGGATCACTTCAGCCCTACCACCAATTTTATTCTCTGGGTATTTTGTGAAATAGCCATTGCGGCCTGTGATCTCGCCGAGGTCATTGGTTCCGCCATAGCATTAAACCTGTTATTTCATATTCCGCTGACCTGGGGAATTGTCATTACCACAGTGGATGTTTTAATTATTCTCTTACTTCAGGCCAAAGGTTTCCGATGGATTGAAAGTATTGTAGGAGGTCTTATATTCATTATTCTGGCCTGTTTTGTCTATGAAATTGTTATTTCTAAGCCTGCTTTCAATGAAATTCTGGGAGGATTGGTTCCTCAAAAAGAAATCATTCAGAATCCCGCAATGCTTTATATTGCCATCGGGATCTTAGGAGCTACAGTAATGCCCCACAACCTGTATCTGCACAGCAGCATTGTACAGACCAGAGATTATACCCGGGATACAGAAGGAAAAAAAGAGGCCATAAAGTTTGCGACCCTGGACAGCACTGTTTCATTGATGCTGGCATTCTTCATTAATGCCGCAATACTTATTCTGGCAGCAGCCACATTCCATACAACAGGAAACGAACATGTTGCAGATATCCATGATGCCTATAAAATGCTGACCCCTATTCTGGGAGCTTCCATGGCAAGTATTGCGTTTGCTATTGCTTTATTGGCATCCGGACAAAACTCTACATTAACAGGAACTCTTGCGGGACAGATCGTAATGGAAGGTTTTTTAAATATCAGATTAAAACCGTGGCTAAGAAGGCTAATCACAAGACTTATTGCCGTCATTCCGGCTCTTATTGTTGCTATTCTTTATGGTGAACAGGGAACAACAGAGTTATTGGTTTTAAGCCAGGTAATTCTATCTATGCAGCTGAGTTTTGCTGTTGTCCCTTTGGTTATGTTTACCAATGATAAAGCGAAAATGGGAGAATTTGTCAACAACCCGTTTCTTAAAATCTGCGTGTGGGCCATTTCCATTATTATCATTGTTTTAAACCTGTACCTTTTGTATCAAACGTTTATGGGAGAATAAAAAATACAACGATAGTTTTTAAATTGACTATTGGGCATTATTAAGTGAATGGTCAATGGTCAATGGTCAATTTTTAATTTCACACTACAACAAATTCACAAGCGAAGCGGATTGATTTATTCACTATTCATCATCATGCATTTTTCTGCCTTAATGTCCAGATTTTGGATTTGGCAGGCTCTTTGTCAAACAATCAGTAAATAAATATTGAATTATGGAAAACCAGGATATTAACGAAGAAAGCATCAATAATCAGGAAGAAAACAATGTTCAGAATGACGCAACATCTCAGGACAATGTGACAGCAGCACCTTCGCCGGAGGAACTTTTGGCAGAAGAAAAAGACCGTTACATCAGATTGTATGCTGAATTCGAAAACTATAAAAAAAGAACAAGCAAAGAGAAGATGGAATTCTTCCAGTATGCTAATCAGGAGATGATGGTTTCAATGTTAGGGGTTTTAGATGATTTTGAAAGAGCATTAAAGGAAATCGCTAAAAACGGAAATCCGGCTGACCTTCAAGGGGTGGAACTGATCTATCAGAAATTCAAAAATAAACTTACCGAAAAAGGCTTACAAACAATGGAAGTAAGAGCTGGTGACAGCTTTAATGTTGATTTCCATGAAGCGATTACTCAGATCCCTGCTCCATCAGAAGATTTGAAAGGAAAAATCGTAGACGTTATTGAAACGGGATATACTTTAGGTGATAAAGTAATCCGTTTTGCAAAAGTAGTAACAGGAAATTAAAATTAATAAATGATAAATGGTGAGTGATAATTGATGAATGTTTCACTTATTAGCTTTACAATATCTTTTATCATTTATCAACAATCAATTATAAAATTGTCATGTCAAAAAGAGATTATTACGAGGTTCTTGAGATCAGCAAATCTGCATCGGCCGATGAAATAAAAAAAGCATACCGTAAAATGGCTATCAAATTTCACCCGGATAAAAATCCTGGTGATAAAGAGGCTGAAGAAAAGTTTAAAGAAGCCGCTGAAGCTTACGAGGTTCTAAGCGACGATCAGAAACGTGCAAGATATGACCAGTTCGGTCATGCCGGAGTAGGAGGAAACGGCGGATTTGGAGGCGGAGGCTTCGGAGGCGGAATGAACATGGAGGATATTTTCAGTCAGTTTGGAGATATTTTCGGTGGTGGTTTCGGAGGATTCGGTGGCGGCGGTGGAGGCCGTCAGCAGGTGAAAGGTTCTAATTTAAGAATCAGAATCAAGCTGAACCTTGAGGAAATGGTAAACGGAACTCAGAAAACCATTAAAGTAAAAAAAATGAAGATGGCAGAAGGTGCCACTTCAAAAACATGTCCTACCTGTAACGGTTCCGGTGTTCAGCTTAAAGTAATGAATACCATGTTTGGTCAAATGCAGACTCAAACAACGTGTAGTACTTGCCAGGGAATTGGAAAAGTTGCTGACAAGATTCCTGCAGGAGCCAATGCACAAGGTCTTATCAAAGATGAAGAGGAAATCACGATCAATATCCCTGCAGGAGCGAGAGACGGTATCCAGCTTAATGTAAGAGGAAAAGGAAATGACGCACCATTTGGTGGAATTCCGGGAGACTTATTGGTAATCATTGAAGAGGAAGTAGATCAAATCATCAAAAGAGAAGGCGATAATCTTCACCAGGAACTGTATGTTTCTTTTGCTGAGGCTGCTTTAGGAACTAAAAAAGAAATTCCTACTGTTGGAGGAAAAGTAAAAATTACCGTTGATCCGGGAACTCAATCCGGAAAGATCTTAAGATTGGCTGGAAAAGGACTTCCAAGTATCGACAGCTACGGAAAAGGAGACATGTTTATCCACATCAATGTATGGACGCCACAAAAGCTTACTAAAGAACAGAAAGATTTCTTTGAAAAGCAGATGTCCAGCGGAGAAATGGTTGCAGAACCATCCGGAAAGGAAAAAACTTTTTTTGATAAAGTAAAAGATTTATTCAATTAATATATAAAAGAGACTTTTTTAAGTCTCTTTTTTTTATGCTCTTTTATTTTTTTATTTTTGCTCCTCAATTGGATTTATTCAAAATACTATCAGAAACAAATGGATACAAGAACAATATTTTTAAATGCCTGCAATGAAATTGCCACTCAGCTGGATGGTTTCAAAACACTTGAAAAAGGACAAAGGCTTAAAAAAGTTTCCCTTGATAAAGATATCTATTTTGAGATTTATTTTCAGTCCAGTTTTAGGAATGATTCTTCATCCGTTCAGACCCTTCCCCATATTGCTATCTATTCTAAAATTTTAAAGAAATGGCAGACAGAGCAAACTAAAAATGAATATTCTCAGGGATTAATTTTTGGAAATCAGATAGGTTATTTAACTCCGTATAATAATTGGAAACAATGGAATTTAGCAGGGTTATCTTATGAAAAATCAATTATTGAAATTACAGAAAATATAGAAAAATACATCCTCCCAATTTTCAAAATTTTTAATTCTAAGGAAATTGCTGTCGAATTTCTAAAAAACAATGGAACAAAGTTTAATCAATGGTCAGAGAATTCTATTTCTCCTTTAGACTTCCTTTTATGTTTTTCTGAAAAAGATACTGCTGAAGTTTTTCTAAATAATTTTGTAAACAATTGCCCATATAAAGGAAATATTCTTAAACTTTACGAGAAACTAAAAACAGAAAATGAAATTGATCTCAATTATTCTGAATTTCACGGAGCTGATACAATTAAATTAGCCTATATAAATGGGTTGAAAATAAAATAAGGTTGCTGCAAAAACTATAACTTAATAAAGGATAAGAATCTCAGCAAATGCCTATACAAAAAATGCGAGTATAATTTTTAATATATCAAACGATAAATTCTCCACATCTATTAATAAAAAATCCTGCACTCTCTCAAGCACAGGATTTTTTGGTTATTTAATTCTAATTCTGTTTTATTTTTTTATTGCCAGAGAGTAAATCCCTTTTCCTAAAGTAAATATGGCAACCGCTGCTAACCCACCAACAAGTCCAAGCGTAAGTTCTTTCAAAACATCTGGCCAGGTTGGAAGTACGCCATGAAAAAATTCAATCCTATGTAGAAAAATTCCACCAGCAACCATTATTAAAGCAATTGTTCCGACAACTCCTAATATTTTAATAACAATAGGTAAAGCCTTCACTAATACATGCCCAAGCCTCCCAAAAAAGCCTTTATCATTACTTTTCTTTATTAATTTAAATCCTGCATCATCCATTCTTACGATCAAAGCTACAATTCCATAAACTCCAACCGTCGCAATAAATGCAACCAAACTCGTTACTAAAATCTGCGTAATGAAAGGATGACTTTCTTCCAATACGGTTCCTAATGCAATAATAACAATCTCGATTGATAAAATAAAATCCGTTGTAATGGCCGACTTTACTTTCTCTTTTTCTATTTCTTCAGAACTTTTTTCATCTTCTACAATTTCCTCTATAACTTCATGACCCTTTTTGTCACGGTGAAAAAGAAATTCTATTACTTTTTCAACGCCTTCAAAAGCCAGATATAATCCTCCAAGGATCAATACATAATTAATAGCCGGAGCATACAACCAATTGAGTAAAAAAACAATAGGCAGAATGATCAGTTTGTTAATAAAAGAACCTTTTGTAATTGCCCATAAAACTGGAAGTTCTCTTGAAGAAAGAAAGCCAGTGGCTTTTTCTGCATTTACAGCAAGGTCATCTCCTAAAATCCCTGCTGTCTTTTGGGTAGCAATCTTACTGGTAACTGCTACATCATCCATCAATGCTGCAATATCATCTAAAATTGCAAAAAAGCCTGATGCCATATTTTAATAATTTTTTAATCTTTGTTAAGTTCAGCAAAAATAAATATTTAATTCCGTTTTTGGATTCATAATCTGACAATAATTTTGAAAATTATAAGAATGATTAAGTAATGCTCTACTTTCAATATTTTATATCTTTGTTTAAAATCTATCCGATGGATGAAAACTGGGAAACCCAATTAAAAAGTATATGGCTAAAACTTGGAACAATAGGCAATGAAGAGTTTATTCACCAAATTAAAAATCATGTAGAATTACTAACGGATTTCCAGGCTATTGCTGATTTTGAAAGAGCCTGCGCTTTTGACTCCACCGGACATGAAAAGGAAGCGGAACCTTTATACAGATCCGCATTAGATAAAGGGCTCGACGGTTTACGAAGAAGAAGAGCAAGAATCCAGCTGGCAAGTACTTTAAGAAATAATGGAAAACTGGAAGAAAGTATTCATATTTTAAGGGAAGAAAAAGCTAATTATTCTGATGAACTGAATGATGCTGTAGACTCTTTTTTAGCGCTGTCCCTTTCTTCAGCAGGAGAGCCCAAAGAAGCACTGTCTATAGTATTGAAAGCAATTTCAAAACATTTGCCCAGATACAATAATTCTCTGAGCCGCTATGCTGAAAACTTATAACCCTAGACAATAGCCGAAATAATCTCTGACATTTCTGCGAGATATGATTTCAAACCCTTAACAGACACAAAATTGTACACTATCAATATTAAGCTTATTTTAATCGTTTTTAAAACCTGATATCTATGCAACGTCAATTTCATATTTTAGCTTTAGGATGTTTGTTTTATCTGTTCAGTACATTCTGTTCCACTTCAGAAGCCCAGACACAAGCTCATCTAAGCGGTTTTAATCAGGAAAAGAAAAAAGAAGAAATAGACAGCATTATAAAAGCCTATGCTGCAATTAATAAATTTAATGGAACTGCGTTGATCCATTATCAGAATAAAAACATTTTCGAAAGATCTTACGGTTGGCAGGATGCAGAAAAAAAGATACTCAATCAGGACCAAAGTGTTTATCAGATTGCTTCTTTAACCAAATCTTTCACTGCCTTAATCATTGTAAAACTAAGTGAAGAGGGCAAACTTTCTGTTAAAGATCCTGTTTCAAAGTTTATTCCCGATTATCCGAGAGGAAATGAAATCACCATTGAACATCTCCTTACCCACACCTCGGGAATTTATGAAGTATTACGAAATAAAGAATATTTCAGCCTGCTTCACACCGGAAAATCTATAGCCAAAAATAAAGAGCTTTCTTTTTTTAAAAATGAGCCCTTGGATTTTGAACCCGGAACCCAATTCTCGTATACCAATTCAGGATATATTCTCCTTGGAATTATTATTGAGAAAATAACAGGGCTTTCTTATGAAGATGCAGTAAGAAAAATCATCTTGAATCCTCTAAAGATGAGTCACACAGGCTTTAATTATTTAGGTTTGAAAAGTCCATATAAAACAGTTCCCTATTCTTATATTTCAAAAACAAGACAGGAAAAAACCGAAGTATGGAATTCCACATTAACCGGTCCTGCAGGGCAGATCTACAGTACCGTTGAAGACCTGTACAATTACTATATGGGATTGAGAGATTATAAAATTGTTTCTAAAGAAGCATTTAAAAAAGCGACAACACCTTTTTTGAGCGGCTATGGCTACGGTTGGTTTATTGATGATCTTTATGGGAAAAAACTCATTAACCATGGTGGAAATATAGAGGGTTCTACAAGTTATTTTGCTATGCTTCCTGAAGATGATCTATGCATTATTCTTTTGAACAATATCACAAGTAAAAAACTGGAGAAAGCAGGCAACACTATTTTAGCAGCTCTTTTAGAACAGCCTTACACTCTTCCACAACCAAAGAAGGAAGCTGTGTTAAGTGCTGATATACTTAAAAAATACGTTGGTGATTATCAGCTTGCCGATAACAGCGTGATTCATATTCTATACGAAAACGGTCAGCTTTTTATACAAAACAATAAAGATCCTAAAGTAAAAATGCTGGCTGAAAAAGAGGATCTATTTTTCCTGCAGGATGATGATACCGAAATTTCTTTTATTTTAAAAAAGGGAGAAAAAGATGTTATTACAATTAAAAAAGGACTTTCGTCAAAAACAGCAGAAAAGTTATAATCACGCATTGATTGTGTCATAATCCATAGATTTTTTTTGTAAATTTAAGTATGAAAAAGCTCATTCTCAGGTATCATTTTTTTGTGATGGGATGCTTCGGTTTTCTGCTGCAGTCCTGCAATACAAGGTTCAGAGTCTGGGTAGGCCCGGGAGGCCAGCAGAAAATTTACAATTTGAAATATGGTGAACATAAAAGGCAGAAAATGGATATCTTTCTTCCCAAAGATTATGCTGAAGATTCTCCTGTAGTTCTTATCATTCATGGCGGAGCCTGGACTTTAGGCAAAAAAGAGCATATGATACAGATTCAGAAAATGCTTTTTGAAAACAGAATTCCGAGTATCAGCATGAATTACAGATTGGTTTCTGAAAAGAAAAAAATCACTTACAAACAGCAGGTTGAGGATATTGGTCTGGTGATTGAAAAATTCAATTCTTTAACAGAAAAAGCAGAACTTCTGCCCAACAATTATATTCTTCTGGGAGAAAGTGCCGGTGGACATTTGGCGCTGCTTTACGGATATCAGCATTCTGATCAGATCAAAAAAATTATTTCTCTAAGCGGACCTACAGATTTCTACAGTTCTGGATATCTTAAATCTTTCTATTCCAAATATGCTTCTCCAACTATTCAAAAGGTAGTAGGCAGTAAATTTGACCGGAAAAATGTGTCTGAAGCCTTTAAGGAAGCCAGCCCTATAGCCAATATTACCAATGTTCCTACCTTGTTGTTTCAGGGTAACAATGACTTCCTGGTCAATCAGCACCAGGGAATTGCGATGGACTCAGCTCTTACCCAAATGAATATTCCACACAAGTTTATCTTCATGAAAGGAGCAGGCCATGTACCAAGATTATTCAGTAAAAGAAAAAGAGACAGCATTATCTATCCCAACATTCTGGAATGGATCAAAAAATAATCTCTTTAATGCAAAGAATCTTTAAATACCCAGTACAAAAAATTAATCTTTGAATAGTAGATGTATTTAACAAAGACGCTATGAATGCAAAGGAATCTTGAAGCTCATTATTTTATTGTTTGCTAAGACACTTCGTTCAGCGAGGCAGATTACTTAGCTAAGTGAAACGCCCTTACGAGCGAAAAGTAGCAGAGCATGATAATAACATTGTGAGCTTTGCGTGTTAAAAAAACATTACTAGATACATAAAAGCCACCTCATTTCTGAGATGGCTTGATATTTTTTGATTGAATTATTTATTATTTAAAGTCCTGGTCCTCGTATTTTTTAGAAAGATCTTCTTTTTTTCCGAAAACAAACTTGAAGATTACCGGAAGTGTTGTTACCAATACAATTACGATGATGATATATTCAAGTTTTTCTTTTAAGTTGATTCCAAACTGTTCCATAAACAGTTTATCCAGATAATGTCCGGCAAAGATCAAAATAAATGACCATAACACGGCACCAATAACATTATCTCTTAAAAATTCCTTTTTGTCCATCTTTACAATCCCTGCTACAATTGGGGTAAAAGTTCTTACAACAGGTAAGAATCTAGCCATAATAATTGCTAATGCCCCATGTTTTTCAAAGAAATCATGAGCCTGGTAAAGGTATTTTTTCTTGAAAAGCATTGAATCCGGTCTTTTATATAAAGCAGGTCCTGCCTTCCTTCCAAAATAATATCCTACCTCATTTCCAATAATAGCAGCAAGAGCTACTCCTGAAGCCAATAATGTAGTATCTAAGAAATCACTGCCCGTAGAGCCAAAAGTCTCTTTGATGATTTCAACGGCATAAATCCCTGAAACGAACAAAAGTGAATCTCCTGGCAGGAAAAACCCTACAAAAAGTCCTGTTTCAGCAAATACAATAAACAAAATAAGCCAAAACCCTCCCATTTTAATATAAAACTCCGGGTTTAATAAATCCTTCCAGCTATTGAAATCTTCCATAAATATCGATGAACAACAAAAATAGGTCTAAAATGTCTGAAACAAAAATTAATTATAAGATTTTAACTAAAATTCAGACATGATTTTTATAAGTCGAGGTCATCATCTGAAACGGCCGTCCCATCGGCCATTAGAAATGCTTTTAAGAATGGGGTAAGATTCCCATTCATTACGGCATCCACATCTGAAGTTTCATGACCTGAGCGTACATCTTTCACGAGTTTGTAAGGATGCATTACGTAATTTCGGATCTGGCTTCCCCACTCGATTTTCATTTTGTTGGCTTCTATCTCATTTCTTGCCTTCATACGCTCTTCCAATTCCATCTCATAGAGTCTTGAACGAAGGAGCTGCATGGCTTTTTCTTTATTCTGAAGCTGGGAACGGGATTCTGAGTTTTCAATGATAATTCCGGTTGGTGCGTGACGAAGACGTACAGCGGTTTCTACCTTGTTTACGTTCTGCCCTCCTGCTCCGGAAGACCTCATCGTTTCAAAAGATATATCGGCAGGGTTAATATTAATTTCGATCGTATCATCTACTAAAGGATAAACATATACGGAAACAAAGCTGGTATGACGTTTCGCATTACTGTCAAAGGGCGAAATTCTTACCAAACGGTGTACTCCATTTTCACCTCTTAAATATCCAAAAGCAAATTCTCCTTCAATTTCCAGGGTAACCGTCTTCACACCGGCTACATCACCCTCCTGAAAGTTCAGCTCACGGATTTTATATCCTTGTTTTTCTGCCCACATTGTATACATTCTCATCAGCATAGCTGCCCAGTCGCAGCTTTCTGTACCTCCAGCTCCAGCTGTGATCTGAAGAACAGCAGAAAGCTCATCCCCTTCGTTGGAAAGCATATTTTTGAATTCAAGGTCCTCAATTTTTTCAACCAATTGCGGAAATGTCTCATCCAGTTCCTTTTCAGAATCCGGATCTTCCTTAGCAAAATCCACTAAGACCTGTATATCTTCAAACTGTGTCTGAATTTCATCATAACCTTCCACCCATTTTTTCTTGGAACGAAGCTGCTTTAAGAATGCTTCAGCAGTTTTCGGGTTGTCCCAAAATTCAGGTGCTGCTGTTTTCTCATCATCATTGGCAATTTCTATCTTCTTTTTTTCAATCTGAAGGTATCTGTGTAAGTCTTCAATCCTGGATTGAACTTCTTTTATCTGGTCGTTGTTAATCACGAATTTTTCTTTTTGCAAAAATAAGGAATTCTTTTAGAGTGGAGCGTTTTGAGTTTAAAGTTCCGGGTTTCAAGTTTTGAGTTCGGATTGGAGATTGATACACCTCTTTATTTTAAATAATATCAGCCATTATCTCACCAATCTTAGGAGCCAGGGCAACTCCCATTCCTGAAAGTCTTACTGCACAAAACTGTCTTTCTGAAAGCTGTTTTACAATAGGAGTCTTTTCCGAACCCATGGCCATGATTCCTGACCAGCGAAGTGCTATTTTAAAATCTGTATAAGGAAGTATGACTTCTTTTAAAAAGTTTTCCAAATGATTTTGCAGAAATTCTGTCGTTTCAAAAGCCGTTGTTTCTTCTGTCTTAAAATCCTGATTTCTTCCACCACCCAACAGAACCCGGTTTCCTACATTCCTGAAATAATAATACCCTTCATCATAGTGAAAAGTTCCTTTCAACTTCAATCTTTCTATGGGCTCTGTCAGAAGAATTTGTCCACGGGCTGGAATGATATTTTCTTTTCCCAGGAATCTGGAGGTGAATGCATTGGTGCAATAGATCATTTTATCTGCTTTTACAGAAATATCACCGGAAAGACGAATCTCAACCTCAAGGGGTCTTTCTTCAATATTTTCAACCTCTTTTCCGAATAAGAATTCTACCTTCAGCTCATGACATTTTTCCAAAAGCTTCTGCAACAGCTTTCCCGAATGCAGACTTCCTTCACAAGGATTTTCAATCAGAAATGCAGATTTCCCCAACCCGAATTGCTGTATTTTATCCTGTTTCAGACTATATGTTTGATCCAGACCAGTTATTACTTTCAGCTTTTCATTGATGGAATCCATATGGGATAAAGGTTCTTCGCTATTTAAAACTTCATAGCCTCCATTACGTTCAAAATCAATTTCATCATTTTTGAAATAATGTTGAATTTTCTGAAGACCCTCAAATCTCATTTTAACAAGCTCCAGAGTTTTTTCCCAACCCATTTTCTGTGAATCTGCAATGACTTCGGTAAAGCTTCCGAAACAGGCAAACCCGGCATTCCTCGTTGAAGCACCCAGTGGAATAGCATTCCGTTCAATGATAAGAACAGATTTTTCAGGATACTTCTCCTTAATGGATATAGCTGTCCAGAGCCCGGAAAACCCGGAACCAATGATAATGATATCTCTTTTCCTGTAGAAAGTATCCAGTTCCCAGATGCTGTTCATGAGTGATGAGTAATTTTTTGTAAAATGTAAAATATATTTATGAATGCAAAACTTTAAACTCTAAACCTTGAACCTTAAACTTTGAATTTCCTTACCCTTTGTCTTTCTCCTCGTCATTATGCTGAAATCCGATAGCTCTCTGTGGTTCTTCAACAACTCTGTAGGTTTCCAGTTCGCTCTTCAATGCCTGAATCCTAAATTTAAAATCATCAAAATTATTGATAATGGCATCGGCTAAGAACCGGGCCACCTGATCAAGATATTCTTCAGTAAGCTTGGAACCTGCATCCCTTAACGCTCCACTCAAAAGATTCTGATCAATTTTCAGCTTCTCATTTCTGGTTCTTTGATAAAGATTTTTAATTCTTTTCTTTAAACTTTGGGTAAAATCTATCAGCATCGTATTGCTGAAGGCTTTCATCTTTGAAGATATTTCATGCCAGAAAGGGATTTTATCTGCTTTGTTGTTTTTAAGTATTTTATAAAGCAAAGAATCTTCTTCCAATCCTCTGGTCATGGCATATAAAATGATTTCTGATCGTTCTGAAGCATTGGGAGGAAAGATCGGGATCATGACATCAAATCTTCCCGGAGCAAGAATTTCTTCGTCAATTTCTGAAACTGAATTGGCAGAACCCACCATCAGAACACCTTCTTTTTCAAATTTTCCGATATAATGAAGGATAAGCTCCTGAGCTTCAAGATTACAGGAAGCAACATCTGTTTCTGCTCTTCTCTGCATCATAATTTCATCAAAATCATCCATAAAGAGCAGCATTTTGTTTTCCTTCATCATATTTAATAGAAAATCACTGAAGTTGATTTCATTTCCGTCAATCAGCGAAGTTCCCAAATAGTGTTTTTTGACTTCTTTAAACTGATAGCCAATAATTTCAGCAATCTTATTCGCCCAAAATATCTTACCGCTTCCCGGAGGGCCATACAAAATAATTCCTGCAGGCTTGTTGATCCCCCAATCTTTGATCTGCTGTGGGTTCAGGAAGGGTTCCAGAACAGTAGATGTATAAAAAAACAGATCTCTGTATCCTATGAAATCTCTTTGCTGAAGGCTGGTTTTACTTCCGAAATAATCATAGACAAACTTATAGTTTCCGCCTAATTTGTTATCAATTCCATAACTTGATATAGAAGATTTGAAAAAACCATTATCAAAAATATTGAGGTTGTTATCTTTAATCACCTTTTCTACCTTGTCTTTAGGCTGATTGATAACTTTGGCAATCTGCTCCAGCGTTTTATTTTTGTCCAGATCTTTTTCGTATAATCTTAAAAAGTCTACGTTTTCGCGGGCAAATTTTTCAAAATCTTCTTTTACTTCAAAATTCGTACTGACACAGTCTACCAATTCAAGATCGAAATCCTGTATAAACTGTTTTATGGCTTCTGCAGAAACATTCAGTTCTTCTGCCAGTTCAATTAGCTTCATAAGTATTGATTAATTCTATCAAATTTAATGTATTTACAAATAAATTGACATTGATTTATGATAATTCTGTAACATTATCTAATTTATATAGACTACTACTATGTAAAACAAATTACATGGAAAAGATTTTATCAGTAAAAAATTTGACAAAGAAATTCAAAAGAGTTGTCGTCAACAATATTTCTTTTGATGTTGAAAAAGGAAACGTGTATGGGCTTTTGGGTCCCAATGGAAGTGGAAAATCCACCACTTTCGGAATGCTGCTTTCCACCATCAATCCTACCAGCGGAGACTGGTTCTGGTTCGGCAAAAAAGGAACAAATCCAGAAACTTTAAAAAAGATAGGAGCGATTATCGAACAGCCCAACTTTTATCCTTATCTAAGTGCAGAAACCAATCTTAAAATTGTAGCAGAAATTAAAAATGCTCCCTATTCAAGGATTGATGAAGTTTTGAAAACCGTGAATCTGTATGAAAGAAGAAAAGATACCTTCAAAACCTTTTCTCTGGGAATGAAACAACGTCTTGCCATCGCTTCAGCTATGCTGAACAACCCTGAAGTAATGATATTGGATGAACCGACCAACGGACTGGATCCGGAAGGAATTATTCAGATCAGAGAGATCATCAGCGATATTGCCAAGCAGGGAATCACGATTATTATTGCCAGCCACCTTTTGGATGAAATTGAAAAAATCTGCAGCCATGTCATTGTATTGAAAGAAGGAAACTCCATCTACTGTGGAAGAGTAGATGAAATGACTTCCAACAACGGATATTTTGAACTGAAAGCTGATAATAACATATTACTTTTCAATACATTGAACGAATTACCGTGGTTTAGCTTCGTCAATCAGGACAGGGATTATATTAAAGCCCAGATCCGTGATGATGTGTCAATTTCAGCTTCAGCACTGAATCAGAAGCTGGCGGAAAAAGGGATTTTCTTATCTCATTTGGCCAAGAAAAAACTATCTCTTGAATCACAATTCCTTGAACTTGTAAAAAACACCAATTAGTCATGATAAAATTATTAAAACTGGAATACTACAAAAATCTGAACTATAAGCCGTTTAAGGTTTTTACGATACTTTATTTCGCCATTCTTATTGCTTTGCTTTTCATCGGATTGGTTGATTTTGATATTTTTGGAGGAACCATTAATTTAAAAGAGCAGGGAATTTATAATTTTCCGGAAATCTGGAACTTCACCACATGGATTGTCGCTTTACTGAAAATTTTTCTGGGACTGATTATTGTCTTCTCTATTTCACAGGAATTCAGCAACAGAATGTTCAAGCAGAATACGATTGATGGATTGAGCAGAAAAGAATTTATCACTTCAAAACTGCTGACGATAAGTATTTTCACCATTGTTTCTACGGTGATTGTATTGGGTATCACTATATTTCTTGGTTATCAATATTCAAATACAAAAGAATCAGCAAAAGTTTTTGTTGAGATCTTCTTCATTGGAAATTACTTTGTAAAACTGTTTACGTTCTTCTGTTTCTTAATGTTTCTTTCCATTTTACTGAGAAAATCGGTGTTTGTATTTCTTGCCCTTTTTGTCTTCTGGATTGGGGAAGGAATTTTAACAGCTGTTGAAGTTTTCTCTAAAGTAAGAGGAATGCAGGGGCCGCAAAGAAATGAAGTTCTTCAGAATGACTTTTTTATCACGCATCTTTTGCCGTTGGAAAGTATGTCCAGCCTTATTCCTAATCCTATGATGAGATTAAATATGGTCAAAATGATGGGTGTAAAATATGAATTCCACTACCCTACAGAAAGCCTTATTGCTTGTCTGGTTTGGTCTGTCCTATTCATATTTGGATCGTACTGGATTTTGAGAAAAAGGGATTGGTAGATCTTAATGTTTAGAATTTAAAGATTGAATAATTAAAAATATTTAAAGATTATTTTTTAAGTGGTTCGTTTTCGGATCACTTTTTTTGGCTTAATATTTTCATTCAGTATTGTCAAAAACCAGCCATGAAAAAGATATACTATTTTCCGGGATTGATCAGTGCCCTACTGATTCCTATTCTATTCTGGTATTTTGGAAATCAGAGGGTTCATCTACCATATAGCGTAATGGATCTTGGACTTCCGTCGAAAGTCAGACCCAATAGAACTTTTAATAATACTTTTGAGCCTTACAGAAATTGGAATTATAAAAAGATAATTGTCTTCCCTAATATGGCTCTGCAAAATCAAAAATTGTATGTCTCAGAACTTAAAAAGCTTCAGGCAAGAAATGAGAAAGAATCCGGAATAGAATTTATCATCAATGATGATAATAGTTATCAGGATTTTATTGCTTTAATGGATGCGATGACACTTTCCAAGCAGGAAGTCTTTTGTCTCGATATGGAAAAGACAGGGCATTTTTTTGCTCTTCATGAATATAAAGATCTGCAAAAAGAAATTCGTCCTATTTGTGGCGGAACAGTAGGTGGTATGAGCGATTACAAAAAGAAGCAAACCTTGAATTTAATACAACCTGAAAGTTTTATCAATTATGTTCCCCAACAATCTTTTTATATCATTTTCGGATTTCTAATATTTCTAAATATCTCTATGCTCAGCATCAAAGAAAGATTTCAATTACATCATTAATTCAAAAATAAAAAGGCTGCCATCTGGCAGCCTTCCTTTCACATTACTTTTTATCTAACAACGGAAGATATTTTCCGTATCCTTTACTTTCCATTTCAGCTTTTGGAATAAATTTCAGCGAAGCACTGTTGATACAGTAGCGAAGTCCTCCTTTATCCTGTGGCCCATCTGTAAAGACATGTCCTAAATGGGCATCACCGGTTTTACTTCTTACTTCCACTCTGGTCATTCCGTGGGTACGATCCATTTTTTCATCAATCAAAGCCTTTGTAATCGGTTTTGAGAAACTTGGCCATCCACAGCCGGACTCAAACTTATCTGTAGAAATAAACAAAGGTTCTCCTGTGGTAATATCTACATAAATTCCTTCACGGGTTTCATTCCAGTATTCATTCTGAAAAGGTCTTTCTGTACCATTTTCCTGCGTAACATTATATTGTTCGGCAGTCAGTTTTTCTTTTAAAACTTTCTTATCCTGTTTTTGGTAGGCTGGCTTTGGAAGCGGATTGGCTTTTTTAGCCATTTCAAAAAGTCCCGGTTCAATGTGGCAGTAACCGCCCGGATTTTTATCCAGATAATCCTGGTGATAATCTTCTGCTCTGTAGAAATTTTTCAATGGAATAGTTTCTACCAATAAAGGTTTATTATAGTTTTTCGCCAGTTTCTGAACTTCATCTTTTACAATAGCTTCATCTGTTTTGTTGGTAAAATAGATTCCGGTTCTGTATTGGTTTCCTCTGTCATTTCCCTGCTGATCTTTGCTGGTAGGGTCAATGGTTTTAAAATAAAGGTCAATTAACAGTTTCAGATCTACCTGCTCAGGGTCATACTTCACTTTCACGGTTTCAGCAAAACCTGTTGTATGGCTTACCACCTCTTCATAAGTAGGATTTTGGGTATTTCCGTTGGCATAGCCTACATCTGTTCCTACAACTCCACGAATCTGTTGAAAAAAATGCTCTGTTCCCCAGAAACATCCCCCTGCAAAATAAATCTCTTTAACGTTTTTACTATCCATAATTTTCTCATTTTCTTTTTTTACTTCCACTTCATTGGGCTTCGTGTTCTTAAAAAGCCCGGATCCTGCAGCAAAAACTGCTATACCCAGAATGATTCCGAGTACGATTAATATATTTTTCATTTTTACCTTTTTATTCATTACTTATTATTTTGAACGATCATTAAGCCAAATCCTAAAAGCATAAGGTCTTTTAAAATAAAGAAATCCGTCACAGGCACTCCATCCACTATTTTCCAGATTCCCGGTGTTGTAAACAAATAGCTTAAGGTTACCAGAAAAGTGACAATCATTCCTATTCCTGCATACTTCTTCAGTACAGCAAATTTCGCACTAAATATCAGGAGTAATGCAATGATAATTTCTATCACTCCGATAAGATTTGACACTGCCTGGGCGCTCATAATCTTATATACGAAAAAAGTTAAGAAATGGTTTTCCACCAAAGGTTTTATGGCGGCTGCTTCTGTAGGGGTAAATTTGAAAATACCTATCCACAGCAAAATAAGAGCTGCTCCGAAGAGGGAGATATAATACCCGGCCCGGGTTAATTGATTTTTAGATTCCTGTACTGTTCCGACCATGTTTTAAGATTTTAATTGAATACTTTATTGTTTTCAATAGTATAGTCGGAGCCTTTTTAAAATCCTGACAGAAATTTTCTTAGAAATTTAATTTATCGATCATTTTATTTTTAAAATCCTGAATTTCAGACTCATTAATTTCAGTTTCCTGTTCAAAAAATTTCTTTTTAAAAACTTTATCCAGAAGTGCCAGCTTTTCATTGTACATTCTGCACCATTTGCAGATCATCAGATGCATGCTGAGCATCCTGTTTTCTCTGGCAGAAATGGATTGGGCATTCCTTTTTTCCATCAGTAAAGTAGCTTCACTGCATGGTAAAAATAATATATGTAGTATTCTTCTTATCATTTTTTCTTATGATTTTGAAAACCAGTTAAACTCCAGACATTCTCTCAGCTGCATGCGGCTTCTTTGCAAAATCTTCCAAAGATTAGTCGTAGAAACATTTAATTCCTGACTTACTTCCGGTGCTTTTTTTTCTTCGATATAATACATTTTAACCAGGATCTTCCATCTGGCGGGCAATTCTTCGATACATTCCTCCAATGTTTTATTAAAGTCTGCACTGTCTAAAAGTTCATCTCCGCCACCTGATACATTCCAGTCATTTAAAACATCATTTTGTTTCCATGAGCCTGTTCCATCAAAAAAATGATCAAGTCTGATATCAGGTTCAGATTTATACTTTTTCCGGTAAAAATCTGCAACTTTCCTGTTCAGAATTGCCATCAGCCAGGTGAGAGGATTGCTTTTTCCTTCAAAAGAATCATGGGCTGAATATGCCGCAAGAAAAACTTCCTGAACAACATCCTGTGCATCTTCTTTATTAGAAAGTACATACAGTGCCCGCTTCAAAAGCGGTCCGGAATATTGCTCTATCCAGCTTTTCAATTCTTCATCTTTTGTCATGGGAAGGATTTTTTGTCTTATCTCAGATCACAGCGAAGGTAATAAGTTAAGCGGGAAATTGCAAAATTTTCACGTTTTCTCTATTGCCAACCTTATTTAGTATATTATTTCATATAACCTGCCTTTTTAAAAAATGCGTGATGCTCGTTTTTTGAATAATTGATGCTGATGATTTCCTTTAATGCTGCTTTTTTATCTGCAGCCTTTTCATAATAGCTCTTACAAATTGTGTAGCCTACAAAATAGGCAAGATCAGCGGGTTTATCCTTAGAAGAACTTCCATTGTACATCCATTGATCCGTATCATATTGGTACATATCCTTTTTAAATTCCGACCAAAGCTGTTCTTCATGATTCCTGCCATAATCTATGTATGCAATATGAGGAAGATTTCCCAAAAGCTTTTCAGCAATAAAGTCGCAGGAGCCTTCCATTAAAGCCCAGCCTAATAAATCGAGATTACGATATTCTTCTTCATTATTCACTCCGTTGATATAATCCTGCTGTACATGAACCAGTTCATGAGCAATGTTATATTCTGTAGACTGCTTGATTTCCGGATCTGAAAGTGAGGTCAATGCGGTAACTTCTGTTCCTATTAAAATAAATTCACGGGTTGTCGTTCCACCTCTGTTAAAAGTACCTATCACAAAGCTAATCTGAGGGCTGTGAAATGATGGATAGATCTTTTTAAAAGACGTGTACAGCTTTTCTATATCATAATCCTGCTGCGCTATCTCCAACGTTCGTGTACGTACTTTATTCCAACGCTTTGGTATTTTATTAATGCTCTTGACATAATCTGAAACACTCATTGTGTCCATTTTTATCAATGCTTTAAGTGCCGGGCTTGCTTTCTCCAAATACTCTGAATTCATGATTTCCATCTGTTTCAGCGAGTCATTAGATTTCTGTGCCAGGTCATAGGCTTTCCAGAAGTTGGTGACATCCGTATTTGACACTCTTTTTTGGGAATAAACGAATGTGGTTAAGAATAAAAATATGACACTGTATTTCATAGGAAATTCTTTACTCCAAAATAAAACATTTAAATTGATTCCCAAGAAGATATCTTATAAGAATCTTTTCTCTTAGCTATACAAACCTTACAGCTTTACTCAGGGTCTGTAATAAAAGAAACAAATATCCGGCAAACTCAGTCGGGCACCATTCAAAACATAGCATAAAATTATTACAAATCGCTTAAAAATAGTAAATTTGCATCTTATCAAAATTTGATATTAAAAAAAGCAAAAGCAATACTATGACATCACAAGAGATACGTCAAAAATTTTTAGATTATTTTAAAAGTAAAGGGCATCTTATTGTTCCTTCAGCTCCTATTGTGCTGAAAGACGACCCTACCCTTATGTTTTCCAACTCCGGAATGACGCAGTTCAAGGATTTTTTCCTTGGCTACAAAACGCCTACCGCCCCTAGAATTGCCGATACACAAAAGTGTCTGAGAGTTTCAGGGAAGCACAATGACCTGGATGACGTAGGTAGAGATACTTACCACCACACCATGTTTGAGATGCTAGGAAACTGGTCTTTCGGGGATTACTTCAAAAAAGAGGCTATTGCTTTTGCCTGGGAATTACTGACTGAAGTATACGGAATTCCAAAAGAAAATTTATACGTAACGATTTTTGAAGGTGATGCTTCTGAAAATCTGGACAGAGACCAGGATGCTTATGATTTCTGGAAATCTCACATTTCAGAAGACCGAATCATCAACGGAAATAAAAAAGATAACTTCTGGGAAATGGGTGAAAGCGGACCATGCGGACCGTGTTCAGAAATCCATGTTGACTTGAGAACACCAGAGGAAAAAGCTAAGGTTTCAGGACTTGAACTGGTAAATAATGACCACCCTCAAGTTGTAGAAGTATGGAACCTGGTTTTCATGGAATTCAACAGAAAAGCTGACAAATCGTTAGAAAAACTTCCAGCTCAGCATGTAGATACAGGAATGGGCTTTGAACGTCTTTGTATGGCGCTTCAAGGGAAGTCTTCCAACTATGATACAGACGTTTTCACACCGCTTATTTCTAAAGTTGAAGAACTTTCAGGTAAAAAATATACGGGAATTTTAGAAGACGAAAAAGATATTGCCATCCGTGTTGTGGTAGATCACATCAGAGCGGTTTCTTTTGCTATTGCAGACGGACAGCTTCCTTCAAGCGGAGGTGCGGGTTATGTAATCAGAAGGATCTTAAGAAGAGGAATTTCTTATTCTTACAGATTTTTAGGGATGAAAGAACCTTTCCTTTATAAACTTGTAGCAGTTCTTCAGGAACAAATGGGGCCTTTCTTCCCAGAGCTTGAAAAGCAGGGAAAACTGGTTACTGAAGTCATCAAAAGTGAAGAAGATTCATTCTTAAATACGATTGAAACAGGATTAATCCGAGTTGAAAAATTAATTCAGCAAACTATTGCAGACAATCAAAAAGTTTTACCTACTCTTGAGGTTTTCGAATTGTATGACACTTATGGATTCCCAGATGATTTAACAAGAATCATTGCAGAAGAAAAAGGATTAACCATTGATGAGGAAGGGTTCGAAGCTGAAAGAGAAAAGCAAAGAAAGCGTTCTCAGCAAGATTCTGCTCAGAAAGTATATGACTGGGTAAACCTTGAATCAAAACCTGAAACATTTGTAGGATACGATCAGACTGAATCTGAAACCTATATTACAAGATACAGAAAGGTAGAAAACAAAGACGGGGAATTTTACCAGGTAGTATTGAGTAACTCTCCTTTCTACCCTGAAGGAGGTGGACAGGTTGGAGATAAAGGTGTTCTTGAGAATGCTGTTGAAAGCTTTGAAGTATTGGAAACCAAAAAAGAAAACGGATTGATTATTTCGTTGATCAGTGGACTTCCGAAAGATGCCGGTGCTGTTTTCTATGCTAAAGTAAATGCTTCTGACAGAAAAAATTCTCAAGCAAACCACTCTGTGACTCACCTTCTGCATGAGGCTTTAAGAGATGTTTTAGGAACTCACGTAGAACAGAAAGGTTCTTATGTAGGTCCTGATTATCTTCGTTTCGACTTCTCTCATTTCAACAAAATGACTGAGGAAGAATTGGCATTAATTGAAGAAAAAGTAAACAAAAAGATCAAAGAAAGTATTGCGTTACAGGAATTCAGAAATATTCCGATTCAGGAAGCTTTGGAGAAAGGAGCAATGGCTTTATTTGGTGAAAAATATGGTGACAGTGTGAGAATGATTCAATTCGGAAGTTCAAAAGAACTTTGTGGAGGAACTCACGTGAAAAACACCAGCGAAATCGGTCATTTCAAAATCACTTCCGAAGGTTCTGCAGCAGCTGGAATCAGAAGAATTGAGGCTATTTCAGGAGATAAATCAGAAGAATATTTCAACAATCTTGAAAAACAGATCACTGAACTTTCTCAACTGCTAAAGTCCAAAGATGTTGTAAGATCTATCGAAAAACTCATCGAAGAAAATGCTTCATTGAAAGCTGAAGTAGATGCTCTTAAAAAGGAAAAAGCAAAAGGAGAAATCGGTGAATGGAAGAATGCTTATGAGCAAAAAGGCAACAAGCAGCTTTTAGTAAAGAAAACTTCTCTGGATGCAGGTTCTGTAAAAGACATCGTATTCCAGTTGAAGAGAGAAATTCCTACTTCGGTAACGATTATCCTTTCTGATGCAGACGGCAAACCAATGATCACCGTTGGAGTTTCTGATGATCTGGCTGCAGATTATCAGGCAGGAGCTATCGTAAAAGATCTTGCAAAAGAAATCCAAGGCGGTGGCGGCGGAAACCCGGGTTTTGCAACAGCAGGTGGTAAAAACCTTGAAGGTCTGGAAAATGCTTACCAGAAAGCTTTGAATATATAAGAATAGAATACCTATTATAAATTTTAGAACAGGCTGTTTCATTTTTGAGACAGCCTGTTTCTGTTTTAATCATTATTTTTTTAACGCTAAGGATCGCAAAAAGACTCATGCTATCATAAATATTTCCGATTGCAAAGGCCGTTACACTCAGCCATGAAATGATTGCGTTTTTTGCTAAATAGAATACCTTTGCAAACGAAAAAAGTAGGTATCTAAAAGTCTTAGCGTCTCTGCGTTATAATATTCCATTCCTTATTAATCAGATATTCATCAAAATCTCTCTATTTATATCCGTTCTAATTATTGACCTTACCTTAACAAATCATTACCTAATCTTAAACTATTTGTTTTGTCTTCTTAAAACTTAGTTAACACTAGACCTCTAGTTTTGTCGTAATCGAAATTCAAAAAATATAATTATGAAAATTAACAAAACTATTGGAGCTCTATTCCTTGCAGCTATTGTTTTTCAAGGCTGTAATGATGACAATAACGGGGATTCCAACACCCCAGCCAATGACAAAATAAAGATTGAAAATTTTTCTAAAGAGCCTGCTTTCGTTTATGGAATGCAAGGTTTTGAAAATTTAAATATTACCACCCTTATTTCCAGCTCTGATGTACTTCCAGGTTCTCCTGACTTTGTTTTTGGAGGTCAGCCGGATGGAATGGGAATTATGAAAGATCCCAACTCTGACGGCTACCTGATGATCACCAATCATGAGATCAAACAGTCTGTATCAAGAGTATATCTGGATAAAACATTTAAGCCTGTAAAAGGAGAGTATATTTTAAACGGAACCGGAGGAATGACGAGATTATGTTCCGCTACACTGGCAACTCCTGAAACTCATGGTTTCAGTGCCTTTCTTACTGCCGGAGAATCTGGTGAAGAAAGTATGGTTCATGCTTTAAACCCTCTGGCGCCGGTATCTCAGGCAGCAGATAAAACAAGAGTAAAACCAGCTTTAGGAAAAGCTTCAATGGAAAATGCAGTTCCACTTCCAAAAGATGTTTCTAATGGAAAATCTTATATCATCATCGGGGAAGACCAGTCTTATTCATCTTCTCATCAGTCTGCAGGACAATTGATCATGTATGTAGCCGATACTCAGGGTGATTTGGATAATGGTAAGTTGTATTCTTTAAAAAGAACAAACAACAACTATACTGAAACGGATATGACGAAAGGAAGCAGCTACGATGTAGAATTTGTAGAAATTCCTAACGCCAAAAATCTTACAGGCGCTCAGATAAATCAGAAAAACATTGATAATAACGCCATCCGTTTTTCAAGAGTGGAAGATGTGGATTATAGAAAAGGAGCTGGAAAAGGAAGAGAAATTTACTTTACCGCTACCGGAGAATCTTCTGACGGTGTGAATCCGAAAGCAGGATTAACAATGTGGGGGAGAGTTTACAAGCTTGTTCTGAACTCCAACAATATGATGACAGGAAAATTAGAAGTTGTTGCTGAAGGAGATTCTAACCCAGGAAATAATCTGATCAATCCTGATAACTTATGTGTTACTGAGAACTTTGTATACATCCAGGAAGACGGAGATTCTTACTATAAAAATGCAAACCACGATTCTTATATCTGGCAACTAAATATTGCTACAAAGCAATATAAACCATGGTTGAACATGAAACATAACAGAAGTGATTCTGCATGGCAGACTGCTTACAACCAATCAGGGGATCTGCAGAAATTCGGTTCTTGGGAATTCGGAGCAATGGTTGATATTTCTGATATCATCGGAGTTCCTAATACCTTCTCTGTCAATATCCACTCACACACATGGCAGCTGGACAAATTTAAAAACCCTGACGGTTCCGGAATCAACACCAATAAAGAAGGTGGACAGATTGTAATCATCAGAAACGTAGAAAAATAGTTTTAATTCCTTCATATCAAATTAAAGTATCAATAGAAAATTTCTGTTGATACTTTTTCATACCTATGAATAAACTTTCAAAATACCCGATTCTTCTTTTCTTATACTGTGCAGCAGCACTCTTTACACTCTATTGCTGTAAGAATGATAAGCAGCAGCCTGTATACGAAGATCTTGGTTCTGTAAAAAACAGGATTATCAAAACCAACAATGATTTTGAAAAACAGATCAGTGAACTGAAAGCCCTTGTTGCTGCAAATTCTGATGAAAAACTTCTTCAGGAAAAATTTCAAGACATCAGAAAAACATACAAAAAAATGGAATGGGCTATAGAATACTTCCTACCCCACTCTGCTAGGTTTATCAACGGTCCTGCCCTTCCTGAAATAGAAATGGATGAGCATACAGAAATAGAACCCGAAGGACTGCAGGTTTTGGAAGAGATGTTCTATCCGTATGATAAGGGGAATAAAGATGAAGTGATCAGAATGCTCAATAAACTTATCAATAAAAGCAATACGATAGCCACCAACTTTCAGGTAATTACCATCAGTAAAGATCAGGTTTTTGATGCGTTAAGACAGGAAGCTTTCAGAATTTCCAGCTTAGGAATTGCAGGTTTTGACACTCCTGTTTCCGGAATATTTTTACAGGAAATGCCTTCTTCGCTGGAAGGTATCAAGGAGACATTGGAACAAATTTCCACGGAACGTTCGAAAGACAAAGCATTAAAAAGAATCATTGCAGAAATCAATTCAGCCATTGGAATCCTGAAAAGAAACACAGACAAAAATACGTTTGATTATGTGAGCTTTATCTCTGATCATCTTAATAAGATTACTGCTTTGATGCTGGATTTTAAAAATCAGGAGAAGATTCCGGATGTTGAAGTAACCACTGCTCTGAACAAAAATACGGCTACTTTTTTTGCTAAAAATGCCTTCAATCCCAATGCCTTTACTCCTGGGAAAGAATATGCATTCTCCGAAGAAAAGGCAGCTCTTGGTCATCAGCTTTTTAATGATAAAATTCTTTCCAACAGCAACAACAGAAGCTGTTCCACCTGTCATATTCCTGAGAAAGCATTTACTGACGGGCTTGCCAGGTCGATGTCCCTTGAAAACTCAGAACTGGCAAGAAATGCGCCTTCTCTCAACTATGCAGGATACCAGCATGGCCAGTTTTGGGATATGAGAAAGGATGATCTTGAAGGGCAGAGTTCAGATGTGATCTCCAATAAAGAAGAAATGCATGGTGACCTGAATGTGATTCTGGCAAAAATAAATCAGGATAAAAACTATCAGGCGTCCTTTAAAAAGATTTATCATTCTCCAAAAACAGAGGTATGGCAGCTTCAGAACGTACTGGCAAGTTATATTCGTTCTTTGTCAACATTCAATTCTGCTTTTGATGATTATATGAGAGGAAATAAGTCAGCAATGACGGAAAGCCAGAAGCGAGGTTTCAATCTTTTTGTTGGAAAAGCCCAATGTGCAATATGCCATTTTGTTCCTTTATTTAATGGTACAGTTCCTCCCAATTTCAAGAAAACCGAACAGGAGGTTTTAGGAGCTGCAATCAATGGAGAAAATAAAACATTTGACAATGATCCGGGAAGAGGAAAGTTTCATGAAACAGTACCTTCATTACAACATTCCTTCAAAACACCAACCCTTAGAAACATCAATAAAACAGCTCCTTATATGCACAACGGAGGATACAAAACATTGAAAGAAGTAATGAATTTCTATAACAAAGGCGGTGGAAAGGCTTTTGGATTCAAAGTAGAAAACCAAACACTTTCTGATACTCCGTTGCAGCTTACCGATAAGGAAATAAATGATATTATTGAATTTATGAAGACTTTAGATGATCAATAAGCCATCATAAAATAACAACTGATCAAAAAATTCTTGAACAAACCAGATTCAGGAGTTTTTTTATTGGAAATTTCCAGGAAATGCAGAAAGACTATCTAAGCGTCCTCATCATTTAATTTTATAAGGCGCAAAGTCCATAAAAACATTAGATTAAATCAATGTTATACTATGTTAAAAACTTTTCCAGAACAATAAATATCATTAATTTTGAACTAGTTTTTATACATGAAAAGGGCTTTACTGTTATTATTTTTTTTACTCAGCTTTTTGGGGTATTCACAATCAAAAATTAAGATTGTGGATGACGCCAGTCAAAAGCCTGTTTTTAATGCAAAAGTGTCATGTGATAACACAATCATTGGATACACCAATCAACAGGGCGTTTTGGAATTTAAAACAGAATGCAAAAACATTGATATTGACGCCGATTCTTACCAGAAAGAAACGATATCAGTGGAGAGCAGTATGGAAATTTCCCTCATCAAAAAATCTTCAAAAACCACCAGCATTGAAGCTGTAGTTATTGAAGATAAAAGTGATCCCCGGGCTCTGGAAATTCTGAAAAAAGTGAATAAACTTTTTAACGAAAACTCTCCAAAAAGCTTAGGTTCCTATTCTTATAAATCCTATGAAAAAATATCTCTGGATATTGATGAGGACAGCCTTTCACAGTTTAATCAGTATTTCAATGATTTAAACATTTTCAAGAAAAAAAGAGAAAAAGACTCACTGAATAATATTTCCGCAAGAAAAGTATTTTCAAAAAGCAAACTCTTTCTCTGGGAAAGGGCACAGGAGTTTTTATATTCCAAAAAATATGGTGAAAAGATCAATATTCTGGACAACAGAATTTCCGGTCTGAAGCAGCCTATTTATGAAATGATTGCGCTCCAGCAAAGTAACAGGGATATTGTTCCTGAGCAGGTGAAGCCGGAGAACAGAGGATTGTACAGATTCTTTCTTTCGGATACCGTTACTCTTGACGGGAGAAAAAACTTTGTGATCCGTTTCCGTGAAGTCAATTACAAAAAGCCGGACAGAAAGCGAAAGTATAACGGTGCTATTTATGTAGATACGGAAACCTACGGAATCAAAAAGATAGAAAATTTCAGTAAAAATAAAAACGACGGGATCATCACCAGCACATGGGTATTCTATAATAACAAATGGTTTCTTGCCCATGAAAAAACCAAGCTTAAAATGGGTAAAATGGCGATGGACGACAAAGAGCATGCTGACGATAAGAAAACAAAAAAAAGTTTTGGAACCTACGCTTTTCTTACCTCAAAATATTTTGATTTCGAAGCTCCTATCGAAGAGAATCCCAAAGATTTCAAAGGCTATACCTTCTCTGTAAAAAATATTGACGGCCATTCTCTGGACCGGTACAGAACAGAGCCTCTTACTGAAAGAGAACAAAATACCTATAAGACCATTGATAGTTTAGGTAAAAAATATAAAATTGACAGAAAGGCGCAGATCTTATCCGGATTACTGAACGGGCAAATCAGAGTAGGCTCTGTAGATTTCGCGGTGGATGAAATTGTCAATTATAACTCTTATGAAGGCTTCAGATTAGGTTTAAAGGCCAAACTTAATGAAAATTTCAACCCTTATTTTTCACCAGACTATTATTTTGCATACGGGGTAAAAGACAGAAGGTGGAAATACGGAATGGGTCTTGATATGAAAACCTCGCTGGAAAAAAATTCAATTTTCCGATTTGAGGTATATGATGACGTAACAGCATCAGGAGAGTTCAACAGAAAGCTCTGGAATTTCAAAATGAGAACGATGAATTTTGGAAATAACCTGAATAATGATAAATATTTCCATTTCAAAGGAGCCTCTTTATCGTATATGAATGACGTGACCAACGGTCTTACCCTTGCTCTTGCTGTAAGACGAAATACGGAAGCTGCAGAATTTGATTACCAGTTCAGAGACAGAGGGACTTCATACAGAAATTTCAATACACTTTTTACCTTAAAATATTCTCCGAATTCTACCAATATTATGACTCCTCAGGGAAAATCTCTGATCGACCAGAAATATCCTGAGTTGTATTTTAATTATGAGCAGAGCTACAAACTGCTGCAGGGGAACTTTAATTATTCCCGTTTTGATGCTCTTTTTGTTCATAATTTTAAGACTCCCATCGGGACTACTGGTTTCAGACTGTACGGAGGTGCCGTTTTGGGTGAAGCGCCAATCTGGAAAAACTTTACGATGAACGGACTTGCTTCCCCTGGTAAAGATTTCAATTTCAACCTTACCTCTTACCTTGGATTTGCTACCTTGGAGGGAGGAAAATATTATAATGATAGGTTTATTGCATATTACTTCACTCACAAGCTTCCCTTGTATTTCAAGAGTTTCGGACACAATGTTTCCAGCTTTGATTTTGTTCTGAGAGGAACTATCGGAGATATGAAACATCCGGAATACCATCAGTTTAAGTTCAGAAAGCTGGATCATCTGTATCAGGAAGTAGGCTTGGAATGGAATAATTTCCTTTCCAGTTATTTTAATCTAGGTTTATTCTACAGAGTGGGTTATTATGCAACACCACATTTCAGAGAAAATTTTGCTATCCAGTTTAAACTGAAGTTTCTCGAGTTTTAATACCCCATAAAATACAAAATCTTTATTTTTGAACCAGAATTCAGAAATATTCAACGATAATATATAAAAAAGAGCATGCAGAAAATCGAAATCAAAGCAGAACAGTTTTTTGAATTATTAAAATTAAAAGACACTCCGATGTGGGAAATTTTCTCACAGATGATCGATGGGAATGAAAAGGAAATTATCTTTTTAGACAATGAAGACAAGATCCTTTTCACTTACATTTTAGCTTCTACAAAGGAAAAACTGGAAGAAGACAGAAAGGAATTTTCAAAACAGTTTTCAGAGAAATTAGCTAACTTTGATTAAAAGTTTCTATGAATAAAAATTATGTTTTTTCTCTGCTAAGTCTTTTCCTGTTTACCATTGGAAATGCTCAGAATTATAAAAAACCTTTGGTTTCTGCCATCAAAGAAGCTGATCTTCGTACCGATATGTATCAGCTTGCCGCAGATCAGTTCTGGGGTCGTGAAGCAGGAACGCTGGATGAATTAAAAGTTTCTATGTGGCTTGCTGACAAAGCAAAAGAAGCCGGAATGAAACCCGCAGGTGATAACGGAACTTTTTTCCAGTTTTTTGATATGTACAGACATCAGGTTATCCCTCAAAGCAGCCTGAAAATTGGAGACAACAGTTTGAAACTATGGAAAGATTTCCTTGTTGCTGAACCTGTGAATGCTTCTATAGATGCCGAAATTGTATATGCCGGAAACGCAGAACCTGAAGATCTTGCTAAATTAAATATTCAAGGAAAAGTACTTGCTGTAAACGCTTCAGACAAAAATATCTCAAAAGATATGACTCTTTTTGTAAGAAGATATCCTGGATTTGTAAGAAATAAATACTACAATAAAGCTTCTGAATTGGGCGCGAAAGCCATTATCTTCATTACCGATGATACCTCAGAACAAAGCTGGGTGGAAGTACTTCCTCAAATGACAAGAGGAAGCTATGGTGTAGAAGGATTGAGAGAAAAGATCACGAATAATATTCCTGTTTTATGGATTAAAAGAGAAAATGCAGGATGGGTAAAAAACAATCCTAAAGCTTCTCTGAACCTGATCACTGAAACCTACAAATATCCATCAGTGAATATCATCGGAAAAATAGAAGGTACTGATCCGGTTCTTAAAAATGAATATGTTTTGCTAAGCGGACATCAGGATCATGACGGAATCAGGCATCCTGTAAAAAATGATACCATCTACAATGGTGCCGATGATAATGCAAGCACCTGTGTTGCAATGCTGGCGATGGCAAGAGCTTACAAAAAACAGCCGGGAAAAAGAAGTATCCTGTTTGTTTTCCATGGAGCTGAAGAAAGAGGATTGTTGGGCTCCAGATGGCACGCAGCACATCCGGTTGTTCCAAAAGAGAAAATCGTAGCTGTATTGAATGGTGATATGATTGGAAGAAATGATAATAATGAGGCGGCTTTATTAGGAGGAAATGCTCCTCATAAAAATTCTGAAGAGCTTGTAAAAATGGCTGAAGAAGCCAATAACGAGAGTACAAAATTCAAATACCTGAAAGATTGGGATTCTCCAAGCCACGCTGAATATTTCTATTTCAGAAGTGATCATCTTCCTTATGCTAAAATCGGCATTCCTGCTATATTTTTCACCAGTGTACTGCATGATCAGTATCATACGCCACAGGATGAATCAGAAAATATCAATTACAAAAAGCTTTATAAAATGACGGAATGGATGTACAGAACATCCTGGAAAGCAGCGAATGAAGCTGAACGTCCAAAAATAATTTCAAATTTTTCGCTTGAAAGATAAAAATAAAAAGCTTCACCGATTGTGAAGCTTTTTATTTTTCATCATTGTGTTTTTAGAATCTGATTGATTACGAAATAATTTAATATTGAATATGTATTTAACCATTAAGTAAAATTTAGATTGTAAGGAAAGTTAAGATTCAAACGAATTTGAACAAAGTAATCTGCTTACTAAATATCTGAAGATATTTTTTTCATTATTCTTAAAAGCTTTATCAATCTTAATGGTTCATTAAATAAGTAAATTCATCAGTGAAGGGTCATTGTTCAGATAGTTGACAAAAAAATCATATTGTTTCATCTTATCGATTAAAGGGTTGAAATCTTTGTTTTGTTTCAGAGCAATTCCTACCACTGCAATTCCTTTTTCTTTTGAGTTTTTCTGGGTGTACTCAAAATAGGTAATATCATCATCAGGTCCCAGCACATCCATTACAAAAGTTTTCAATGCTCCCGGACGCTGTGGAAACCTGACCAGGAAATAATGCTTTAACCCTGCATAAAGCAACGCTTTTTCCTTGATTTCTTCCATACGGGTAATATCGTTATTACTTCCGCTGATGATACAGACTACATTTTTACCTTTTATTTCATCCCTGTATTTTTCCAATGCGGCTACTGAAAGAGCTCCCGCAGGTTCTACAACAATAGCATCTTTATTATACAATGACAAAATGGTCTCACATACAAGTCCCTCCTCCACCGTAGCCATATCATGCAGGATATTTTTGCAGCGTTCAAAAGTAATATCTCCCACTTGCTGTACTGCTGCTCCATCTACAAACCTGCTTATCTTTTCAAGAAGAACAGGTTTCCCTTTTTCCAGCGCTTTTTTCATACTTGCTGCCGCTGAAGGTTCTACTCCAATGATTTTTGTGTGTGGTGACAGATGTTGGAATACAGAACAGATTCCTGCTGCCAGCCCACCTCCTCCAATCGGAACAAAAATATAATCAATAACACCCTCAGCCTGCTCCAGAATTTCCAGCGCTGTTGTTGCCTGCCCTTCAATAATTGCCGGATCGTCAAAAGGATGAATAAATACACTGTTATGGTCTTTACAAAACCTCATCGCAGCATCTTTTGCAGCATCGAAAGTATCTCCGTACAAAATAACGTCTATGTATTCTCCACCGAACATTTTCACCTGCTCAAGCTTTTGCCCGGGTGTTGGCAAAGGCATGAAAATAGTTCCTTTCACCTTCATTGTCTGACATGCAAACGCCACTCCCTGCGCATGATTTCCGGCACTGGCACACACCACTCCTTTTAAAAGTTCTTCCGGTGACATTGTTGCCATCTTATTGTATGCTCCTCTGATCTTATAGGATCTTACTCTTTGAAGGTCTTCTCTTTTGAAACGGACATTCGCCTCATAAATAGCTGACAGATTATTATTGACAGCTAAAGGTGTTTTTACCACTACATTTTTTAATCGTTCCTCCGCTTTATAGACATTCTCTAAAACGAAGGAACTTATTTCCTCTTTCATCATCTGTTTGATAATTAATTGTTTTCGGGTCTGAGGCTTCGTACAGTCTTGCCAGCTTTCCACATTTCGCTTTCTCTTAACTCTGTAAGTTCAACTTCCAGTTTTTCACGATAATCCGGCTTGCTGTTACTGTCAATCGAACGTTGTGCTTCATTTCCTTTGGCTACGTTGTCATACAATTCTTCAAATAAAGGCGAAGTAGCATCTCTGAAACGTTTCCACCAATCTAAAGCTCCTCTCTGAGCGGTTGTGCTGCAATTGGCATACATCCAGTCCATCCCGTTTTCTGCCACTAAAGGCATTAATGACTGCGTGAGTTCTTCCACTGTTTCATTAAAGGCTTCAGAAGGGCTGTGTCCGTTTTTTCTCAATACATCATACTGAGCAGCAAATATTCCCTGTACAGCTCCCATTAATGTTCCACGCTCTCCGGCAAGATCGCTGTATACTTCTTTTTTAAAATCGGTTTCAAACAGATATCCGCTTCCTATCGCGATACCCAATGCAGTTACTCTTTCTCTTGCTTTTCCTGTAGCATCCTGATAAACGGCAAAACTGCTGTTCAGACCTCTGTTCTGGAGAAACATTCTTCTCAACGAAGTTCCTGAGCCTTTTGGTGCTACCAGAAATACATCTACATCAGCTGGAGGAACAATTCCCGTACGTTCGCTGAAAGTAATTCCAAAACCATGAGAAAAATATAATGCTTTTCCTGGGGTAAGGTGTTGTTTTACTTTTGGCCAGTATTCAATCTGTGCAGCATCGCTCAGAAGGTAGCAGATTATGGTTCCTTTTTCTAAAGCTTCTTCAATTTCAAATAAAGTTTCTCCCGGTACAAATCCGTCTGTAACTGCTTTATCCCATGATTTGGAGTTTTTCCTCTGTCCTACAATAACATTAATTCCGTTATCTTTCTGATTCAAAGCCTGTCCGGGTCCCTGTACTCCGTATCCAATTACCGCTACTACTTCATTTTTTAATACTTCCTGAGCTTTTTCCAACGGAAATTCATTTCTCGTTACTACGTTCTCTTCTACTCCTCCAAAATTCAATTTTGCCATTTTTTTTGATTTTATAATTATTGATTATGATGTTTAATTTTATGTTTAGCTTGCATATTCTACAGCTGTCAGGTATGGATTTCTGTGATAATGTACTTCCAGAACGTCTACCTGTTTTTCCATTTGTCTGCTTATTTTCTGAACAGAATCTTCTGTTTCTCTGATCACGATGACAAACTTTTTTACTTTTTCTATTTCTGAAGGACCTACATTGAAGGTCACCATAGAAATTCTTCTTCTTGAAAAAATAGCATTGATCCGGCCGATCAATCCTAAATAATCTTCTGTATACGCTGTAATGGTATATTCTTTATGATCTGTTTTCATCTTTTTTATTTTTAAAATTTATTATTCAGTACGATTTCTGAAACACTTTTTCCCTGAGGAATCATTGGAAATACATTATGTTCTTTTCCCGTCATGACCTCAAGAAGAAAAGCGCCGTTGTGATCAAGCATCTGGCGAAGTGCCCATTCCAGATCTTTTCTTTCAGACACTTTATTTCCCGGGATATTATATCCTTTTGCCACCTGAACAAAGTCGGGACTCTGAATATCCACTGAGGAATATCTTTCTTCGTGAAACAATTCCTGCCATTGCCTTACCATTCCCAGATAACAGTTATTAAGAATTAATATTTTGACCTCCGGATGATACTGCATAATGGTTCCCAATTCCTGAATATTCATTTGAGCACCTCCATCTCCCATGACAGCAATTACAGGACGGCCAGTCCCTGCATAAGATGCTCCTATTGCAGCAGGAAGACAAAACCCCATGGTTCCCAATCCGCCACTCGTTACATTGGTACGGGAATTCTTAAATTTAGAATAACGGCATGTTGCCATCTGATGCTGTCCCACGTCTGTTACAATGACCGCCTCTCCTTCAGTCATCTCGTTCAGATAACGGATGACTTCTCCCATAGTAATTTCTCCTTCTTCAGGATAAAGCTCTGTATTGATGAGACTGTTATTTTCAATTTCATGACAGTTTTTAAATCTTTCATGCCATTCCGGGTATTCTCTTTTTGCAATCCATTTTGTAAGAAATGGAAGGGTATGTTTACAGTTTCCAAGAACCGGAATATCTACTTTTACATTTTTATTGATCTCTGCTTTATCTATATCCAGATGAATGATTTTTGCCTGTTTCGCATACTGATCCAGTCTTCCTGTTACGCGGTCATCGAAGCGCATTCCGACAGCAATCAAAACATCACATTCATTGGTTAATATATTCGGTCCATAGTTTCCATGCATTCCTACCATTCCAACGGCTTGTGGATGATCGGTAGGAATAGCACTCATTCCTAAAACCGTCCATGCCACCGGAATTCCAGATTTTTCGGCAAACTCTAAAAACTCTTTTTCAGCATTCCCCAACATAATCCCCTGTCCGGCGATAATGAATGGTTTTTCTGCCTCATTGATCAGCAAAGCCGCTTTTTCAATACTTTCAAAACATGGATCAGGATTGGGTTTATAACTTCTCAATGAATAACATGGAGAATATCCTTTATAATCAACAGGTTGCAGTTGGGCATTTTTGGTAACATCAATCAGGACAGGACCAGGGCGACCTGATTTTGCTATGTAGAATGCTTTTGCCAATACTTCAGGAAGCTCATTGGCATCGGTCACCTGATAATTCCATTTGGTAACCGGACTTGTAACGTTCATCACATCTATTTCCTGAAAGGCATCGGTTCCGAGAAGGTGTTCAAAAACCTGCCCTGTAATGCATACCAGAGGAGTATTATCCAGTAGAGCATCAGCCAGTCCTGTTACAAGATTGGTTGCTCCGGGACCACTGGTTGCCAATACGACACCGACTTCTCCTGAAACTCTTGCCAGACCCTGCGCCGCATGTACGGCAGCCTGTTCGTGACGTACAAGCACATGTTTCAGGTTCTCCTGATAGTCGTAAAGGGCATCATAAATAGGAATAATAGCCCCTCCCGGATATCCGAAAACGGTTTTCACCCCTTCCTGAAGAAAAGCTTCAAGAATGATCCGGCTTCCGCTAAGTTGTATTTCTGTTGATAAATTCAGGTTTTCCATATACTTTTATTGAGTGATTTCGTCCGTTACACAGCCTTCTGCCGCTGATGATACTGTTAATGCATATTTATAAAGCAATCCTTTCTGTACTTTAAGAGGTGGTTTTTGCCATCCTTCCTTTCTTCTTTTTATTTCTTCTTCTGAAACTTTGAGCTGTATCGTGTTGTTTACAGCATCAATTTCAATCAGGTCATCATCGTTTACAAAGGCGATCAGGCCTCCTTCGTGAGCTTCCGGAGTGATATGCCCTACTACAAATCCATGGGTTCCTCCGCTAAATCTTCCGTCTGTAATCAAGGCGACACTGCTTCCCAGACCTGCACCAATCAGTGCACTCGTGGGTTTAAGCATTTCGGGCATTCCGGGAGCACCTTTCGGACCTTCATTTCGGATGACGATAACGTCACCATGCTGTACGGTTCCATCCTGAATTCCTCTGATCAGGTTCTTTTCGCCATCAAATACGCGGGCTTTTCCTACAAAACGTTCTCCTTCTTTCCCTGTGATCTTTGCCACACTTCCTTTTTCAGCAAGATTTCCGTACAGTATTCTCAAATGTCCGGTAGCTTTTACAGGTTCTAACAATGGTTTTATGATTTTCTGTGTATTGAAATCCAGATCCGGAACATTTTCTAAATTTTCGGCTAATGTTTTTCCGGTTACCGTTACACAATCACCGTGTAATAATCCTTGGTTTAAAAGGTATTTCATTACTGATGGTATTCCTCCGTGTTCATACAGATCCTGCATCAGATATTTTCCGCTTGGCTTTAGGTCTGCCAATACCGGAGTTACATCACTCATCTTCTGGAAATCATCCTGAGTAAGAGGCACTCCTACACTTTTTGCCATGGCTATGAAATGTAAAACAGCATTGGTACTTCCTCCAAGAATAACAATCATGCGCAAAGCATTTTCAAAAGCTTTACGGGTCATGATATCTGATGGTTTGATGTCTTTTTCCAATAATATTTTCAGATATTTTCCTGCTTCATGACATTCTTCCTGTTTTTCTTTACTCAGAGCAGGGTTAGAAGAGGAATACGGAAGACTCATTCCTAATGCTTCTATCGCTGAGGCCATTGTATTGGCGGTATACATTCCACCACATGCGCCTGCTCCCGGACAGGAATTCTTTACAACCCCATCAAAATCTTCTTCTGTTATTTCTCCTGCAATCTTTTTTCCCAAAGCCTCAAAAGCAGAAACAATGTTAAGCTGTTCACCTTTGTAGCAACCGGGCGCAATAGTTCCTCCGTAAACCATGATGGATGGTCTGTTCAGCCTTCCCATTGCAATAATAGTTCCCGGCATATTTTTGTCGCAGCCCGGCAATGCAATCAGTCCGTCATAGTACTGTGCTCCGCAGATGGCTTCTATACTGTCTGCAATTACATCACGGCTTACCAGAGAATAGCGCATTCCATCTGTTCCGTTGCTCATCCCGTCACTAACTCCAATTGTGTTAAAAATTAATCCGGCTAACCCATGATTCCATGTTCCCTTTTTTACAACCTGAGCCAAATCATTCAAATGCATATTGCAGGTATTTCCGTCATAACCCATACTGGCAATTCCGACCTGAGCCTTGTGCATATCTTCTTCTGTAAATCCTATCCCGTACAACATTGCTTTGGCTGCGGGTTGTTCACTGTTTTGCGTGAATGTTTTCGAATATTTATTTAACATATCTTTCCTGCATTTTCTATTATTTTCCTTTCTTTAAAATGGAGTTCTTTACTAAATTTTGATCCAAAACTACATTTTGTAATATTCTTTTCATTTTCAATTTTTATAAAAATTACAATATTCAATCGTTTAAAAAACAGACATATTCACCTGATAATCAAATATTTAAATTCTTAAAATCTACAATGACAGAACTCTTACCAATTTCAAATATGCCTGCTGTACTCTTCCACTTGAAGTCTCTTCCCAATTTCTGGTGAAAGGAACATCATCAAGAGAATCCAGGGCAACAATTTCTGCTGCTGTACCACAGAAAAAGCCAGCATCTGCACCATGCATTTCTTCCGGTTTAAAAAATGTTTCTTCTACAGGGATATCAAGCTCATTACAAATCTCCATAACGGTTTGTCTGGTGATTCCCGGAAGGATGCTTCCTTTGGCCGGAGTAAATAAAACCCCGTCTTTTTCGTAGAACACATTGGCACCAGAGCTTTCGGCAACATTTCCGTTTTCATCCAATACCAGCGCTTCATCGTAACCTTTGTCTTTGGCATCCTGACAGGCCAATATTGAGTTTACATAATGTCCTCCTACTTTGGCTTCAACCTTGAAAGCTTTAGGATTAGGACGTTGAAAAGGGGAAGTCATAATTTTCATTTTATCTGCCAGATAGCCGTTATTCCATTCCCAGGCAAGAAGTGACAGATAAGATTTTTGTCCTTTTGAAAGGGACATATTGGGTGAACACGTGACCAACGGACGGATATAAGCATCAGTAAAACCATTACGATCCAGAAGTTCATATGTAAGTTCTGTAAGCTGGTTCACGGAATAATCGAAGGGAATATGCATTAATTCAGCTGATCTTTTTAGCCTTTCATAATGTTCTTGTGCTTTGAAAATCCTGGCTCCATGATCGGTGCTGTAAGATTTAATTCCTTCAAAAACTGAGTAACCATAGTGAAGTGATTGTCCATACAGATCTGTTCCGGCATCTTTCGCTTTCATAAATTTTCCGTCAAAGTAGATGGTCGTGTCGTCGTTGTAATACATGTTATAGAGGTTTAAAAAATTAACAAAAGGGAATAAAAAAAGCCCTCTCACGCTGTGAGAGGGCTCAATATATGTACAGTCATACATCTTCCTTCTCACAGACGCAAGGGAATAATAATGACGATAATAATTACTGATAATAACTGATACATACTTTTTATTGTAAAAAAATAAAACAAAAAAAACCGTTTCATAATTTGAAACGGTTCTATATATAATTTAAATTTAAATCTATCTAAAATGCCGTTTCCTTCCTGCTGTTAATGACAGCAGCAATAATAGAAATGACAATAATATTTTTCTGATTTGTAAAATTCATACTGCAAATGTATAAACTTTTTAATTACTCACAAGTTTTTTTACACTTTTTATTTTTTCCGTAAAAACTGGGTAAGCGTTTCCTTTGCTTCAGCCACATCATGAACCCTTACAATCTTTGCTCCCTGTTCTAGTACTTTCATATGAAGTTTTTGCGTTTCTTCATTGATATCCAAAGGTGATTTCCCAAGAGGTTTGTAGATAAATGACTTTCTGGAAATACCTATTAAAAGGGGAAATTTTCCAAATCCGAGATATTCAACTTCATGGATCATTTTCATCTGATCTTCTCCTGTTTTTCCGAAACCAAAACCAGGATCAAGAATGATGTCATTCACTCCTTTTTCTAAAAGTTCTTTTGTCTTTTTAGCAAAATATTGGTTCACTTCCAGTGTAATATCTTCAAACTTTATTTTATCGTGCATAGTTTTGTAGGAAGGATTTACATGCATCAAAATGTAGGGAAGTTTCGTTTCAGCAGCTGTATCAAACATTTCTACATCATACTGACCGCCTGAGATATCATTGATCAGATCAATTCCTTCATTGAAACCAAATTTTACTGTTGCTGCATAAAAAGTATCAAGAGAAATCAAGACTTCCGGAAATTCTTTTTTGATCAGAGAAATGATATTTCCGATTCGGTTTATTTCTTCTGCAGCACTTAAAAATTCTGCATTGGGGCGTGTAGACTGAGGTCCGATATCCAGTATTTCTGCGCCATCTTTCAACAGTTTTTCTGCATGTTTCAAAGCTGATTTTTCCTCATTGAATTTCCCGCCATCAGAAAATGAATCCGGAGTCAGATTGAGGATTCCCATGATTTTTGGAGTATCAAGCTGTACTAAACGACCATTACAATTGATTGAGTAGGTTGGAGCGTTGGAGGGCTGGAGAATTGGAGACTTAGAGAGCATGGATTTTATAATTGATCATGATTTTTGTACTGCAAAATTAGTGATTTATGATGTTTTAATAAGAGGTAGGAAGCTAGAAATTAGAAATTATTGTCTGGAAGCCAGAAGCTGGAGACACCCTCTCAAACCCTCTCACTCACAAACTCAGCTCATCAAATTCAAAAATCTAAAACCGAATTCGTATATTTGGAAGATTAAGAAAATTTATGTTAAAAACATCAGTACAGTTCGAGAAAGTTATCAGTCAGTGTCGTGATCTTTTCGGTAAAAAATTACAGGATTACGGTGCAGCATGGAGGGTTTTAAGACCAAGCTCTATTACGGATCAGATTTATATCAAAGTGAACAGAATCCGTACGCTGCAGATGACTGATAAAAAAATGGTGGATGAGAGTGAAGAAGATGAATTTATCGCAATTGTCAATTACTCTATCATTGGACTTATTCAGCTGGAGAAGGGTCTTTCCAATGATTTCAATGAAAATAAAGAAGAAATTTTAGGTCTGTATGACCAATATTCCAACGAAGCGAAAGCTTTAATGGAGAGAAAAAATCATGATTATGGTGAGGCATGGAGAGATATGAGAATTTCTTCGATCACAGATCTTATTTATCAGAAAGTATTAAGAACTAAACAGATTGAGGATAATCAGGGAAAAACGATCGTCTCAGAAGGGCTTGACGCCAACTATTTCGATATGCTGAATTATGCTGTCTTCTGCCTGATCAAGTTCTCAGAAAAAGAAAATCAATTCGAACCCAAAAATATTTAATATGCTCAAAGGTTTATTACGCTTTATTATTGCTGTTATTTTTATCCTTTCAGGCTTTGTGAAAGCCGTGGATCTGGTAGGTTTTTCTTTCAAAATGGAAGAATATTTTGCTCCTCCTGTTTTCAACATGCCGTTTTTAGAAAAGTTTGCCCTGCTTTTTTCCATTATCGTAGTGGTACTGGAGCTTTTCTTAGGATTTATGTTACTGCTTAAATTAAAGCTTAAGTTTACCTTATCCATATTAATTGCGCTTTGTATTTTCTTTGGATTCCTTACGTTTTATTCAGCCTATTTCAATGTGGTAACAGACTGTGGATGTTTTGGAGATGCCCTCAAATTTACACCTTGGCAGAGCTTTCTTAAGGATATTGTGCTTCTGGTAGGATTGATCATATTATTTGTCTTGTACAGAAAAGATTTCCGTAAAAAAGATGAGTATGGAGTGACCAAGAAAGAGTCTTCCAATACATTTAAATATATCCTTTTAACAGTTTTTTCACTGGGAATGATTTATGTGATGGCACAAGGGATTATGCATGAACCGATCATTGATTTCCGTGATTATAAAATAGGAACGGACATTAAAGGTGAAAAAGGAAAAATTGAAAAAAATCCTTCTGAATATAAGACTTTTTATTCTCTGAAAAACCAGAAAACAGGGGTTGTTATAAAGGTAAATCAGGATGCTTATATCAAAAAAACAGAATACTGGGCAGAAGGTTCTCCCTGGAAAATTGAGGAAGGAAAAAATGAATCTGTACTGATCAAAGAAGGTTACAAATCTGAAATTGTGAAATTTAAGATTGAAGATCCTACAGGAATGGAGGTTACGAACGAGATCATCAACGCTCCAAAAGCCGTTTTGGTATTCTCTTATCATCCAAAAGATATTTCTGCTGATCTGCTTCAGAAGGTGGAAGCTAAAGTAAATACACAAAAAGGAGCTCTTATCTATGGAGTTTCTACCTATCCCAATACTTTTAAAACCATTAAAAACGCAATGATGGACGGAACTGCCATCAAAACCATAGCAAGAAGCAACCCGTTTGTACTGATTCTTGAGAATGGAAAAATTATAGACAAACAGCCTGCAAAGGACTACGTTAAATAATTATAAATGATGAATGATGAATGATAGGTCTTTACGAGAAATAATCGTAGATCAACTATCAAATTTAAACACTAAACTTAAACATACAACAGCTCATGCAAAAATCAAATAAATCAATCGCCGGATATCACTTATTAATGATTCTTTCTTCTGTAGACGGAGAGTTTGCTCCTGAGGAAGGAATGCTGGTTCAGCAATATATGGCGGATGAATTTCCGTTCAGAATGAATCTTGACAACGAATTGGAAACACTGGCTCTTTTACAGCCCGAAGAATGGAAAGATCATTTTGAATTTCATGCAAGATGTTTCCATGATGATTCTACAGAAGATGAACGTGTAAAGTTTGTTCAGTTTGCAAAATCATTGATCAAAGCGGATAATAAAGTAACTGAAGAGGAGCATACTTTCTACGTTCTGCTGAAAAACCTTTGGGGATTATAATCACGAAATAAATAAATGAAGTAAATAAATATAATAAATGTTATGAGAAGAAAAATAGTTGCAGGAAACTGGAAAATGAACAAAAATGTAATTGATGCACAACAATTGATGATTCAGTTACTAAGCTATAAAAACAACAATGCTACCCACTGTGAGGTTTGGATCGCTCCACCAGCATTATATTTGATGATGGCAAAAGACATCTTTGAAAAGGATGAAATCGGAGTATTTTCTCAGGATATGAGCGAGTATGAAAGCGGAGCTTACACAGGAGAAATTTCTGCAGATATGCTGGAATCTATCGATGCTACCGGTTCATTGATCGGACACTCTGAAAGAAGACAGTATCACGGAGAAACAGATTCTCACTGTAACAGAAAAATCAAATTAGCACTTGACAAAGGTCTTATTCCTGTTTACTGTAACGGAGAAACTCTTGAGCAGAGAAAAGCAGGACAACATCTGGAAGTGGTAAAAAATCAGACTGAAGTCGCTCTTTTTACACTTTCTGCTGAAGAAATCAAGAAGGTAGTGATTGCTTACGAACCGGTTTGGGCTATCGGAACAGGAGAAACGGCAAGTCCGGAGCAGGCTCAGGAAATTCATGCACACATCAGAAGTATCATCGCTGCAAAATATGGACAGGAAGTTGCTGATGAAATTTCAATCCTTTATGGAGGATCTGTAAAGCCAGACAATGCAAAAGAAATTTTCTCTCAGCCGGATATCGACGGAGGTCTTATTGGAGGAGCTGCTTTGAAATTAGAGGATTTCTCTAAGATCATTGAGGGTTTTAACTAATATTCAAAAAAATAGGCTCTGGATAAAGTCCGCTCCTATTGATAAATAAAAACGGCGGCATCTTCGATGCCGCCGTTTTCCGTTAAAAAAATCTAATTATTGAATATCGACTACATACATAGTTCCTTTATCTACCTTCCCTGTTTTAGGAAGAATCTTAGCTTTTGGGTTACCATTTCCATCATCCACTACTCCAAAATCATCATCATTGAAAACAGCCAGTTTATTATTTCCTAAATAAACAATTCCCTCAAACTTATCATGTTCATAGCCCAGTTTTGCAACCAGATCTACAGCTAATGTTTTGGTAACAGTTTTTATCCCGGCATTCGTAATTTCATCCCATGAGCATTGCTCTAAGGCTTTTCCATTCACTTTCATACCATCTACGGCAGCAATATCAGTTCCGTTCACATCGGAAGCATTGCTCAGGTTAATCCTGTATACTTTTTTAATTCCTCCCTGAGATCCGAAATTCCCATCTCTTTCAATCACCAGGAATTCATTGTTACTTAATGCAGTAATATCACATACTGAATCTGAAGCGCCTCCATCCTGTTTATACAAAAACTGTTTGGTCTGCCCTGTAATAATATCAAAGGTGACAATTCTCGTTAAAGTGGTATTGGTTGCCAATGCTTTGCTGGGTACAAGCATCATCGACTGTATCGTTCCTACCAGCGTTCTTCCGTCTGGAGTAATACACAGTCCTTCCATTCCTCTGTTGGCTCTTCTCTTTGCTAACACAGCAGGTAATTTTCTTGTTCCGGTATTTACACCTATCGGGCTTATTCTTTCCATTTCTACTCCGTCTGCACTGTAATGCACAATATGCGGTCCATATTCATCAGAAACCCAGAATGTACCGTCTGCTGCTGCTACAATACTTTCACTGTCCAGTCCATACTGATCAGTACCTAAAACATTTCCGGAAGCATCATAAGCAATTTCCCCCGTACTTCCCATCCCTACCGGATTTGGTAATCCCGTAATAGGTTGCCCGGATGGATTTTTAAGTTTAATATATTTGACTACCTCTACATTTCCGTCAGCATTAATTTTAAAATGCATAATCGTTGGAGTAAAGTTAGGAGCTAGAAACTTTTTACCATTCTGAAAGTCAGTATTTGGTCCTCTGTCTGTAATGACATAGAATTCGCCTTTTCTTGTAGGATGAGCTGCTGCTCCGGAACCAAATCCGCCATTAATGACATCTACTCCGTTTATCGCAGCCAGTTTTGTAAACGGAAATTCCTGAGGGAGTTTGGAATAATTAATATCCTGATTAATCATTGTGGTATCATCATCACTTTTACATGAAGCCAATACTGCCAGCACTACAACAGACAATAGTAATTTTTTCATATTCACTTTTATGGCTGCGAAAATAGAAATTGATTATAAACTGATCTTGAATATAATGATAATTGTATTTTAACAATAGAACCAAAGTGAAGCACAGCTAACTTTAGGCGTTTTCCGTTGCGAAGAAAAAATTCAGTATTTATCCTAAGGTTGTTAAGAAATAGTTAAAGTGGACATGCAAAACCACCCCCTCCAAAGGATGGGAATTTTTACGTCTTCAATTGGAATTTGGTCTGGATTGAGATTCTGTCTGAAGTATTTCTTCTTGAATGATTGCGGCTGGATTCCTACGGAATGACAAACTGTATGTATAAACCATCATTTCAATTGTGTCATTCCGCAGGAATCTAAACAGTCAATACAGTTTAAAATTCATAATTAATCCAACAAAAAAAACCGCACCAAATCGGTGCGGTTTCTTATGATTTTACAATCAATTATTTTTTCTCTGTAGATCTTTGAAGAACCTCATCTACCATTCCGTAGCCTTTAGCTTCCTCAGAAGTCATCCAGTAATCTCTGTCAGAAGATTTTTCTACCCACTCGTAAGTTTGTCCTGAATGGTGACCGATAATTTCATAAAGTTCCTGCTTCAATTTCAGCATCTCTCTCAAGTTGATCTCCATATCAGAAGCAACTCCCTGAGCACCTCCTGAAGGCTGGTGAATCATTACTCTTGAGTGCTTAAGCGCAGAACGTTTTCCTTTTTCTCCGGCAACCAATAATACAGCTCCCATTGAAGCAGCCATCCCTGTACAGATAGTAGCTACATCTGGCTTAATGATCTGCATGGTGTCATAAATACCTAAACCTGCATAAACACTTCCGCCGGGAGAGTTGATATAGATCTGAATATCTTTTGATGGGTCAGCACTTTCTAAGAATAAAAGCTGTGCCGTAACGATGTTTGCCACCTGATCATCAATACCTGTTCCCAGGAAGATAATTCTGTCCATCATCAAACGGGAGAAAACGTCCATCTGAGCAACGTTTAATCTTCTTTCTTCCATGATGTACGGAGTAAGATTCGTTGGGCCATACATTCCCATATACTGATCGGTAACCAAACCGTTGTTTCCTAAATGTTTTACAGAGAAGTCTCTGAAATCCTTTTTAATGTCCATATTTCTATTATGTATTATTTTTATATTATTCTCGATGTTTAAATTACAATATTTATTCCTAAAATTTTATAGGACTTTTTGTCATAGAATACCAAAAAAACTGACTTAAAAACTATCTTTTTCGATCTCCATAGATTCCTTTGATAGGCGAATATTCGATGATATTGCTCAATCGCATCGAAGCCTGTTTCAATAAGGTAATTTTCTTGATAAGCTCATAATATTTCCCTTCATCTGTAGTACTGTACTGATCAAGTTCTTTAGCTGTTTCTGTAATTAAATAATCAATATATCTGTATTTATGCAATAAAACATCTCCCTGGATCTGATCTGCCACTTTATCTCCATAATTGGGAGGATAAATATTTCTGGAAGCCCAGTTTTCAAGATCATCCAGCGGAATCAAAGCATCCACAACCTTTGTGGTAATCTCTTCATCCATAAAAGATACAAAAAAGTTTCCACTTCTAAGTTCATCTTTCTGAATTCCCTCTCTCACCTGGTTGATAATAATCTCATTTTCTTTGACTAAAAATATATACTGTTCTTCTTCAAAATGATGGAGAATTTCTTCAATAACCGTAATCTGATATTCTTCATTCTGCTCATTTTTCCTTTTCAAAATAATATCTCCAAACATCAGCATGTGATCTACCAGCTTATTCTCCATAAACAGTACATCAAACAGGAAAGGATCTTCTTTTTCCTTTTCCAGAGGAACAATCTCCATCTTTGGAGCTGCCTTTTCCTTCTGTTGCTGCTGAACATGATGGGTCTGATTCTGTGTGATCTGCTTCTGAACATCAAGCTCATTGAAAAGACTCTGCTCAGAAAGTCCGAATTTATTGGAAACCTCTTTAAGGTAAACTTCCCTTTTCAATGCATTCTGTACAAAAGAAACAGATTTCACGATATCCCTTATCGCTTCTGCTTTTTTAATAGGGTCATTACCAACATCCCTCAACAGAATTTCCGCTTTGAAGTCGATGAAATCCATCGCTTCGTTTTCAATATACTTTTCTACGTATTCCTGCGGATGTTTTCTGGCAAATGAATCCGGGTCATCTCCATCAGGGAAAAGCAAGACACGGATGTTCATTCCTTCTGTCAACAGCATATCGATACTTCGGAAACTGGCTTTGATACCGGCATTATCACCATCAAAAAGAATCGTTACGTTTTCTGTAAGCCTTTTGATCAGTTTGATCTGCTCCGTTGTTAAAGACGTTCCGGAACTGGCCACTACATTTTCAATTCCGGACATATGAAGTGAAATCACATCCATATATCCTTCCACCAAAAGACAGCCGTTCTTTCTTGAAATCGCCTGCTTACTTTGGTTTAATCCGTAAAGAACATTGGATTTATGATAAATCTCCGTTTCCGGCGAATTAAGATATTTTGCAGTTTTAACGTTATTCTTAAGAATCCTTGCCCCAAAACCCAGAACCCTTCCTGAAAAACTGTGAATAGGAAAAATCACACGTTCCCTGAAACGGTCTACTCCTGCAGGAGTATTTTCCGGGAAAATAGAAAGTCCGGATCTTTCAAGAATTTCCTTGGTATATCCTTTTTCCAGTGCATAAGCAGTAAAGGCATTCTTCTTTTCAGGAGAATATCCCAGCTGGAATTTTCTGATAATATCGTCCTTTAACTCTCTTTCTTTAAAATAAGCCAATCCGATACTTCTTCCCTCTTCTTCATCCCAAAGAATTTCTTGGAAATACGTATTGGCAACTTCATGAATTTTATATAAAAGATCTTTTTCAGTCTGTGCATGTTTTGCTTCTTCGGAAATTTCACGCAGATCTTCTTCAATTTCAATTCCGTACTTTTTTGCCGCATGGCGAAGGGCTTCAGGATAGGTAAAATTCTCAATTTCCATAAGGAAAGAGATGGCGGTTCCTCCCTTTCCGGTTGAGAAATCTTTCCAGATCTGTTTGCTTGGTGAAACAACAAAACTCGGAGATTTTTCTTCATGAAAAGGACTGAGCCCTTTAAAGTTAGACCCTGCTCTTTTCAACTGCACATACTCGCCCACAATCTCTTCAACCCGGATTGTGGAGAATATCTTATCAATGGTCTGTTTGGAAATCATAGTACAAAAATACACATAAAAAAAAACCTTACAATTATATAATACATGTGCATTATATTTAGTAGGTTTTATCATTATTTTTGCAAAATAAATTAGCATATGCAATTCACTATACATACAATCGAAGACTGGCAGAAAGTTGTTGATAGCATCATTCCGGAATTAAAACATAATATCCTGTTACTAAAGGGAAATCTGGGAGCAGGAAAAACCACTTTCACCCAATTCCTGCTTAAAAATATGGGCAGCAAGGATGAGGTAAACTCTCCTACCTACTCTATTGTCAATGAATATAATACGGAAAAAGGAAAAGTATATCATTTTGATCTTTACCGTTTAAAAAACATTGAAGAAGTCTATGATATCGGAATTGAAGAATATCTGGACAACTCTTTTTTATGCATTATCGAGTGGCCGGAAGTGTATGAAGAGGAGCTTTACGGTCTCAACTATCACACAATGAGTATTGTGAACACGGGTGAAAACAGAGAAGTTTCATTCGATTAAATATTATGTATCTTTGCTCATAAATTGAGTGTAAATAACAATCTGTAAGACATAATTTAATTTAAGGATGAGTACAAATATTTTTACTCCTTTCACAGAAGAAGAATTGATGCCGAAAGAGGAAAAATTGGAGGTTATTAAAAAGGGAAAACAGTTCAGTATTGGAATTCCTAAAGAGACCTGTCTCAACGAGAGGAGAACCTGCATTACTCCTGATGCCGTACAGGTGTTGGTAGAGCATGGCCATGAGATTATTATAGAATCCGGGTCTGGGGAAGGTTCGTTTTTTACAGATTTACAATATTCCGAATCAGGAGCAAAGATCACGAATGATCCTAAAGAAGCTTTCGGGCAGGATCTTATTCTGAAGGTAAACCCTCCTACCGAAGACGAAATTGAGTACATGAAACCTAATACTTATCTGGTTTCGGCACTTCAGATCAATCTCAGAGACAAGGAATATTTCTTAAAGCTTGCAGAGAAAAAAATAAATGCCATTGCCTTTGAATTTATCGTTGATGAATACAAACAGCTGGCACTGGTGAGATTAATCGGTGAAATTGCAGGAACTGTTTCCATTTTATATGCTTCAGAATTATTAGCTTTATCCAACGGCTTAATGTTGGGAGGCATTACAGGAGTAAGACCTGCAGAAGTAGTGATTCTTGGAGCCGGAATTGTAGGTGAATTTGCTACAAAAGCAGCAATAGGTTTAGGAGCCAGTGTGAAAGTTTTCGACAACTCTCTATCTAAACTGAGAAGACTTCATACCATTGTTGACAGCCGAGTACCGACTTCCATTATTGATCCTAAAGAACTCAGCAAAAGTTTAAGACGTGCTGATGTAGTGATAGGAGCGCTGCCAAGATTGAATATGACTCCTATCGTCACTGAAGATATGGTGATGAAAATGAAAAAAGGAAGTGTCATTATTGATATCACTATAGACAACGGTAAAGTTATTGAAACCTCAGAACTAACTAACATGGAAGATCCTTATGTCATAAAACACGGTGTTATCCACTGCGGACTTCCGAACCTTACCTCAAGAATGCCGAGAACTACCACTAAGGCTATCTCGAATTTCTTCCTTTCCTATATTTTAAATTATGACGAAGAGGGCGGCTTTGAAAACATGCTGATCCGCAAAAACGAAATGAAGCAGAGCTTATATATGTACAAAGGAAGACATACCAAGAAGATCATCTGCGACCGTTTCGGACTTACGTACCACGATATCAATCTTTTAATTTTCTAATGAAAAAACTGAAATTTTATGCAATAGGCTTCATTCCGGGGCTTTTACTCGTATTTTTTATTTTAAACAAAAAAGGGGCAAGCTGCAGTGGCTATTTACCGAACAGCCGTGTTATTGCTGAAAGTCTTTCTAAAGAATTCAAATATTCTGACGAGGCCAAAAGTGCAATGGCAGCCTACAAGATTGATGAAAAATTTATAAAAGATAGTATCATTACCAAAGGAAAAGTAGATTTTGACCGCAGTCATGCACAAAAGAAACCTTGTCCGAGCTATCTTTTAACCTATCCTGAAAAAAATCCGTCTTACGAAATCACGTATGAAAAATGTGAAGAAACAGTGATGGTAAACGGTCTTAAAAAACTTAAATAGTTTTAATACCACAGTATGGACGGCAATTACTACATGATTCATGATTATCTGATATTCATCGGAGTTTTTGCCATTTTCCTGTTTCTTACGACCAGTATTTACCTTTTCAGCCAGAATCAGAAACTGAAGCAGAGAAATACCAAATTATCGGAAACCAACAAACTTATTGAACAGCGCCTGAATGAAGTCCGTCTGGAACATATCGGTACAAAGCTGAATCCGCATTTGTTTAAAAATATTCTTAATTCAGTTCAGTCTCATGCTTATCAGACGTATATGTCACTGGATAAACTGGCCAATGTACTGGATTATATTTTATATGAAAGCAATAATAAGTATGTAAGCCCGAAAGAGGAACTCAATTTCGCTTTAAGCCTTATTGAAATTAATAAGATCAAGATCAACCCACTTTTTGACTTCAGAATCAAATCAAGGATTAATAAATCTGATCCTTTGTATGAAGAAAAGGTATTTGCTCCGCTGATTTCTGTGGATCTTATTGAAAATGCCTTTAAACATACGGATTTCCTGGCTCAGGATTCTTTTATTTCCATTTATATGGAGCTTGAAAATGGTATTTTCACAATGAAAGTAAGCAATAAAGCTTCGTTAAAGAATATTCTGGAAAAGGAAAAAAGCGGTTTCGGAAGTCAGTCTTTTGATCAAAGGCTTAAAATGATCTACAGCACGTACTACCACCTGGAAAGAAGTTCAAAAAATGGAGTCTTTACTGCAGAATTAAAAATCAATTTAGGAGAATTCTATGATAAAATGCGTTATTCTGGATGATGAGTTATTAGCCATCAGCTATTTAAAACTTCTATGTGAACAGATCGACAATGTAGAAGTGGTAAAAGCATTCAATGATCCTAAAATCTTTTTGAATGAAATAGATAACCTTGACTGTAATCTGTGTATTCTGGATATTGAAATGCCCGGAATGACCGGACTTCAGGTGGCTGAAATTATTTCAGGGTCAAAAAAAATTATCTTTACAACCGCTTATAAAGAATATGCAGCTGAAGCTTTCGATCTGAATGTGGTAGATTACGTAAGAAAACCTATCAAAAAAGAAAGACTGATCCAGGCCTTCGAAAAAGCTAAAGAACTGGTGGAAAATCTTCCTAAAAAAGACTTTATAGAATGGAATACCAATATCGGCAAAACCGTCATATTCACAGAACAGATCTCGTATATCAAAACCTCTGAAATTGACAGCAGGGATAAAGATATCATTCTCAGTGATGGAACCACCATCGTATTAAAAAACCTGAATTTTAAAAATCTTCTGGAAATGCTTCCAGCCAAAGATTTTGCTCAGATCAACAAAAAAGAGATCATTGCACTTTCCTCCATTAAGGTATTTTCAACGAATGAAATTATTACAACAATCGCCACTGAGGACCATACCTTTCTGAAACTTCAGATTGGAGATACCTATAAAAATTCCTTGATGGAGTTATTCGGGAAATAATCCTTCTTCAAATATTTACGGTTTCGTTACAGAATATCCCGCCTTTATTACAGCACTCCTTTTTCAGTGTGAAATCGATTTATTTTTGCATAGAATTAATTGATTTTATAATGAAAAACTTTTTCTATGCTGCAGGGCTTCTCATATCCGGCTTGTGTTTTTCTCAGGAAATCCCTTCAAAAATTAAGGTTTCTCTTTTTGACGGGATTGCAGTGGCCGGATATGTAGATCATGGTGCTTTTATTAACTTTACAGGACCAAATGTAAGTATTAATCACAAACATATAAAATTTATATTGGGAATGCTTCCTTCATTAAGGATTAAAGAAGACAGGTCATCAGGAACCAAAAACAGTCCTATTATGCCTACATTGGGAGCAGGTCTTACGATAGTTTACAAAAGAATTGCCTTTCAGATTCCTGCTTATTATAATTCCAAAACGACGGATCAGAATGGCAGCTGGAAAATAGGAGTCGGATTGGGCTTTTCATTCAAATAGATTTTATTACATTTTTTAGAACATTCATTACATTTAAAAACAAGAGTATTTTAATCTCAATATATTCTTATCAACTTTGCATCAAAATATTGGAATCATGAATTTGGGGAAATACAAAAATATTATCTTTTATATCAGTACCATTGCATTCTTTTCTTGCCTTATGTACTGGTTTTTTATCCAGGGCAAAACACTGGAAATCGGAGAAAATATTACTCCGAGCAAAGCTACAGGGGCTACGATGTGGGAAAATTTCGCAGATTCTTTTCTAGCGAATCTTCATCATCCTTTGGCACTTCTTCTTACCCAAATCGTGACCATTATTCTGGTAGCCAAACTTTTCGGATGGATCTGTATAAAGCTGAAACAGCCTTCCGTAATTGGTGAGATGATTGCAGGTATTGTTTTGGGGCCGTCACTTTTCGGATTGTATTTCCCGGAACTTTCTGCCTTTATCTTTCCGAAAGAATCTCTTCCTAATCTACAATTTTTAAGTCAGATTGGTCTTATTCTCTTCATGTATATTGTCGGAATGGAGCTTGACCTTAGTGTTCTGAGAAAAAAGGCACATGATGCCGTAGTGATCAGCCACGCAAGTATTATTTTTCCTTTTGCATTAGGAGTGGGACTTTCTTATTTTATTTATAAAGAATTTGCACCGGAAGGTATTCAGTTCAGCTCATTTGCCTTGTTTATAGCTATTGCGATGAGTATCACAGCGTTTCCGGTTTTGGCAAGAATCGTTCAGGAAAGAAACCTTCACAAAACCAAGATAGGAACCGTAGTAATCACCTGTGCGGCAGCTGACGATATTACAGCATGGTGTATTTTAGCAGCGGTAATTGCTGTGGTAAAAGCAGGCTCTTTCTCAGGATCAGTATTCGTTATCTTAATGGCTATTCTCTATGTTTTCATTATGATAAAGGCGGTAAGACCGTTTCTGAATAGAATTGCTGAATCACAGAAAGGAAAAGGTTTCATCAGCAAATCATTGGTTGCTGTATTTTTCTTAATTCTTATCATCTCGTCATATGCCACAGAAGTTATTGGGATTCACGCACTTTTCGGAGCATTTATGGCCGGAGCCATTATGCCGGAAAACGTAAAATTCAGGAATCTTTTCATAGAAAAAATAGAAGATGTTGCCTTGGTTTTACTACTGCCTCTTTTCTTTGTATTTACGGGATTAAGAACCCAGATCGGGCTATTGAATGATCCTCATCTTTGGAAAATCGGCGGATTGATTATTTTAACAGCTGTTACCGGGAAATTCGTAGGAAGCGCCCTTACCGCAAGGTTTTTAAGAATAAGCTGGAAAGACAGTCTCACCATAGGCGCCTTGATGAATACCCGGGGGCTTACAGAGCTTATCGTTCTTAATATCGGTTATGATTTAGGAGTACTGGGGCCTGAGCTTTTCGCGATGCTTGTTATCATGGCGTTATTTACAACGTTTATGACAGGGCCATGCCTGGATTTTATCAATTACCTTTTCAAAGGAAAAAAATCAATGATTGAAGAAGATGAACAAGAGGATAATGATACAAAATACAGAGTTCTTCTCTCTTTTGAAACGGCAAAAGCAGGAAGTAAACTGTTGAAACTGGCAGATAACTTTACTCATAAAATGAACGGGAACAAAAGCGTAACTGCGATGAATATTGCTCCTGTAGATGAACTTCACGCCTTCGACATTGAAAATTTTGAAAAAGAACAGTTTAAAAATGTCATTGAAACCTCTCATGAGCTTCAGCTTGAAGTAACTACTCTTTTCAAAGCTTCTACAGATGTTGAAAGTGACCTGACGAATATTACCAATAAAGGAAACTATGATCTTCTTTTGATCATGCTTGGGAAATCCATGTATGAGGGAAGTTTACTGGGAAGATTATTAGGATTTACCACCAAAATCATTAATCCTGAAAAATTATTGAACACCGTAAAAGGAAAAGGAAATATTTTCAATACCTCTCCTTTCGATGATCTGACGCTTCAGGTTTTGGATAAATCGACTATTCCTGTAGGAATCCTTGTTGATAAAGAATTTAAAACAGCGGACAAGATCTTTGTTCCGATCTTTAACCTGAGTGATTTTTACCTTCTTGAATATGCGAAAAGGCTTATCAATAACAACAATTCACAGGTTATCATTCTTGATGCAGCAGGACAGATCCGAAATAATATTGAGGTGAAAGAGCTTATCCGAAGTATTGAACAGGTAGCTCCTAATCATATTACGCTGTATAATGAGAAAAAGATTGAGAAAGAATTTCTGAACTCTCAGGATCTGATGCTGATCAGCAGTAAAAGCTGGAAAAATCTCATTGATACAAAAAGTCTTTGGCTTTCTGATATCCCTTCTACCTTAATAATCTCAAACCCATAACCCAAATAACACACCGATATTTCTATTTCTACCAGAAGCTGTAAATATTATTCGTTGACTGTAAAGAAAAAACGGGTATATTTATAGCTTCAATTTTTTGGGACATGCTGATTAACAGTGAAAATGGAGTTATAGAGCTTGAAACCTTCAATATACAGCTTTATCGGGGAATGAGTCTTGAGCAGCTGAAACAGACTGATTTTTATAAAGAACAATATCATAATATGTGGGATGTAAAAACCGGGTATTTTTGGTATTATTTTCAGCCTATAGAAATAAAAGGGTATCAGATATCTTTCAGTCTGTGCTTTTTCGGAAATCAGCTGGACATTATCCATATGAACACATGGGAAAATGGTGATGCCAAAGACTGGAATGAATGGACAGAGGAAAAAGAAATGAAAGTTTTTCACAGAAACAACACCTTTCTCACCAAGATCCTTGACAGGCCTCCAACCCAAAAAAAGAAAAACCCTTACCCAAGCTGTACCTTCAAATTTCCCTGGGGAGATGTATGGTCGGTCTACGATCCGAGAAGCGCCAGCAGCCTGATGGGAATCAATTGTAATGAAGAGGAAAAAACAAATAAAAAATAACTTATAACCAAAGAATAAGACTTTAATATGTGCCGATACTCCATGATGGTTTACAAAGGACATTATGCCTGTTTCAACTGCCAGAAAACTTTCAAACGCCGTCATTTAAAAGATGTGGACCGGGATGCTCAGACTTCAGTGGAAGCCAAATGCCCCGAATGTGGAAATCTGATGGCCAATATGGGACTTGATTTTAAATCCCCTCCAAAAAATGACGACAAACAATGGGCTCATATCCGCGATTTGTATACGGTAGGAATCACTTTTCATTCATGTGGATGCTCTGGTCCCGGATATATTCCTCAGGACCGAAAGGCTATTATTGCCTATCTGGAAAAAATCCGCTCAGAATATATGCATTCTCTGGTATTCTGGAGATACCGGATAGAACCTGAGAATAAAAAGGAACGCGAACTGGATTATCAAAAAAACAGCTCACACCTATGGGCTGTGAACCGGAATGCTTTTAAAGAAACAGTAACCAATCAGGAAGGAATCAACTATTGGCTCAAGAGAATCAATGAAGTTGAAGAAAGACTGAATATCATCAAAGCAGATCACCAATAACAACCACTTAATCAGCTAATTTCAGAAGCCTTTTAAAATCCTCCGTTATACTCTTCTCCTGTTCAGCCGGATAATCCGCACTGATGTTAGATTCGCGTCCTGTAGTAGTATTGATTAAAATAATATTTCCTTTTTCAAAATAATTACGGGTCATTGTAATTTTTGATTTTTTCAAATCAAATGCTTCTGTATCATTATTTTCTTTCATTGCTTTAGCATCATAGAAAAGTGGACGGTTATATCTGTATTCTTTCTCGAAAACAAAAGACAATTGTCCGTTCAGCAGATAATATTCTATCAAGACCTGCCCCATTTCTCCATAATGCCTGGCGATGACTTTTTTCAGACGTTTATCCGTATAATAAAATGTTGCTTCTCCACCTTCTGCCGATTCTCCTTCAATATTTTTCTTTTGGACAGAAGTCCATTTTGTCATTGAATTAATCCTTTTAAAATTAGCCTGAATAGGTTTCAGCCGGTTTTGTAAGCTCTTACTGCTTGTTGTATCCTTTTCGTTGAATGTTTCGTTAATCCTTACAGTATCCTTTGCTTTGGTGGTGAAAAAAACAGATGACTGAGCATATGAATACATACTGATCAATACAATGAAAACTCCGTATAAAAATCTATTCTTCATGGCTGTTGTTTATAGCTTTAAAAGTAATCATAACTTTTGGTTGTGTATATAATGAAACCACAAAAGTCACAAAAGTTTCTTATCTGCTTATTGTAAGTTACAACGAACTGTTTTAAAAGCACATAAGTTTTAAAATATAGCAGCTTAGATTCCTACGGAATGACATAATTGGAATGATAGTCTTACCCATACAGTTTGTCATTCCGTAGGAATCCAACCATATTAAAACAATAAGAAAAGCCTCAACAAAAACTCCAATCCTGACTGGCATCACAACTGAAGACGCAACATTCCCCTCCTCCGGAGGGGTGGCAAAAATTCTTTGAATTTTTAACGGGGTGGTTTTCTGTACAACATCAATCTCGTGTCGTAATTCTACTACAATTTTTGAAATTTAACCCTAAAAATTAATTTCAAATAGAGTTTTTTAATAGCTTTATCCTATAATTCACATTGGATGGAAATTGATTTCTTACAATATCAGGTACGAAACGGAGACACATTGAGCTCTATTGCTTCCCGGCTGGGTATGACCAGCGAGGAGCTAAAGCTGTTTCACAATTCCCATTGCCAAAGAATGGATAGAGTTTGGTTTGAAAATCTTAATGACGTCAAAAATATCTTTGTTCCTACCAATTTTAAAACGGAGAAACAAAAAGAACAGGAAAGAAAAAACAGTTTTCCTTCAAAATTTTCTGAGTCTTTTTTTGCTAAATCCTATTCCGTGAATGAAACCTTTGAAAGTCCGTTTGAATCTGCGGTTACTATTGATTACATCATTGAGCTTGATCTTCACAAAGACAGAAATACAGGCCAACATATCCTGAGCTACAGTCAAAATGATTTTAAATCCAATGGAAATACACCTGATGATAAGGTAAGCAGTTTATCTATTGCCTGTATGAAAAGTACTATGCCTCTTGAATTTATTATGAATGACAAGGGCCAAATTACAGGCTTTGCAGACCACAAAAAAATCACAGACACTTTTACCCGTCAGCGCAAAGAACTTGAAGAGTTTTATGTAGGTGAAGTTGCTCAAAATTACATGGATACGTTTGAAAAAGGTATTCAGGATGAATTATTTTTATTACAGCAATTTCAGAATACGCTTCTGTTTCAGACATTGTTTCCCAAAATTGATTGGTTCCAAAGGAAAACAAAATGGGCAGAATCTTTTTATCTTTTACAGAATTCATTTCCGGTACAATGTGAAATCAATATTGAACAGGAAAATAAAGATGACCACTCTGTTTTAACCATTTTAAAGGGTAAAATCACCGAATTATGTACCTCACAGGAGATCATGCGCGGCATTAAACTTCAGGAACCTGCTTCTGAACCTGCACAAGGAAATATTATATTAGAATACACCACCCACACAAAAAATAAGAATCTTCTTCAGGCTAAAGCTTCGGTTTTACTCAGCCATGAAGAGGTATTGATACATCAACACCATATCAATATAACACAAGGATAATATGAAAAATTATGTCACACAAAAAGGCGACACATTCAGTTCGCTGGCCCGGCAGTTTAAGCTGAAAGATGAAGGCATTTTAAAAACCTATCACAATCTCCATTGTCCGCAGGAAGATGTCATGCAGGAACCTGTTCCCGGAAAAACCATTTTTATTCCGGAAGATCCACAGCTTATGGCTCACGAAACTCAGTCTCAGGATATTTCAGACTCTTCCCAGGAAGAATCTACAGATGAAATGAGTTCCGGCGAGGAAGACACTTCAGAACAGCAGGCAAAAAATGAAGAGCCATCATCTGAAAAAACAGATCAGCAATCCAATAAAGAGGAAAAAAAAGATAAAAAAGAGGACAGCGGTTCCAGTCCTCATGAAGGAAAATATTTCATTGTGCAGAAAGGAACTGTACAGTGTAATCAGGGGTTTAAATTTCCAAAATTTAAAGTAACCAGCCACCAGAAACATTACTGGAATGATGAAGAAGGAAATGCCGATTATCTGGCAGTAACAGAAGATGATCTTCAGCTTGATCCGGCGGCACAGCCCTTTGGACAATGTAAGCTTAAGCCAAGTTCAGGAGGATATCTTCCCTGCGCTTATGCTCCCGCAGGAAAATGGCAGAAAACTTATGAGAAAGTAAAAGTCATGGGAAAAAGCTGCCTTACAGAAATCTCAGAACTGATGTGCAGCACAGGAGGGAAAATCACCATTCTCAAGCATGGCCAGCAAAGTGAAACCAGCAAAAGCCAGGTTGGAAAAGCCAATACGCAGGAACAGCAGGTCTATAACCCTGTTGTAGATTTTGATGAATTCAAGGAAGATACAAAAGGTACAGACGAACTTTATTACAGCTAAGCCATGACAGGAAATATTATTGGGAATCAGAATCCTTTAGTAGGAAAAACCTACACCTACGAAGTAAAACCTTCCGGCCTCTCGTTCGGGTTGAAAGGCGAATATGAATGGCATCTTTATAAGAAACAGAAAAACGGAATCTGGAAAGACATTACCTCCCAACCTAAAAAAGGTGAAAAGGTAACGTACAGATTTGGAGAAATAGGCTTGGGAATAGAATTTCAAATGAAAGTCTACGAAACTAAAAAAGGTATTTTCCCGGGGCTTCCTGATACCAAAGAATTGGCTGGCACTTTCATACTGATTCCTACCAGTGATAAGGTTTCAAAAATAGATAAAGTAATTCTTTTCAACAGAGGGGCAAAAGATGTCAATAAAGCCAGCTATCGTGATACTCTTATCGCGCAGGCTCATTGTATCGCAATGTTCAATAAAGAAATAGAGTTTCATCTTTGGGAAGATGATGCTCCGGGCAAAGGCCATGATGCTAATATCAATAAAAATAACCGTCATACAAGAAGTTACAAGGCTCGGGTCAATGAAAAAGGGATTGCAGAAGTACCAATTCCTCTGATGTCTGATGAAAAAATTCTTCGTCAGGTAGCCAATCAGTTTATGATGAAAGGTGACAAGAATGAAGGAGCTAATCATGAATACTATGTTACGGCAACTTACTCCGGGAAAATTCAGGGAGCCAGCCAGGTGAATGTAGATGTAGCCAATCCTGATTATAAAGGACAACCCCAAAACCAGCCCAAACCTAAGCCTCAACCCGGTACACAAACCCAAAAATTTCCTCCACAACAAGGAGGTAGTCCCAAACAACCTGCTCCTAAGGGAAATATTATAGAAGCTGTTTTCATTGATGACACAGGAAAAGAGCTTTCCAAAGTAGCTGTAGGAGATAAAGTGAGGATAAGAATCCACTCCAAAAATATGGTGGAAAAACATATTCAATATGTAGTTTGGGAATATGACACCGCTTCCAATGATGAAGTGTTTAGAAGTGGAAATATTAAAATTACAGCGGATATCTATGACACTTCAGGATTTATCATTACAAAAGCTATTTTTGAAAAAGGAATAGACTCCCCTATTGGCGATCCGGACTCCGATAAACAAAATTATTTTATCGAAATTATCTCCAAAGATCTTTCCGCAGAATCTCAGAAATTTGGGGTAAATTCGGAGGGCTTGATGGAAGTGGAGAAGGTGAAGAGTGCGGCGGGAGTGCAGAAAACAGAAAAACCTGAGAAACAAGGAAGTTGTATATGCCAAGAACAATATAAAGATTTAATTTGGGGGGAGAAAGTGAGTTGTGAGTTTAGAAAGAAAGTAGTGCAAATATGCGCTGAATTGTGGGGAGAAAATAGAAAAATGGAGATGGCAAGTGGGTTAATGGCTGTAATGAATGTAGAAACAGCAAGTTCATTTAAAGCTCACCAAATAATGGGTCAAACTTTAAAGAATGTCAAGGCCATAACAAAAGATGATTTCTGGCTTATTCAAAAAGATAAAAAAACGGGAAAAGAAGTTCGTACTTCACGAGCAGTTGGGTTAATTCAATTTACACAATCTGCATTACAAGCAATTGGAGAATTTAAATCTGGTAGCGGCTTCGATAAATTACATGAAGTAAAATTACGTTTTGCAACAATGGGAGAAATTAAACAACTTGATTATGTTAAAAAATATTTTGAACCTTCAAAAAGTAAAATTAAAACCTCAGAAGACATTTATTTACATGTATTTGCTCCTAAAGGTGTAAATCAATCAGATAATTATGTTTTATATGAGAAAGGGACTATTGAATATACTCAAAATGAAAGTGTTGATAAAAAAAGTAAAGGAATAAATAAAGGAGATGGTAAGATTCAACGTTCAGAAATTTTAGAAAGATATCATGATAGCTATGACGAAGGAAGTACTCATAAAACACAAAAATTTAATTGTAATAGTTCACCTGAAAAATCAGATGAAAAGCAAACATCAAAATGCCCAGAAGATTGTTCCCAATGCTTTGAATATGATGATGTAATAGACAATCCAAAATTAAATGACCAAAGTAACAACGTAAACAAAAATAGATTTCATAGAACTCCTAGGTACAATAACAAACATCCTAAAGGATATTATCACACAGGTACCGATATCTTAGCAAATTTAGACAAGGAATTAAAATCAATGCTTTGTGGAGAAGTTGTAGAAGCCCTAGACACAAAAGGAGATTTAGGAATGATTGTTACTATTAAATCTAAAGATAAAAATGGTAAATTTATCTGGATAAGATATTGTCATTTAAACTCATATTCTGTATCAAAAGGACAAAAGATAAAACATGGAAAAGTTTTCGGTAAATCTGGAAATACAGGGAATGCAAAAGATATTTTACCTCAATACTATCATGTTCACATTGAAGCATCAACGAATGGCGTTTTTTATGGTGGAAATACACGTGTAGATCCAGAACAATTTATGAAAACAAAATTTGATGAAACTGTAAAAGGAAATCATATTAAATAATAAGAATGAATAAAATATTTTTAATAGTAATTGCATTTGTTACCTTACAAAGTTGTAATGGACAAGAAAAAAACAAGGTTCAAAATTCTAAAAAAATCGATAATTCTCAAAAAGTTCAAATTACAAACCTAGATGAGAACTCTATCAATTTTCTAGATACAAAATACCAAGCAACCGGTTTTTTCATTCCAGATATCTCCAATCCCTATCCAACATACACTTATTCAGATAAAAAAATGGGTGTTTTCAGTGTAGATTTTATCGGGAAAAGTAATGAAACTCAATATTTTTGGAGCCCTAATAATTCGAAAGGTTTTTTTTCGAAATCTAATAATCCTGAAAATGATGCCCAAAATTCAAAAGCTATAAAAAACCTCATTAAAGAAAATAATTATTATGTAGTTGCTTCTTATTTACCTAGTGAATTCATCACTTATACAGGTGGAGAAGATGGAGAGTTTGAACCAAAACAAAATGCAAAAACAACGTTTTATTTATATGAAAAGAATAAATGGAAACAAATAGGAGAAATTGAGACTTCAAAGATTCCAGAAGATATTTTAGCATTTGAAACCAGTCTTATTCAGAAAGAGGTTCTTAAAAATCTTAAAAACCATTCATCAACTTATGATGGTACTCATTCTACTTCAGTAGAAACAGAAGCTACAACAACAGGTATGGCTTCTATTTCATATGAATTTGACATTAAAAAGAGTAATATATTCTTATCACTAAACACATATAAGGAGTCCAACCTGTGTGAAGGTAAATATATAGGTATCGAAAAAGACAATCAATTAGAAATATATTATAGTGGTGATCAATTAAATTGTGTAGATATTGATCCGAAATTTATAATTAAAAAAGATAAAACTCAATTTTATATAAAAGGAGTTGGAGGAGAATCTACTAATAATGAATGGATATTGATGCAATAAATCTAGTTGACACAATCCCATAAACCAAATCATGAAAAACTTTTTAATTTTATTATCATTCATATCCATTTCGTGCACAGATAATCAAAAAGGAAAAAGCTGTGTATTGAAGAAAGAAAAAAAATATGATCTTAATACTCAAGTTATTGAATCTGATTTACAGAAAATTGGAGGAAGTATTTCATCATCAAAACAACAGATTTCTATCCCATCAGGAGAATATTTTGCAACCAACGAGAAGTTGGATGATTATGGAGTTTCGTTGAAAATTGAGAAAGATTCTATTATTTATACAGAATCTGGAAATATGGGAAAAATGTATAATCAATACCTACTTAAAGAAGATAAGACTGTTGATGGAAGAATATTTTTAAAATATTCACAGGTAATTAACGGATATACAGGTGATGCAGATAAACCACATTATTTCGGTACTCTTCGATATGATAAAGGTAAGTTATTATTTGAGAGCGAATACACAGAAAAAAGATATGGATTAAAAAATGTAATATTAAAAAAATAAATAATCCTTACTGTTTCGAAATGTTTGAAAATTAAGATAAATCCACAATGATGAAACCCTTTTTAATCCTATTATCATTTGCATTCTTTTCATGTTCAGGTAAGCAGGATGAGAAAATGGTAGAAAAAGAAACTGAAATAATTGAAAGTTATTTCACCCATCATAAATTCAAAAATACCAAGGAAAATTTTGATAAAGTAAATGCGAATCTACTTGGTATTAAACCTGATAAGCTTCAAAACGGATATAATAATGTCTTAATATTCAATGAAGCTACCAATTATCAGATATCAAAGGAAGGAAAATATATTAAAATAGGTAATGATATTTTACCTGATTTAGATAATGTCAAGGCAGATATAAAAAGTAATAAAGACTATCCTTATTTCGAAGAATTATTATCCCTGAACAAAATTATTTACCAAAATGATTTAATATCCATTTTGAGCGTAGCATCTAAAAATACTGATCTTGCAATTGATTTGGTAGTTCTATTTAATTATGAAAAGAATGAAACTCTTTTTAATTCTGCAATTAGAAATATTCAGAATTGGGATGATATTGAGCAAAGTTCGAGACTATCATTTGTATTCTACAATAGTACAACGAATGTATTTAAAATTAGAGAAAAGCTATTGGAAAACCTAAAATCAAAAGATTCATTTTTATATGCATTAACAACTTATCTTGCCGATAATAAAGACAATATTATCAAAAAGAATGGTATTCCTGATTCAACATTACAAAAAGCTATTGCTTATCTTTTACAGCTTGGTTTCACAGGTAAAGAAAATATTGATATACAATCAGATAAAACATATTTATTGTTAAATAACATCTATATTTCTCACCCAGAACTAAGGGACTCTTTTAAAAAAAACAAATATTATGGTTATCCCTCTCTTGAAAAATACTCCAAAGATTATGGGCTTCTTCAAGAAGATAATCAAGAAAAAATATATTCAAGAATAGTAGACCCCGATGGATTTACCAATCTAAGAAAAGATAAAAATACATCATCTCAAATTCTTCAAAAAATAAAAACGGGAGAGCAGGTTGAGGTTTTAGACCAAAATGGTGATTGGTGGTTGGTAGTTTCCAAAGAAGGTAAAAAGGGATATGTTCACAAAAGCAGAATAAAATCAGAATAAATATACTAGCAAATGATGAAACCCTTTTTAATTTTATTACTACTCATATCTTTTTCATGTTCAAGTAAGCAGGAAAAGAAAATAGTAACAAAAGAAACTAAAAATTATTTTACAAGAAATATTGATAATAATACAGATGACAGTCAAAGTATTAAAAATAAAGAAATTATAACTAACAATAATGATTGGAAAGGCTCTTATAAAATTTCAACCAAAGCTACTAGTCAATTTGATAATAATGAAACAAATATACTTTATTCAATAACAATAGAATCAGACCAAAAAGCAATTCTAAGTATCGGAGCAGAACATGTCGAAGATTATTGGTGTGAAGGAGAATACCGTTTAATTAAGGAAAATAATACTTTACACGCAAAAGGAAAATGTGATCAAGATGATATGGATGATTTTTATCTAAAAAATGAGAATAAAAAATATTATATAAGAAGTAAAAGATTTATAAACAAAGATTGGCAGGAATTAGAAAAACAATAACTAAAACCAAATGATGAAAAACTTTTTAATCCCTTTAATATTATCCTTCGTCTTTTGGAGTTGTAAAGAAAGGAACAAAAAGGAATGGGAAAATGTTAAAAAAGAACAAAACTCAACTTTGATTGAAGAGCAATTTCAACCCGCAATGACAACAAATGTAAATTTGAATAAAAACTTAATTGATTTCAAAGGCTTTTATAACATTTGCACAGCAAATGAGAGAAAGGATTCTATTAAATCTGAAACATGTTACGAAATAACAATTAAATCAGATTTAGCTTTTATTGATGCTAATACGTCATTGTGTAAAGGAAATTATAAAATTGAGCAGATTCAAAATAATGAAATCAATTTGATAAATGAAAATCATGATAACTGCAATTTTAAAATTAAAAAAGAAAAAAACACTTATTTTATTCAGGGAGTTGGAGGTAAGGCAACATTCAATGAATGGATACAATTAAAAAAGACCACCAATTAATATAATCTATATATAATTTAGAAAAGAAATTTCGTTTCATTTGAAAAATATTTTTACCTTTGCCTTGTGAATTTTAACAACGGAACATATTATTATAGAATTTTTACCTCAGCTCTGGGATAGGGATTCTTATGAATATAATTTAAAACCTCGTCCTAGGGACGAGGTTTTTTTATTTTAAAAAATGTAAAAAGATGAAAATAAGTATTATTGGAGTAGGATTGATTGGAGGTTCAATGGCTTTGAAATTAAGAGAGAAAAACGTGGCCAGCTTCATCTACGGAATCGATAACAATACACAGCATATCAGTGACGCATTAGATCTGAAAATAATTGATGCCGGTGTAGATCTGGAGCATGGGATTAAAAATTCGGATCTGATTATTCTTGCCATTCCTGTAGATGCTGCCAGAAAACTGTTGCCTTCTGTTCTTGACCTTGTGTCTGATCAGCAGACGGTAATGGATGCAGGCTCTACCAAAGCTGGAATAGTAAATGCTGTAAAAAACCATCCGAAACGTTCAAGATTTGTAGCGTTCCACCCGATGTGGGGAACAGAAAACAATGGTCCGAAATCTGCCATTGCTGAAAGTTTCTCCGGAAAAGCAGGAGTGATATGTAACAAAGAAGAATCGGCAGATGATGCATTGAGCACCGTTGAAAAGGTGGTCAATGCCCTTGATATGCACATGATTTACATGGATGCAAAAGATCACGATGTTCACACTGCTTACATCTCTCATATTTCCCATATTACTTCTTATGCCCTTGCCAATACTGTATTGGAAAAAGAACGTGAGGAGGAAACTATTTTTCAGCTTGCCAGTTCCGGTTTCTCAAGTACGGTACGTCTTGCCAAGTCGCATCCTGAAATGTGGGTTCCCATCTTTAAACAAAACAAAGAAAATGTGCTGGATGTACTGAACGAACATATCTCTCAGCTTAGAAAATTCAAATCTGCCCTTGAAAAAGAGAACTATGAATACCTTGAAGAACTGATTACCAATGCCAACAGGATTAGAGGAATTTTAAGATAAAATCTCTTTATACAATACTAAAAGCCCAATGGTTTTTACTTTTATTTTATTAAGAAACCCTTAGTCAGTAATGTCTAAGGGTTTTATATTGTTAAAACAGCTTTATTTCTATTAACATTCCGGAACGTTTACCGCGATGGCTAATCCACCTTCTGAAGTTTCTTTAAAACGGTCACTCATGGACTGAGCGGTTTCCCACATCGTCTGGATCACCTCATCCAATGTTACTTTGGCTTTGGTAGGATCACTTTCCAATGCGATATTCGCTGCTGTAATCGCTTTCATCGCTCCCATTGTATTTCTTTCAATACACGGAATCTGTACCAGTCCTTTGATTGGGTCACAGGTTAATCCAAGGTGATGTTCCATTGCAATTTCTGCTGCCATCAATACCTGTCCGACACTTCCACCCAAAATCTCCGTAAGCCCGGCAGCTGCCATTGCGGAAGAAACCCCAATTTCGGCCTGACATCCTCCCATCGCTGCAGAAATGGTTGCGTTTTTCTTGAATAACGTCCCTATTTCTCCTGCCACGAGCAGGAATCTTACAATATCATCTTCACTGATAAACGGTGTAAATGCCTGAGCATACATCAATACTGCCGGAATTACTCCACTTGCGCCATTAGTAGGTGCGGTGATAATTCTTCCGAAACTTGCATTCTCTTCATTCACAGCCAGTGCAAAACAGGCGATCCATTTGTTGATATTCGTAAAGTTTTCTTCAGCATCTACAACCTGCTGGAACCATTCATCCTTATTTTTATAAATTTTGTCTCCTAACAGTTTTCTGTTGATTCCTGCTGCTCTTCGGGAAACATTCAGTCCGCCAGGAAGAATTCCTTCTTTATTTACGCCTTTATAAATACATTCTTTAATCTGCTGCCAGATGTAAAGCGCCTCCTGTCTCGTTTCTTCCTGAGTTCTCCAGCTTTCTTCATTCATGAAAATTAAATCTGAAATCTTATTAAGCCCAAGTTTCTCGCAATATTTTGCAATATCAGAAGCTTTATGACAAGGATATAATGTACGTACGCATTGTTTCTGAATAGAGTTTTTTTCCTGGCTGGCAATAAAACCTCCTCCTACAGAATAAAAATCCTGTACAAGCTCGGTTCCATCTTCAAAAACAGCTCTGAAGATCATTCCATTCGGGTGAAAATCAAGGCTTTTTTTCATATTCAAAATCAAATGATGTCCATAAACAAATGGAATCACCTTCTCCCCTCCCAGATGAATGGTTTGAGTACTTTTGATGTACTCTATTTTCTCATCAATTTTTGAAGTATTGATCGTCTTAAAATCTTCCCCATTCAAACCAAGCATTCCTGCAATATCAGTTCCGTGCCCAATCCCCGTTTTTGCGAGCGAGCCAAAAAATTCAAGAAAAACCTCTTTAACTTCTTCGATTGATCTTTCTCTTTTAATAATCCTGATAAATGCAGCTGCTGCATTCCAAGGTCCCATCGTATGCGAACTGGACGGGCCTATTCCTACTTTAATAATCTCAAAAACCGATATTGATTCCATAAATGATTCGTCATTTTCCTCAAAAACAAAGATACATGATAAATCCTAATATATGCATAGCAAAATCCCAGATTTATTCGGTTTTCATAAGCCATGAAATGAATTTATGACAAGTATTTTTGTACATTAGCCTATACTGTTGAATCTATTATTTAAGTGTCTTTTAATCATTTTGAATGGAAACATTAATTAAAAATATTTCACAACACATCAAATTAAGCCCGGAAGAAATTTCTATTTTTAAAAGTTTCTGGACGGAAAAAACATTGGAAAAAGGAGAATTCCTTTTAAGAAACGGGGAAATATGCCGCCATGACAGCTATATTGTTTCGGGCGTATTGAAAGCTTTCTGCATTAATGCTGACAATGGAAATGAAGAAATTCTTTTTTTAGCAATTGACCATTGGTGGGCAACAGATATCGCCAGTTTTTCAAAACAAAAAGCATCCATCTATAATATACAGGCTGTTGAAAAAACCCGCCTTTTACAGATCAGCCATCCGTCTTTTCAAAAAATGCTGGAAGAAATTCCATCTTTAGAAAAATACTTCAGGATTATTTTAGAAGGTTATCTTGGAACACTCGAAAAAAGAGTGGTATTTAATCATATGCACAAAGCTGAACAAAAGTATTATGATTTTCTGGAAACTTATCCCAGTATTGCATCCAGAGTTCCTCAATATCTCATTGCTTCTTACCTGGGAGTATCTGCTGAATTTATAAGCAGAATTCGGAAAAAAAATAAATCCTCTTGAACTAGATCAATTTCTTTGGCATAAATAATCAGGAATTTTGCTGTTATAAATTATAACAAATGAAAATACTGATTATCAATGCAAGTGTAAGAAACGAAAGATCTTACAGCAGAAAACTAACCAAACTCTTCGTTGAAAACTGGAAGACCAAATACCCTCAGGATACATTTACCTGGCGGGAAGCCGGAATTGACACTATTCCCAACATTAATGAATCCTGGATTGCAGGGGCATTCAAAAAACCGGCAGACAAAACTGAAGAAAATCAAAAACCTTTGCAGCTCAGTGATGAATTGGTCAAAGAACTCAAAGAACATGATATCTATGTCATTGGAACTCCTATGTATAACTGGTCTATTCCAAGCGGTTTAAAAGCTTATATTGACCAGGTAATGAGAATCAATGAAACCTGGAAATTCAGATCCGGAGTTCCGGACGGAGATTATGCGGGGCTTCTTGAAAACAAAAAGCTCTTTATTCTATCAACCCGCGGTGATACCGGATATGGAGAAAATGAAAAGAACGGACACGTTAATTTTCAAACGACTTATCTTAAACATATTTTCGGAATCATGGGTGTAAACGATGTCACCATTCATTCCTTAGATAATGAGGAATTTGGAGGTGAAGTCTTTGAAAATTCTAAAAATAAAATCTTCGAAACTATTCATTCTATTCATTAAGATGATGAAAGATCTTTAAACTTTTACAGGTTTTCAGGGCATTAGGTTATCAATATGCCCTGTTTTTTATCAACTGAAACTTTCCTCATGCTGAGACAGATCAAGCCCTTTGTTTTCAGACTCTTCGGAAACTCTTAAGGTGATCATTGAATCTGTAAGTTTATATAAAATGAATGAACCCAAAAATGTAAAAACAGAAACCAGAACCAAAGCAGCCATATGATGAAGAAAAACATCAATTCCTCCATGAAGCAGGCTCGCTTTTTCACCATGAGCAAAGACAGCAGTAAGGATCATTCCCATAATTCCTCCTACTCCATGGCAGGCAAAAACATCCAAAGTATCATCTATTTTCTTTAACCCTTTCCAGTTGACCATTATATTTGAAACTATAGCTGTAATAAATCCTATAAAAAGACTTTCCTGAATACTCACAAAACCACATCCGGGAGTAATGGCCACCAGCCCTACTACAGCGCCGATACAGGCTCCCAAAGCGGAAACACTTCTGCCATTGATTCTATCGAAAAAGATCCAGGTCATCATCGCGGAAGCGGAGGCTATTGTAGTTGTTCCAAAAGCAGTAGCTGCAGAAGCAGAAGCACTCAACGCAGATCCTGCATTAAATCCGAACCATCCAAACCACAACATTCCTGTCCCTAGAAGTACATAGGGAATATTGGAAGGCTCATGATGGGGATTTTTTCTGTTTCCTACTACCAAAGCTCCGGCAAGTGCTGCAAAACCGGCACTCATGTGTACAACGGTTCCGCCTGCAAAGTCTTTCACTCCAAAATATTTGTTTAAAAGACCGTCAGGATGCCATACCATATGACAAAGTGGTGTATAAATAAAAATACTGAAAAGGACAATGAATAATAAATAAGAAATAAAACGAACCCTTTCGGCAAATGATCCGGTAATAATTGCAGGGGTAATAACTGCAAATTTCATTTGAAATAAAGCAAAAAGAATAAAAGGTATCGTAGGAGCCATCATTTTATGAGGAAGATTTCCAACTCCGCTAAAAAATGGATAACTGAGCGGATTTCCAATGATTCCGTAATGTTTTCCGGCAATGGTAATCCCCAAAGATTCACCGAAAGACAAAGAAAAACCTACTACTACCCAGACCATAGAGATAACTCCTAAGGCAATAAAACTCTGTAGCATGGTAGAAATCACGTTTTTTCTGCCAACCATTCCTCCGTAAAAGAAAGACAGTCCGGGTGTCATCAACAGAACAAGCCCAGCGGCAGCCAGAATCCAGGCAACATCCGCGCCTACAATTTTATCTTCACTTAAAAATTCTCCGGTATCAGGAATATCGGTATCCGGACTCCAGAATAAACCACCAATGGCAACAAGTGTAATCACTGAGAATGAAACGATCCATTTTAATCCTATTTTCATAAAATTTATATTTAACCCTATCAAATTTAAATATAAATTCTATAAAAAATACATTTTTAAAACAAACACCCCTTAAAAAAATATTCAAGCAATAATATTTCTATTTTTCACAAAATACTTCATTCAATATTTTTGAAACTTCCTTGGATTTCGTAGCAGGAAAAAGATGGGTCCCTCCTTTTATTATATAATCCGGATTGGAATAACGGATTGGGAAAACAATGTCTTTATCCCCTAAGATCTGAATCACATTTGGATTTTCTTTAAACTTCCACTCGGAAACTTTTTCTACAGACCATTTCAGATAATAAGGATCTCTTACTTTAAAATATTGCAGAAGTTTAGGGTTTTTAGGATCAAAAAGCTTTCGGATAACAGCATATACATTGGCAGCTTTATCGTTGAACAAACCTACCGGTAATATCCTGGGGATTTTGGTCATCTCACCTGTCCTGATGAATTTTGATTTTTCTTTATCAGATTTTATGCTTCCTAGGATCACAACTTTCTCCGCAGGTTTCAATTGGTTAATCTCCTGCACAATAATTCCTCCAAAAGAATATCCCAACAGGCAGAACGGCTCAGAATCATCTACTTTATCTGCCATTCTCTTAACATAGGCATCAAAAGGTTCATTTTTTTCAGGGATAAGCCAATCTATAAAAATCAATTCATAGTGTTTGGGAAACTCTATTCTCTCAAGGACTTTAAAGTCTGCTCCCAGACCACTGACGATATAAATTTTCATACTACGAATTTATAAAAAATACAGGGAACAGTGAATGATTAAGTCAATCTTTGATGCAACAAGGGCATAAAAAATGAGCAGCTCTGATGAACTGCTCATTTTTATATTGATTGTATATTAATCTTATTTTTTCTTTTTCGGAGCTCTATTCTCGTTATCCAGCATTTCTGTAGTAACTTTGAATTGGATATCCATTTCGTTCTTAATGAAATAATCTTTCAGTGAAGACTGATAGAATACTTTAAAGTCTCTTCTGTTCAGAGAGAACTTCGCAGATTCAATAGAGGTTGTAAACTGAGTAACATATACATTCGCAGGGAAAGAAATTGTTTTTCTTACTCCTTTAAGGGTAAGGTCTCCGTATACTGTAGAATTGTATTCACTGTTTGCTAAAGGAATAATTTTAGTCAAATGGAATTTTGCAATAGGGAATTTTTTTACTTCAAAGAAATTTGTGCTTTTCAGATCATTAGTAAGTTTGATTTGATCTTCATCAGAAACATCTCCCGCCATCATACTTCTCATATCTATTACAAATTCTCCATCTACCAGAACCGTGTGGTCAAAGTTGAATTTTCCGCTCTTTAGCTTTACTGTTCCTGAGTGGGAAGATGCTTCGGTTTTCACCACTTTATACCCCCACCATCTGATCTCTGATGAAGTCACTTTTGCAACCTTATCAAATTTCTTTTGGGCAGAAACAAATGATATACTTGCGCACACCATAGCAAACAATAGTAATCTTTTCATTCTTTTTTATTTACAATTCAACAAAAATAAAAAAAAGTGTAGAACTTCTACACTTTTAATAATCTTTTTTTGATTAATTTATTGAGCAGTTACTTTTACAAGCATTTCAATATCATCTTTCACAAAAACATCCTGCATTGTAGACTTATAAGCTACATCAAATTTTTGTCTGTCGAAAGCGAATTTATTTGAAACCAGGCTTACTACTCCTTTGCTGTAAGAAATCTTAGCAGGGAAAGTAATTGGGTTTGTTTTTCCTTTTACAGTAAGGTTTCCTGTTACAAGAGAACTGTAGATTTTATCGCTGTTTTTCTTGATTCCAGTGATTTTAAAGCTTGCAGTAGGGAATTTTTCAACTTCAAAGAAATCACCATTCTTAAGGTGTCCGTTTAATTTTTGCTGATATTCTCCTGTAAGGTCAGTTGAGCTGATAGAAGTCATATCCAATACGAAGCTTCCACCTACCAATTGGTTTCCTTTCATGATCATATCTCCAGACTTTACTTTCACTGTACCGTCGTGAGAACTTGCTTCAGATTTTGCTACTTTATATCCCCACCAGTGTACATCAGACGCTACTACTTTTTTTGACTGTCCGAAAGCTAAACCACCAGCTAAAACTGCTAATAAAAATATTTTTTTCATTGAATAGAGTTATTTACTTATTTAATAACACAAAGGTAGGTATCTTATTCAATAGATTTCATTGATGTACATCAATAAAAATTATTATTTTCATGAATAATATCATCTCATAAAAAAACTCCGAATTTCTTCGGAGCTCTGTTTTATACCTGATAGTAAGCTGTATAAAGTGCTATACCATTTAATGCTGTATGATTTTGCTTGACCAAATAGATCGGAATATTTTTAAGCATTCCTTCCATTTTATCACTGATCTTGAATTTTTCATAGAATTTTGCCTTATCTATATATTCTCTGACCATCTGAGGAATATCTCCCGAAATCAGTAATCCTCCGGTAGCTTTTACTTTTAATGTCAGGTTATTTGCTTCTCTTGCCAGAAACTCAAGGAAAGTGTCTAAAGCTATTTTGCAGATCAATACATTCTCCTCGATTGCCGCTTTATAAAGTTCTTCCACAAAATTCCCTTGTGCAAGGCGCTCTCCCAACCATTCCGGTTCAGGATGCCTTTTTACATCCCTTAAAAATCTATAGATATTGAATAACCCTGACTTTGAAAGTACATTTTCCCAGCTTACAATACCATAGATATTGTTTAGGAACTGGTAAAATTCAACCTCTACATTGGTTCTTGGTGAAAATTCTGAATGTCCTCCTTCTGTAGCGAAAGGTCTCAGGTATTTTCCGTCAAAGAAATATCCGGCTTCACCCAATCCGTTTCCGGGAGCAAGAACCGCTACATTTCCTTTTTCAAGATGTCCGCTTGTATAAATAGCTTCAAGGTCGTTATCTTCAAGAAGAGCCATTCCGTAGGCAGAAGCCTCAAGGTCATTCAGCATGTCTACTTTTTCGAACCCGAAATCACGGGCATATTCTTCAACATCTAAATTCCAGCCCAATCTTGCAGGACTGCTTTTTCCGTCAAGTACAGGACCTGGCACTGCCATTCCCAGACGTTTTACATTTTGCAACTGGTTATCCTGAATAAACTTCTTTAAAATATCTGAAAAAGAAGTGTATTCTTTGGTTGCATATTTATTTTGTACTTTTATCTCAAGACCTCCGTTCCCGGAAACAAAATAGCCTAAGATCGTTATATCTTCACGGAGACTTGCCCCAATGATAGAAACATTATCATTATTACTGTTCTCTACTCCTGGTAAATAAAGTGGAAATTTTGGATTCAGAATCATAACCTCAAATTTTACCAAATATAATAATTGTTTTTGTAAATCCTGCACAGAACAAAAAAACCTTTCCACTTTCGTGAAAAGGTTTTGGTTAATAATTGTTTATATATTAAATCTAACTACTTTCCTAATGGAATATTGTAACCGAATCCTACACCGATATTCCCCACATTATAGTCCTGACCTGGCAAATCTCCTTTTGTTCCTACAAAAACCTTTTGGTATTGTACGAAGAAATTCCAGTCTCTGTTGTGGTAACCGATCTCCGGTTTAAGGTAGAAACCTCCGCTTGCTCTTTCAACATTGGTGTTGGATGCCACTGTTTTATCTCCTACCAGGAAACCATATCCTAAATCTGTTCCGAAATAGAAACCTGTTTGTTTTGGATAAATTCTGATTAAAGCGGCTACAGGAACTACTCCTACATCATTATTTTTATATCCGTTGTTCTCTTTTCCAAAGTAGTGAGTATATCCTGATGCAATACCTAATCCAAATCCTGGTGTAATAAGGTTCTGGTAAGCTACATCCACTCCTACTGCAGCGGAAAGATTATCAGCGGGAACTGCTAAACCAACATTTGCACCTACTTTGATCATATTATTCATCTGTGAACTTTGGGCGCTTGCTATACCTGCTGTTAAAACACCAGCCAGTACTATTGCTTGTTTAAACATTTTCATAACTCTATTTTTTAAATTTTACTAAACAATAGGATGTAAAAATCATGCCAAGCAAGGTTTTTTTTCTTGTTTTAACACCATTGAAAATCATAAAATAATGAATATCAATATCTTATTTTTAACAAAATTTAAATATTTGTTTAACAAAAATTATCAAAAAAGTACTCTTAAAAAGTGAATTAAAGAAAAAAGGTCGGGAGCTATTATATAGCAGCATATTACTTCCAGCCTCCATCTTCTAGCTTCCAGCTCTAACAACAATATTAACAATCCTTAACCCGTTATTATTTTAACCTTTTTCTTCAAAGCGTATCAAAAAAATAAATTCCTCATGACAGCTGATTCATTATTAAAAAACAAGCATCTTCTTTGGCGGGCAGGTTTTGGTGTAGGCATTCATCAAATTGATGATTTGAAAAACAAAAGCATTAAAACCTTAGTGGCTGAATTATTGAAAGAGGACAGTTTCAGTGAGATCACCTATGACACTCCTGATCCGGATTCGGCAGTGGATTACATGAACAGTACAGCTCCCGCAGAAAAGAAAAAAGAAATGCAGCGACTCAACAGGGAGCAAAACAATGAACTGAATCTCAATTTTCTGAATACAATTGTAAACAGCAGAGAACAGATGAGGGAAAAGATGGCGTTCTTCTGGCATGGGCATTTTGCTTCAAGAGTGGTCAACCCAAGGTTCAACAAACAACTTTTAAATACTCTCCGAAAGAATGCATTGGGAAATTTTAAAGATCTGCTTTTTGAAGTAAGCCAGTCGACAGCCATGCTTAATTTTCTTAATAATCAACAGAATAAAAAGGATCATCCTAATGAGAATTTCGCCCGTGAGGTGATGGAACTGTTTACTATGGGAAGGGGCAATTATACTGAAAAAGACGTAAGAGAAGGTGCCAGAGCTTTTACGGGATGGAGTTATGATAAGGAAGGAAATTTCAGAGAAAGGAAAAACCTCCATGATGAAGGCGCAAAGACTTTTTTAGGTAAAACGGGCAACTTTGATGGAAGCGATGTGCTCAATATTATTTTGGAACAGAAGGCAACAGCACAGTTTATAACAACGAAAATCTATAAATTCTTCGTTAATGAAAAACCCGATCAGGATATTGTCAACAAACTGAGTACAAATTTCTATAATTCAGGATATGACATCAAAAAGCTGATGACTGAAATATTTTCAAGCACCTGGTTTTATGAGCAAAAGAATATCGGCAACCGTATAAAATCACCCATAGAACTGATGGCCGGTATGATGAGAATACTTCCTATGCATATTCAGAATCCTGAAAACCTCATCGTGTACCAGAAATTATTGGGACAGATGCTGCTCTATCCGCCTAATGTAGCAGGATGGCCGAACGGAAAAGCATGGATAGACAGTTCTACCCTGATGGTAAGACTTCAGATTCCACAGATATGGTCAGGGCTTCGCCCATTGGAATACAGTCCGCGACAGGATGATGATATCGATATGGGAATGAAATCCCGGGAAACAGCTTTAAACAAAAGCTTTAAAAATCCAAATATCACCATAGACTGGGAGCGTATTGAAAAGCTCTTCGCCAATAAAAACTGTGAAGATTATCTTCTGCAGAATACTCAAAGTCTCGATATGAACTCTGTAAAGAATTTTTCTGACAAGAGTATAAAAATGAATGTCATCAACCTGATGTCTACCCCGGAATACCAGTTAATGTAGGTTGCAGGTTTTAGGTTCCAGGCAGCAGGTAATAGTGAACTGTCGTTTGACTTTAGAACCTTTTATTTACTATATAATTTTTCATAAAAGTTTTATAAAAACAAATAGTAGTAAAAATATAGCACAGTCCTCCAACCTAAAAACTGCCACCTGTCATCTGCTACCTATTATCTCCTTTACCCTAAAAACAAAATTATGTTAATCAAAAGAAGAGAATTCCTCAAAATAAGTTCACTGGCTACCGCTTCTATGCTAATGCCTAATTTCTTAAAAGCCATGACGCTGGATGAGGCTCTGAATCCCAATCAGAACATTCTGGTAGTTCTTCAGTTTACAGGAGGAAATGACGGCCTGAATACGATTATTCCAGCTAAAAATGATATTTATTTCAGAGAAAGAAAAACACTGGCTATTCAGGATTCAATACCGCTGACTGATGAAGCAGGAATCAATCCGTCACTATCCTATTTTAAAGAACTCTTTGACAATGGAGAACTTTCTGTAATGAATAATGTAGGGTATCCCAACCCTGACAAATCCCATTTCCGAAGTATGGATATCTGGCAGTCAGCAAGCAGAAGTGATCAGTTTCTGGAAACAGGCTGGCTGGGACGTTTTCTTGACGAAGAATGCTACCGATGCGACCACCCTACCCAGGCACTGGAAGTAGATGATATGTTGAGTCTTGCCTTAAAAGGAGAAAATAATAAGGCTTTTGCCTTTAAAGATCCTAAAAGACTCTACCAAACCAGTCAGGAAAAGTATTTTAAATCTCTCTACGACCATCATCACGATGATGAAACTGTGTCTTATCTTTATCAGACTCTAGGCTCAACCATCAATAATGCCGATTATATCTTTGAAAAAAGTAAAACAAAAAAAACAGAACAGGTTTATCCAAATTCCCAGTTGGGAAAAGACTTTAAGACCGTTGCTTCTTTAATAAAATCTGATATCAATACACAGGTTTATTATCTTTCGATCGGAAGTTTTGATACCCATGTCAATCAGAATGACCGACAGAAAAAGTTATTCAATGATATCAATGAAGCTGTAAAATCATTTGTTGCCGATATGAAAAGTAACGGACTTTTCAATAATATCCTGCTGATGACATTCTCAGAATTTGGGCGCCGTGTGGCTCAGAATGCCAGCAACGGAACAGACCACGGGACAGCTAATCAAATGTTTTTTATCAGCGGAAACCTTAAAAAGAAAGGCATTCTGAATGCTCTTCCCGATTTACAGAATCTGAATGACGGCGACCTAATCTACAAAGAAGATTTCAGAAAAGTATATGCTACCATCCTGAAAAACTGGCTTAAAGCAGATTCTTCTAAAGTATTGGGATGGAAGGATGGGATTTATGATTTTGTGTAGAAAAACCGAAATTCCTACGGAATGACACAATTGTAATGATAGTTTATCCGTACAGTTTGTCATTCCGTAAGAATCCAGCCGATGTTATCTGTCAGAAAACAGCATTGGAGAAAGCTATTCCATAAGAAATATTTGAGTTGAAGACTTAGGAATTTCCCTCCTTCGGAAGGGTGTCGAAAATTCAAAGAATTTTTGACGGGGTGGTTCTCAGCATTCACCAAAAATATCCATTACAACAAAAAAAGAGACTGTACATAACTCTGACAGTCTCTTTTCAATAATTTTAAATTTTAACTACTTGTACGTTTAAGCCGTAATCTGCTTTGGTTCTTTTTCTTTCTGATCTTCCTTTTTATCAAGTTTCTCAGATATTTTTTTAACAATATATTCTATCGCTATGGGTGCCAGGATCGCAATTAATGCTTTAAATATTCTTGATTTCATAATATAATATGGTATTGTTAAGTTATTAATACAATTTCCAAGCCAAGATAAAATGGACAAAAAATTTAGTTTTCATCAGGAACAATCAGACTTTGATAGTTTTTACGACCAGCATTGAACTTTTCTTCCATTTTCACTCTTAATTTTCGGGGTTTATGAACAATCAAACTGTCCCCAAACCCAAGCAGCAATCTTTCTAATTCAAAATTGATCTGAACACAAATTTTAAAGAGTGTTCCTTCATTATCTTCTCTAATAATCTCCTGGCTTTTATGTAGCGGTTTAGTCTTCACATAGGGAGCATTTCCTGCATCTACCCAGAAAATCACATTTCTCGGATCCATTGACTCTGAAACGGTAACTCCTACAATATCTTTGAAGTATTCATCGCCATCCAGATCTTTATCAATATAGGGAAGACTTTCATCTGTTTCAATACTTTCCATCCTGTCCAGAGCCAGATTGTACATTTTCTGCTTATAAAGACAGATCAGAAACCAGCGGTTGTTGAATTCCTTCAACAGCTGCGGGTGTACGGTAAATACATTGGATTCTCTTGCCGTAAAGCTTTTGTAAAGAATCTTCAGTACTTTTTTATTGGCAATACTTTCATATAGGATATCAATATGTTCCAGTCCTTTCAGCTGCTCATTTTTATCCAGGTGAATAATTGATTTCTGATTGGTGGCATGAATTGAGTCTTCCAGTTTCTGAATTACCCCATTCATCTCTTTGAACATGGAAAAGTCCTTGAACTGTTTTAAAATCTGAACTGCATTGTTCATGGCCTTCAGATCACTTTCATTCACAGAGATATTATGAATACTATATTCCGGATCACTGTAGCGGTAGTATTTTCTTTCGTAGACTTCAATAGGAGCTTCATACCCGAATTTCTCACTCCGCATATTCTGAAGATCGAGCTGAACCGTCCGTTTACTAACATAAGATTCTTTTCCTTCAAATTCAAATAATGCTTCTGAACATTCGTCAATGAGATCTTCCAGCGTATATTTCCTGTATTTGTTTTTAAGACATTTATCTAATGTTTTATATCGGATCAGAGCGTTTTTATTGGATGACATACCTTAGTGTTTAATGATTGGTGTTTTTAAATAAGCTATTCGCTTATTCGTTTTTGCTCTTTTCTAAAAGTTATTTTTCCTTTAAGGCATTTTCGTCAAAAGTAACCCCTTCCCAGCCAAACTTCATAAAGTTCCGGATATTCTGATGATCACTTCCCTCAGGATTTTTCAATACATCTTCCCTGTAGAATTCACCAAAAAGCCAAAGTGTCTCTTCTTTGGTCAGATCCTGAATGCTTGCAAAGCTGAAAAGCTTACACGAACCATTGTTCTGTCCTGCCTGATTTGTTGTATCTCCGTTTTGAAAAGCTGTAGGAGTAAACTCATAATTTTCATCAATGTAAGCGATAACATCACCAAACTGAATCGTTTCCGGAAAATGTTTTAATTGTTCTAATAGTACCATAACTGCAGATTTTAATTTTGTTTTATATTATTTCAGGCTTATGTACCAATTCACGGATCAGCTTTCTGGCCTTTTTTATAACTTTTTGTAAAAATAATTAAAATTTCTTTATCTACGCAAAACTATTGCGCAATAATGATATTACTTTGCATCATCAAAATGAAACAACATGGAATTTAATGGAAATCATTTAATCGAATTAGGATACAGACCAGCAAAATGGTTTAAAGATGCCATTAGCTATATCAACGAGAATAATCTGGATGAACATCAGATCACAGAGTATCTGGTACAGTTCAAACAGCCGGATATTATTCCGCTTCACGAAACAGCTAAAGATTTTATGATCAACATACGAGCTGAAGACGAAAGTGAAAACGATAATGTGGAAAAAGTAATCAGAACGATGAAAGTTCTGATGAAAACGCCCACACTAATTGGTGGAGCTATCATGCCTGATGCCTGTCCTACAGGTCCTGAAGGTCAGATTCCGGTAGGAGGTGTGGTAATTGCCAAGAATGCGATTCATCCGGGATTCCATAGCGCTGATATCTGTTGTTCAGTGATGCTGACGGATTTTGGAAAAATAAATCCTAAAGAGGTACTGGATGCTGCACATTCTGTAACACACTTCGGATATGGAGGAAGACCAAGAGGTGAGCAGATGCCGATGTCTCAGGAACTGATGGATGCTTTCAGAGAAAATAAATTCTTAAATGATGAAAAACTGATCAGCATTGCCCGTTCTCATATGGGGACTCAGGGAGACGGAAACCACTTCCTTTTTGTAGGAATTTCTAAAAATACCGGAAATACTATGATGGTAACTCATCACGGTTCAAGAGCACCGGGAGCGGCTTTATATGATAAAGGAATGAAGACAGCCAACCGTTTCAGACAGGAACTTTCTCCTGAAACATTGAGAGAAAACGCCTGGATTCCTTATGATACTGAAGAAGGTAAATCCTATTGGGAAGCCCTTCAGCTGATCAGACAATGGACAAAAGAAAACCATACTTCCCTTCATGATGCAGTTTTGAATAAGCTGGAAATGGAGAAGGAAAACAGATATTGGAATGAGCATAACTTCGTTTTCAAAGATGGAGATCTGTTCTATCATGCAAAAGGGGCAACTCCACTGGATGATAAATTCATGCCTGATATCACGGGACCAAGACTGATTCCGTTGAATATGGCAGAACCGGTACTGATTGTTCAGGGAAAAACAAATGAAAGAAACTTAGGTTTTGCACCGCATGGAGCCGGAAGAAATTTCAGCAGAAGCCAGCATAAAAGATCTTTGGCTCATAAAACAACTGAAGAAATTTTCAATGAGGAAACAGAAGGATTAGATATCCGTTTCTATTCCAATGAAGTTGATATTTCTGAGCTTCCGAGCGCTTATAAAAGTGCTAAGAACGTAAGAGCACAGATTGAAGAATACGGACTTTGCGAAGTTTTGGATGAAGTAATGCCTTACGGGTGTATTATGGCCGGAGATGTTGAGAAGAATGCACCATGGAAGAGAAAGAAGAAATATAGAAAAGCATAATTCTTAATTTAAATACAAACCATAAAGGTTGAAAAAAACTAATGACCAACCTTACAGGTATAAAAGCCTGTAAGGTTAATGAAAACTTTTTTCATAACGGCAGGGGCAGTAGCTCAGATGGTTAGAGCAACAAAAATTACTTTTCGCTGCAGGCAACTAAAGTTCCTATAAATCGCCAAGATTGTGGGTCACAGGTTCGAGTCCTGTCTGCTCCTCAAAACAATGAAAATGCTTATATTCACTTATCAGTCATTTTCATATGTTAAAAAAATTAAAGGCAAAGAAAGTTCCTATATTTCCAGATTTACTTTCCGCTTTTTTACACATTATAAGGCAAAGGGAGTTCCTATATTTTTTGGATAAATTACTCCCCGCTTTTTATAAACTATAGGTAAAAGGAGTTCCTATACCCTTCACTTTTAATGAATATACTCCTCACTTATTTTTTTAACTTAAAACAATGAAAACACTACAATTATTCAATGCGGTATTGGCCAGAGAATCAAATGCAGAGCCATTTATTTCTAATGACGGTTTTATTATTGAACCAAATGCAGTTTGGGCAAAGAATGAAATCATCTCTTATTATGCCAAGGAAAAACTGAATGGGAATGATTTGAATAAAACATTTCATAAATCCTGGGAGAAAATAAAAAATACTTCCAGAATAGAATTGTTTTTTGAACAAATCAGACATTATATTTCAACCTATGGAAGTAATTTTCAGAGTGAAATTTATATTCCTGAAGAACTATTGAATGTTCCTGATGCAAAGTTGATTTTTAAAGTAATCAAGGCTTATACAGTAGAAGAAATGCAGGAAAAATGCCTTTCTCTCCTAAAGTCCGGAATCGCTTTGAAAGAAGAAACCATTGATGATTTGCTGTATATGCTGCATACGGAACTGGAATATGATTTCACAGGAAAAGAAAATATCAGAAATAAAGAAGCCATTATAAAAATAGCTGATCTGTACGATATTTATCCTGAAAATCCTGTTGAGTTTTTCCGTTATGTCATTTATAAAACGACGAATACAACGCTTTTAATCAAAAACGATGAATTGATTACTTTAATTAAGCAAAGTAATTTTAATCCAACCTATCTGTTTGAAAGTTTTGGGCAGGAAAAACTGGCAGAAATTTTCAACAGATTTAAGCCTTTATTCCTTTCTTATAAAAACAGAGCTCCCAAAGCCATTAATAAAATTTCAAAGCTCTCTAAAGTAAATCATAAGCCATTGGTCTCAAACCCGTTGAATGATGCTACCAATACATTACTGGAAAACAGTGATTGGCATTGGCTTGAAAATGCGACACCATTTGCATTATTTAAAGCACTGTCAGCGTGTTACTCAAGAATGTATGGTCAGGATACTTTTGTCTACAGAGTCAGAAACGGAAAATCATGGGTGAAAAAAGGTAAGGAAACTTACGTGAATCAATTCAACTATGAATTTATTTTAGATTTCCTGAAACTGAAGTATGAAAATATTTCCGGAAAGAAATTCTATTTTCCTGAGAATGTAGAATTTGCATTACCAACTTCTGAAAAAATGTTTGTTGGAAATATTCCTACCGGAACCCGTTTTTATAGTGAAAGACTGGCAGTAGGTATTTATTGGGAAGATCAGTGGGGAGCCAGTGATCTTGACCTTTCGGGATTGAATATCGCAGGAAAAATAGGTTGGAACGCTGCTTATAATCATGGTGACGGACAATTGATGTATTCAGGAGATATGACTTCTGCTCCCAATGGTGCCGTTGAATATCTTTACGCCAATAAAGGACACTGTGCACCAACACTTGTTATGAATAACGTTTTCAGCGGAGAGTCAAATTGTGGATATAAAATCGTGATCGGAAAGGGAGATGATATTTCCTACGACTATATGATGAACCCTAACCATCTTTTTGCTGAAGCCAGATGTAACTCGGTTCAGAAGCAAATGATTCTGGGAATGCTGGTCACAAAAAACGAAAAGCAATGTTTCGTGCTATTGAATTTCGGAGCCGGACATTCTCATGTTTCAGGAAATAGTGAAGTTTCCACTATGGCAACAAGTGCATTATACCAGCAATGGTTTGAAGCGATGTCTTTCAATGATCTTATTAAAGAACTGGGAGCAGAGATTACAACAGAAAAAGCAGAAGCTGACTTTGATTTTTCTCTGGAAAGCCTGGAAAAAGATAGTTTTATCAGAATTTTTAAATAAATTCTTTCACGTCATCTGATGGTATCAGGTGGCGTTTTTTGTGGATAAAAGTGGCTGGATTCCTTCGGAATGACAAACTATATGGGTAAGACCATCATTACAATTGTGTCATTCCATAGGAATCTAAACATCATATTCTAGTTAGTAAAGAACTTTACAGTGTCTATACATTTATCTTTTTAACAGAAAAGATGCCTGCATCTACATTAATGATCACTTTCTTTCCATAATCAATCTGAATACTGAACATATTTTCCAGCGGAAACTGAAGCACAGTCTGAACAATCAGACGAATGACTCCGGCATGCGTGGCAATGAGAACTTTATGTATATCTTTTTTCTGAATTAATGCATTCCAAAAATTGAGAACACGGGTCTGCATTTCAAGGAGATTTTCTCCGCCAGAAGCTTTGATATTGACAAAATCTTTGTACCAGGGATTGATTTCTTCTTCCGGAATATCAGTCCATTTTTTCAGTTCCCAGTTCCCGAAATTCATTTCCCGAAGTCTTTCATCTGTCCGATAATCGAATTTAAAATAATCAGCTAAAAGACAGCAGCGTTGGGAAGGACTGGAGATTATCATATCATAATCATCATCTATCTCCAACGTTTTAAAATCTTCAGGATACTCTTTTCTTAAAGGCATTTCAGCAAAACCATAACATAGATTTTCCGGATTTTCTACGGCAGTATGACGGATTAAATGAATTTCCATACGATCATTGTTCCTAAGTAAAATAAAACTTCACAAACCTGCTGCACAGATCCCAGACAATCGCCTGTATAGCCGCCGATATGCTTTTTAAAATACCAACCCATATATATTTTGCCTGAATATGCCAGCGCAAAAGCGAAAATCAACCGCCAGTCCGGAATCAGGGCAAAAGCAATTAAAACACTGATAAACCCCACCAGTAAAGCCATTTTATCCAATGGTTTATTGGCTAAAGGTTTCGATTTGCTGACATCAATATCAGTAACGTATTGGTGGGTATAAATCATAGTCCCTGAAATAAACCGGCTTGCCGTATGCGCTAAAATAATGATGCCGAGGACTCTCAATGGAGCAACAACTCCCAAAGCCTGGATGCTATAAAATTTCAAAGCAAAAAGAAGGATAATTCCAATCGTTCCATATGCTCCTACCCGGCTGTCTTTCATAATAGTCAGGATTTTTTCCTTTCCATAGCCGCCTCCGAAACTGTCGCACATATCTGTAAAACCATCTTCATGAAAAGCTCCGGTAAGCAAAACACTGGAGATCATCATTAAAACAATTCCTATTTCCAAATTAAAAAGCATTGTGGAAAGATAAAGGATCACCGCATTGATAAGTCCTATTACCAACCCAACCCAGGCAAAATACTTTTGAGATTTGTTCATAATCTCACTGGAATAAGGAATGGTAAACGGAACCGGGATTCTTGTGAAAAACATCAGCGCTGTTGCAAAGTAGATCAGTTCATTCTTGAGGACTTTCATTGTTTTTTAGATATAAAAACCGGGATTAATCAATTTCAGTAAAATTAGGAAAGCTTTCAGATATGATCAAAAGATAAATGGGAAAAATGAAAAACATGAATGTTATCACCTTACTATTTTCACTTTAAATACAGTGTTTTTTTACTTTTGCACCATTAATAACCATGAAAAAAAACAAATGAAAAAAGCGTATTTCGTTGGATTATGTCTTATATCCATAGTAAGCTGTTCAGCTCCCGGTGATGAACTGGAAAATGTAAATGAATCACAAGCCTTAAATTCATCCGGAAAAAACATGCTGGCAAAAGGAGGCTTCAGAGATAACCCTGATACACCCACTCCTCCTCCTGCAGGAATCTGGTCTAAATCTTTTTATTTAACTAATCCTATTTACGGTTTCTACAGTGATCTTACTAAAAAATATCTGTACAATACCTCCCCTTTACCATCCGAACTTCCTAAATCCTATCCTGGATTAAGCTATTATTTTCAGGAGAGATTATTAGGTTCTGCAGATGGCCCCGGTCCGGTAATTACAAGATGGTTTCATACAGGAACTAATGATCTGGTATTAACGACTAACCCTAATGAGCTTACAGGTCAAAGTTACTGGGAAAAAAGAGATCTCGGTACCAGTTATAACGGTGATGAGCCAGGAAGCTTTCCTATTTACAGGTATTTTAATGGTGATAAAAAGACCCACTTCTATACGAGAGATAAGAATGAATTGGGGGATGGAAAAGATGGATTTGTTTATGAAGGTATTTCCTTCTACCTGAAAGAATCAGAGCCTAAAGCTTTCAGAATTCGTGACGGAGAATTTTTCCAGGATACCAGCACAGGAGCAGTTTATCTTGTCTTTGAAAGTACTTTAAGACGTATTGATTCCTGGTCTGTTGTGAATGGATTGTTTGATTTTAAACCAGATCCAAGAACCGGAAAATCTAAAGAGTGGAAACTTTTAAAAGTTAACAATATCAACGACTATACCGGAGAGAGAGGACCTGATATTACCTCAGCCAATCAACTGGTACAAAACACCAATGACGGCAAAATATATTTAGTGGATGACGGTTTATACAGATACATTCCTACTGAACTGATTTTTAAAATCTATAATTTTAATGAGGATGCGATCCAAAAGAAACCTATAAGAATGATGTTTACTGGTAAAGATGTTGCCAAGACTTACTAACAGATTGCATTGATACATAAAAGGGGCTTTATTGCCCCTTTATTATTTTATAAAGCTTAAGACGATTTATTGGAAATGTGAGCATCTTCAAAACTTGACATTTCATTCAGGAAATTAACCGCACTTTGAATAATTGGATAGGCCAATGCACAGCCTGTTCCTTCACCAAGTCGCAGATTCAGATTTAAAATAGCTTTCTCCCTCATCAGTCCCAACAATTGAGGGTGGGCATTTTCATTGCTTACATGACAGAAAATGCAATTGTTCAGGATTTCAGGATTCTTTTTCCATACCGTTGCTACTGCTACCGTTGCAATAAATCCATCTACCATAATCAGCATATTATGATGATAAGCTTCTTCAATGGCTCCGATCATTTGTACAATTTCTAATCCGCCAAAGATTTGAGCAATTTCATCCTCAGTCATTTCAGACGGATATTTCTCTATCGCTTCTGTTAAGATACTGATCTTATTTTGTAACTGGTGGTCATTCAAACCTGTTCCGCGTCCTATACAATTGGTAATCGGAATGTCAAACAGTTTGCTCATCATCAATGAAGAAGCTGAAGTATTCCCGATTCCCATTTCACCGAAACCAATGATATTACAGTCCTTTCCAGCAATTTCAGCAACTACAGCCTTTCCATTTTTAAGTGCCAGCTGGTATTCTTCAAAAGTCATGGCTGGTTCTTCCAGGATATTACGGCTGGATTTTCTGACTTTTTTATAAATCAGATTCAGCCCTTCAGGAAAATCAAAATTCACTCCGGCATCTACAATTTTAATCTTAATACCATGCTGTCTGCAAAAAACATTGATGGCTGCACCACCACCCAGAAAATTCATGACCATCTGATAGGTTACTTCCTGTGGGTAAGCACTTACGCCTGCAGCAGCAATTCCGTGATCGGCAGCAAAAACCACCATATGAGGATTCAATAACTGTGGTGAAGTGGTCTTCTGAACCATTCCGATTTTGTGAGCAAGGTGTTCCAAATGTCCTAATGCACCTAACGGTTTTGTCTTAAAATCAATTTTATGCTGTAATTCTGATGATAACATGGATATTAAATGTAGTTATGTTAAATTGAGAAAGTGCAATATTAGTGAAATGAGGAAGAATTTGTACCTTTTTCAGTAGTTTTTATAAGCTTAGGGCTGCAAGTTAGATACACACCCTCAAACTCTCTCACACTAAAACTTTCAAACACAAAAATTCTACGTAAGAACATTGCGCACACCATTCTTTCCTTTGCATTATAAATCAAAAACAATGACACCAAAAATACTTGAAAAAATAAAAGAAGTTGAAGCAAGCCGGGGCGTAGAAGTCCTTCTTGCGGTAGAATCAGGAAGCAGAGCCTGGGGTTTTGCCTCTCCTGACAGTGATTATGACATACGTTTCATATACCGTCATGAAAAAGACTGGTATCTTTCTCCATGGGATAAGGATGAAACAATAGAATTTATGACAGAAGATAATCTGGACGGTTCGGGTTGGGATCTGCGAAAGACCTTTCATCTTTTGCTGAAGTCGAATGCAGCCTTACTAAGCTGGTTTTATTCTCCAATAGTATATAAAGCAAATGAAAAGTTTGTAGAACTGTTCAGCCCGTTGGCAGACACCTGTTTTTCTCCGGTTGCGGTTTCTTATCATTATTTAAGCATGAGCAAGAAATATCTGGAAGCCTGCAGAAGTGATGAAGTAAAATTAAAAAGTTACTTTTATTGCTTACGAACCACATTAACGGGAAAATGGATCATAGAAAAAGGAACGGTTCCTCCTGTACTGTTCAGTGATCTGCTTGTTTTAACGGATGATACAACCAGAGGAAAAATAGAAGATCTTATCACCTTAAAAGCAACCAAAGGAGAATCTTATTATCACCCGAATGATTGGGAACTGTTTGAATTTCTGGAGAAAACAATCGCTGAGAATGAAGAAAAATCGAAAAGTCTGTCAGGAGGAAAAGCGGATAAGGGTGAGATGGAGAGGGTTTTTAGGGAAATATTAGCGCTATAATTTAAACCATTTGAAGTGCTTTGGAAGTAATTGTGAACAGTTGTATTAAAAATTAATATCCATGGAAAAAGAAAACTCTTTTATTAAACATTGTAATATCATACAGTCAAAGTATAGAATTGTAATACCAGAAAATATACAGACTTATTTTGCCAAATTTTCAGAAGATTCCGACAATTTTTATTATCAGGTACTAAAAAAAACTGATGATTATAAAATATTTTACACTAAAGAATTTGTTGAGTTTATTATCGGGAAATATGTAGATTCTGCTATAGATTTTGAATTTCTTCAAAATATGATTGATGAGGGGAATTATGAATATTCATTGCTTGAAAAAAAATTTGTCTCTGAAAATATTGATTTTTCTTTTTTGAATACATGTCTTCAGGAATATGATTCAATTCCTTTTTATATTGGAATTTACACATTTGAAACCTGTGGAGGTGAAGAATTCCTAATCATTAATGATGATAAAACCGGGTATATTGCAGGGCGTTCTCACTATGATTTTGAAAAAATTGAAATTAATGCGAGTTCCATTAAATATCAAAAAATTGACTTCATCAAAAAGCTACAATTTAAATAATTAAAATGACCATCCAAGACCTAAAAAATAACAACCTTCTCCTCTTCGAAGCCATTTCCGGAAGCCGGGCTTTCGGGCTGGCAACGGAGAATTCTGATACGGATATCCGTGGTGTGTATTACTTGCCGAAGGAAGATTTCTTTGGCCTGAACTATATTCCGCAGATTTCCAATGAGACAAATGACATTACGTATTATGAAATCGGGAGATTTGTTGAACTGTTACAGAAAAACAATCCCAATATTCTTGAAATTCTGGCCAGTCCGGAGGATTGTATCCAATATAAACATCCGTTGATGGATTTGTTGAAAACTGAAGATTTTCTATCAAGACTATGTAAAGATACCTTTGCTGGCTATGCTGTTTCACAGATTAAAAAAGCAAAAGGTCTCAACAAAAAGATTTTAAATCCTATCGATAAAGAGAGAAAATCTGTTCTGGATTTCTGTTTTATTCTTGAAGGACAAGGTTCTGTACCCTTGAAAAAATGGCTTCTTGAATTCCCATCCTCTGGAGGGGTGTCCGCAGGACGGGGTGGTTTATCACAAGAGAAATGCGGATTAATAAGCATTGACCATACAAAAGGAACGTATGCTTTATTTTATGATGACACTGGAACGTTGGGATATAAAGGTGTTATCCAAAATGAAGAGGCAAACCAGGTTTCTGTCTCATCCATTCCTAAAGATGAAAAACCTGTTGCTTATATGTTCTGCAACCTCGATGCCTACTCTGTGTACTGCAAAGACTACAGGGAATACTGGAAATGGGTGGCTGAGCGCAATGAAGACCGCTATAATGTCAATCAGAATCACGGACAGAATTACGACAGCAAGAACATGATGCACACGATCCGGCTGCTGCAGTCCTGTGAGCAGATTTTTAAAACCAGCTCACTGACGATCCTCGTAGAAAACCGCGACGAACTGTTAGATATCAAAGTAGGCAATCAATCGTATGAAAACGTAATGCAAAAGGCAGAAAACCTTATAGAATCAATAGAAAATCATTATTCTGCCTCCAGTCTTCCTGACGGGCCGGATCTGGAAAAAACAACAAAAATATTAATTCAGATCAGAGAAAAACTGTACGGAGATAATGATGAATTATAAATGATGAATGATGAATGTGGGACTGCTGAATTCCGGCATTCCCACTCTCTTACTCTCAAACATTCTCACTCTCCAAAACTCACTTCTTCGAAGCCTTTGCTATCGGATTATAATCCAGACAGATTTTGATCCAGTATTCAAAATCATCTGCTTTTTTAAAACCAATGGGTTCTACATAGCAATACCCATTGAGCTGCTTCCCTTTCATAATCATCGGCAGAAAACCTTTTTTCTCCGAAACCTCATCTTCCAGCTCAGGATCATAACGGCACATCAGGTTGTCATGACTGATATTGATGCACATCTTCCCGTTCACCAGAAAAGACAGTCCGCTGAACATTTTCTTCTCTTCAACCTCAATATTTTCTACCATTGAAAGCCGTTCACGTACCCGCTCGGCAAGTTCAGTACTGTAAGCCATGATTTCTATCTTTTTGTTATTTAAAATTAATTAAAAACTTTGATTATCACATTATTCTATCGGTTTTTTTGAGAAGCATCAAATTTAAAAAAATAAAATTTTATTTAAATTAATTATTGTTTTACGATAATTAATTATACATTTGCAATAGTAATTAATGTTCGTGCCATGAACCAGACCAAAATTATTTCAAGGATTTTATTTTATATCTGCTCTGTATTGTCAGCTGGATATTTAATCACTTTTGTGTACTCTATATTCTGTCTTATCACCGGATTTGCGGTTACACCTTACAAAGAGGGAAAGTTTCTCCACATCAATTATCCGTTTACAGAACAGCCATTTCTGAATATCGAAAACAATTACTCCTATATGATTTTTTCATTTCTGGCTGTACTCATCACGTATGGAATCTTTTTCTGGTTATCTGCCAGGGTTTTCAAAGTATTTTTCCAGCAGAAACTGTTTACGCAGGAAAATATCAATCAGCTTAAGAAATTTTACCTGTACAATATTTTTATTCCCCTTCCGCTGGTGATTATCGCGAGTTTCTTTGTGGAAGTAGAAAGTATGATATGGGGACTGGTGTTTATTCACTTTATGCTTGGAATTTTCTGTCTGTTTCTTGCGAATATCTTTAAGCAAGGACTACATTTGCAAAACGAACAAGACCTATTTATTTAAAATGCCAATTATAGTCAACTTAGATGTGATGCTTGCCAAACGAAAAATGCAGAGTAAAGAATTGGCAGAAAAACTGGGTATCACGCCCGTCAACCTCTCTATCCTTAAAACCGGAAAAGCCAAAGGGGTCCGCTTCGATACGCTTGAAGCCATCTGTAAAATCCTGGAATGCCAGCCCGGCGATATTCTTGAATTTAAAGAGTAAACGGGATTCGAGGTACGAGTTTCGGGTTGGTGAGTTTGAAGATGAATGTGTAAAAATTCCGCATCTAACTTTTAACTTCCAGCTAACCTCCAAACCCTAAACTTTAAACTTTAAACTTTAAACCTCTAAAATCGCTGCCGAAAGGCCGCCTGTCCTTCTATTCCCCAAACATAACATTATGAATACATTATCCATCAACAACTTAAGTCTTACCTATAAAAATGGTTTTCAAGCCATTAAGGACATTTCTCTCGACATCAAAAACGGAATGTTCGGACTGCTGGGACCCAACGGAGCCGGAAAATCATCTCTGATGAAAACCATTGTGGGGCTTCAGAAACCAACATCGGGAACGATTCTTTTCAATGAAGTAGATATTATCAAGAATCCCGATTATATCAAACAGAATCTTGGATTTCTTCCTCAGGATTTTGGAGTTTATCCGAAAGTATCAGCCTACGACCTATTGGAACATATTGCTGTATTAAAAGGTATCACCGATAAAAACCAACGTAAAAATCAAATTCTGGGTCTGCTTGAAAAGGTCAACCTTTCTGATTTTGCTAAAAAAGAAGTACACACCTTCTCAGGAGGGATGAAACAGCGTTTTGGCGTAGCTCAGGCATTATTGGGAGATCCAAAAATTATTATTGTAGATGAGCCCACCGCAGGACTGGATCCTGAAGAACGCAACCGATTCAATACATTGCTCAATGATATCAGCCAGGAGGTTATCGTTATTTTGTCAACTCATCTCGTTGAAGATGTCAGAAATCTTTGCTCAGAAATGGCAGTGATGAACCACGGACAGATTCTCAGAAAAGGGAATCCCGGAAAATTAATTGCAGCGCTGGACAACAAAATCTGGTCAAAACCTATTGACAAAACCGAACTGGATACTTATAGTTCCAAGTATGAGATTATCAGCAGACAGCTTCTCGAAAGAGAACTTCATATTACTGTATTTTCTGAAGAATCTCCCAAAAATTTCAGTTCCGTAACTCCTTTATTGGAACACGTTTATTTCCATACACTCACTCAAAAACCTTAATCATGAATACTATATTTTTATTTGAAGCCAGACGCACTAGCAAGCACTGGCTCACCTATCTTGTGGCCTTACTTTTAGCAGCTCTCGGTATTTTTTGTGGGAGCCAGTTTAATCTTTCAGTAGGAGAAGGAATTTATTTAAACTCACCCTATACCATCGGTTTTATGACCGGAATGCTGAGTCTTGCTATTATTTTTTTTGCCAGCGTGTATGCCTTACAGCTGTTGTTTAAAGATCAGGATTCAAAATTTGACCATATTCTGTTTTCATTTCCTTTTTCAAAGTCCACTTACCTGAAAGGGAAATTCACCACTTATTTCCTCCAGACCTTTGTAAGTTTTTCATTTCTGATGACAGGATTTCTCATAGGACAAATCATGCGTACCGGCAGTGAAATGCAGGAAGGTTTTAATATCATTCATTACATCTATCCACTATTGATCTTCGGCCTCATCAACAGCTTTTTTGTCTGCAGTTTCCTGTTTCTTATTTCATTTATTGTTAAGAAAAAACTACTGGTTGTAGTGGGCGGGCTGCTTCTGTATGTGTTATATATGATTGTTTTACTGTTTTCCAACTCTCCTTTTATGGCGGGAAGTTTGCCACAGTCTTTAGAGACACAACAGCTTTCGGCTTTGATTGACCCTTTTGGACTGTCTGCTTATTTCATGCAGGCCCGTGATCTGAGTTCATATCAGAAAAATATTCAGATGGTTCCTTTTACAGGTTATCTGCTGTTCAACAGACTCTTATTTATCCTGATATCAGTTGGATTTCTTCTTCTTTCATTCAGGTTATTTTCATTCTCCAATGTATCCGGAAAGAAAGTAAAAACATCGGGACCTATTCAGTTATTATCTGAAACGGATAGATCAGAATATTCAACTGTTTCAGCAAACTTTGGCGGATCGGCTTCTTCTCGGGCTGTATTTTCTTTTGTAAAAATCGACCTTACGTATCTGTTCAAAAGCATTGCTGTTCCTGCTGTTTCTATCCTCCTTTTATTTTGTGTCGGCATGGAAATGTATGCCGAGATTGAAAAAGGAATTCGCCTTCCGCAGAAATATGCCGGTTCTGGACTTATGGCTAAAACTATTTCAGAGAATTTCCATCTGCTTGGCCTTCTTATTTCAGTGTATTTTCTGAACGATATCTTCTGGAGAAGCCGGTCTTCCGGATTTTTCCTCATTGAAAACAGTACTTATTTCTCCAAAAACAAAGTAACCGGGCATTTTATTTCAATCAGCCTCCTGCTGTTTTTCTTTACAGGAATTTTAATTGCTCAGGGAATTGTTTTCCAGGCTGCCTATCAGTATTTTTATATCGACTGGAGGGCTTATCTGGGTGTTTTCCTTTTCAACACTTTCCCCTTGATCCTTTTTTCCGGATTGATCCTTCTGATTAATGACAGAATTCCTAATAAGTTCATTGCACTCGCAGTTTCCATTCTCGCAGTTTTTGTATTGTCCGGTCCTGTTTCCGGGAAAATCATCTCCTACCCTCTTTTCAGAATATTTTCAGATTTTAAAGGCACTTACAGTGATTTTAACGGCTATGGGATCTATGAAAAGGCTTTTGCACAAAGACTTCTGTTCGGAACGGGTATCATCTGTACTTTATGGATGTTTAATCATTTTATAAGGATTAAAAAAATCTCTGTCATTCCTTCTGGTCTCAGTATTCTTCTGCTGATTTCAGGAATTTTTGCCGGAGTATTTTTTATGAAAGGGTATGTTCCTAAAAATGAAGACCTGGCTATCTTAAGCTCAGTAGAATACGAAAAAAACTTCCGGAAGTATGAAAATCTGCCACAGCCTGATATTACTGATATTACCACAGAAATCAATCTTTATCCTTTAGAAAACGCCTATCAGATTATAGGGAAATATACTCTTACCAATCAAACCGGTCAGCCCATCAATAAAATACTCATCAACTTTAATGAGGATCTGAAACTTGAATCTGCCGTATTGATATCGGGTCGGGAAACCATGAAAATTAACAAAAACACTAAAGAAGTTGTATTAAAACAGGCTATTCAATCGGGCGAGACAGCTTCCCTGAATTTCAACCTGTTTTACCAATGGTTTGCGGTCAATGGCCATCAATCCTTTAATTCCGTTATTGAAAACGGTTCTTTTATGAGGATCAGCAGATATTATCCCACCATCGGTTATCAAAAGGATTATGAAATTCAGGATGAAAAACAACGCAGCCAATTCAGATTGGGAAAACTTACGGAACTGAAGAAGCCGGAAGCTCCTGAAGTAGTAAAAAAGGATTTCATTAATCTCAATATGACTGTTTCTACTGAAGAGAATCAGACAGCCATAGGCACAGGAGACCTAGTAAAGAAATGGACAAAATCCGGCCGTCATTATTTCCGGTATAAAGCAGATCAGATTCCTTTCCGGTTTGCCGTTTCTTCAGCTAACTATGAAATAAAAAGTGAGCGCTATAAAGGAATCACCATCAATATCTTTTATCATCAAAAACATTTTGAAAACGTAGATCATCTTCTGGAAAACGCAAAGCTTACTTTGGATTACTGCCAGCAGAATTTTGGGAAATATCCTTTTGCAACCATTAATTTTGCAGAGATTTCTTCTTTCACCAGAGGCTTTGCTGCAACAGCTTATCCTTCTGCAGTCTTTATGCCTGAAGATATGGTTTTCCATGCCAATATACAGGCGGATAAAAAACAGGATGTCATCAATGAATTGGCTGGTCATGAGCTTTCCCATCTCTGGTGGGGAAACAGCCAGATCAATCCTGACAATAGAGAGGGTTCTGTAATGCTAACCGAAACACTGGCTATGTATACGGAAATGATGCTTTACAAAAAAATGCACGGAAGAGAAAAAATGATGGAAAGAATCCAGGTGCATGAGCAGATCTATGACAATGAAAAAGGATTGTCTGAAAATGTTCCGATCTATAAAGCTACGGGAGGTGTTCCTCATATTTCTTATTCCAAAGGTGCTGCAGCCATGGTAGAATTGAGCAATTTAATTGGTGAAGAGAACGTGAACACGGCTTTAAAAAGCTTTCTGAACAATAATCAATATCCCAAGAAACCCTCTTCACTGGATCTGATTAATGAATTTTACAAAGCTGCTCCGAATGCCTCAGTCAGAAAACAGATCGACAGATTATTCAAAACCACAGAAAATATAACGTTTACTTCAGAGTCGAAAAATGCTTCTACAAAGACAAATCAGAAATAATTTACAAACCGTTTTTAATTTTTTTAAAAATATTTTTCAGGAATTGTAACAAAATAAAAAGGGATTCTACCAATTAGTTGATATATCAATAATTGATAAGTCATTTTAAATTCTGAAATATGGAAAAGTTAAATTCAATTATATTCTACAACATAGACAAAGCAATCAGAGCCTACAGAAACTATGCACAGCGGCAGCTGAAAGCGCATGGCTATACGATCACGATTGATCAGTGGCTTATCATCAAAGCGATTCTGGAAAACCCGGGAATTACTCAGAATGAGATTGGTGATCTTGTTTTCAAAGACAATGCTTCTGTCACGAGGATTATTGATTTAATGGTAAAATCCGAATACATTACAAGACATGTTCATCCTGAAGACCGCCGAAAAACCAATCTGGAAGTAACAGATTCCGGAGTAAAAGTGATCAGAGAGGTTCAGAATATCGTGGAGAAGAACCGTAAAACGGCTTTGAAGGGTATTAAAAATGAGGAACTGGAAGTCATGTATTCAGCTTTACTGAAAATTTCAGAAAACTGTCTTAACCCTAAAAAGTAAAACGCTATGACCAGAATACTCTCATTTATATTTATCTGTATACTGATCTTGTTCAGCAGCAGATATTCTGCCCAACAGGCTGCACAGAGTTTTTCATTGTCCGGAAATATACAATCCGGCAAAGCTGAGCAGATGGAGATCAATCTCTTTAATGCAGATCATCAGTTAATCAAAACAGAAATTGCTGATGGTAATGGTAAGTTTAATTTTAATGATTTAAAACAAGGAACTTATCAGGTAAAGATCAATAGAAACGGTACTGAAGTCTATCATTCAGAAAATATTTCATTGGCCGAAAATACGACTCTACCTTCCATAGACCTGAATATAAAATCTATTGAAGGTGTAACGATCACCAAAACCAAACCTCTTATTGAAAGACAGGACGGAAAGATGATTATGAATGTTGAAAACAGCATTGCCAGCACCGGAAATTCCGCTTTTGAAGTATTGGAAAAAGCTCCGGGAGTGAGTATTGACAATAATGATAATATAAGCCTTCGCGGAAAAGGAAATCTTCTGATTCAGATTGACGGCAAAAATACACCAATGACGGGAAGTGACCTTGCCAATTACCTTAAGGGAATTCCATCCTCTACGATTGAAAAGATAGAATTCATTACCAACCCATCTTCCAAATATGATGCAGCAGGATCTGCAATCATTAATATTAAGCTTAAAAAGGAACAGAGAAAAGGAACCAACGGAAGTGTTTCCACGTCATTGGGAACGGGTAAATATGTGAAGAATAATAACAGTTTCAGTATTAACCACCGAAATAAGAAAATCAATATTTTCGGAAATTACAGCTTTGCCTACAGGGAAGCTTACAACGGTCTGGTCCTGGACAGGAATTTCTATGAAGCCAACAATTTCAAAAAAGCATATGTACAGGATAATTATCTGAAATTCAAATTCAACAGCCATGTTGCCAAAGCGGGAATGGATTATTATCTGAATGATAAAAATGTGCTTGGCTTTTCTGTAGGGCTGGTTTCAAATAAATTCAATGTAAACGGAGATAATTCTAACGTGACACTGGGAAGCAGCCATCTTCCTGAAAGCTCATTCACCACCGTCAACAGATCGAATGACCGCTGGACCAATCTTTCATTCAATCTTAACCATAAATACACGATTGATTCTTTAGGCTCTGAAATCTCTACTGATTTCGATTACATTAATTATGCAAATTCTTCGCTGCAAAGTTTTGATACCCAAATACATGAAATAGCCAGCGGAACAGATAATCTGGATATTATAAAAGGTGATATGGATGGAAAACTGAACATTTATTCTTTAAAGTCTGATCTTACCAAGAATTTTAACCATGAATGGAAGCTGGAAACGGGAATTAAAACCAGCTTTGTAAAAACAGACAATGATCTGAAGTTTTTCAATGCGAGTTCCGGAATTCTGATCCCTGATCTTTCCAAAACCAATCATTTTATTTACGAAGAAAATATTAATGCGGTCTATGGAAATGTCTCTAAAAAATGGGAAAAGTTCAAAGCGACTGCCGGACTAAGAATGGAAAACACCAATGTAAAAGGAACCCAGCTTACCACGAATCAAATTAACAAAAGAAATTACACACAATTGTTTCCAAGTGCCGTCTTTTCTTATGATCTGACAGATAAAAGTAACCTTGAAGTTAATTTCAGCAGAAGAATCACAAGACCGAGCTACAACCAGCTGAATCCGTTTAAGTTTTATCTTGATCCCACCACGCTTAAGGCAGGAAATCCTGATCTGAATGCACAGACCACGATGAATTATGAACTGACTTACAGCTTGAGCAACAAATATTTTGCAACATTAAGCTATAGTAAGACCTCTAATAATATCACAGATATCCTTAAACCTGTGGTAGAAAACGGACAGGTGGTAACGGTACAAACCATTGAAAACCTGAGTTCTGTATCTTATTTCGGATTAAATCTTATTGCTCCTGTAAAGGTGACCAAATGGTGGGATATGAACAACAGTGCTAATTTCTACTATGGATCATATACCGGGAATGTTTCAGGAACACAGATCAATAACAAAGGAAATTTCACGTTTAGCATCAACAGTATTAATTCCTTCAAATTAGGCAATGGTTTCACTGCCGAACTTACCGGAAATTACAAAGCAAGAGAAATTTACGCTTATCTGAATGTGAGTCCTAACTGGTATCTGAATATCGGAGCGCAAAAGAAATTCAAAAACAATAGCACCCTGAAGCTGGCCTTCACCGATATGTTCTTTACAAGCAATATAAAAGGGCAAACTGTTTATAATGATTATCTCGAAAACTTCGCAGTAAAAAGAGATACCCGTGTGGTGACACTTTCTTACGCCTACAATTTCGGATCTTCCAAAAACGGGCAGCCCAGAAAAACAGGAGGCGCTGAGGATTTGAAACAGAGAATTGGAAGTTAATAACCACAGTCATTGCAAGCTAAACAATCTCTGAATTTTAAAAAGTGAGATTGCTTCAATGCTTTGCATTTCGCAATGACATAAAAAGCAAAAATCCCTCAAAATTGAGGGATTTTTTATATGTAAGAATGAATCTTATTAAGCTTCGTTAGAAGGAGTTTCGTTTTCCACTGGTCTTTCACCTTGTGGCTTTTGTCCTTCTGGTCTTCTTTGTCCCTCAGGTCTTCCTTGTCCTTCCGGTCTTCTTTGCCCTTCTGGTCTCCCCTGTCCTTCAGGTCTTGGAGGTCTTGGTAAAAGAACTTTTCTTGAAAGTTTCATTTTCTTACGGTCATCGTAACCCATGAACTTCACTTCTACTTCATCACCTTCAGCATAAGGAACTTTGTCAAGACGAGCCCATTCAATTTCAGAAATGTGAAGAAGTCCTTCTGTTCCTTTAGCAATCGCCACAAATGCACCGAAGTCCATTACTTTCACTACTTTACCATTGTAAACTTCTCCTACAACCGGTACGAAAGTAATTTCATTGATCTTAGCAACAGCAGCATTGATTTTCTCTCTGTCTGTTCCTGCAATTTCGATACGTCCAATCTCCCCTACTTCTTCAATAGCAATAACGGTATCCGTATCTTTCTGCATCTGCTGAATGATCTTTCCTCCAGGCCCGATTACAGCACCAATGAAGTCTTTAGAGATTTCCATTACTACCATTTTCGGAGCGTGAGGCTTCACGTCTGCTCTTGGTTCAGAGATTGTTTCAGTGATTTTATTTAAGATGTGTAATCTTCCGTCTCTTGCCTGCATCAAAGCTTTTTCCATGATATCCATAGAAAGACCCTGAATTTTGATATCCATCTGACAAGCAGTGATACCGTCTGCAGTACCTGTTACTTTGAAGTCCATATCTCCAAGGTGATCTTCATCTCCTAAGATATCAGAAAGTACAGTGAATTTACCTGATTTTGCATCCGTAATCAATCCCATTGCAATACCTGAAACAGGTTTTGTAATCTTTACCCCGGCATCCATTAGTGCCAGTGTTCCTGCACAAACTGTTGCCATTGAAGATGAACCGTTTGATTCTAAGATATCAGAAACAATTCTGATGGTATATGGATTTTCTTCAGGAATAACTGCCTGTAATGCTCTTTGAGCAAGGTTTCCGTGTCCTACTTCTCTTCTTGAAGTTCCTCTTAAAGGTCTTGCTTCACCTGTAGAGAACGGAGGGAAGTTATAATGTAAGAAGAATTTTTCGTCGTGCTGAGAAATAACACTATCTACCATGTTTGCATCTTTCACAGAACCTAAAGTTACGGCTGTTAAAGACTGAGTTTCACCTCTTGTAAACACTGCAGAACCGTGAGCTCCCGGAAGGTAGTCAATTTCTGACCAGATAGGACGGATCGTTTGAGGATCACGACCATCAAGACGGATATTGTCTTCAAGGATCATCTGACGCATTGCTTCTTTCTCTACATCATGATAATATACTTTTACGAAAGGTGTTACTCTTTCCAATTCTTCTGCATTTTCAGCATATTGAGCTAAAAATTCTTCACGAACTGCTTTAAATTTCTCTCCTCTCTCCTCTTTTCCAGATGGAGTTCTTGCTACTTCATATACTTTATCATAAGTTTCTTTCCATACTTTTTCACGAATTTCTTCGTCGTGATTTTCGTGAGAATATTCTCTCTTAGGGAAAGCTTTTCCTACTTTTTCTGCTAATCTCTCCTGAGCTTCGATTTGTTTTTTAATTTCAGCATGACCAAAATTAATAGCTTCCAACATTTCCTGCTCAGAAATTTCTTTCATTTCACCTTCTACCATTACGATGGAATCTTTAGTAGCTCCCACCATGATATCAAGCTCAGAATTTTTCAGTTCTTCATAACTTGGGTTAACAGAAAGCACTCCGTCAAATCTTACAACTCTTACTTCAGACATTGGTCCGTTGAAAGGAATATCTGTAATAGCAATCGCTGCAGAAGCTGCCAAACCTGCTAAATCATCAGGAATTGTTTTTCCGTCATAAGAAATTAATGAAATCATCACCTGAACTTCAGCGTGGAAATCTTCAGGGAAAAGCGGACGTAAAACTCTGTCCACCAAACGCATCGTTAAAATTTCCTGATCAGAAGGTCTTGCTTCTCTACGGAAGAAATTTCCAGGAATTCTTCCACCTGCATAGAATTTTTCTCTATAATCAACTGTTAATGGTAAAAAATCTACACCAGGATTTGCTTCTTTATTGGCTACAACAGTTGCTAAAAGCATTGTTCCACCCATTTTTACTACCACAGATCCATCAGCCTGCTTGGCCAATTTCCCTGTTTCAATAGTGATTTCTCTGCCATCTGCAAGAGTAATCATTTCTGTAAACGCTTGAGGTATACTCATAAATTTGTCTTCTTAATACTCCGTATTGAGTATGAATTAATATTTAAACTCTTTAAATTTCGTGTGCAAAGGTACTATATAATAATGAAATATTAAATTTTTCAATTGCATAAATAGGCTGTCAAAATACAAAAAATTGGCTATCAGTTGATGAAAGATTCAAAATTTATAGCTGTAATCTCAACTTATTCATTATTTCAATGCATTTTTCTGAAGATAATGCATTGAAAAATGCTGTTGTTTTTGTATTATTGTCTCAAAAAATGTAAATAATATTCTAAATTGAAAAGAAGTATACATTTCATTATAAAAACCATTAAAATTATTGCAGAAACATAGGTTGATCCCTATATTTGCCTTACTTCAAAAAATGCAATGCTGTAGGCAAAAAAAGTTAAGGACTTATCCTTATACAGATAAATAAATGTTTATGATTAATAAAGAAGTACAATCGCAAAGCAGGAATTATACGGTTCCGTTGATTACCATCACCCTGTTGTTTTTTATGTGGGGATTCATCACCTGTATGAATGACATCCTGATCCCTTATCTGAAGCAACTTTTCAATCTTACTTTTTTCGAATCCATGCTGGTACAGTTCTGTTTTTTCGGGGCTTACTTTATCGGATCGCTGATTTATTTCCTGATCTCGATCACAAAAGGAGATCCTATCAATAAATTAGGGTACAAAAAAGGAATTCTGTTCGGAATTTTTCTGGCAGCTTTTGGCTGTGTCCTGTTTTATCCGGCAGCTACTTTCTCGTATTATCCGTTGTTTTTGGGAGCTTTGTTTATTTTGGGACTAGGCTTTACGGTACTGCAGATTACTGCCAATGCCTATGTTTCGTTACTGGGGAGTGAAGAATCTGCTTCCAGCCGGCTGAATATGACACAGGCATTCAATGCATTCGGAACTACGATTGCTCCTGTGCTTGGAGGCCATCTTATTTTTGAATTTTTCTCTTCTCCGGATGGGTCATTCAGTGCGGTAGCAACGAGAATCCCTTACCTTATTTTCGCAGGAATCCTTTTATTGGTAGCTCTGTTGATTTCAAGAGTTAAACTTCCTTCATTCCAGATGGGTGAAGAAGAAGTGATAAAAGGCTGGGGAGCTCTTGAATTCAGCCACCTGAAATTCGGAGTATTTGCAATGTTCTGCTATGTAGGCGGAGAAGTTGCTGTAGGAAGTTTTATTATCAGTTTCCTTGAGCAGCCACAGATTATGGGATTTAATGAAATTATCAGCAAAAACTACCTTTCCCTGTATTGGGGCGGAGCCATGATCGGCCGTTTTCTTGGGGCTATTTCTTTGAACCAATCTTTAAGCCAGAGTAAAAAGGCTGTTTATATGCTTGGGGCAGCAGGAGCAGTTTTCCTTGTTATCTTTAGTATTGTGAACCTTACCTTCTCTCAGATCAGCTTTTTCCTTGTATTTATCGTTCTTAATTTCATTGCCTTTTTCGTGGGTAAATCGGCTCCGGCAAGAACATTATCCATCTTTGCAGCGATCAATGTTGTATTACTGATTTCTGCTATGGTCAATCATGGAGAACTGGCAATGTACAGTATTCTAGGAATCGGAATTTTCAACTCTATTATGTTCTCGAATATTTATACACTGGCAATCTCAGGACTGGGGAAATATACCAGCCAGGGATCTTCACTGGTTGTAATGGCTATTTTAGGTGGGGCTATAGTTCCTATTTTCCAGGGATATCTTGCAGATCAGTTTGGCGTACAGCATTCATTCATCATTCCTGTATTCTGTTATCTGGTTATTCTTATCTTCGGGGCTTACTGTACCAAGTATCTTGGTCATGTAGAGAATACCGAAGCTAAATCTGGTCATTAAAATCAATCATATCAAAATGTATAAGCGGAATATCTCAAAGGTGTTCCGCTTTCTTTTTTTGATCTTAAAATGTAACTTTTTGTAATAAACAGGAACTTATCTAATAGATTAACAATATGATATGAAAATACAATTAAAGCTTGAATACGCAGCATTTCTGTTATTAGGAATCTATGCTTTTGCCCTAACGGGATATTCATGGTGGTGGTTTGCAGGGCTATTTCTTGCTCCGGACATTTCAATGCTGGGGTATACAGTGAATACCAAAGTTGGAGCATTTTTCTATAATCTCTTCCATCACTTTGGAGTAGCGATCCTTGTTTATTTTGCCGGAACAGCTCTATCTCTACCCTATCTGCAAATGGCCGGAGCCATTTTATTTTCTCATTCAGCTTTTGACAGAATTATGGGCTATGGATTGAAGTATTCGGACAGTTTTCAGAATACGCATTTGGGGAAGATTGGAAAAGATAGCAATTAACCACCCCTTCAAAAATTCTTTGAATTTTCGCCACCCCTCCGGAGGATGGGAATTAGTGCACCTTCAGTTGTGCTATTGGCTTAAGTTGTAATCTTTTATGAATAATAAAAGCTGGATTCCTACGGAATGACAAATTGCATGAATACAACTCCATTTGAATTGTGTCATTCCGTAGGAATCTAAATACTCTTTATATCACATGAAAATCAAAGACTTTAAAAAAACTTAAGTGCTCTTCTCAAACATTTAATAGTTTCTAAAAAGCTTTGTCCCTTTTGTGGTTAAAGAGTCACAGTAATATAAAATAAAAAAGCAACCTCTTTCGAAGTTGCTTTTTATTTTGAAAATCTTTATAGATTATTTTCTTAAACCTAGTTCAGCAATAATTGCTCTATATCTTGCGATATCTTTGTTTTTAAGGTAATCTAGTAAACTTTTTCTCTTACCTACCAATTTCACTAGAGATCTCTCTGTGTTGAAATCATGACGGTTAGCCTTTAAGTGCTGAGATAAGTGGTTGATTCTGAAAGTGAAAAGAGCGATTTGTCCTTCAGCACTTCCTGTGTCTTGTGCAGATTTTCCGTGTTTTGCGAAAATTTCCTGCTTTTTGTCTGTTGTTAAGTACATTCCAATATTGTTTAATGATTATTATGTAACGGGTGCAAAATTACGACTATTTTTTGATTCTGCAAACATTATTGATTTCATAAATCAAATTTGATAGAAAAAAATGTTAAAAATTTCTTAATAAATTTTATGCAATCCAACGAAAAGGCAGTAATTTTGCATTCGAATTACAAATGAAAAAAATTATATTCTTTACGGCAATTACAACTTTTTTATTCATCGGCATTACTTCGGTAAAAGCTCAGAAAACGGCTGATGACAAAATAAAAAAAGTTCTGTACTTCAATCCTGAAGTAGAGCCTGATGTTGATGAGATAAAAGATCCCACCAACAATGCATTCTTTGACGCTGTTTCCGATAATTTCAGCAGCAGAAGAAATAAAATGCTCCGGGCGGAAGTTCAGGTTCCCTTTGACAGCATAGATAAACAGACCATCGCAGATTACTGCCTCAATAACGATGCTGATTTTGCGATTGTTTCCAAAGTACGGTATTTCAAAGTAGGCTTAGGAAAATATGTTTTCTCCAATCAGGTAGTTGTCAGCATGAAACTTTTTGGTTCTGACGGAAATCTTGTCACGGAAACAGACTATGATACTTACCGAAAAAATATGCGCCTGCTGGGTTCAACAGTAAACTCTGTTAAAATAGGAACCGAAGGAGCTATAAAAGGAATCATAAAAAAGCTGAGAAAGCTGAAGTCAACGGAAGCAGTGCTTTGAGTTTAAAGTTGGAATATAAGACCTTTGATAATCAATGGTCAATTTTGCTTCGCAAGTCAATCGTGAATTTTTACACTTCAGATCAATTAGCCGTATCAGAATAATTCATAATTCATAATTCATAATTCATAATTCATAATTCATAATTCTTTCATAGCCTTTATCCTGCAGAATATCTACATGTATATCAATACTTTGAATGCTTTCATTAGTTTAGTTTGATCTTAAATCTAAATTATTATGAAAAATTTAAATTTAAAAAGACTGAACAGAAACAGTCAGAAAGAAATCTCAGGAAGTATCATACGTCTTCAGAAATGTCAATATCCTTTTGAATGTCCGGGTGGATCATGCTGTCACAGAGTATGTGTAGTGTATCCATGCCCTGAATTATAAATATTTTCATGTTAAATAAAGCACTTGTTCACGCCTATGAAACAGGTGCTTTTTAGTTTAAACATATCATAAATAACTGATTAACAATTAAATATTTTCACCAAATAAGGAATTATTAAATATTTTTTACTATTTTAGTTCAATATTAAAATCTAAACCCTATGAAAAATCTAAAGAAACTCAGTAGAGAAAAAGCAAAGCAAATCAATGGAGGATCCATTGAACGATGCAGTGACAGTAACCCGTGTACTGTAGGATATTGCTGCTATGGCATTTGTTCACCGTTCATCTGCCTTGAATAGAATATAAAAAACTTAACTAACTCACATAAAATATCATGAAAAATCTAAAAAAACTCAGCAGACAAGTACAAAAGGAAATCAAAGGGAGCGGACCTTTCAAAAAATGTACAGAACATTACGAATGTCCGGGCGGTTCGTGCTGTCATAACATCTGTGTTGTGAATCCATGTCCCCTGGAATAATATATGATCATTACAGACACCTGCACTTGTAGGTGTTTTTTATTTAAAAATTAAACAAAACCTTGATTTATAGTAAAATATTTTCACCACCAAATGAATAATATGAAAATATTTACTATTTTAGTTTAACATTAAATCTAAACCATATGAAAAACTTGAAGAAACTCAGCAGACAAGCTGCTAAAGAGATCAACGGCGGCATCGGCCCCTTCAGATGCAGTATAACAAGACCATGTTCTGTGGGATATTGCTGTAACGGAGAATGTTGGGATCATGACTGTCCGATAGAGCCTTAATCTTACTATATTTGATTACCATGAAAAATTCAAATCTTAAGAAGCTCAACAGGCTGCAGCAAAAAAATATTAAAGGAAGCGGAATAAAAAAGTGTGGGGACAACTCAGATTGCGGCCCCTACCAGTGCTGTACAAATGCTGTCTGCACATACATCCCTACCTCAGAATGTGAACCAATTTAAAGAATATTGGAATTTAAATTTAATTTTTTAACATTCGCTTCGGCGGGTGTTTTTTTTTTGGCCTTATACTGAAGTGATAAACTTTAATTAATCCTTAATTTTGCCACTTTATTGCTCAGTCTTAAAAATTTGAATTATTTTTGCATATCCAAAAAATTTCACGTTTTGAATTCTAGAGACGAACTTATCTTCAACCCTGCCGATATTGCCGAAACTCTCAGCGAACTTCCTGCTGATGAGAGACTGCTCGCGTTCCTGAAGGTTCCGAAAGAATACAAAGCAGAAGTTTTTTCACACCTTGACCCTGATTTTCAGGAAGATACCATCAGAAGTATCGGAAGCGATGAAGTTTCTGAGATCCTGAATGCAATGACTCCAGATGACAGGACTGCTCTTTTCGAGGATTTTCCGGATGAGCTTATCAAATATTCTATCAATCATCTTAACCCTCAGGAAAGAAGAATTGCTTTAAAACTTCTTGGATACAATTCAGACTCTATTGCCCGTCTGATGACGCCTTATTATATTCAGATCCGTAAGGAATGGACAGTAAAGAGATGTCTTCAGCAGATCAAAAAGGTAGGAAAAAGAGTGGAAACCATGAACTACCTGTATGTGGTGGATGAAAGAAACCGCCTGATTGATGACCTTGCTATCGGAACTTTGCTGTTGGAAGAGGAAGATACACTGGTTTCTGATATCACAGACAATCATTTCGTTGCGATTACCACAACAACTTCCAAAGAAGATGCAGTAACTTATTTTGAAAAGTATGACCGTGGCGCTCTTCCAATCATTACAGAAGCCGGTGTTCTGGTAGGAATTGTAACAATTGACGATATTCTCGATCAGATTGAACAGCAGAATACGGAAGATATTCAGAAATTCGGGGGATTGGAAGCATTGGATCTTCCTTACATCCAGACCTCCTGGACTGAAATGATCAAAAAAAGAGCAACCTGGCTGATCATTTTATTTGTTTCGGAAATGCTGACAGCTTCTGCAATGGGATATTTTGATAAAGAAATTGAAAAAGCTGTTGTTCTTGCTCTATTTGTTCCGTTGATTATTTCCAGTGGAGGAAACTCCGGATCGCAGGCAGCAACATTAATTATCCGTGCAATGGCGCTTCAGGAGATCAGTCTTAAAGACTGGTGGTATGTCATGAAAAAAGAAATTATCTCCGGATTATGTCTTGGGGCAATTTTGGGAGTTATAGGATTTATAAGAATTATGCTTTGGCAGCAGATTGGTCTTTTTGATTATGGTCAGTACTGGGCTTACGTTGGATTAAGTGTTTCAGTTTCATTAATTGCCATTGTGTTGTGGGGAACGCTATCCGGTTCTATGATCCCGTTTGTCTTAAAGAAATTAAACCTTGACCCAGCTACTTCTTCGGCTCCGTTTGTAGCAACATTGGTAGATGTGACGGGACTTATTATCTATTTTACCGTAGCCGGACTTTTCTTAACCGGAAAACTTTTGTAATTTTAGGCATCATCTAACATGCCAATATGAAAATCGTTTCACTTGTACCTTCAATTACTGAGGCTTTATTTGACCTTGGACTCACCGAAAATGAAGTTATCGGAAGAACAAAATTCTGCATTCATCCTCAGGATAAAATAAAAAATGTACCCATAATCGGTGGAACCAAGAATATCAATATCGAGAAAATAAAAGCATTACAGCCGGATCTTATTCTTGCCAATAAGGAAGAGAATGTAAAAGACCAGGTAGAAGCTTTAATGGATGACTTTAAAGTAACGGTGACGAATGTTGAAACAATTGAGGACAATTATTATCTGCTTAAAAATCTCGGACAACTTTTCGGAAAGGAAGAGAGAGCACAGCTTTTTAATCTTAAAATATATGAAATACTGAATCAGGCCAAGCTGGAAACACCTCTGAAAGCGGCTTATCTTATCTGGAAGAATCCTTATATGACCATTGGTTCAGATACATTTATTCATAGGATTTTATCAGAAATTGGCTTTGAGAATATTTTCAAAGATAAAACCCGCTATCCTCAGATTACTACTGAAGATCTTGCAGATGCAGAGGTCATCATGCTTTCTTCCGAACCATTTCCCTTTAAAGAAAAACATATTGAAGAACTGCAGGCTTTTTACCCTGATAAAAAAATCATGATTGTAGATGGTGAAGCATTTTCCTGGTATGGAACTCATATTGCAAAATGTGAGAATTACTTTAAAGAATTATTGGCTGAAATTCACCTGATGCAGCAAAGCTAATTTTTTTGACCATTAACTTTAAACTCTAAAACATTAAACTTTAAACTCACATGTCTGATACATTTATATTATCTGAAGGAGCAGAATTTGATCACGTTATTCAGGAAGTTTCAAAATACATCAATCTTTATGTAATGGCTTTTGAAAAGAATGAACGAGCCATCACACAAATGGATAAACGTGAGAATATGTACGGTGGAAAAGGAACTGTATATATGCTACAGATGTTTGATCAGAAGGAATTAGCTAATAATCGCCTTGCAGCGTATATGGTTTTACTGAATAAAGGTGATGAATCCGGGTTTCATACGCACAACCAAAGAAATGAGCAGGAACTGTACGTGGTCATTCACGGAACCGGAGAATACCGTGAAAGAACCGGACTTGAGGGATCCATACGAAAGAAAGTTATTAAGAAAGGAGATATTACAGCCATCAGTTCTATAGGTTATCATTCTATTGAAAATACAGGAGACGGACCTTTAATCATGTTTGTCATTACCACTTATAATCCATAATTTCTGAATAATAAACTAGGAATTTCCGGTTATACTCATAAAAAACTCCAACTATAAAAGCCGGAGTCTATATTGTATTCGTATTGAAATTCTACTATAAAACCTTAGAAACTTCGTTACAAAGCCATTCTAATAATTCACGGTCTTCATTAGTGAAAGGGTCTACCTTATGAGAATCAATATCAATCTGGCCGATGTTTTTTCCGTCTTTAAAGATAGGAACTACAATTTCTGCTTTTGTATCAATAGAGCAGCTTAAATAATTGCTTTCTTCATTTACATCAGGAACTACAAATGTTTCATTGGAAACCGCAACCTGTCCGCAAATTCCTTTACCGTAAGGAATAATGGTATGATCTGTTGGTGCTCCTACATAAGGACCTAAAATCAATTCTTCCTTATCTCCGTTTTTGAAATAGAAACCCGTCCAGTTGAAATAAGAAATTTCCTGATCCAACAAGTGGCAAACTTTTTCAAGTTTTTCTTCTGTATTATGTTTAGGACTTTCAAGAATTGAGGAAAGTCTTTTCTTTAATTCTGACATTGTATATATTTTTTTAAGAGAATTGTTTTAGGGAAAGTTCTTCTTTATATCCGAACATTCCACGCTCTTTAATCATTTCTGCTACACCTTCCGGAACCTGGCTTTCCCAGCCTTTCACACAACATGCTATTTTTCTCAAAATTTCTCTTGAGTAGATTTCCAGAAACTCCGGATTATAGTTCGTAATATCTACAATACGATTGTTGTGTTTGAAATATTTATAGAGTTCTTTCAGGTTTTCTTCTACTTTCAGGTTTGAAGAATCCAGCAACTGGTGAGTTTCAGGATCTTTATATGGATAAAGATATACTCTCATTCCGTTTCTGAAAAATTTCCCGAATGCTTCAAGGATTCCTCCTGACATATCTTTATAGTATTTTTCATCAAATACCATCAAAAGGTTGTTTACTCCCATCGCTACACCAATATCTCCACTTGTATAAGATGCGAAATAATCGATCAGTCTGTAATATTCAGAGAAGTTTGAAATAATAACAGTATAGCCCAGTTTACCAAGAATATCTACTCTATCAAGGAAATCTCTTTCGTCAATATCTCCATCTGCTCTCAGATTGGAAATAGTGATTTCGATTAGAACTTCTGTTTCTTCATGGGTGCAGATAGCGTCTTTGAAAAACATATCCATCCCATTTTTAAGCATATCAATGTTTACTTTCGTTACCGGTCTGAAACTTCCTCTTACTGCGAAAATATTTTTTTTGTACAATACATCTGCCGGAAGCATATTACTGCCCTGAGAATTGAAAATCACCGCATCGGTCATTCCATTTTTCACCAGCTGAAGAGACATCAGTCTGTTATCAACATAGGCAAAAGCAGGTCCGCTGAAATCAATCATATCAATTTCCAGGTTGTCTTTTGCAACATCATCGTATAAAGATTCTACTAAAGTTCTTGGGTTGTCAAAGTAATTGAAAGCCCCGAAAATAAGATTTACCCCAAGATTCCCTAAGGTTTCCTGCTGAAGGGTAGCATCATTTTCTTTGAATTTTACGTGAATCACGATTTCATTGTAATCTTCATTTTCTTTGGTCTGAAAACGAATTCCTACCCAGCCATGGCCTTTTACAGTCTTGTCAAAATTGATGGTTGTTACCGTATTGGCATAAGAAAAAAATTTTCTATCAGGATTATTATCTCTTGAAATTCTTTCTTCAATCAAAGCTACTTCATATCGAAGCATTTTGCGAAGCCTGTTTTGGGTAACGTATCTATTTTTTACTTCCTTTCCGTAGATGGCATCACTAAAATCTTTGTCATACGCAGACATCGCTTTAGCAATCGTACCGGAAGCTCCTCCTGCTCTAAAAAAGTGGCGAACAGTCTCCTGCCCTGCTCCAATTTCTGCGAAAGTACCATAAATAGTAGGATCTAGATTAATTGTTAATGCTTTTTGTTTAGGAGTTAGTTTCTGATACATTAGGACATGAAATTTTTTGTAAATTTACCAAAATTAAACCAACCTCAAAACAAAATGAAGTTGAAATTTTTAGGAACCGGTACTTCTCAAGGTGTACCCGTTATAGGCTGTACATGTGAAGTGTGTACTTCTGAAAATCCCAAAGACAAACGTTTACGTTCTTCCGTGATGGTGACTACGGAGGAAAATAAAAAAATACTGATCGACTGCGGTCCGGATTTCAGGCAGCAAATGCTTACCAACCAAGAACATACCGTAGATATTGCGTTGATTACTCATGAGCATAATGACCACGTAATCGGGCTTGATGATATGCGGCCATTGATTTTTAAGAGTGGAAAAGATGTTCCTCTCTACTGCTATTCAAGAGTCGCTCACGAAATTAAAAACAGGTTTCCTTACGCTTTTGCAGATGTAAGGTATCCCGGTGCGCCCGCTTTTGAACTTCATGAAATTGAAAACAAACCTTTTCACGTACTGGACACAGAAATCACTCCCGTAGAAGTGATCCACTATAAAATTACCGTATTTGGATACAAATTTAAAAACCTTGCCTACATTACAGATGCCGGATTCATTTCTGAAACAGAAAAGGAAAAGCTGAAGAATCTGGATGTCCTGATATTAAACTGTATCAGAAAATTTGACCCCCATCCTGCCCATTTTATTCTTCCGGACGTCATCAAACTGTTTGAAGAGCTAAAACCGAAAAAATTATTTTTAACACATATCAGCCATCATTTAGGGCTGCATAATATTGAAGACAAGCAGCTTCCGGCCGGAATACACCTTGCCTACGATGGTTTGGAACTCAGCTTTTAAAAATTTTTCTTCAAAAAGCTTTTGAACATTGAAAAAAGTTCCTATATTTGCACACCAATTTGAAACAAACATCATGTTTGAACTCAACATCAAGCCCAGGTGGCGGAATTGGTAGACGCGCTGGTCTCAAACACCAGTTCTTAGGAGTACCGGTTCGATCCCGGTCCTGGGTACAGAAAACCTCTGAAATCATTTGATTTTCAGAGGTTTTTAATTTTCACAGTGATCAAAAGGTAACTTTTTACAATACTTTCTTCAATTTAATTTCACTTTTACTCTTGTTGTTATAACTCTTATTTTTCAAATATTAGAAATATAATAATCTAAGCCTAAACAGATTCATTAATAAAGTATTAGTAATATTATTTTTTAACACATTCAGATTTTAATTTTCTTTACTTTTGCGGAAAATTTTTTTATGAAGATAAGATTTGAGTTTCTTGATGGAATAAGAGGAATTTCTGCGTTATGGGTAGTTTTGTATCATTCTTTATTATTTAATGGCTATTCTGCAGCTCATGATATTAAATGGTCTAATGACCTTGTTCTCTATTTTATACAAAAAGCTACGTCAATTGGTCATTTGGCAGTATCTATATTTATAGTTCTTTCCGGTTTTTGCCTTGCTATTCCAGTGGTTAACAATAATATGGAAATAAAAGGAGGGTTTAAAAGATATATTAGCAGAAGAGCCAAAAGATTAATTCCGCCCTATTATATTGCATTATTGTTATCAGGATTAATGATTTTATGTTTTCCCTTATTACAAACAGCACAAAATACAGCTTGGGATAGCAAAATACCTGTCACTTTTTGGTCTGTTATCAGTCATATTGGATTATTTCATAATTTAAATTCTTCATGGGTTTATAAGATCAATGGAGCACATTGGTCCATAGCTACAGAATGGCAGATTTATTGGCTTTTTCCTCTCATGCTTATACTTTGGAAAAAAACTAATAAATATGTCTCATTTATTATATTCGCTTTATTGGCATTATTATTAAAAAAGCTGATTCCAATGGCAAAACCTGAATTTATAATTCTATTTTTCATGGGAGTTATCTGTTGTTATTTATCATTTAAAAAGACAACAATCAATAAATTTTTAATTCCTTTAGCTGTAATTCTTTTCATAGGAAGTTTATCACTATTCGCATTATTAGATATTAACAGTTTTTTAATGATATTAATTACAGGGGTAACATTCTCTTTTTTATTGTATTCATTAGTCACATACAAAAAAGCAACAGGAAAATCAATCATTATTCTTGAAAGCAAACCATTAGAATTTTTAGGAAAAATATCATACAGTTTATATCTTATACACGGTCCGTTCCTTGCATTAATAAATCTTTATTTATTAAAAAACTTTGAACTCACAGATGATACCCGGCAATGGGTGATCTTTGCATTTATTTTTATTTTTATTATCCCTATAACCACTATTTTTTATCACCTGGTTGAAAAGAGATTTCTAAATAAGTAATAATTACCTCTCATGAAATAAAATATGAGAATAGTTTATTAATACAAAAGACCACCTGCGTTTTGCAGGTGGTCTTATTCTTTTATCTAACTCATCTTTTATTAACTAATTCAATCCTTTTAAAACTGCTTCAAGCTCCAGATCCCGTTTCTGAATAATATCATCATCAGAATACTCAATGAATTCATTGATCCTCACACCTACTTTTTGAGTCTGGGAATTGTCATAATAAAAAATACCATTTCCGGTAAATTCCAAGTTATATCCGGCAGGCAGTTTCAATGTTCTGATGTCACCATCTGCACCTGCTGTTCTTTGGCCGATGGTTTTGGACTGAGGAAAAATATTCTGAAGATTCATTGTATTCCATTCACTCATACTTAAGGTCTCCGGATTGACAATCATAAATACCTTTCCCGTGTATGGATGGATGGTTTTATTTTTAATATCAGAATAATAAGTCCCAAAATCTTTATAACTGATTGGAATATAGGTCCCGATATTTTTCACGTTGGGTTTATAGTATTTTCCAAAATGGTTCTCTACGGGCGAGAAGTATTTGTAGACATAATAGAATACAAATCCACCCCAATCCGGATATCCTCTCATATCAAAGACAATAGCCTTTTTTGATGATGCTTCTTGGAAAATAGAATCCATATGATCATCCAGCTTATCATCAGCTATATTGTTTGTAAAAGCAAAAGCATCATTGATTTTAAAATAGGCAATATCTTTATGATCAATTTTGTACTGCTGCTTAAGGCGGGTTTTATTTTGGATGTACTCTGTTACTATTGCTCGTTGTTGTTTGTCTGTGAAATTAATAAACTCTGTATCTGCGTGATAGGCTTTATTATCCTTTGACACTACTTTTAAGTCTTTACGAGGCTGATCATCAGGCCAGATCAGATTTCTCTGGTAATCTGACATCAGATACAACAACGTTTCAGGATTAGAGGTGGAAAGTAATTCTTTCTTTTCTTTAATAATCTGACGGATACTTTTACCACCAACCTCCGTTATTCTATCTCCAATATGAATATTAGCTTTGGAACAGATTTCAGGTAAAAGAAGCTGGGTCACCAATATATGATCTTTCAATATCACATAATTAAAGGGAGGAAAATATGATCTGTAGAAAATTTCATTTTTATAATTAAGCTGATCATAAAACCTGAAAGAATGGGTATCTTCCATTGAGGAAACTACTTTTGCCAGAATAATCTCAAACTCTTTTCTTGAAGTACAGTGAACAGTTTGGTCTGTTAAATCCGAGAAATAGGCTTCAGTATTTTTATCCATCAGATATTTATGTGGATAAAGATAATCAATCGCACCCTGCAATTTGGCCAATGTCAGCAAACGGTAGGCAAGCGGCAGATTCTCATCTTTTTTAAATTCGTTTGTCTCAGAAGCAAGTATTTTTTCTTTCTGATCAGCATCAGCAATGAATCTATGGCTGTAGATATCATTCAGTACTATTTTGTTTTCTAAACTGACTTTTTTATTGTTCTGATACCATCTGAAGTCTTGATTGACAGAGAGTACATCTTTCGGAGTATCAATAACCGGAGCACCGGAAAATTTATGATTCAGATTTGCTGATAAAAAGGTAATAACTGCATTTTCATCTGATTTTTCATTCACTCTCCCAATAGTCTCCAAAAACAGGCTGTCGGCATCTTTTTTTCCGCTGGCAACATCAGGATGATAATATTTTATGAAATTCCAGGTCTTCATAAAATAGGTGTAGCTATTTTTTTGAGCGCAAACAGTTGCATTAATAACAACCACAAAAAACAAAATAAAAATATTCTTCATTTATCTGAATTTGTGATGTAAAATACACTTTTTAAGGCATATAAAATGTAAATAATTTTTACAGACTTTACGCTACATTAACTCCAAAAATGTGCCCTACAAATGCTGTAATTCCCATTGCAACAGTTCCCCAGAAACAGATCCTCAATACGGCTACTTTAATACTGGAACCTCCCGCTTTGGCAGAGATTGCTCCCAAAAGCATTAAAAATATAATTGAAAATCCATATTGGAAATACACCATTTGTTTAAGTGGTGCTAAAAGAGAAACGCTAAACGGCAATAAAGCTCCCACAGCAAATGAACTGAATGAAGCCATCGCTGCCTGCAATGGTTTCGCCTGCGTTATTTCATTAATACCTAATTCATCACGGGCATGTGCTCCCAATGCATCGTGTTCCGTAAGTTCAACTGCTACCTGCATTGCTGTCTCTTTGGTACATCCTCGTTTCTCATACACTTTGGCAAGCTCTCTAAGTTCTATTTCAGGCATTTCTTCAAGCTCACGTTTTTCACGAAGTAAATCTGCTTTCTCGGTATCTTCCTGCGAACTCACGGAAACATATTCCCCCGCTGCCATAGACATCGCTCCGGCAATCATACCTGCCAGTGCCGCAAGAATAATAATATGCCGGTCTGGTTCTGCGGCTGCAACCCCAATGACAATACTTGTGGTGGACAACAAACCGTCATTCGCTCCCAATACAGCTGCACGAAGCCAGCCTACCCTGTTTACATAATGTTTCTCCAACTGATGATGCATAGCTTTTTATTTTGGTGGTCCCCTAAAGTTACCAAATGTTTCATCAAGAATCATTTTAAATTATGTTCATTCTTACCCCGGATAAAGATCTCGTATGCTCAGAAACAGAATTCTATCTGATGTACAAACGAACCCTTAGCATTCTGAAAATCAAATTGAAAAACAGTAAAATACTTCCATTCAGTTCAGAAATTCCTATTTTCTTATCTTTGCAGGAATGAATTTATTATATATCAACTGGGATGTGAATCCCGAAATCGTCAATATCTTAGGATTTCCTTTAAAATATTACGGGCTGCTATTTCTTGCAGGACTGGTTTTATGTTTAAATATTTTAAAACGTATTTATAAAAAAGAAGGCCTTAGTTCGCAGGCTCATGAAGCTTTATTCTCTTATGCACTTATAGGAATTTTGGTGGGTGCCAGATTGGGGCACTGTCTTTTTTATGATTTTGATTATTATTCCCAGCATCCGCTTGAAATATTGCTGCCAATTCAGAAAGGAGTAGACGGAACCTATCACTTTACAGGATTTGCAGGACTTGCCAGCCATGGTGGTGGTATCGGATTGGTGATCATGCTTCTCATCTATGCGAGAAAATTTTCTATCCCGTTCATGACGGTTTTAGATGCTATAGCGATTGTACTTCCGTTGGGTGGTACTTTTATAAGGCTTGCCAATCTTATGAATTCTGAGATCATAGGAGTTCCTACGGACGTTCCATGGGCTTTTATTTTCCATCAGGTAGATAATCTTCCGAGACACCCTGCCCAACTTTATGAAGCGATCTCTTATTTTATTATTTTCCTTTCTGTGTATTTTATTTATAAGAAAAACATATTTAAAATCGGAAAAGGGTTTTATTTCGGAATCAGTATTCTGCTGATCTTCATTATGAGAATTCTGATTGAGTTCATCAAGGTAGACCAGGTAGAATTTGAGCACGGAATGATTCTGAATATGGGACAGCTGCTAAGTATTCCTTTTATTCTTCTCGGTTTATTCTTTATCATCAAAAGTATATTGGAAAAAGGAAAGGTAAAAACCACTTAATTTTCTGATTTTCTTCTAAAATAAAAACTCACTGAAAACAGTTTTCAGTGAGTTTCTTTTTTATGATTATCTGATAGATTATCTTGTGGTATATCCTCCGTTAGCAAAAATGGTCTGCCCGGTAATCCACCAGCCTTCTGTTACCAGAAATTCTACCAGCGGAGCGATATCTTTTATATTTGTAAGTCCTCCCAATGCTGATGCTGATTTATGATAAGCAACGGCATCATCTGTTTCCTGTCCATAGAAGAAAGGAGTATCCATTGGTCCAGGGGCTACAGCCGTTACAGAAATTCCTCTTGCTCCGAATTCTTTAGAAGCAGCTCTTGTAAAATGCTCTACAGGTGCCTTTGCTCCGGCATAAGTAGAATACAGTCCTGTGTAAGCAGCCAGCAGTGAAGTAACAATGGTACAGATCTTCCCGTGATCGTTCAGTTTGTTACCTGCTTCCTGCAAAAAGAAGTAAGCTGATTTTGAATTGACATTGAACATGGTATCATATTCCGCTTCTGTAGTCTCTGAAAATGGTTTTTTCAGTACCATTCCTACGGTATTGATTGCAATATCAATCCCTCCGAAACGGGAAATTGTTTCATCAAAGAATTTTGTAATATTGTCTACTTTGGTAAGATCTCCTTGGAACAAAAATGCTTCTGCTCCTAATGCCTGTACCTCAGCAAGTGTTTTTTCGCTATCTGCTTTTGAACTTTCACTGTTATAATGTATTGCCAGTTTTGCTCCTTTCGCAGCAAAATCTCTACTTAAAAGTCCTCCAAGGTTTTTACCTCCTCCGGCAATTAAAACAACTTTTCCTTTTACATTTTGTGTTGACATCGATTTTATTTTTAAATGTTAATGAGACAAAGATGAATAATAAAAATGGTCTCAACATGGTGAAGTTTTCGGGAATTTTAGAAAACTGCAAAGTGATTATCAGCTGATATTATGATTCTCAATGTAAACTAAGACAGAAACATTTATTTTTTTTTATAAACAACATTTTTTAATAGAATGCTATTTACCAGCCAGATATGACCCAAAACACCCCTTTCATATTAAACAAAGTTATATAATTCACTATTACGCATCAATTTTAGGCATAACATTTGATGCTTTTCCAGCCGTATTATACACCACTTCATTTTTATAATATATTTTTTTATAATCCTCAGTCTTCTGAGGATTTTTTTATGCCCTTGTTCTGGCTCTCATTATCGTCTTACATTCAGACTATAAAGGTATCCCGGCAGATCTGCCGTAAAACCATTTCTGATAATCAATCATTTAAAACCTGATAATTCATTTTATTGTTGTATATTTGTACATTAAATAACCAAGTCTATACTTTGTTTTCTGTAACGACCCGAATATTTTTTATTCAGTCTTTGCTTTTTGAGCAGCCATATTTTAAACTTTTATTCTTCTACTAAGAACAATACTTGTCGGAATTTTAAAGCTCTGTATGATTGGGATTATCCAAAACAGAAAACATAGCCAGGCTTTATAAGGTCTAAAACGGACCAGATTGAACCAATTAATTTATAGAAACTAAATACTAAAAATAATTTATGGCAGATTCTTTTTCTAAAAAGGAAAATTTCAAGAAAAAAATTCAAAAGCAAAAAGAAAAGGCGCTAAGACGCGAAGATCGTAAGACGAACAACAACAAAGGAGCGGAGGACGTCTACATGTATGTAGATGAATTCGGAAGATTAACATCTACTCCACCTGAACAAAGACAGGAAGTAAACCTTGATGATATTCAATTGGGAGCAGCTCCTATTATTGAGGAAGATCCAAGAAAAACTGGAATTGTTACTTTCCTTAGTGAAAAAGGGTATGGCTTCATCACCGAAGATAATAACAAAGAAAATATCTTCTTCCACAACAACAACTGTGTGGAGCCGGTAAAAAAAGGAAACAAAGTATCTTTCGAAAAAGAGAAGTCTCCTAAAGGATTTTCAGCTGTTGAAATCCAGATTGTTAAATAATACTTACACATAAAATGATTCTGCCCGTAAAGCAGGTTTGTTTTAAGAAATATAGAAAGAGACTGTCTCAATGAGACAGTCTCTTTTTTTGGACATATAAAAAAAGTTAACTCAACTTATAAAAAGTTAGATTCTAATGCAATATCCTTGAATTATTTCAATTACCATTACGGGAACCCGCAGAACATAGTTAAAGTTTAAAAATATAAAATAAGCTGTCCAAAAAGACAGCTTATTTCATCGTAAAAAAAGTAAAAATTAATCCAGTTTCCCACCCAGCGCTTTAAACAGCAGGACGTTATTTCTGGTATTCTGGTGCTGGAACTGTAATAAATCCAGTTCAGCAGTCAGTTTGCTCTTCTGAGAGTTGATCAGTTCAAAATAATTGGCATATCCTGTCAGATAGAGATCGTTGGAAACCTCCACCCCACGATCAAGAAAACCTACTTCCTCTGATTTCAGTTTCAGAACACGTTCATAGATCTTAGTCTGTTTCAGGATCGACTGAAGCTCGTTAAAAGCAGTCGTAATACTTTTCTGGTAGTTTAAAAAAGCAATTTCCTGCTCCTTACTCGCTACCTTGAATTCATATTTCAGTTGTCCTTTATTAAAAACAGGCACCATCAATCCACCCAACAATTGCCCTGCCAGTGAACTTGGTTTAAAAAATGTCTCTATAGAGAAAGAATTCAGTCCGAAGCCGGCTCCAAGATCAATTTTAGGATAAAATGCAGCCCTTGCAGCTTTTGCATCAGCCTGAGAAGCCTCTAAAACATAATAGTTTGCGGCTACATCCGGTCGGGAATGAATAACTCCTTCTACATTAATTGTTTTATTTAAGACTTCCATATTGGTAGGCATCAATATTTTTCCGCGTTTTACATCTCCGCCATAACTTCCCGTGAGTGTAGTAATAGCCTGTTCTACAGTAACAATTTCTACCCTTATGTGTTCAATCTCTGCCAGCCAGTTGTTATTCTGCGCTTTGAACTGCTGTACAGCTAATTCTGTAGCTTTTCCCACTTCACGCTGCGCCAGAACAATTTCAAATGCTCTCTGCTGGAGGTTGTAATTCTTCTGGTAAATAGCAAGACGATTGTCTAAAGCCACCAGCTGATAATATAAATTGGCAATATCTGTAAAAAGTTCTACCTGCAGCAGTCTCAGCCCTTCTGTGGAAGCCAGATATTTCTTCTGGGCAGCAATCTTTTTGTTTTTCAGTTTGCCCCACGCATCAATTTCCCAGCTGCTCCTTGCTCCAAGCCCGTAATTAGGCGTAAAATTTCTATTGATCTTCTGATCTTCCGTAATATTGGGAGAAAGATTGGTATCATAGTTCCCGACTCCTTCCATGGTATATTTTCCATACCGGTTGCCGGAAGCCTCTACTCCTACTTCAAGGGAAGGCAGTAAATCCATTTTTGATCTTTGAAGGAAACTGTTGGCAATCTCCACTCTTTGCTGCGCAATCTGGAAATCCGGATTGGCCTGAACCACTTTATCAAAAAGTTCGAGCAGCTGCGGATCTGTAAAATAAGCCTTTAAGTTGATCTGCTGGAATTCATCCGGAGATTTATTGTTATCAGCTTTGATAATTTCCTCTGGCAATTCCTGAGCTTTTTTCAATTCGGTTACTTTTGGAACAGCACATGAAACCAGGCTTAGTGAAGCAATTCCGTATATTATATTTCTATGATTTAATCTTTTCATCTTTCTTCTTATTTTCAAGTTTTGCAAAGAATATATACAGTCCCGGAATCACTACCAATCCGAAGATGGTTCCTATCAGCATTCCTCCTGCTGCTGCTGTACCAATGGAACGGTTACCTATTGCTCCTGCTCCTGATGCAATACATAATGGAATAAGCCCTGCTACGAATGCAAAAGAGGTCATCAGAATAGGTCTCAGACGCTGTCTGGCTCCTTCAATTGCTGCAGGAATGATATCGTATCCCTGTTTATTTCTTGCCACCGCAAATTCTACGATCAGGATAGCATTTTTAGCCAAAAGTCCAATCAGCATCACCAATGCTACCTGTGCATAAATATTATTATCCAATCCCATAAGTACCAATGCGATATAGGAACCAAAGATTCCCGTTGGAAGGCTTAATAATACCGGCATAGGAAGAAGGAAGCTTTCATATTGTGCCGCCAGTAAAAGATAGACGAATAAAAGGCAGATCGCGAAAATATAAACAGTCTGGTTTCCTGATAAGATTTCTTCTCTTGTCATTCCGGACCACTCAACATCAAATCCTCTTGGCAGTGTCTCTTTGGCAACACGTTCTACAGCAGCAATAGCATCCCCGGAGCTGTATCCGTCCGCAGGTTCTCCATTGATCATCGCAGACATATACATATTGTATCTCGTCAGTACTTCAGGTCCGTATACTTTTTCAATGGTGATGAAGGTAGAGAAGGGAATCATTTCACCTTTATCATTCTTTAAATATAAATTCAGAATACTTTCAGGGGTATCCCGATGCTCCGGACTTGCCTGTACCATCACTTTATACATCTGACTGAAACGGATAAAATTCGTGGCATAATAGGATCCCAGCATGGTCTGTAATGTGGACATCGCATTGTCTACTGAAACTCCTTTCTTCGCTGCCATATCATAATCCACATTGATCATATATTGCGGGAAAGTGGCATCAAAACTGGTAAAACTGTTCTGCAGCTCCGGAGCTTCATTTAGTTTTTTAACAAAGTCCTTGGTGATTTTATCTGTGTTCTCAATGGTTCCTCCGGTTCTGTCCAGCAAACGCAGTTCAAAACCACTGGTATTACCGAATCCCGGAACTGTGGGCGGGGCAAAGATCTCAATCTGGGCATCTGCAATGCTTTTAGTTTTATCAGAAAGCTCCGTGATCAGATTGTTCACTGAAATATTTCTTTCTTTCCAGTCTTTAAGATTGATCATCGCCATTCCGTAGGATGAACCTGCGATTTCCGTTACAATACTGTACCCTGCAAGAGTGGTCACGTTTTCTACTCCATTAATTTTCTTGGCAATAACAGTCACTTCATCCAGCACTTTTTCAGTTCTTTCTACCGTTGCTCCCTGCGGAGTAGTGACACTTACATACACCATTCCCTGATCTTCCATTGGAATAAATCCGGTTGGCAGGAATTTGCTGGTCACAAAAGTCAATCCAACGAATAAAAATAACAGTCCAAAAGTAACCATAGTTCTCGTCGCAAATTTTGATAGAATACTTACATATCCATTGGTCAGCCTTTCAAAACCTGTATTGAAACTCTGGAAAGCTCTGTCAATGATTGTTTTCTTTTTATCATGATTGTGAGGTTTTAAAATAATCGCACAAAGCGCTGGCGTAAGAGTCAATGCATTCACTCCGGAAATCACAATACTGATTGCCAATGTCAGTGAGAACTGACGATAGAATACTCCTACCGGACCATCAAGAAATGCTACAGGAATAAATACTGCTGACATTACGATGGTAATAGCCACTACCGCTCCTGCAATTTCTTTGGTTGCACTGATGGTTGCATCCATTGCATTCATTCCTTCTTCCATTTTCACATGGACGGCTTCAACGACGACAATGGCATTATCAACCACAATTCCGATGGCAAGAACCAATGCAAACAATGTTAAAAGGTTAACAGAGAAATCAAGCATATTCATGAAGGCAAAAGTTCCTACCAATGCTACCGGAACAGCCAACACAGGAATCAAAGTGGAACGCCAGTCCTGAAGGAAGATAAACACCACAATTCCTACCAGAATAAAGGCTTCAATAAGAGTTGTCAGTACCGCACTGATGGAAGCATCCAGGAATCTGGAAACATCATACGCCATATTGTACTCCATTCCGGGTGGGAAAGATGTGACTTTTAATTCTTCCATTTTTGCTTTTACACTTTCAATAACCTCGGAAGCATTGGAACCGGGACGTTGTTTCATCATGATGGATGCGGATGGTCTTCCGTCTGTTTTGGAAACCATTCCGTAGTTCATCGCTCCGAATTCAACTTTAGCAATGTCTTTAAGCTTTAAAATTGTTCCGTCAACATCAGATCTAATGGGAACTTCTTCATATTGTTTAGGCTCAAAAAACTTCCCTTTATATTTGATCACATATTGAAGCTGACTGGAAGTCTTCCCTGACGTTTCTCCAACTTTTCCGGGCGCTGCAGAAATATTCTGTTTTTGTAATGAAGTGATCACTTCATCCGCAGAAATATTGTAAGCCGCCATTTTCTGTGGATCCAGCCATACTCTCATCGAATATTCTTTCTGCCCCATAATCTCGGCACGGCCAACTCCATCAATACGTTTCAATTCCTGAAGGACATTAATATCCGTAAAATTATAGATGAACTGTTCATCCTGGCTCGGATCTGTACTTGTGATATTGAGGTACATCAGCATACTGTTTACCTCTTTTTCAGTGGTAACTCCGGCTCTGATTACCTCTTCAGGAAGTTCGTCAAGAATGGTTGTCACCCTGTTCTGGACGTTTACCGCTGCTACATCAGGATCTATTCCCACTTCAAAGAACACCTGAATAAGGGTAAGTCCGTCATTGGAAGTAACCGTAGACATATATGTCATTCCCGGCACTCCATTGATAGCACGTTCCAGTGGAAGAGCTACAGCATTGGCAGATACTTCCGCATTAGCTCCTGTATATTTTGCCGTAACGGTTACTGAGGGCGGTACGATGTCCGGAAACTGGGTGATCGGCATCTTCAGCAATGCCATAATTCCCAGTAATACAAATAATATGGAAATAACCAACGAAAGAACCTTTCGTCTTATAAACATTTCTACCATAGTCAATAGATTTAAAGATTATGAAAGGTTAATATTTCTTTTTGATTTTGATGATATCACCATCTTTCAAAGACTGAGTCCCTTCATAAATGATTAAATCTCCTTTTTTAAGGCCGCTTTCTACCATATAAGAATCCCTTAAGGTATTTCCGATCTTAATACTGGTCATTTTCACTTTATTCTGTTTATCCACAACAAAAACATAGGTCTTATCCTGGATGGAGAAGGTAGATTTTTGTGGAATAAGAATCGCATTATTCTGTTGTTCAGAAATAATAAGTTTCCCGGAAGTCCCGTGTTTAATCAGACGGTCCGGATTCGGGAAAAGTACTTTATAACGAATGGAACCCGTGGCTCTGTCGATTTCCCCTTCAGCGGTTTTTAAAGCGCCGTTGAACTGATAATTGACTCCATTGGGCAGCGTCAGCTCTATCTTTTGATGACTTCCGATCTTATCGTTGGCCAAAAGCTCAAAATACAGATTTTCAGGAATGGAAAAATACGCATATACTTCATTCAATTGAGACAGCGTAGTCAATAACGTCCCATTTTCTACCAGACTTCCGTCTTTATGAGGAATCACGTCAATTACCCCATCAAAAGGTGCCGTTATCCTTGTAAAGCTTATTTTCTGAAGAACCGTTCTCTTTTCTGCATCGGCAAAAGCATGTTTTGCTTTGGCAGAGGACAGTTTTGCTTTCACCATTTCCAATTCGTTATTGGCTACAAATTTTTTAGCATGAAGACTCTGAATCTGCTTCAGTTCTACTTCTGCTATACGAACATCAGCTTCAGTCTGCTTTAATGTCGCATTAGCTTTCAGAAGTTCCATCTGCAGCTCAGCATCATTGATTTTAAATAAAGCCTGCCCCTGATGTACAAATTGTCCCTCGTTTACATAAATATGCTGTATAATGCCTCCGATTCTGGACCGCATTTCAACATTTTTTTTAGCCTGGATATCGGTGACAAACTGGTTGCTTACCAGTGTATCTTTTTCTTTGATTTCCAGTACGGGAACTTCTTTGTCTTTTTTATTATTTTTCTCCTTGTCTTTACTGCATGACACAGCGAATAATGTTGCCATAAAGCAAATTATCACAGTTTTAAAATACATTTTTAAATGTTTAAGTTATAAAATTTTCGTTAAAGTAATTTGATATTCAATAACTTAAACCTAGTACAACTGGAGGAGATGGAGAAAGGATTTAACTCCACAAATAGTAGATACAGCAATCTCCGGAAGGATGATTTTCGGAATAACTTTTAAAATTCCTGAAAAATCCGCAATTGCGGGATCACTTTTTTTGACGGAATGTTTTACAATTTTGGCAGCTGCAGGCAATGCATGCGTATTCATATCTGCCTCTTCGTACACATCCAGAAGATGAATATTGGTTACATGGGGAACATGAGGAATATTCTGCAATGATTTTTCTGCCCAATTCGAATTGAAAAGGGTAAAAACCAGCATGATATAAAATAAGATAAATGACCTCAGACCTGCCATGTCAACCAGAACACATTAGTTTTTTAGTAAAAACGATATGGTGCAAAAATAGTGATTTCTACTGGGAAATCCGATCATTGAACTGTTAAAAAAACTTAAACAATGGATGAATAAATTCCAATTATTGGAATTTAGATTCTTGCGGAATGACAAACAGAACGTTATATTTATTCATAGCCTCTGTTATTCCATAGGAATTTAGATAAAATCATTAAAGGTTTTGGCTAAAGCCAATTGATTTTGCTTTTATTTTTAACAGGCTAAGCCCATTTCTATTGATAGCTAGAACAATTTACTGAGCACTCTGAAACGGTAATCAAAAATATGTTCCAGTTTCTTTTTAACGAAAAGACGGTGAGCAATTTCGCCTAGAAATCCCATAGGAAGTTCATAATCTATGGTATCTCTCATCAGTACGCCTTCTTCATTGGGAATAAATTCATGATGGTGGTTCCATAGTTTGTATGGGCCTTTTTTCTGGAAATCAATAAAGCTTTTTTGAAAATCGACGTGGGTGATTTCTGTCTGCCATTTCATTTTAATACCAAACAATGGAGAAACATAATAGTCGATGAGCATTCTTTCATAGATTTCATCATCATCCATTTCCGTCAATACAATAAAGCCCATATCTTTCGGGGTAATTTCTGAAAGGTTATTGGCTGAAGAAAAAAATTTCCAGGCGGTTTCTATATCACAATTGAGCTGTTGTTCGCGGAAAAGCGTATGTTTCATAAGACGGAATCAATTTACATGATTGTTATGAAACAAATGTATAACAAAGATTTAATTATATATCCACATCAGAACGGGTTTCTTCGAGTACTGAATCATCGGATCAATTTCCTTCATAGCATTGTTGGAAACAGTAGGACAACCCCATCCTTCGGGAGATCCTTTGGGAAAGACTTCATCATCACTCATCATGTCCCAGGAATGAAAGACAATAAATCTTTTTAAAGCATTGCCGTTTGTTTCCTCAAGTCCGTGCATCAGGTATTTTATATTAATTCCCCAGTCGCTGTACCCTCTTCCTTCAAGCTTATATTTTCCTAAAGAGGAAAGGTGGCTTCCATCTTCATTACTGAATCCCGGATTTGCTTTAGAATCGTCTTTACTCCATGAATTGGAACCACAACCATGGCCTACCAGGTATTTTTTGGAGATCTTATTATTTTTAAAATCCCAGACAAAAAACCGGTTCACTCCGGAATGGAGACTCATATCAATAAGAATACAGAAATCATTATTAAGGTTCTTTGAATTACAGAACTTCAACGCTTCTTCGGCTTTCATTTTTATCCCGGATAAGTCTGCTGCAGGCTTCTTTTCAATAGTAGCAGGTATTTCAGCAGTATGTATGGTACTGCTTTTTTTCTCCTGAGAACATGAACACAACCAAAATGCGATGAAAAACAGATAAATTCCCTTCATGAATTATTTATAGTGCTGAAAAATTCCGAAATCTGATGGAGTCCAAAGTGCTGCTTTCTGTCCTGCAGCCTTTAAAGCATTATTTGACCATGTATTGCAGGTGTAAAGAAAGCTGTAGGTTCCTTTGGCATCATAAAAGGCATCATTATCACTATACACTGCATTTGTAGGAATTAACATGAAATTACCGTTCTGATCTCTGTCAAATTTATCTTCTACAAATTTTACCAGATTCTCATACTGGTTTCTGCTGATCATAATCATTTTACAGTCGTCTCCTTCTTTCATTGTATTATAATAAGTACAGTGCATAGCGGAATCACTAAGCCAGAATGCTGCTTTTACAGCTGTTGAAAACTTCAGGTCTGCCCATGTAGGCGTATCAAGATAGAATCCTTTGTCTCCCCAGCCTATTCCGATATACTGATAATCTGTTTTTTTTGATTTTGTATTGGCGAAAGGAATTTTCATGCTCCAGTCCTGCAGATCATTTTTTACAGGCATTACTATATCAGTATGTACTCCGTTGGTATAAATATAAATCGGAATTTCTTTTTTCTGTCCATCATTTTTAGCCGAAACCGGAATATAGGGAATCAGTAACCCCAGGATTACATAAATCACCACAATTCCTAAAATAATTCCTACCACTTTCAGGAGATACATTAATATAGTTTTCACAGTCATGTTTTAATAAAATTTAATCTTTAATTTTTAGTAAAAGTATTTGTTTTAATCGAAAAATTAGCTATATTTAGTTACGAAATATTCACAAATATGCGTAAAACTATCAAATCCCAAAAAAGGTTTAAAGTAAGAGTAAAAACTGCTCCTAAAAGAATACAAAAAAAACGTTGATTTTCGGTGAGATTCTGATCTCCTGAAAGTCATTTTTTCTTTATAGGAAACGGTTTTCAATTAACTTATTGATACAAATCTTTACCTCCTTAAAGCCAAAAATTTAAGGAATGGTCGATTATCAGCTCTGGTTTGGAACTATAAAAAATTCCGAAGGAGGGATTGTCACCGAAAGTTCAGGGAAAAATCAATCAGAAGACTTCTGTAAAAACTCAATATTTCGCTTCAAACCTACAAATTTGGTTCTTTTCACGGGGGATTTCCTGAAGATTTCAGAGAAAATTTCCTGGGTAATTTCTTTCCATTCTCCTTTTTTAAAATTTTTCAGGGCTTCATTGGGTTTGAAACGGCTTTGTTTGTTGGGGGCTGAAAAACGGTTCCATGGGCAAACATCCTGGCAGATGTCACAGCCAAACATCCAGTCTTCCATTTTATCTTTAAAATAATCCGGAATTTCATTTTTGAGTTCTATGGTTGCATAAGAAATACAACGGCTTCCGTCAATAATTTTCTCCGAAACAATAGCATCCGTGGGACAAGCATCAATACATTTTCTGCAGCTTCCGCAATGGTCTGTAGTGGCATGATCGGCAATCAGTTCCAAATCGCAGATAATTTCAGCCAGAAAGTAAAAAGATCCGTTCTGTTTGGTAATGAGGTTTGCATTTTTTCCTACCCAGCCGATTCCAGATTTTCGGGCCCAGCTTCTTTCCATAATGGGTGCAGAATCTACAAAAACCCGAAATCCGAACTCTCCTATTTCCTCCTGCAGCTCTGCAACCATCTCACGAAGGATTTCTTTGATTACTTCATGATAATCTTCTGCATAAGCATATTTTGAGATCTTGTAATTTTCTAATATTGAAATTTTTTCCTCGGGAAAGTAATTGTATGAAAGTGAAATAACAGATTTGGAACCCTCTACCAAAAGCCGGGGATCAAGTCTTTTGTCGAAATGATTTTCCATGTACTTCATTTCGCCGTTATAATTGTTCTTCAGCCATTTTTCAAGATGGGGAGCATCTTCTTCCAAAAAATCAGCTTTAGAAATGCCACAACTCTGGAATCCAAAACTTTTTGCCTTGGACTTTATCAGTTGGGAATATTTTTCAGCGCCTGCATTCATAATTTCACACTGCAAAATTAAGATTATTTTATCAATCTTCTGATTTCTGTGGAGGTTCATCTGAACTCCTGTTCCTATCCTGCTTCTTTTCTGAAAAATTATGTTTTAATTAGGATTTTTTTCAAAAAAAAATTACGTAATTTCGTTTCTAATTTAATGTTTAAACCCAACAACTATGTCTTTAATAGAAGTAATACAATCCGGAAACTATGAATTAATTGACGTTCGTGAGCCAATGGAGCTTGAAATGGACGGCAATATAGATGGTGCTAAGAATATTCCTTTAGGTGAAGTAGAAGATAGACAGGATGAGATTCTATCTATTGAAAAGCCGGTGATCTTATTCTGCAGAAGCGGAAACAGAAGCGGAAAGGCATTGGATTATCTTAACAATCAAGGATTAAAGGACGGTTATAACGGCGGAGGCTGGGCCGAGCTGAAGGCTGTTCTGGAATCAAATCAGGGAACTTTTTAAAAGTTCCTTTTTTTATATCTTATTTCTATGGATCTGAAAAATTATTTTGAAACGCTTTGTTCTCCTTTCACCGAAAACAAACAGCTGATCAACAGCCTGTGGAACGAACTTGAGACCAGATATTCTGAAAAAGGCAGATATTACCACAATCTTTTTCATCTGGAAAATATGTTTCATGAACTTGAAGCGGTGAAAGTTAATATTTCAGATTTTAAAGCTATTGCTTTCTCAGTATTCTACCATGATATTATTTATGATGCCACTTCCAAGTCTAATGAGGAAAAAAGTGCTGCTAGAGCTGAGAAAAGACTTGGTGAGCTTCATATAAATAACGACAAAATCACTATCATTTCGCAGCAGATTCTTGCCACAAAATCGCATCAGAAGTCTGATCATAAGGATACCAATTATCTTTTAGATGCTGATCTTTCTGTGTTGGGAAAAGATTTTAAAACTTATTTGGAATATACTCAAAATATCAGAAAAGAATATTCCATTTACCCTGATTTTCTTTATAGGCCGGGACGAAAAAAAGTACTCAGACATTTTCTGGAACTTGAAAGTATCTTTAAAACAGAGTATTTTAAGGAAAAATATGAGGTGCAGGCAAAGGAAAACATTGCCGCTGAACTGGAGTTACTGTAACCGGAATTCATTTAATATAAAAAGACACCCGTTAAAAGGTGTCTTAATTCATATTGTTTATCGTAATTCCAGATTAAGAATACTTACTTATAAATTCTGTTGCTCTTTCCAATACTAGTTCAGGAACTTCTTTGTGTGGTGTATGCCCTGTAGCTGGGATAATATATTTCTCAGCAATTCCACTTACCTGGGTAACAGTTTTCTCTACCTGATCCAATGTGCCATATTCATCAGCTTCTCCCTGGATAAATAACAATGGACAAATGATATGCTTCAAGAGATGTTCAATATTCCAGGTTCTGTAATCGTCCCGTGTCCATGTTTCTGTCCATGCTCTGAAAAGCATTTCGACTTTATCACCGTGATATTTCTGCAAACGTTCTGCAAGATTGATTGTTTTGTAGGCTTCCCAGGCATCATAAACTCCTTTCAACGTTACATCTTCCACAAATATATGTCCTGCTTCACAAACAACGGTATTTACTCTTTCCGGATATTTTGCAGCGATGATCAAAGCAATGGTTCCTCCATCACTGTGCCCGAAAAGAATAGCGTTATCAATATTCATTTCAACCAATAAATCATTCAAGAGATCTGCTTCCAGCTCCATATAATTTACCGGTCTTTCATGAGTAGGCATCGGATGTGATTTTCCATACCCTAAACGGTCGTAAGCAAGAGTATTGCACTGTGCAGCTTCAGATAATTTAGCTGGAAAGTCTCTCCAAAGCTGTACTGAACCGAGTGAATCATGCAGAAAAACAATGGTAGGTCTGCCTTCAAACGGATTATAGTGTTCTATATATAATTTTTTACCCTTTACATCAATTATTCTTCCTTCCATTAAATCAATTATATTTTAAAATACAGGCATTTTCGTTTCTTCAAATTCTTTTAATAAGTGACTGAAAACAGTTTCCACCGGGAGAACTTCATCAATCAGGGCAGAAACCTGACCTATTTCCAACTCTCCATCTTCCATATCTCCTTCAAACATTCCGCGTTTTGCTCTGGCTCTTCCTAATGAAGCAATTAATGCATCTTTATCTCTTCCGATCTGATAGATGCCTTCCAGTTCACTGAAAAATTTATTTTTAACCATTCTTACAGGTGCCAGTTCCTTCAAAGTAAGATGGGTATCTCCTTCCTGCAGTTCTGTGATTTTCTTTTTCCAGTTTTCATGAGCACTGGCTTCTGTAGTAGCGGCAAAACGGGATCCGATCTGTACACCATCTGCCCCCAGAATCATTGCCGCTTTGATCTGTGACCCTAAAGCAATTCCTCCTGCAGCAATTAACGGCTTAGAAATATGTTTTTTAACGTTTGGAATAAGGCAGAACGTTGTTGTTTCATCTCTTCCATTGTGACCTCCTGCTTCGAAACCTTCTGCAACGATAGCATCTACTCCTGCGTCTTCACACTTTACAGCAAATTTGGTGGAGGAAACTACGTGAGCTACTTTTATTCCTTCTTTCTGCAGGGTTTCTGTATAAGTCTTCGGGTTACCTGCTGACGTGAATACAATTTTGACTCCTTCTTCAAGAATGATCTGAATGATCTCTTCAATATTAGGATATAACATTGGTACATTTACCCCGAAAGGTTTATCTGTAGCCTGTTTGCATTTCTGGATATTTTCTCTCAGGATGTCAGGATACATACTTCCTGCTCCAATTAAGCCCAATCCTCCACAATTGGAAACCGCAGAAGCGAGTCTCCATCCGGAATGCCAGATCATACCTGCCTGGATAATGGGATATTTAATATTAAAAAGGTGTGAAATTCTATTTTGGGAAGCCTCCATATCATGAAGTTTTTTTGCAGCGTTAAAATCTATAAAATTGCTCATGCGTAAAAATACTAAAAACAACGATTCCAAGGGTCTTCTGTTCGCTAAAAATATACAGAAAACTCATATTATCATCTTTTATAAAGTTCCAAAATACGGTCAATAACTGGAGTTATTTTCAAAAAAAGCTGAGCAAGCTCACATATATCTTTCTCTATACTATCTTCTTGTAGCTCTACCCAACCTTGCATTAATGTCAGAGGGCCATAATTTACACTCACATTAGGCCATTCTTTCTGGTATTCTAAAAACTCTTTCCTGAAATTCTGAGCAAAATCTCTGCTGGATATTTTGTAGGCTTTCAATGTTCTTAGTTTTAGGGCATGGATGTTATAATAGATCTTTTTTTCACGAATCGTTTCATCATTTAACCAAACAGAAAAGAAAATCCGCCCCTCGGCATCCAAAGGTGACTGAGGGTCCCCACTCCATTCCGGATTGTAGACTTTAAGTGCAACAGATTCCAAAACTATATCAACAGACAATTTCAACCCATTATTACAGAGTATTTCTTCAGGAATTCCGGATGTTGCCAATTGAAATTTTCTAAGATAAAAAGTATAATCCATACTCTTATTTTTATAAATATATTAATAAAAAAACCTTCAGAAGTTCTGAAGGTTTTGATTTTATTTTGTCATGGATTGTTTCTTCCAGTTTGACTTAAAGCTACAACTGTCGTAACGTCCGTCAATAGAGATAAAAGTTGTAGGTAACTTAGAGTTGACAAACTTTTCAACCATTTCACTTTTCTTTTTATTCAGCGCCATCTGCTTGATTCTGCTGAAATCTGTTTCCAGTGTAATCTGGTGAGAAGGAATCACATCTTCCACTTTGATGATTTTGATTTCCTTTCTCTTGTTTTCTTCATCTTCAAAAGCTGTAGTGATATCTCCTTTGTTCAATCCTGCTAATTCGTAGCTGATTGTTCCCGGAATACTTTCTCTCTCAATTTTATCAGAACCATCTGCTCCAGGAATTATCCCTGCGTTGAATTTTGTTCTTTTATCATCTGAGAATTTAAAAGCAGCATCTTTAAATGTCATTTTACCACTCACGATAAGACCTCTGATACTGTCTAGTTTTGCTTTTGCAGTTTTAAGTTCATCATCAGTAGGTACTCCTTTTAGCAAGATATGTCTTGCATCATACACTTTACCTGATCTTTTCAGCAACTGGATAATGTGGAATCCGAATTCTGATTCAATAGGATCTGAGATATCATTTTCCTGAAGGTTCAGTGCAGCAGCCTCGAATGGCTTCACCATCTGCCCTTTATTGATATTTTTATATAATCCTCCGTTAGCAGCTGATCCTTCATCTTCAGAATAAATTCTGGCCTGGCTTTCAAAAGTTTCTCCCCCAAGAATATCCTGCTTGATTTTTTTCAATCTGTTGATAAGGTCTTGTTTGTGTGCTTCCGTTAATGTAGGATAGATCATAATCTGAGCTAAAGTAACTTCATCTTTTATCTGTGGCAGCTGTGTTTTATACATATTATAAAAGTCAGTTACCTCATTTGGAGTTACGTCAGCCTTCTCAGTAACTCTCTGGTATTTTGCCTGTCCGTAATACTGGTCAGTATCTATCTTTTCGATAGCATTTTTCATTTCATAAGCATTTCTGAACTTATAAGCGGTAAGCAAAGTTTTTTCATCCGGAAATTGAGAAAGCAACTGACGGTATTTTGCATTAGCCTGTTCTTTGATTGCTGCAGAACGGTTTTCAATTAAGGTATCTTTTTTTGCTTCATATACAAGAAGCTTGTTGCTGATAAGGTTTTCCAGGAACTCACATTTGTCTGTGTTGGCAGCTCCCTGCTGTTTCCCATAATTCATTTGCTCAAGAACATCAGATTCCAAAACAATCTCATCTCCGATAACAGCTGCAATACCATCCACCAAATCTCCTTGTTTTAGCTGGGCATTCATCATATTTGAAGAGAATATCATGATGAAAATCCCAAGAAGAAAAGTGATTTTTAGTTTATTTGTCATTTTACTATTTTAACAAGTTGCAAATTTAGAATTCTTAACGAATTTCACTCAATTTTTTATTATAAATATTTCTTAAAAAGACTTATTTACTGCAGTTCAACATCAAAAGTCGTTAATTCTTTGAATTGTCTCAATCTGCTGAACATATCTGCCTCGCTTACTTCCTCTATTCTTTCTGTTCCGAACTTCTCTACAGTGAATGAAGCCATAGCAGATCCTACGATAAGAGCCGATTTCATTGTTTCGAAATCTATTTTCTCTTTTTTAGCAAGATAAGCTGCAAAACCTCCTGCGAAAGTATCTCCAGCTCCTGTTGGATCGAAAACATCTTCTAACGGAAGTGCCGGGATAGCAAATACTTTATTGTCATGGAAAAGTAAAGCTCCGTGCTCTCCTTTTTTGATGATCACATACTCAGGTCCCATTGTATGAATCTTTTTAGCTGCTTTTACTAAAGAATATTCTCCAGAAAGCTGTCTTGCTTCTTCATCATTAATAGTAATTACGTCTGTTTTCGCAATCATATCCATTAAGATATCCCATGCAGAATCCATCCAGAAGTTCATGGTATCAAGGATAACCAATTTCGGACGGTTGTTCATTTTTTCAAGTACTGATAACTGAACTCCAGGGTGTAGGTTTCCAAGTAACAAAATTTCGGCATCCTGCATTGAATCCGGGATTTTCGGATCAAAATTCTCCAGCACATTTACTTCTGTAGCCAAAGTATCTCTTGTGTTCAGATCATTGTGGTATTTTCCAGACCAGAAGAATGTTTTTCCTTCTTTTACGATTTCAATTCCTTCGATATTTATATCTCTGTCTGTGAACATATCAAGATGTTCTTGTGGAAAGTCTCCTCCTACTACAGAAACAATTCCGGATTTAACGCCTAAAATTGATGAAGTGATTCCGATATAAGTGGCTGCACCTCCTAAAATTTTATCCGTTTTACCAAATGGTGTTTCAATTGCATCAAATGCAACACTTCCTACAACTAAAAGTTTCATATATTTTTCAATGTATATTAAAAGTAATTATTTTTTCCATTCAAAAGAGTCCAGCATGTGTTTCATATCGTTTTTGATATAGTTCACTGCAGGTGCAAGAGAATCCGGTTTCGGTCTCGTATTAAAGTATAAGTAAGCAGTAACGAAGTGTTTCGTACTGTCTGTAATGTAAAACTGAAGGTTGGAAGCACTCTGCCCTTTCAGCTCATAGAAGTTACCGTATACTTTTTTTTCAGGGTATTCAAAGGATTTCGTATCTATAGAACTGGCTTTGATGGTATGCTCATATACCATTTTTTCAGCTTCTTTGATATGGTCTGCAAAGTCATTTTGTATCGGGTAATAGGTAACGAAAAGCTTTGCCTTCATTTTAGGATAGTTCACATAGAACCAGCAAGGTTTTTTAGCAGGAGCAATAGTAGCAAAGTCCGAGTACTCAAAGGTATAGGCACAATCGTTTTCAAACTTTTGGTATTTCGGTGTTGGATATTCAAGACGCAGTTCTCCATAAGGTTTGGGTGAAGGGTCTTTTCCACATGAAATTAAAAGCAGTGATACAAAAATAAAAATGACTTTTTTAATCATTTTGCAAAAGTACAAATTAGATTTCAGATTTCGGAAGACAAATTTCAGTCTTTCAGAGAGTTTTGAATATAATTTTCCAAAGGCTTCGGAAACGATTTTTCGTGAGAGCCTTCAACATCTGTAATCAGGTATTGATTTTCAGCTATAAAATCATTCCATATCTTTTGTGAAGTGACCTCAACATTCAATATTTCAATACTTAAATTCTTATGAGTAAGTTTATGAGCAACCGTTTTTGAACCTGTAATAAATGGTTCCATATCCAATGAAATACCTGCTGGAAACTCAAATAACTTTTTCCATATGAAATCGTCTGTTCTCTGACGGATCAGAAATTGGCCGTTTCTGTGGACAAAATAATAAGTCAAAGCAAGATCTTCGGCTTTTATTTTTTTTGTTTTTACAGGATAATCTGAAGTCTTTTGCATAGAAAATGCCAGACAGTCTTCATTGATGGGACATTCTCCACAAAGTGGATTTTTGGGTTTACAGATCTCTGAACCTATATCCATCATCGCCTGATTAAAGTCCCCAACATTTTCCGGCATCACCAAAGCAGCCAGCTCAGAGAAATAGGTAAAAGCTCTGGAATTCGAAATATCAAAATCATCAGCAAAAAGGCGGCTCAGAACACGGTAGAAATTCCCGTCAACAGCAGGCATTTTTCCACAGAAACAGATACTTGACACAGCTGCAGCGGTATATTTCCCTACTCCTTTTAATTTTAGAATTTCTTCATATTGATGAGGAAAGACACCCTGGTAATCATCCATGATCTGTTGGGCAGCTTTATGAATATTGATGGCCCTTGAATAATAGCCCAATCCTTTCCAATATAATAAAACTTCATTTTCCTCAGCTTGCGCCAACGTTTTTACATCGGGAAATCTTTTAATGAAATTATTATAATGATTCAATCCCTGATTGATCCTTGTCTGCTGAAATACGATTTCACAGATCCAGATTTTATACGGATCCTTTGTCTGTCTGAAAGGTAAATCTCTTGCATTATTTCTATACCATTCCAGGATTTTGTTGCCAACGTATAGAAATTCTGAGGCTGTTTTATTTTTTTCCAAAAACCAATCTTGTTTTAAATCATTGAAGAGATGATTTTCTCTTTCTCTTTAACATTATTTTCAATGCTGCAAAGATAGGTTTATTTTATTTTTTAGACCTGTTTAAAATTTTTAGAAAGAGTTTAAACAGATGCTCCAGAATTTTTTGAAATATGAAAGCAATAATAATATTTATTGTTTTCTTTACTAATGAGATGCCATTTACCTTTAAATAAATTACTGGCAATATTTTCCGAATGAATTTCATCATTCGTTTGTTTTTCTTCTTTAGACTGTTTACAAGAGTATGGGAGAAGTGCGAATAACTAAAATCAATTTTTTTTTCATCATTTGGTTTATAAATAGGGTAAAAATTGACTTATTGCATCAATATCCATTCATTATTAGTAGATTCTCCTCCAACTCCTTTTATATAAAATTGAGTTTTATCTTTTTTAATTATAAATTTCGGATCAATACCTACACAATTTAATTGATCACCATTATAATATATTTCTAATTGATTGCCTTTTTCGATACCTATTTGCCTTCACAAAGATTTGACTCTTTATATGTATTTAATGATAAGATTACATTATTTTTTTTATATCAAATTTATATGAAATAGAAGCCATACCTGTTGTTGTAGGCTCTGTTTTTACTGAAGTAGAATGAGTACCATCATAAGTTGATGAGTTGCTTTTAAGATTTTTAAAAAGCTCTTTCTGAATAAGGTTTGTTTCAAATGCTAAAATATCTTCTGGAATCTTTGAAGGCTCTATTTCTCCTATTTTTTTCCATTTATTGTTTTCATATAAATAGAAAGTTGTTTTTGCATTTTGCTTTGGTTCAAATTCTCCATCTTTCCCTCCTGTATAAGAGATGAATTTATTTGGTAGATAAGAAGCAACTATATAATAATCGTTTTCTTTAATATAGTTTTTTATCAATTTTGAATCTTGAGAATCATTTTCTTTATTGATGGACTTTGAAAAAAAACCTTTTGAATTGTTGGGGTTCCAGAAATATTGTTCTATGTCTTTTTTTCCAATAAAGTCAACACTGAAAACACCCATTTTTTTATCCGAATAAGTGTATTTTGGATAAGGATTGGAGATATCTGGAATAAAAAAACCAGTTGTTTGGTATTTTGTATCTAGAAAATTTATGTTATCATTTTTCTCTTTTTGACCTTTACAGTCGTAAAAGAAAAAAATAAGAAGTAATAAAATTAAAAAGGGTTTCATCATTGTCCTTTTTTTTATAAAATTTTATTCAATTTCATTTCCATATAGTAAAAGTTTACCGATAAAATCACTATTCCAATTTTCTATATATATGTTTTGAAGTTCTGAAGCCCAACCAGATGTCTCTTCTTTTTTACCATCAAAGTATGATGAAGAATAAAACTTACCTGTAATAAAATTAAATGATTTTGAATAATTCTTTTGAGCTTTTGTATAACTTAGATCATACCCAATAACTTGTATTTTTTTGTTTTTAGGATCAAACCTAAATTTTATTTTTTCAATCAGATTCTTTCTCCGGAAATATTTGGTTTTGTAATTTGATCGGCATAATCTACTCGAATGATAATGATTTTATTTTTAATAATAGGATCACTTAAATAATAATCTGATTCAGCATTGTTATATAGAATACTATTATTTATAATGGGGATTTCAACCGTTTTGTTCAAAGAAGATAAATAGATGGATAAAATAAAACTTGAGAGTTCTGCATTTTGTTTCGCCCTAACTTCCGCTTTGTCCCCAACATTATCATCATCAAAGTATAATGTTTCATATTGTTATTCTATACTATCAATAGCTTTTGCATTATCCTCTTTGCAGTTAATAAAGAAAAGTAAGGATAATAGAATTATTTTTTTCATTTATTCTAATAGGATTTTATCCAAATCAAGTTGTTTAAGGGATGTTTTTTCAGAAATCTCTTTTTGCATCCATTCTTCCTTACCTGTTTTCGCACTCGTTCCCAAAGTTGCAATAAATAATTTTTCAATAAGTAAATCATTATTTTTGAAAAATACTGGTATAACAATTTTCCGAGATGTGTTTTGATATTGATCAGTGTAACCTAAAATTAAATTGAAAGCTTGTTTGTTTTTTGTATTAGTATCTATTTCTATAAAATCACAGCTAATATTTTTGGTAAAAAATACTTTATTATCAGTTTGTGCTTTTAAAGTATAGTCATTTATATTTTTTTCTATAAAAACGATATCATTTTTATCACTTTTATTAAAGTTAACTCTATAATTTTTAGTTTGTGTAGATTCTGAATTAGAAGAAGAGGATAGATCTTCTTCTTCCATATTTTCTTTAGATTTGAGAAAATACTTTTTACATTCCGGTAGTTCACATCCTAAGATTTGTGTTTTTTTTCCATCAAAAAAAGAAATGTATGAACCTCCATTAATCTGTAAGTCATATTTTTTTCCTTTATATGAATAACCTTTTATATTAATATTACATGGTGTAATTGGATATGAAAAATGCCATTCTTCTTCGGTAAGAGGAACTGATAAATTCATGATTTTTTCAATATCACTATTATTGAGAGACCATCCTTTATCTTTTTTAGTTAATTTTTCTTTTGTAGAATATTCACCTTTACAGTTGGCAATGTAAACTTTTGTATCTATTTTCTTTTTTTCATCCTTATCCTGGCCTTTGCAATTGTAGAATAAGAATATAAGAAGTAGTAAAGTAGTAAAGTTTTTCATTATTTGGTTAAGTTATTTATTCTGCTTTTATTCTGCTTTTGTGAACATATCCCTTTTTACCTTCTTTAGAAACTACTAACCACCAATCACCATTTTGATCTAAAACTTCAATTTTTTCACCTGTATTTATCTTTTGGAGAATTTGAGAAGACGAATTTTTATCCTTTCTTAAATTAGTATAGCCGTCAGAATCTTGAATGATAAAATTGGTATTGTTTTCTTTTTGGTAGATATATTTTACATAACTTTTTAAAGTAGCTAAATCATAAAAATTGTTTTTTTCCAGATTTGATTTATATTTTGGATTTTTATTTAAATAGCTTTCAATATCACCTTGTATTCCAACTCTTAATTCTCTCTCAAATAAATAAGATATTGTTTTTTCAGGTTCAAAATATTCTTTTGGAGATGATGATATTTTACTTATAATATCACCTATTCTTAAATAACTATTACCCTCTTTAGCATAAGAAAAGTCTTCAACTTTACCTTTGTAAATAATGGTTTCTATGTCGTCAAATATTTGTTTTTTCAATTTTTTATAGCCACCAGAATCTATAAAAATTAACTGTTCCATATCGGAAAGGCTATTAAAATCGAATTTTTTAAATACTGATTCTACAAGCTTTTTATCCTTATTGTATCCATAGTAAACAACTAAATCGTATAAAAGATTTGAATTGTTTGTTTGCAGCCAAACATAAGATACGGGAGTATTATAAAATACGTAAGAATTAAAATGATATAATAAGTCAGGATTTATAAACTCTGGTTCTTCAGCATCGGCATCCTGAATGAAAATAAATTTATTTTCTTTAATAACTACCTCTGGAAACATTGCTGGACGTAAAGCAATTATGGAATTTTTATAATCTTTTAAATTGAAAGAAAATATATCCAAAATTTTTTGACTAAATGTATTTTCGTCAGGAAATTGAAATTTTCTTTGCTCTAATACTTTTTTCGCTTTATTGATAAATTCAGGAGACAGGTCACCACAGTTTGATTTTGTGCCGTCTCCTTCATCTGTAATATTATAAGGTGCGTCTTTTAATGAAATTATTTCTTTGATATTCTGCAAGTGAAGTTGTCCGGTGCAAGATAGTAGCAGTGAATATATAAGAGCTAAAGAAATGTTTTTCATTATTTGTGGTTATTTTACACCCCTATTATAGGGTCCCAATCTTATCAAAATCGTCTCTGTGCCAAATCATATATTCTAAATAAGGTAAATTATAATTAAAATAGCTTGAGAGTTTATTTCACATTTGATCGTACTGTGCAGTGTACAAAAAACTATGATTTTATATTTGTTTTATCAAAGTTTCTTTTTATGTTTTATACTATTAAAAATATTTAATAATATAAATTAAGCTCATCTAATTTCAGATCCAAAGATTCATCTAAATATTGTATCGAATCCGATTTAATAGAACCATCAGAAGATATATTTCTCTCTGTATAGGAAATTATATTAAGACCTTTATTATTGTCTGAGTGAAAATATTTGATTTGCCATATTTTCCCTGTTTTAGAGTTAAAATATGATAAACAATTATACATACCTAATTCCGACTGAGGAATATTTCTGTAAAATTGTATTGAGTCAGTTTTTTTATTGTTGATAAAAGTAAAGAGGTTTACTTTTATTGTATTTTTACCTTCTAGCTTTTCTTTTATAAGTTTAATTGAAATATTATTCTCTAGCGGCAAATAAAGCTCATTGTTTTTAGTTAAAGAGTATTTTTTCAAATATTCTTCATTTTGTTTTTTTAATACTAAATACCCTTTTCCGTTCTTTAGAGAATTGAAATAGTTTGCACTTGCAAGAATAGAATCTCCAATAAAATAATTTTCATTGTGTGCGATGTTTTTTGATGAAGTATCCACTGCTTGTTTACAACAAATACTTATCAATATTGTCAATAACAAAGCGAAGTAACTATATACTTTTTTTATGGTTGTCATTTGATATTAAATATTTTTTTTAAATTTTTTTTATGGGATCCTTCAAAATAAACTTTGTCTTCTTCAATACTAAATTTTTTACACTCTAAATTTCCATTTTTATCTAAATAACATATATTTTGTTTTGTTGCGTATGGATAATCAATTTCAGAAAAGATATTTTCACTCTTAAGGACATTCTTACCTTTAAAAATAGCAACATCTACTTTAAAAATCTTTACAGGGAATTCGTATTCATCACTATCTAAAGTTGCTACAGTTTTAAATGCTAATAATTTTCTACCATCATGTAAATTTGTAGAATCAGTAATAAATAAAGAATCTATTTTTGAGATCTTTAATATGCTGTCTTGCTTAATGAAATTGAAATAATTTGGATTCGTGTATTCATTTTTTGTTCCCTTGATTGTATTAAAATAATCAATTTTTTCAAGTTTAGTCTGAGAAGTGATATCATCTTTGTTAAGTGATACATTTTCTTCCATATATGTATTAACTTTCCATTCTTTTGGAAAGGAATAAACTTTTATAGACTCTAAACCTATCGGTTTAAATTGAAAAGTTGTATCAGTTTTACCTAATGTTAGTTGAGAATTATTATCCTGAATAGTGTTGCTTTTTTTGCAGCTTATAATAATTAGAGATAATAAGAAAATTATATTATTTTTCATTCTTTTATAATTTTTATTTTACCAGGAGCGATAATTCCTGAATGTAAGTGACTGTTATGTAATTTTTTACCGTCAGTAGTATGAGTGAAAGCTTTCTTTTTGCTACCTCTTAATTGCTTAGTGATACCAAATTTATGAAAAGCATTAATTAATTTCTGTTCCCTAATGTCATCTAAATATAATGTGTCAATGCTTTTCCCATTTACATGTTCAACACTTGGAAAACAAGATGCTTCACTAAAACAGCTTCCTGTTGTTTGAACATCAGAATATCCACATTCTGCTAAGACACCTATAAATACAGCAAGATGCCCAGGCTCTGTGTATCTCCTTTTAGTATTGGTAAAAGAGTATTTAATTGAAATTCCTGAATTATTATAATTTAAAGAATCAGGCATTTTAACTAGTTCTATTTTTCTTCCAGTTACTTTATAAAGAACCCAAAATGATTTTCCTTCATTTGTCCCATATTCGGCAATATCACCATTTTGATATTTTACTCTTCTTTTAGTTTGTCCATCCGATACTGGAATATCTGAAAGTATTTTGCTGTGTGTTGGTTTTATTCCTGGTTTTTGTCCATTTAATTTTTCCTGCGTTATATGCCATTCTGCTTTACATATAACATGCTCCTTATTATTCTTGTCATGATAAATATATTGGTATAGGTATTGGTTTTCTAATTTTATATTTTTAGGAATATGTTTTTCGATATCTCCATTAGCAAATATATGATATGTGACAATATCTTTAGCATTAACAGGTGCAGAAGGAGAAGTATTTCCATGAAATTTGTTATATATGAAAAAACCTGTCTTTAATAGATCGTAATTATTTTTTCTTATTTGCCATCCATTTGGCATTTCTGTTTCTGAATTACGTCCATTTAATAAAACAGAAATTAATTCTAAATATTTATCACCATATAATGCTAACTCATTCAGAGATTTTCCTAAAGTTTCTTTACCCCATTTGGTTATTGCATCAGATTTAGGATTACTGGTCATTTTTTTATTAACGCTCCAAATCCAAGCCCCACTATCAATACAATAATCTGCATTGTTAGCAAGAATACTCGGATTTTTTACAATATTTTGATCATTTTTATAATCAGCATAATCCTTATAAGGCCCAGGTTTATTAAATAAAGTTGTTAAATCTTTCTCATCTGTTCTAACACCAGTTAGTTGTAGTAATCCGCGACCTTTATAAATACTTTGACTTGATAAGTAATCACTTTTAGTTTCTTCTGATAGGGCAAAGGTACCAGTCTCTTCACAAGCTTGGGCGAGGAAATGGATCTTTTGAATACAGGTATTAATATTATACTTTTTGAATGCAGAGTTTAATCCTTTTGTAAGGGTGGCAAAAGACTTGTCACTGATATTGCAAGGAGTTCTTTTACCTCCTTTTAATGCTTGTCCTTCCCAAATTGTTTCAGTTCCTTTTAGTAACTTAACAAGTTGCTTTACATCTTTTTCTTCAAAATCTCTATTACAAAAACATTTTTCTCCAGTCTGGTTTTTGTTTTGTTTCTGCACCCCCGCCGCACTCTTCACCTTCTCCACTTCCATCAAGCCCTCCGAATTTACCCCAAATTTCTGAGATTCTGCTGAAAGATCTTTGGAGATAATTTCTATAAAATAATTTTGTTTATCTGCATCTGGATCGCCGATAGGAGAGCCGATTCCTTTTTCAAAAATATCTTTGCTAATGATAAATCCTGAAGTATCACATACATCGGCAGGAATTTTAATATTTCCGCTTCTGTAGACTTCATCGTTGGAAGTAGTGTCATATTCCCAGACCACATACTGGATGTGTTTTCCAACCATATTTTTGGAGTGAATTCTTACCCTCACTTTATCTCCTACAGCTACTTTGGAAAGCTCTTTTCCAGTATCATCAATGAAAACAGCTTCTATGATATTCCCTTTAGGATCGGGCTGTTTGGGACCACCTCCTTGTCCAGGCGTGAATTTTGGCGTGTGTTGCTGAGGTTGATTTTGATTTTGAGGCTTAGGTTGTGGCTTGGGCTGATTTTGAGGCTGTCCTTTATAATCAGGATTGGCTACATCTACATTCACCTGGCTGGCTCCCTGAATTTTCCCGGAGTAAGTTGCCGTAACATAGTATTCATGATTAGCTCCTTCATTCTTGTCACCTTTCATCATAAACTGATTGGCTACCTGACGAAGAATTTTTTCATCAGACATCAGGGGGATTGGTACTTCCGCAATCCCTTTTTCATTGACAAGAGCCTTGTAACTTCTTGTATGACGGTTGTTTTTATTAATATTGGGATCATGGCCTTTGCCCGGAGCATCATCTTCCCAAAGGTGAAATTCTATTTCCTTATTGAACATTGCAATGCAGTGAGCCTGGGCAATAAGAGTATCACGATAGCTGGCTTTATTAACATCTTTTCCTCCTCTGTTGAAAAGAATTACTTTATCTATTTGGAACCTTATCACTGGTAGGAATCAGTATGAAAGTGGCAGCCAATTCTTTGGTAGCAGGAAGCCCCGGGAAAATACCTTTTTTAGTTTCGTAGACTTTCATTTGAAATTCTATTCCCAAGCCTATTTCTCCAAATCTGTACGTTACCTTTTCACCTTTTTTAGGTTGGGAGGTAATATCTTTCCAGATTCCGTTTTTCTGTTTCTTATAAAGATGCCATTCATATTCGCCTTTCAACCCGAACGAGAGGCCGGAAGGTTGTATTTCGTAAGGATAGGCTTTTCCCACCATTGGATTTTGATTCCCGATAATAGTTCCTGTCATGGGTAATATAATGTATTACTAACTTTTAGCTGACAGTTATTTAGACAAGTATTGATTTTCGGATCAAATTGTAAGAAACGATGATGGATAATATCATCAATTAGGATAACATTTTTTTTCATTTTGTTTTTGTGTTTGTTCAAAAACAAAAATACAAAAAATCATTATATCGTGATATAAAAAATTATCGGATTCAAAGTTATTTCTTATCTACATTGTAAACAGGAGCCGCTTTTAACCACTGATAATTAAGGTTTCTGTCTTTCTTTAAAAAACGGTATCCTTCCAGTTTTTTCAGATAAACATACATAGAATCAGTATTTTTTATCTTTAGTTTGTATTGAGATAAAAAAAGCATCGGCATTTCTACGGTGGAATCTCTTACCGTTTTTAATACTTTTCCAGATCTTACTTTGTAAAGGAAGAATGATTTTCCACGGCCTTTTGAACTGTCTGCCAGTTTTACTTCTGAACTTGCAATTACCAGCTCACTGCCATCAAAACATTCATCCTTACTCATGATATATGCCTTCCCTTCCTGATGTTCATCTGCAAAAAGATCATTCTCGTATTGTCCGGGACTTTGGTATTTTTTCTCGCAACTTATCAAAAGCACCATCACTATAGCGGGTAAGCTAATAATAAGTTTCTTATTCATATTAAATTTCATAGGTGTTGGTTGAAAAAAAACCGATGTAAAATTGCATCGGTTTTTGTTATGTAAAGTACGTTGATGTTACTCCTGAGTATATTCTGCATCCCATTCGTTGCCATCATCTCCTTTGTGTCCGTCAAGTTTAATAACGAAACTCTTCGTAGGGAAATAAGGGGTCATACGGATATCCAGCCACACTCTGTCTTTGTTTACTCTATCCTGCTCGAAACGAACAATTTTGAATTTTTCGATCAATTTGTCCGGCCCTTTAATGTTATCAAGGAAGGTTACGATCTGTCTTCTCAAATCGTCCTCGTTTTTAGCATTCCAGTTTTCAAAAGCTCTTCTGTTCAGGAAGTCCAGAAGTACTTTGGTTACGTAGTCGAATACACGAACTACGGAATACGTCTGGAGACCGATATTGTCTCCTGTAAATAATGTCTTCGCAGAGAAGGCCATAATTTTTCCGTATTCGTTTACCATTGGTACAAGACCCATTTTTTCCAACTGAGAAATTTCACTTTTCTTCAATTCAAATTTTACAGCGTCTACTTCGTTGATATTACCATGTTTTTTACCTGCTGCAACCTGAGACATCAGGGTTTTATGGATTTTTCCTGCTAATGAAGTGGAAGGTGGAAGTTCTACATTTTCTTCTTCCCCTACTTCTTCAGCTTTACCACGTCCTACCAGCCAGTTACACGTCATAATAACGTTACTTCTGTGAAGTTCTCCTCCTGTAAGATTGGCTGAGTGGAATAAGTCTACCACGTCATCCGGCTTATCAAGGTTAGCAAAGTCTGTAACCATCATTACTTTGTTTTCGTTACAGATTTTTGCCCATTTCTCGATTACCTTGTTGGATCCTAAATATCCTGGTATTGCAAGGATTGAGTAGTTATCTCTAAGGTCAAGACGGTCATAGTAATTTTTAAATTCTTCTGAGATTGCATCAATGAACAAAGGATTATCCAAATCTGAAACCTGTTCGATGCTTGCGTTTACAATACTTACGTTGTCCACTTTATCCAATTCTGTGTTTTTGTAGAATTGAGCTACTGTTCTGTAATTGGTTTCCAACAGACGAACAGTATCCAGTGTATTTTTTAAGTTTGTCTTTAAGTTTTGGTCGGCCTGTTGTGCTTTAGTTTTGCACGTATCAGCCATTTTATCTGCAGATTCGCTACCTTCTAAAAGGTTTACCCAAAGATTGATCTTCTGAAGAAGTTCTTTTCTTTCATCTGCTTTATTGCTGTCATTCAGGAAGATTTCTTTTCTTGCCTTTCTTGTTGGGTTCATATTGGCAATACCGTCTACAACGGATTCAACAAAGCCAAATCCTCCCATTTTATTGAGCTCTGCAAGCGGGTTTCCTTTCGGTTGTCCCGAGTGCTGCTGCTGACCCTGCTGCTGGCTTTCTTGTGCCTGTAATTTGCTATCCATGATTTAATGTAAGTCTTTAATTATTTTTCAAGTTCTTGTGCCACTTCTTTCAATACTTCTATGAACGCTGCTCTTGTCTGATCGTTCTCCAGCATATTGCGTAGAATTTTGTTTGTTTTCAGCTGACGTACGATTTTATTGTACTGCTCCTGCTCCATGCTCAGCTGCTGCAGATAATCTGACTTCTGAGTAAGGCTTTTAGGGGTAAAGTCTCCAAGGTTTTGAAAACGGAATTCTTCTTCTACCACTCCTCCGTCTTCTGTTTCGTGTTGTACCGATATTGAAGGCTGAAAATGTTTGAAAACGTCTTCCACTGTTTTTAATCCTGTTACGATTTCAGGTGTATAAGACTCTTCTGTTGTAAGTTGGCTTACTATCAGTGATTTATTTTCCTGTATTTCCTGAATAGCTTCATTAGCGTCTACTTTTACTTCGTTTCCGCCAACACCATAATTAAACATTGCCATATTATTGTTATTTTGAGATTTCTTATTTTGGTTTGGATCTGTCTTTGAGTAATTTACAGATGAATCAAATAAATTACCAATCCAGTGTTTAAATTTAAAAAAAAACTGTAACATAAAAAACTTTACTAAGATTTTTCTTGAATCATCTAATTTTATCTACATTTATTCAACATAAAATCACCATATTACGATATCACTAAGCTATGAAAAAATAAATAAAAAAATTCAAGAAAAAGTAAATAAAATTTTCGTTCACTTTATTCTTATACAAAAGCATCCAATGAATGTTAAAATAAGGATTCCCAGTTATTACACAAAAAATATTCTTTATATTTAATCAAAGTGAACAGTGTATGAAAGATGTAAAAATAGCGTTTAGAAAACCGATATTTCCAGTTTCAGAAGCATTACAGCAATACCTGGAAAAATATAACAGAACTACTAAGATTAAGTTTTTGTATGAAGATCTTCTAAGGTTCAGTGACAGCGTGAGTATTCTGGATAAAGACGGAAAAGATACTTTGTGGCTTGGGGTATTATATCCTGAATTTGAGTTTAAAGAAATAGAGGCTAATTTAAATAAGATTTATACCCTTCTTCATTCTGATGGAGACATCGCTACTTTACCTTATCTGAAAGTGGATACCATTGACTTTTGTACTTTCGGAAATTCTAAACCTTTCCGGGTTCGGGTGAGAAATATCCTTAATGATAATTATACTTATTTTTATATTAAACAGGCGGATGCTTCCCGAATATTCGGACTGGAACTTGAAGACCTGCTTTCTCCCAACCGAATTAATTTTCTGGTGTATAAAAACACTTTGATTGAAGAGCATATTTTGGGAATTCCAGGGGATGTTTTTATTCAGAAGCATATGTTCAACTGTACGGAATTGGAAAAGGCACAGATTTCCAAGGAATTTGTGAAATTCAATGAGCGCTGTCTTATTGGGCTTCTTGGTGATATGAGGTCTTATAATTATGTTGTGATTCCCATACATGATTTTGACCAGGTCATTTACAGAATCCGCCCCATTGATTTTGACCAGCAGTCTTATGAGGGAAATCTGAAAGTTTATCTTCCACAGTATTTCAAAGAAAACAGTCAAATGGTGAATATGGTACTGGAAAAACTGAAGCCCAGTTCTATAGAGCAATACCGTAAGGAGGTCCGTTCACAAATCGTAAAAAGAGTGACGAGCAGCCAAAACAGATTCGATGAGCTCATTTCTATTATGAAAAAAGATAATATTGCACCGGAAGCCAATGTTAAAGAACTAAAGACTGCTTTACAAAAACTCACTTATGATATCAATTTCAAGTATTGTAAAACAATGGGAGATATTATAGAAACAGGAATAAAATTTGTTCTCCGGAATTATAAGAAAGAATATTAAAAAGAGAATCCGCCCCAACCAATGTGAGACGGATTCTTTCTTTTCTAACAATTTAAGGTAAAATTACCAGATTTTTATTCTGTCCTGAGGAGCTTTATATAATTTGTCTCCCGGTTTGATATCAAATGCTTTGATGAATGAATCCTGGTTTACCAGTGGCCCGAAAGCTCTGAACATTCCCGGAGAGTGCGGGTCTGTTTTCACCTGATTGATCATATACTGATCAGTAGCTTTTGTTCTCCAGACGGTTGCCCAGCTCATAAAGAATCTCTGATCCTGAGTGAACCCGCTGATCTTACCTGGATTTCCTTTATCTTTTAAATACATCTGCAGCGCGTCATAAGCCACCGCTACTCCACCTAAGTCACCGATGTTTTCACCGCTTGTAAATTTACCGTTTACGAAACTTCCTTTTACAGGCTCATAAGCGCTGTACTGAGCTGCCAGCTGACCTACTTTTGCATCAAAGTTTTTACGATCTGCATCACTCCACCAGTTATTAAGGTTACCATCTCCATCGAAACGGGAACCGCTGTCGTCAAATCCGTGAGAAATTTCGTGACCGATAACGGCACCAATACCTCCGAAATTCACTGCTGCATCAGCTTTAGGATTGTAGAAAGGCGGTTGAAGAATAGCTGCAGGGAATACAATTTCGTTGTTTGATCCACTGTAGTATGCATTTACCGTTTGTGGAGACATTCCCCATTCTGTTTTGTCCACAGGTTTTCCTACTTTATCTAAACTTCTCTGATACTGCCATGCTGCTACATTCTGAAGGTTAGAATATAATGTTGCTCCCTCTTTTGGAGATTCTACTTTTAACTGTGTATAATCTTTCCATTTATCAGGGTAAGCAATTTTCACGGTAAACTTGGATAGTTTTTCCTGAGCTTTCACTTTGGTTTCAGGAGACATCCAGTCTATATTGGCGATATGTGTTTTGAATGATTTTAAAAGGTAATCAATATACGTTTCCATCTGCTTTTTAGCTTCAGGAGTGAAATATTTGTCAACATATAATTTTCCGAAAGCTTCTCCAAGAACTCCGTTTACAAGCGTAAGACCTCTTTTGTTCATTGGACGCTGTTCTTTCTGACCCTGCAAATATTTAGCATAGAAGTCAAATCTGATCTGCTCCAGGCTGTCATTCAGGTTGCTTGCATTTCCATTGATGATATGATATTTCAGATAGTCTTTCAGTAAAGGAAGGTTTTTCTGCGTTACAAACTGATCCATATTCTGGTAGTACTTCAGTTCACCAATGATTACTCTGTCTGTATTTACTCCGGCATCCTTAAGATATTTTGCAAGGTCAACATTTTTAACCAGACCAGACAATTCTGATACATTTTTAGGGTTGTATCTTAAATTGGCATCTCTGTTTTGCTCAAGAGTCAATAGATAATTAGCAAGCTGTTTTTCAAAATCTACCACATTCTGTGCAGCCTGTGGAGAATTTTTATATCCTAAAACTCCGAATAGCTTTCCAACGTATGCCTGATATTCTGCCAGTGTTTTAGTATTGGCTTCGTTTACTTTCTGATAATAATCTCTTCCCAACCCAAGATCCGGACCGCCAAGATATACTGCATTCATGTTGGAGTTCTTCATATCAGCACCTACTCTCCATCCATAGAAAGAGTTGTCTCCCAATTTTGTAGCATCCAACAGGTATTTCTGAAGATCATTAAGGCTTTTAATGGCATCTACTTTGGCAAGATCAGCCTTAATAGGAGCCAGACCTTCTGCATTTCTCTTATTGGTATCCATAAAAGAGGCATACAAATTCTGGATTTTCTGTCCTTCTGATCCGGCCGGATATGATTCTGTAAGGATTTTGTTTAATATATCTAATGAAGCATCATCTACGTTTTCTCTCAAAGCATTGAAAGAACCCCAGTTTGCTTTATCAGAAGGAATCTGAGTAGTTTTCACCCAATTTCCGTTTACATAGCTAAAAAAGTCATCCTGTGGACGGACACTGGTATCCATATACGATAAATTGATTCCCTCTTCTTTTACCGGTTCAGCCACTTTTGCTGCAGCTTCTGTTTTATTCTCTGTCCCTGCAGTCTTTGCTGCACCACACGAATTAAGAAATACAATACCTGAAAGGGCAAGTATTCCAATATTTAGCTTTTTCATTAAAGATTATTTTTGATTTTACACAAACTTATCAAATATACAAACTTTAATGATATGTGATGAGTGATATTTATATCTGAATGGAGATTTAAGGTTAAAAATTTAAAGTTTTGAGTTTAAGGTTTGAAGTTTTTGGGTGTTCTTTTGAAATGTGGGTGGAAAATGACATTGTTGTAGACCACCCCGTCAAAAATTCAAGGAATTTTTGACGCCCCTCCACAGGATGGGAATGATGGAAGATACTACGACAAATATAACTCATCCGATTCCCTAATCCCTAAACCCTATTCACCTGCTACCTAAAAAACAAAACCGCCCATTGCTGAGCGGTTGTTATTTTTACCAGATTTTGATTCTTTCTTCCGGAGTTTTGTATAATTTGTCTCCTTTTTTCACGTCGAATGCTTTATAGAAGGCATCAACGTTGATAAGCGGACCAAAACTTCTGAAGTATCCCGGAGAGTGCGGATCAGTTTTCACCTGATTTACCATATATTTCTCACTAGATAATGTTCTCCAAACCGTTGCCCAGCTTAGGAAGAATCTCTGATCCTGAGAGAATCCACTGATTTTTCCTGGGTTTCCTTTGTCTTTTAAATACATCTGAAGAGCATCATAAGCGATATTCACTCCTCCTAAGTCAGCGATATTTTCACCGTTTGTGAAAGTACCATTTACAAAAGTTCCTTTTACAGGCTCGTATTTGTCATACTGAGAAGCAAGAGCTTTTGTTGCCTTTTCAAAGTTCGCTTTATCTTCCGGAGTCCACCAGTCTACTAAGTTACCATCAGCATCGAACTGTGCTCCTGAATCATCAAATCCGTGGCTCATTTCGTGACCAATAACGGCACCAATACCTCCGAAGTTTACAGCAGCATCAGCTTTAGGGTTAAAGAATGGCGGCTGAAGGATAGCAGCAGGGAATACAATCTCGTTGTTTACCGGGTTGTAATATGCATTTACAGTCTGTGGAGTCATTCCCCATTCTGTTTTATCCACTGGCTTACCGATTTTAGCTAAATCTTTATTGTACTGCCATTCTCCAATGTTCTGAAGGTTTTTATACAGGTTTCCACCATTTGCTTCAGAAAGGATATTTAATTTTGAATAGTCTTTCCATTTGTCCGGATAAGCAACTTTTACCGTAAACTTATTCAGTTTCTGCATTGCTTTTTCCTTAGTTGTAGAAGACATCCAAGCTAAGTTGTTGATATGAACTGCGAAACTTTTCTTTAAATAATCGATCAATTCTACCATCTGAGCTTTAGCTTCAGCAGGGAAATATTTCTCAACATATAATTTTCCGAAAGCTTCTCCTAAAGAACCGTTGATCAATTCAAAACCTCTTTTGTTAAGAGCTCTTTGTTCCTGCTGTCCTCTAAGATATTTACCATAGAAAGTAAATTTCATGTTCCCTAAGTTTTCACTTAAGTAAGAAGCACTTCCGTGGATCATGTGGAATTTCAGATAATCTTTGATTACAGAAAGATTCTGAGCATTCACTAATTTATCGAAGTTTTTATAGAATCCTAATTCACTGATAATTACTTTGTCAGAATTTACTCCAACTTTTTTAAGATATCCTGGAAGATCTACATTTTTTACCAGAGCAGAAAGTTCAGCCATCGTCTTAGGATTGTACTGAAGTGTGTTATCACGGCTCTGCTCGTTTGTCAGATAAGTCTGTGCGATGCTTTTTTCATAATTTACGATACCTTTTGCTGCTTCATCAGCATTTTTGTACCCTAATTCTTTTAGCATTGAAGCTACATATTTCTGATATTCAGCAATTGCTTCTGTATTTTTTTCGTTTACTTTCTGATAGTAATCTCTTCCTAAACCTAAAGAAGCATTTCCTAAATAAACCGCGTTCATTTTAGAATCTTTAAGGTCTGCATCTACTCCCCATCCGTAAAAAACATTTTCTCCTTCTTTCGTTACAGAAGTAAGGTAGTTCTGAAGATCAGCCATGTTTTTAATAGCATCAATCTTATTCAGATTTTCCTGGATAGGTTTGATTCCGTCTGCATTTCTCTTCTCCATGTTCATGTAAGTAGCATAGAGATCCTGGATTTTTTTACCTTCACTTCCGTCAGCAAATTTATCTTTCAGAAGAGAGTTCAGGATTGTCATGGAATTGTTATCCGTGTCCTCAGCCAGTTTGTTGAAGCTTCCCCAAGTTGGTTTATCAGATGGAATTTTGGCAGTTTTCATCCAGGTTCCACTCACATAGTTGTAAAAATCATCCTGAGGACGCACCGAAGTGTCCATCAAGCTAAGGTCTAAACCTTTGTCTGTATTGTTCACTGCTACTTTAGCAGTTTTAGCTTGTGCGCTCATGGTAGTCTGAGTACAAATCCCTGCTATTAAAAACAAAGAAAGCGTTATTTTTTTCATTATGATAACAATTTTTAGAATAGGTATGATTTATTTCGTATTTGTTACTTTTTAAGGAAACAAATTTAAACAATAATGTCATAGCATGATAAGAATTTATAAAAGACGGAAGCTGGAAGAACAAAGCTTGAAGTTATTGTATGATTTTTATAACTTCCAGCTTCCTCCTTCCAGTTTCCCAATTTCTTAAGAAGTTGCTATCTCTTTTACATTTCCGGTTCTTTTCAGGAATCCCCAGAACTGCATTTCGCCTTTCAATGCCTTTCTTAAACTTTTAAACAAAACAATATACATCAGCCATCTATATCCGAATCTCTGCGGAATAATATACAGCAGATTGATCAGTTTTTCACGCTGCATAATGAATGCCACTAAAGCTAAGGAAGCATCCACCAAAAGGAAGATCAGATAATAGGTAAATATTTTATCTCCGTTACCGGACAAAATTCCAAAGAACATAATCACATCTGCCAGCGGTGAGAAAAATGGAATAATATATTGGAATAATAAAATATTCGGCATTGCCCAAAGTCCCAATCCTTTATATTTGGGGTTAAGGAAAGTCTGTCTCTGTTTCCAGAACATCTGCATGATTCCGTAAGTCCAGCGGAAACGCTGTTTCAAAAACTGGCTCGCAGTCTCCGGAGCTTCCGTAACAGCAACCGCTCTGTTTTCATTGGCGACGGTATACCCTGCTTTTAAAATTTTCACGGTAATATCACAATCTTCTGCTAAAGTGTCGGATGAATAACCTCCGGCCTCAAGGATCACAGCTCTTCTGAATGCCCCGATAGCACCCGGAATTACGGTAATCGCATTGATATTCGCATATGCAAGCCTGTCAAAATTCTGACTTGTTGTATATTCTATAGCCTGCCATCTGGTAAGCCAGTTGACTCTGTTTCCAACTTTCACATTTCCTGCTACGGCTGCAATTTTCTCTTCCGGATTTGAGTTCAAAAATCTTGCAACCAGATATTTTACGGCATCCTGCTGCAGTTTGGTGTCTGCATCAATGCAGACTACGTATTCTGCATCTGTCTGTGATATTCCGAAGTTCAGGGCCGTTGCTTTTCCGCCATTTGTTTTGGTGAAAATTTTCATTTTCGGATGCCCAAGGAATGCTTCTAATACCTTTTCATAAGTAGAATCCTTACTTCCGTCATCTACCATAATAATGTTAAAATTTGGATAGGTTTGCTTCAGCAGATTCTGCAGAGAAGAAACAATATTCACTTCTTCATTATAAGCAGGCACAATAATAGAAACTTTCGGATAAGATTCCAAAACCGGAAACCCACCCAGTTTTTTTTCTTTTTTTCGTTCTTTAAAAGCCCAGTATACCATCAGCAATAGTCTGATCAAACCCAATACAATGAAAATGGTAAATAATGCAACCAGAAAATGACTTATTCCATAAATTACAGTGGCCAAGACAAGGTTGAGCTGCATGATATAATATGACTTCGTTTTCGGAACTTCAGGCATCAGTTCACTTCTGGTTTTATGCAGAATACTGGTAAGGTTGGTAAAATGATAGCCTTGTTTCTGAAGTGTAGGGATCAGGATTTTTAAAGCTTTCACTGTTTCTTCTCTGGTGTCTCCGCCCGCATCATGAAGAAGGATGATATTTCCTCTCTGTAGTTTGAGCCCTGCCATCACACGTTTTACAATCTCATCTGCTTTTATTCCCGGCTGCCAGTCTTCAGGATCTATATTTTCCCCGATATCCAGATAGTTTTGCTGTCTTGCCAGTGCTACCGGAATAATTTCTTCCGAAGTAGTAGGCTCAGAGTCTGCATTATACGGAGCTCTGAACAGAATTGTACTATGTCCTGTCACGCATTCTATCAGCAATCTTGTTAGTTTCAGTTCCAGCAAAGCTCTTTCCGGACTTACTTTCGCTACATTCTCGTGGGTAAATGTGTGATTTCCTATCTCGTGTCCTTCTCTGTAAATTCTTTTAACGAGTGGAAGGTTCTTTTCTGCATTTAATCCTACTAAAAAGAATGCTGCCGGAACATGATATTTGGACAGTACATCTAATATCTGCGGAGTATATGTTTCGTCCGGACCGTCATCAAAAGTAAGCACCAATTCTTTTTGTGGGGCACTTCCATATTTTTTCACCTCATAAGAGCTTGGATAGGTAATATAATTTTCATCCGTGATTATTTTTTCTTTCGGGTCAATTTCAAGTGCAATTTTTCCGTCATGAGGAGTATTCAGAACATCCAATACTTCTCCATCACCAATATAATCCACCATGGTCTGCCCTTTTACATTTTCAAGGTTTTTTAAATTCAGCTTGGAAAGGCCGGCAAACGTAAGATCTTTATCATAGAAATTCCAGACTCTGCTGTCCTCACTTCCCAGTCTCCAGAGTGCTGTTCCTGCCAATGGATATTCTGAGGAGAAACGCATCGTATTGAAAATAGAAGCCGCATCATTGAAAAACACCGTGTGGGTGAGGTTTTTAGAATCGGTATAGGAATAATTTAAATTAAAAGTATTGTCATTAAAATCAATTACTGCTTTACTGGCGCTGGCTTTGGTAATTGCCTGCATATAGGTTACAGAGGTATTATCATCTTTATTGGAACTCCAATCATAGCCATAAGCTCCCAAGCCCAGAATGATTTTTTGTGGAGAGGTTTGTTTTACGATTTTTCCTGTCTGTTCTTCGATCCATTTTTGAGAGGAAACCGGCCCTGCATCACTTCCTGCAGAATATTCATCGTAAGCCATCAATACAAAGTAATCTACATAGGGATTCAATCTCGGGATGTTGTAATCATCATTGTCTGTCATGATATCCATAGTCACCAGCAGCTGGTTCTTTTTGAAAGTTTCTGAAAGCTCTTTCATAAAAGCAATCAGATTTTCATCAGAATCCAGATTCATATCCTCAAAGTCAATATTAATGCCTTTGAAATGGTATTTTTTACATTGCTGGGTAAGTTTTTGAATCAAATGTGATCTTTTCTGAGGATCATTAAGAACTTTTACAATTCCTTCTGAATGAAATTCCTGATCAGAGTTGTTGCTCAACATTGGCATTGCAGCAACTCCCGTTCTTTTAATCACTTTGTACCCTTCCGGATCCACATTGGTTTTCAGATCACCTGTTTTAGGATCAAGGAAAAACCATTCCGGAAAAACCAGATTAACGTGTCTGATATTTCGTTTCAGAGACATCAGAGACTGAGGATCCCATGCTACATAGAATGCAGACCGGATTCCGCCTGGAAACTGAGCCCAGTTTCTGTTCTGATTTTTATATCTTTCTGCTCTCGCTTTCTGAATTTTATCGAGGTTGGTATGGATTGTTTTTTCCGAGATAAAGCTTCTGAAACCTTTATATTCTTTGGAAATTTTATTCTCCTGAAGATAGGGTTTATTGGCCGTAATTACAGCTTTATAATCTTCTTTAAAAGGAATTTTAGGACTTCTGTCCAGGGTCATCATCAGCCCCAAAGCAAGCAAAAGCAGTATTCCTACAAAGATAAAAATACGGCTTCCCCACTGTACACTTTTCCAGCGTTTCCTGCTGTTGGTCTGAAAAATCTGTTTGGAATCTTCCACAATTTTGAAATTTATTGAATGAGTCTCAAAAAGTGTGAAAAACTCTACTAAAATTAATTAAAAAAAAATTAAAAAGCAGAAATGTATCTAACTGTTTATAAGTAAGCTTACAAGATCCTGAATCACCTTTTGGGAAACGAAATTCATGAAGTCTACTCTTTCCAGATGAGGCATGTATAATGTAAATGTTTCTGCTTTGTCATTAATCCTTATCGTATAATAAACCGTTCCGATATCTTTACCGTCTTCTCCTTTTCCCGGGCCTGCCACACCTGTCGTAGAAAGAGAAATATGGGTTTCAAATAATTCCTGACAGCCTTTTGCCATTTCCTGAGCTACCTCTTCACTTACCACAGTAAACTGGTCTACGGTTGCTTTAGAAACATTTAAAATTTTAATCTTTTTCTCTGTAGCATAAGCCACCATTCCGCCAAGGAAATATTTTGAACTGCCGGAAACTGAAGTGATCATTTTTGCCAGTTCACCTCCGGTACAGCTTTCTGCTGTGGAAATCGTCAGATTTCTTTCGGTAAGCATTTCTGCCAGAATATTTTCGATTTTATCCTCCGATACAGCGATTACGTGACCTTCTACCAAAGGAAGTAGTTTCTGAATTTCTTCTTCCGTTATCTGTTTCAGCTGTTCCTCATTATCACCGGAAGCTGTCAGACGAAGCTTTACACGCGTTCCCACCGGAAGGTAAGACAGTGCAATATTTTCCGGAAGTGCCAGTTCCCAGTCTTCAATGGTGTCTGCAAGGATACTCTCGGGAATTCCCACTACGGAAACAATCCTGGTATGGATATAATGAAGGCTGAATCTTTCCTGTAAATAGGGAATAATCTGATCTTTGATAAGCGGTTTTACCTCGTAAGGAACACCAGGAAGGCTGTAGCACAGTTTACCTTCCAGCTCCATCATCATGCAGGGCGCTGTTCCGTAATGATTCTGAAACACAATAGATTTGGTTGGGACAAAAGCCTGTTCCTTATTTCTTTCGAGAATATCTGCCCTTCCCCTTCTCTCCATATACCCTTTAAGATGATTGAATGTCACCTCATCCAGGGCAATTTCATCATTGAAATACTCCGCAAGTGCCTTTTTGGTTTTGTCGTCTCTGGTAGGCCCGAGTCCTCCTGTTGTAATCACTAAGTCGCCTGCTCCAAAAGCAACATTCAAAGCCTCTTTAATGGTTTCAATTTCGTCTGAGATTGTAAGAATCTGAGTAACTTTTATTCCTATGTTTTTAAGTTCAGCAGCAATAAAATTAGAATTGGTATCTACCGTGTTTCCAGAAAGGATTTCATCACCAATGGTAATCAGAACAGCTTTTTCCATATGTTTTTTTGTTGAAAAAAATTCTATGCAAATGACGGAAAATTCTGTGGCTGCAGCAATATAAATTGATTTTTTCTATTTTTGACAAAATTTATTTAAAACTATAATAATAATTATGTCGAAATATGATGATGCTTCATGGCATTATGGTGGTGATTTTCCTGAGGAACTTCCTCAGAAAAACGGAGCAACACATACAGGAATGTTCCTGAACTGGTGCATTCAGAATGATCTGATTTCTGATGAACTGAAAGAAGATAATGAAGAGGAAATTGAAAAATTAAAACGCAGAGAAATCACAGGTGCAGAATTTATTATGGAGTCCTGCGACGGGAAATTTTCTGAATATGACCTGAATGAGCTGGGAAATCTTTTTGCAAAGGATTACTATGCCGATGAAACAGATTTCGGAAACAGATACAGCTCATTTGCTGATGATTACGTTAATATTTTTGATACTAAAGCTGAGGAAAACGATTACGAATACGAAACCTTCTACCACATTGAGGATACCTACGAAAACTATGATCTGATGAAACAGGTTATTGATCACCGCTTTGAGGAATGGAAAGAATATATTAAAAACTAAAAAATGAAAGGGCAAATTTGCACATCATTTTGCCCTTTTATTTTTACTGATTATGTTTTACCCAGATCAGCTCATCGGTATTATAGCCAATTTTTCTTGCTTTCTGAAGGAAACGCTGGCGGATGCTTTCAGGAATGTTAGGAGTACGGGAAAGCATCCATAAATATTTTAAGCTGCTTCCTGCCACCAGAGCATATTGATAGTCTTCATCAATATCTATAACGTTATAACCGGCCCAGATTGGTTTAAAAAATGAAACTTTCAGACGGGCTTCTTTCGGATCTTTTACAAATTTTGCTTCCCCTATAGATTCATTCCATACTTTTTTAACGTAATCGTACCCTTTATTTCTAACCTGAACTGTTCCATCCGGATTCTCTGTATATTCTGCAGTGACATTATCCATATTTTTTTCGAACCTGTAATCAAAACGGGCAATCTCATACCATCTACCAAGGTATTTATTAAGATCAAAATTCTTTACCGCAGAGGCACCTCTGGGAATCCTTACAGAATATGAGTTGAAAATAACAAGCCCCAATGCTCCCAACGAAACGGGAAGTATAATTTTATGAATGGTTTTCATGATCGGAATATTTTGTGTGGTTCTTATAAAAACGTCAAAAATAATGCCTTAAAGCTGTTAAGGAACAATAAATTCTATGAAAATACTTTCAGAAAATTATCTTTAAAGCTTCCTGAAACCTCAATTTCAGTATCATCAGACAGCATTACGGTTCCGCTTTTATGGTAGGATTTCACAAACCCTGTATTGATAATATGGGAACGATGAACTCTCACAAACGGGCTTTCCAGCAAGTCATCAAAATGTTTTAAAAAGCGACACACCATTTTTTTGGAGCCGTCAGTGAGATAGACCTGCGTAAAGTTTCCATCAGCCTGAAGTCTCATAATATCTTCAGTCTTTACAACATCGAATCCTTGCAGGGTTGGAAGAATTAACTGCTGTTTTTCAGGTTTTAATTTCAGGTTTTCAAGCAGAATCTTATTCCGGTTGAGCTCTTCTTTTTTCTCAAGGCTTTCTACTACTTTATTCACCGCAAGAATCAGCTCCTGAATATCAATAGGTTTTAAAATATAATAACTTGCTGATTTGTTTAAAGCCTGTAATGAATATTGTGAAAATGCAGTAATGAAAATGGTTTCATAGGAAAATTCCTTGGTAGCTTCCAATACATCAAAGGCATTTCCGAAAGGCATTTCTACATCCAGAAATACCAACTGAGGCTGCTTTTCAGCAATCAATGGCACGGCTTCTTTAATATTTTCAGCTTCACCAAGAATTTCCACCTGCGGACAGTATTTGGTAAGATAACTTCGTAAAACTTCTCTTGCTATAAGTTCATCGTCTACAATTACGGCTTTTATTTTCATTACGTAAGATATTAGGTGGCAGGTAATAGATTCCAGATGCAAATTAGGAATATTTAATTAACCTTACAATCTTACCCAAACCATGTGTGGATAAAGGTTATACTTTCTTCCAGCACCATGCGTGCTTTATGATCAATATTGTAATAATGCATTCTACCATGGCAAGAAAAACATAAAACAAATACCAATCCGAGAAAGAAATAATACCAATAAACAGCATTACCAGAGTAAAAAATGTACCAAAGGTGATGTTGAGCATTCTGTTCACTACCGGTTTTAATATCAGAGAAAGAAACACCATTACCGCGGGAATAGCCAAAATGACTGAAGCAAGAAGTAATTTAGGTGGGGAATCTAATAAATTAGTTCCCTCCACCAGACCACGGGTTTTCCCCGGAGTATAAAGCTCGAAATAATCACCGTACAGATAGCACAGAGTAACCGAAGTCCAAAGACCGGCCAATATGATTTTCACATTGATCTGCACATCTTCAAATTTTGTAGAATTGTTCATGGTTATGATTTTTTAATCTATTTTTTTATTTCGTATCCCAACCAACAGCAACCACAGACAGATTCCTATCTCTCCTACTGTTGCCGGTAATGTGACATAACCAGATATTGAATTGTCTGAAAAATGAGGAATTGCAGTTCTTCCAAAAACGTTGATCACATATCCAAAGCAGCCCAACATTAAGAAGATTCCTAAAACTTTTGGTAAAAAACCGGACTTATATACCAAATATCCAAAAGGAAAAAGCCACAATCCCCAAAAGATCTGCGCAATTAAAAGTCCCTTGTTATAACTGCTCAGCAAGAGCATCATCTGGGCCTGCAGCTGCTGTAGATCAAATATTTTCAGATAGTCAGCGCCTTCAATAATAGTAAGAACAGAAAATTTGCTTTGGAGATTGATAAAGGAAATAGGAATACTGATAAGAGCGAGAATAACCATCAGTTTTGCATAACGATCATCTACAGCTTTCAATAGTTTATACAAGACCAAAGGAAGTAAAGTAAAAGCGATATAACAGGTAATGCTGCTTGCTATACTTAATCTGAATAACTGTGCTGAAGAAGAAATATTTTGAAAAGTCAATGCAGGATTCTCCCAGACGATCAGCTTAGACGGAACGTACATTAGGCTGAAAAGTCCGGTTACGATAACAATAAGATAAAAAAATCCTGCGAGTCTGGCTGTTTGACGGTTAGTTTCCATTTTGGGTTAAGTTTTTATCTATTAAGACAATAACTTTCTCAAAATGGTTACAGGTTTTTTGGGTGACGGGTGGCAGATAGAAGGTAAAAGGTATTAGAAAAGTGCAATTTTCGAGTGTTTCTGGCACTTTGATAAAAAGTAACATCCTATTAAATTAAAAAAATATAGTAAGTAAATGACTGATTCACAAACAAAATACACTAACCTGAATTCAGATTAGTGCATATTAATTTTTATAGTGACTAAAACTCCGGTATCATTTTCCTTGTCCTTTACAGAGCAGGTAATATCTTTTTTGTACAAATCATTCAGAAGCTGAATTCTTTCCAGTGTATTTTTCATTCCTCTGCCCTCTCTTGTTTTTTGATGCTGGGTTTTCTGCTTTTTGCTTTCTTCAATGCCTATTCCGTTGTCTTCGATAAGAATCTTCAGATGCGATTCACTCTTTTCAAAGTTTAATTTTAAAAATCCTTTTTCTGTTCTGTAACGGAGTCCGTGCCATATTGCATTTTCCAGAAACGGCTGTATCAGCATTCCCGGAATCTGGAGGTTTTGCATATTCAAACTTTCATCTACTTCAATTTCATAATCAAACTTATCTGCAAAACGTGTTTTTTCTAAAGCAAGATAATTCTGGAGAAGGTCAAGCTCCTGTTGGAAAGGAATAAAATCTTCGGTAGAATTTTCCATCACGCCACGCATCAGCTTGGAGAATTTTGTCAGATACTGGTTGGCTTCCAGTTCATTATTGGTTGCAATAAAGTGGTTAACACTATTCAAACTGTTAAAGATAAAATGCGGGTTCATCTCTCTGCGCAACGACTGAAGAGCAATCTTTTTATTTTTTGTCTGAACTTTTTTCAGTGTTCTGAAAATAAAAATAATCAATCCCGTCAATAGAATTAAAGCTCCGATCAGACTATAATTGAATACATTTTTCTTGCGGATAAGCTCATCTTTCAATTCTCTTTCTTTTTCCAGCTGAGAAATCCGCTGCTCGGTATCTTCCAGAATTTTATTGTCTACCAGGCTTCTGTCCTTGGAAACCAGGTTTGGAAGTTTTCCTAAAAAGTCTCTGTACAATTGAACGGAGGCATCAATATTTCCTGAAATAGCGTACAGACTGTCCAGCTTTTTTACGCTCTTCTGCGCTTCTAATGTATGGCCTTTATCCAAAGCAATTCCATAGGCATTTTTCAAAAGATCTACCGCTTCTTTAGGATCATTTTTCTTAATATAAATATCCGCAAGTTCCTGAATCTGATTGACTTTTTCCTGCGAGTTTTCTTTTACAAAATCTTCTTTCAACACCTTCTTTTTGGCTTCAATAGCTTTTTCAAAGTTCTTGTTTTCAACATAAAGATCTGCAAGTTTCTGATTGATGGCCAATGCTTGCTGCGGAGCTTCTTTTTTAGAGATTTTATACGCTGTATTAAGATTTTCTTCCGCACTGGAAACATCTTTCTGTTTAAGATTGACATCAGCTAACTGACTGTAGCTTTCCGCAAGATCACCCTGTTCGTTTTCTTTTTTACTCAGGTTGATATTATTCTGAATAGCTTCTGCCCTAAGCTCCGGCGTAGGAGAAGAAAGTCTTGTAACGTCATTAGAATTGACGGCCTTACTTTTTTCACTATAATTCATTTGTGCCGCTCTGCCATAGTTACTGATAGCAGGCGTTATTTTATTCTGTTTTTCCTGTGACTGGGCCAATCTGCGGGTTGCTTTTTCAATATTTGGCTTGTCATTGAGTTTTTCATACAGATTTTTCGCTTTGGTGTAATACTCTTCACTTTTCGGAAAATTTCCACTATTAAAAAATGTTTCGCCAATATTATAATATGAATCTGCCTGGGCAGGTTCATTTTTAGTATCCATTGCTTTTTTCAGCTTCTTCGTCTCTACCTGCACTTCTTCCACAGCAGCACTGCTATTATTAGTGTTCTGGGAAGACATAGTATTTCCCCAAAGCATCAGTAAAAAGATTGTAAGAAGTGTAAACATTTTCATAAAACAAAGATATACATATATATAGTGTACTCAAAAACTATTCACCAAGCGAAAATACCCTTTCACCAAGTTTAGTCATTGACACCGTGACCGTAAGACTAAGTTTGGGGCAAAATAATTCAAATTTAAAAATCATGAAAAAACAAACAGTAGCATTTTTTCTCATCATGACTTCTTTTTTAAGCTTTTCAAAAGCGCAGGTGGGAGGAAACCAAATTTACAGAGACAAAAATAACAACGATTATTCCGCCCTAAAAAACCTCCCTGACTTCAACAATACTAATAGTTATTTCGCCAATGATTCCACCTTGGTTGTTAGTGTAAAAGTATTGATGAATAAGACTGCAGACCAATATAAACTTACTCTGGGTTTGAATGAAGAAGCTGCCACACCTAAAATTGCCATCGAAAATATCAACAGGAGAATCAATGGTTTTATAAAAAGGATATCATCAATGGGCATCAAAAACGATGATATTTTTGTGGATTTTATCTCGCAGACAAAAATCTATGATTATGACATTAATAAAGACACTCAGGTAACCATTCAGAAAATGGATGGGTTCGAAACCAAGAAAAATATCATTATTACGGTAAACAAACATTCAATGATTGAAAAACTGATCTCTGAAGCTTCGGATTTTCAGATCTATGATATTATTAAAGTGGATTACATCAACAATGATATTGATAAAATCCAGGAAGATCTTCTCAAAGAAGCATATGCTGTTTTCGATAAAAAGAAGGAAAACTACTTTGGTTTATTTAAAAAGGAAATTATCGGCAAACCTACAGCCAGTTCAGGTTTTACTTATATTTTTCCCAAAAATCAATATCAAAATTATACCGCTCTTGAAAGCGCCAGCGTCACCTATGGATATGACAGCAGATATGTAAAAAAAGAAGAAAGAAAATCAAAGACCTTTTACTATGACGGAACAGATTATACCGGCTTTGATAAGGTTATTAACAACTCTGATCCTGAAGTGGGTATACAGTATATTATGAACCTCAACGTAAAATATGATCTGAAGAAAAATAAAGAGAAGTAATTCATTTCTGAAGTCTCACCAAGTGAAAGCTCCATTTCACCAAGTCTCCCGAATTCCGGTTTCTGATCGGCGTAATTTTACATCAGTAATTAAAAATTTAAAAACAGGAAATTATGAAATTGAAACATTTTTTATTAATCGGAATTTTAACTCTTGGAAGCTTTGTAAACGCTCAGACACAAGAAGTAAAGAAAAACGCAATTGAAGTTACAGGTGTTGCCGAAATGGAAGTAGAACCGGATGAAATCATCTTCAGCATCGGAATAAAAGCAGATAACAAAAATGATCTGGCAGATAATGAGAAGAAGTTATTTGAAACTTTAAAAAATGCAGGAGTAAAGAACGAGGACATCAAGTTCAAATCAATGTACCAGAATATTTATTCTAAAACAGCCAAGTTTACTAAAAGTTATCAGTTTAAAGCCGACACAAAATCAAGTCTGAGTAAAATTTTTGAAGACCTGAATCAAAAATGGGTAAGCAGCCTGAACATCGCAGAGGTAAAGAGTACTAAAATTGCAGATTTCAGAAAAGCAGTAAAGATCAATGCTTTGAAAGCCGCTAAAGAAAAAGCAGATTATTTACTGGAAAGTATGGGCAAAAAAACCGGAAATGCTCTTGAAATCGTAGAAATAGAAGACTATACCAGCGATATGATCATGCCGGCAGCTTATAAAGGCAGAGTAAACAGTGTACAGATGGAAATGTCTGATGCTCCGGTAGACTATTCTTTTGATAATATTGAAAACATCAAGCTGAAATACAGTATCAAGACAAGATACGAGATTCTTTAAAATAATAAATTAAATAAGGCTGCCCCAAAGGGTAGCTTTTTTTGTTTTCTGTCGTTTCGAACGGAATCGAATTTATTGTAAAAGAGATTCTTCCTTCGTCAGAATGACAATTTTGAAACAACCTCTTTTTTCTCTATGGCATACTCACCAAGTCAAATTACCCCTTCACCAAGTTTCCCAATTTTCAGCCTTAAATAGAGATAATTTTACTTCTATAAATTCAAAATAATAAACGATGAAACGCTATTTTTTACTATTAATCATATTTTTGGCTGCCTTTAGTAAAGCACAGGAAATAAAAAAAGAAATTGAAGTAAAGCAGGCCACTGTATTTCTTCAGGGAGCAAAAGTTTTCGGAAGTACCAATGTGAGTCTTCAGAAAGGTAGAAATACCATAAGAATTGTCAATCTTCCCAATAATCTGGATGAAAATACGTATAAAATCAATCTTGAAAAAAATACTACACTCCTTTCCATAACGCCTCAAAATAATTTTTTGAAGAATGATGAATTATCAGACAATGAAAAGAAACTTGAAACAGAGACAAAAAAGCTTCAAAGACAGGTGAGCCTGCTGAATATTCAAATCAAAAACCTGATGGGAGAGCAACGGATCATTAATGACAATTTAAAAGTCTCCACCAATGATAAATCTACTCCGCAGGAACAGCTTATTAAGCTTACGGAATTTTATAGAAAACGAATGCTGGAAATCGATAGCCAGGTATTTCTTCTGGACGAACAGAAAACGGTTCTGGATGAAAGTATCGCAAAACTCAACAAGCAGTCTGCCGAGGAGCAAACGCATAAAAATACCAACCGCAGAGAGCTATTGCTTGAAATTCTTGCAGATAACGAAACCAATCTGAATCTTGGGATAAGCTATATTGTTTCTGATGCCGGATGGATTCCTTCTTATGATTTGCGTGCTGAGTCTGTCAAGAAACCTCTTGAAATGGTTTATAAAGGTAAAATTTATCAGAAGACCGGACAGGACTGGAAAAATGTAAAGTTGTTTGTCTCTACTTACAGACCTTCATACAACCAGGACAGACCTATTTTATCTCCGCTGTACGTAGCTGAATATACACCATACAATTCTCAGATGGAAGTGGCAGCTTATAAATCTAAAAAGGAAACTTCAGCAGCTAATGTCTATCAAATGAGAGAAGATATTGCTGCAAAGCCAAGTCAGATTCCTGTAGCTTCAGTTTCTGACAGCCAGATGAATGTGATCTATGAGCTTAATTACAATCAGACCATAGTAAGCCAGGAAAAAGAACAGTATGTCATTCTGGATAAAAAACAAATTGATGCCACTTATAAATACCACACCGTTCCTAAACTTAATAATCAGGTATTCCTGATGGCTTTTATAAAGAACTGGCAGAATCTTAACCTCATCAATGGAGAAGCCAATATTTACTTTGATGATAATTATATCGGGAAAACCAATATTACCAGCAATTATGTGAAAGACGAATTCCCGATTTCTCTGGGAACAGATGAAAGAATTACAGTAAAAAGAATTAAGCTTGAAGATAAAACTTCTCAAAAGGCAATGAATTCTAACAAATGGGAAACAGAGTCTTACCAGATAAGTATCAGAAATAATACGAAAGAAAATATTGAACTGGAAGTTCTTGACCAGCTCCCAATCAGTGAAAATTCTAAGATTCTGGTCAAAACATTGGATTTGGGTGGAGGAAACCTTGATGATAAAACGGGAAGTATCCTGTGGAACAAAAACATAGGTTCAGGCAATTCTGAGAAGATTACATTCTCTTATGAAGTAAAATATCCTAAAGAGATGCAGATCCAATATTACAGCAGATAACCAATAATAAATAATAATATGACAACTTTAAAAATCTTAGCACTTGCAGCGGGTACAGCTTTTTTAAGCTCTGGCAATATTCCGGAGAACCGCTCTATACAAAGTAATGTACCAGTAACATTGATTCCGTCCAGCTCAATTGTAAAGGACAATAAAATTCAGGTCGCTCTTTTACTGGACACTTCCAATAGTATGGACGGATTGATTGATCAGGCAAAATCCAGACTGTGGAATATTGTGAATACTTTGACCACTTTAAAGTACAACGGAAAAGCGCCCCAGATTGAAATTGCCCTGTATGAATATGGCAACGACGGAATCCGCGATGAAAATTATATCCGCCAGATTGCTCCTCTTACTCAGGATCTTGATCTTATTTCCGAAAAACTATTTGCCTTAAAAACCAATGGCGGCAGTGAATATTGCGGTGCTGTTATCCGTGATGCTTCTGCCAACCTGAACTGGGACAGCAATGATAAAAGTATGAAACTGATTTATATTGCAGGGAATGAAGCATTCAATCAGGGAAAAATAAATTATAAGGATGTTGTTTCAAAAGCAAAGGATAAAAACATTTACACCAACACTATTTTCTGCGGAAGCCGGGAAGAAGGAATCCAGACATTCTGGCAAAACGGCGCGTCTTTGGGAGGTGGAAAATATTTCAATATCGACAGTGACAGAAAAGTAATCTATATTGAAACGCCTTACGATATCAAAATTTCCGAATGCAATGCAAAGCTGAACGATACTTACATCTATTATGGAAACCACGGTTCGGAATACAGACTAAAGCAGATCACGCAGGATAAAAACGCTGAATCACAGTCAGCATCCAACTTAGTGGAAAGGGCCGTTGCCAAATCTAAAAAGAATGCTTACAAAAATGATCACTGGGATTTGGTGGATAAGGCCGAAAAGGATGCCGGATTTATTGCCAATGTAAAAGAAAGTGAACTTCCTGCCGAGCTGAAAGGAAAAAGCAAGGAAGAAATTCAAAAAACGATCACGGCAAAGTCTGCCGCTCGTGATAAAATTCAGAAAGAAATTGAAGAGCTTTCCAAAAAGCGCCAGACCTTTATTGACGGAGAAATGAAAAAACGAGGCACTGATGATTCTGATGACCTGGGAAAAGCAATTGAGAGTTCTATTGTTGAACTGGCAAAAAAGAACGGGTATAGTTTGTAGTTTAAAAGCGGGTTTTACCCGCTTTTTTATGTTATTAAATACATGTAAACCACCCCGTCAAAAATTCTTTGAATTTTCGCCACCCTCCAGAGGATGGGAATTAAGCGTCTGCAATTGGAGTATTTGTTGGAGTATCTATTTATTACATTTTTTCAAGTAATTTAACCAGGATTCCTACGGAATGACAACCTGCATAAATAAACAGCTGTTCCAATTGTGTCATTCCGTAGGAATCTAAACAGTTTTTATGGATAGATTAAAAATCGAAGGTTTTCAGAAACTTAAGTGCACTCCTTAAACATTTAGCAGTAGCTTAAAATAACTTAAGTGCTTAAAGACTTTTGTGACTTTTGTGGTTCAAAAACTCCAGTATCACCTCCCAAACTTAAAATATCTTGACAGCGGATGTTTTTTATTTTTCATAAATAGAGAAGCCATCTCCATTCCCGTTACTGAAAAAGTGATTCCGTTTCCTCCAAAACCTAATACAAAATAGGAGTTTCTCAGTTTTTTATGTTCTCCGATATAAGGCAGACCATCTTTAGTTTCTCCAAAAGTTCCTGCCCATACAAAATCAGGGTAAAAATGGTAATCAGGCTTTATTTTCTTCAGATTTTTAAGAATCTCTTTTTCTTTTTTATTAAGGAGAGTGTCCCGTTTTTCAGCGTCATAAAAGTCTTCGTCTCCCCCACCGATAAGAATTCTTCCGTCATCGGTAGTCCGCATGTAGAGGTAAGGATCATCAGTATTCCAGACCAATGTACTGCTTATATTTTTAAACTTGTCTTTGTCTATTTGAGAAACCACAGCATAAGTACTTTTCAGATTCACAAAGTTTTCTTTCAGTAAATTTTTACTTTCATAACCAATGCAGTAAATGATTTTTTTTGCTTTGATCTGATATCCACTGTTTACCGTAACCAGGTTAAAACCTTTATGCTCCTCCACTTTTATCATTTCAGTTTTATCAAATATCTTCAATCCTTTCTTTACATTATGCATGAAAAGTTCATGAGCAAACTGAAAAGCGTCAATACTTGCTCCCTGCCTGGATAAAATACCGCCGTAAGTATTTTTAAATTCAAATTTTTCAAGAATCTGTTCTGCATCAAGCCACTGCACTTCAAATCCGTTTTCTTTTCTCACTTCATATTCTTTCTTCAGCCATTCTGCATCTTTCTTTTTTGAAGCAAAATACAGAGATTTCTTTCTTTTAAAACCTGCATTGGATTTAATCATTTTTGAAAGTTTTTCCAATGTATCAATAGCATCACTACAGGCTTTATAACTTAAAACAGCTCCTTTTATGCCTATTTTTTCTATCAGTTCATAAAGAGGAACATCTATTTCGTACTGCAGCATTGAAGTCGTAGCAGAAGTGCTTCCATTGCAAAGCTCTCTTTTATCAATAAGGATTGTATTATATCCGTTTTCTATCATCTGATGGGCAATCAGACTTCCTGTAATACCACCTCCCAAAACAAGAACATCACATTCTTCATTTGATTTTAAAGAAGGATAAGAAGCTAACAGTCCGTTTTTTAAAAGCCAGAAAGGTTCATTTGATTTGAGATCCATATTAATATTTTACACTGAAAGTAACAATATTTATACCTTTTTTAACAATTTTTCATCAAATTATGGTGTAATTATTGTTGTTCTTTAAAACTCAAACCACCATAAAATATTTATTATGATAACAATTATTCCAGAAGCCCCGGAAAATGTTGCAGCATTTAATGCAACGGGAGAAGTAACGAAAGAGGATTTTGAAAGACTGGTAATTCCGCGCGTAAAAGAGAAGGTAGAGCAATTCGGTGAGTTGAATTACTTATTGTATTTGGATACCGATCTGGATAATTTTACCATGGGAGCATGGCTTGAAGATCTGTTGTTAGGATTGAAAAATCTTACCAACTGGAACCGGTCGGCCATTGTGACTGACAAAGAAGGTATACGTGATTTTACCAGTATTTTCAGTGTTCTGATGCCGGGAGAGTTTAAATCTTTTCCCAAAGAAAATTTATACAATGCCCTCTACTGGTGCAAAAATGGAGATGAGGTAGAGGCATAAAACTCATTTTATACAAAAGAGCCTGTTTCAATCAGAAACAGGCTCTTTTTTTATTTCATAAGAAAGAATAATCTTATTTATCACAAGATACACATTCTGCGGCAACTTCCTCTTCATTTTGAGCCTTTGAACCGTACAGATACATATACCTTACACTTATAATCACCCCAATAAAAGTCATTCCTACTCCTACCAGTGATGGATAGTTGAATGAATAACCGTATTCCAGAGGAATTCCCCCAAAAAAAGCTCCCATTGCATTGGCAATATTAAAACCTGCCTGCATAAAAGCAGCGGCCATCATTTCGCTTTTTGGAGCAGCTTTCATCATCATAATATTGATAGGCGATGCAATAGACATCGATAAAGCGCCACACATAAAGGTCAGTATAAGAGCGATATTCTGATGCTCAGCAAGGAAAAATACTCCTCCCAGAGAAATCATCATCAGGAAGATCAGAAGGGCACATGTTTTTTCAGGTCCCAATTTATCTGAAACGATCCCTCCTACCAGGTTTCCAACTACCATTCCGGCTCCGGCAAGAACCATGACATAGGCCATTTGGCTGCTTTTGATTCCTGCAACAACCGTCATTAAAGGTGTAATATAACTTAACCATGTGAAAAGACCTCCAAATCCAATCGCTGTAATGGCAAGGACCAGCCAGGATTGTTTATTTTTAAGGAATTTCAGCTCTTCCATGAAATGGGTATTTTGATTGGATTCCATTGCAGGAAGCCACAGTTTCAAAAATAATATGGCAAAAAGACCAATAACTGCTACAATAGCAAAGTACAGTCTCCAATGGAATGTATGTCCGATGTAGGTGACCAGAGGAACCATGGCCAGGTTGGCGACCGTGAGCCCCGTAAACATCATCGATATATAAAATGCTTCTTTCCCTTTTCCTGCCATTCTTGAAGCGACTACCGTTCCTACTCCGAAGAATGCTCCATGAGGAAGTCCAGACAGAAAACGGATAACCAGCATACTGTTATATCCTGGAGCAATTGCAGAAAGTCCATTAAATAGGGTAAAAAGGATCATAAAAGCGATCAAAACTTTCTTAGGGGGAAATTTCACCGAGTACCCGATCAGAATCGGAGCTCCGATGACCACTCCCATAGCATAAGCAGAAATTAAATGTCCGGCCTGCGGGATCGTAATCTGTAATGTTTTTGCAATATCCGGCAACAGCCCCATTACGGTAAATTCTGTAGTTCCTATCCCCAAACCACCGATGGCCAGGGGGATTATTCTTTTATCAATCTTCATTGTATCTAAATCTTTTTTCTGAATTATTTTCTTTCAAATTAAAAATACCTGAGCGTCTTCATTTTGAAAGTGCAAAAATCGAAAGAAAGTTTGAATTTCACACCTCTTCGAATGATAAAAATTTGCTCCATATTAACCTTTTTATTTAATTTTATATTCAGAAACAATCAAATGAGAACAAGATGAAAATCCAGAAAGAAATTATTGAATTTGAAAAAGGGAAATCTTTTAAACTATTTGCCCCTTCCCTGAAAAACTGTTTTTTCTGGCATTATCATCCGGAAATCGAATTGGTCTATGTAGAAGCCGTGAACGGAATCCGGCATGTAGGAAGAGATATTTCGGCCTTTACAGACAGTGATCTTTTATTGATTGGATCTAATGTTCCCCATCTTAATTTTGACTATGGTATTCAGACTGAATGCCAACAACTTGTGCTGCAGATGCGGGAAAACTTCCTTCAGGATATTATTCTTCCTGTTCCTGAATTTGAGAATATCAAAATTCTTTTAGAACGGTCATATCTTGGATTATCATTTTCCGGGGAAACAAAAAATACAGTAGTTGAAAAACTACAGATCATTAAAGATAAAAACTCTTTTGAATCTCTGGTAGGATTAATTGAAATTCTACAGATCCTCGCTGATTCAACAGAAGTAAAGGAACTCAACAAGGAAGATACCAGAATCAAGTGGTTTCTGAATGATAAAATCCGGATGGGAACCATTTACGACTATATCCACGAAAATTACGACAAGAAACCTAATGTCAATGAAATTGCAAAAATTGTAAGTCTAAGCACGCCTGCGTTCTGCCGTTATTTTAAAAAGCAGACCAACATGACCTTTACCGATTTTGTTAATAACTATAGAATCAATCAGGCTAAAATATTCCTGTTGAAAGATTATTCTGTGACTGAAGTTTGCTTTCAGGTAGGTTTTGAAAGTCTTTCTTACTTTAATAAACTATTCAAACAACATACAGGCGAAACACCTTCCGAATTTAAAAAGAAACATTTTAAACCGATTGAAATCAATGGCCGGATTGGAGTGATTACAAAGGAAACGTCTTGTAATAAGTAGGACGTAAATGATGCAATGTAAGCCATTGAAGGTAACAACTAAACCACCCCGTCAAAAATTCTTTGAATTTTCGCCACCCCTCAGGAGGAAGGGAATTATGAAAATCGTTATTACAAATGGAAGCCCTTTCACTCCCTAATCCCTAATCCCTAATCCCTACAATCTAATCTCTGCTACCTAAAAAAACAAAAACCGTTCATTGCTGAACGGTTTATATTTTAATGAATATGTTTTTCTGCGTGGTAAGAACTTCTTACAAGAGGAGAGCTTTCAACGTGTCTGAAACCTAAACTTCTTGCAAAATCTCCGAACTCATCAAATTCTTCAGGAGTGATGAATTTTTTTACAGGAAGATGCTTTTTAGTCGGTTGCAAATACTGTCCAAGAGTAATAACATCTACATTCGCATTTCTGATATCCTCTATCGTTTGGAAAACCTCATCTTTAGTTTCACCTAATCCAAGCATTACCCCTGTTTTGGTTCTTCTTTGTCCGGCTTCTTTCAGATATCTTAATACTTCAAGGCTTCTTTCATATTTTGCCTGGATTCTCACCTCTCTGGTCAGACGTTTTACCGTTTCCATGTTGTGAGAGATTACTTCCGGAGCTACTTCTACCAGTCTGTCCAGATGTTTTGTAATACCCTGGAAATCCGGAATCAGAGTTTCCATCGTTGTTCCCGGAGAGATTCTTCTTACAGCATTCACTGTTTCTCCCCAAAGAATAGATCCCATATCTTTCAGATCATCGCGGTCTACAGAAGTAAGAACGGCATGTTTGATCTTCATTAATTTGATAGATCTTGCTACTTTTTCAGGTTCATCCCAATTTACATCAAGCGGTTTTCCTGTTTTTACGCCACAGAATCCACAGCTTCTCGTACAGATATTTCCTAAAATCATGAAAGTTGCTGTACCTTCACCCCAACATTCTCCCATGTTCGGGCAGCTTCCGCTTTGGCAAATGGTATTTAATTTATATTTATCAACCAAAGTTCTCAGCTCTCTGTAATTCTTTCCGGTAGGAAGTTTTACGCGGATCCATTTTGGTTTTTGAACGGTAGTGTCTTGAACTGAATTTTCCATTTCTAAAATTGAAGTTCAAAGTTAAGGATTTTTTAATGGAAACCATCAACCAGAGATATTGATGAAACTGATAATTCAAAATTTCATTGTACATTTAAGTTTTCAAAATTCCTTATGAGAAAAATAGTCTTTATTTTATGTATGGCAGCCGGAACATTCTGTCTTGCTCAAAAACAATTTCAGCCAGCAGGTTCTACTCTTCTTGAAACGGTAGACGGAGATCTTGATGGTGATAAAATTCCTGAAAAAGTAATTATTTACAATACAAAGGATACAACTGACATGGGAAACATCCGCGAAATTCAGATCCTAAAGAAAGTTGGAGGAGCATGGACTGTCCTGGAAAAATCGAGAAACGCTGTTATGGAAAGCAATGGTGGAGGTATGATGGGTGATCCTTATAGAGAAACTAAAATAGAAAAAGGAATTCTGGTTATTTCTCAAAATGGCGGAAGCAGCTGGAAGTGGGATGTCACAGATAAATATAGATTTCAAAACGGGCATTTTGAATTAATAGGAACATCCTCCACTTCAGGAAGGCCGGGAGATTACTGGAAAGATATAGATTTCAACCTTTCAACGGGGCAGCTGAACTATTCAAAAGAAGTTGAAAATACAGCTGAATATGGTAAATCCTTAAAGGAAACTTATATTAAAAAAGGACTCAAGATCAATCTTCAAAACAGAAATCAGGAAAAACAACAAAAAATAATTCTTCCTAAAACAAAAGAAGAAGTTTATTTTTAAACTAAATTATAAGATTTATATTTTGGCTAAAGCCGATTTTGAATTTTTTTTTTCAGTAAACGGGCTAAAGCCCGCTTCTATTGAATAGTATTATTGAACTTAATTATCATCAAACTCATTATTCTTCAAGAGCTCAGCTAAGACTTTTTTAGCACGCATTACCCGTACTTTGGTATTGGCAACGGAAATCCCCAGCTCTTCAGCAATTTCTTTGATGCTTTTTTCTTCAAAAAACCTCAACTTGATAATATCCTGATAGTTGGCATCCAGGGATTCTATGGTTTTGATGATTTTCTTCTGTTCTTCTTCAGAAATCAGAAGTTCTTCCGGAGATTTTGCATATTGGTTTTTAACCTCATCAAGATTTTCAACAGCATCTTCATTCTCACGGTTCTTTTTTCTCCAGAAATCGATAACGGTATTCTGGGCAATGGTCAATATCCAGGTTTTAAACTGAAAATGAGGATCAAACATATCCAGTTTCGACAATACTTTTGAAAAAACATTTACGGTAATTTCATCAGCATCGTTTTCATCCCTTACCTTTTTCATTACAAAAGAGAAAACATCCACCCAAAAAACATTGATGAGTTTAGTCTGGGCCTTCTGGTCTTTATCCTTGGCCTTTTGTATGAGCAGGAATAGCTGTTCGTCGTTCATTAATAACAAATATAGCGTATTTGGGGCATAATTGCAAAAGGGAAAACAGTGAATCTACCTTTGCTTCCAAAGTTACCACCAAAGCATTTTCAGGTTTTTATCAATTTGCTTATTTGCTGTTTCTCCTTTTTTCTCTTCCTTCTGAATTTACTATCTTTGCTTCTTAAAATTTTAAAGTTAACAATCAATGAATTCCTTTATAGAAGAACTGAAATGGCGTGGTCTGTTTGCCGATATGATGCCAGGAACCGATGAACAACTGAATAAAGAGGTAACTACTGCATATATTGGTTTTGATCCTACTGCCGATTCTTTACATATCGGAAGTCTTATCCAGATAAAAATTTTAGCTCACTTCCAGCAGCATGGCCACAAACCGATTGCTTTGGTAGGAGGCGCTACAGGTATGATTGGTGACCCTTCCGGGAAATCGGCCGAAAGAAATCTTCTGGATGAAGAAACTCTTTTACACTACGTTGATTGTTTAAAGAACCAGCTTTCAAAATTCTTAAATTTTGATGGAAATGGACCCAATAAAGCTGAATTGGTGAACAACTATGACTGGATGAAGAATATTTCTTTCCTTGATTTTGCTAAAAATGTAGGAAAAAACATCACAGTCAACTATATGATGGCTAAAGATTCTGTAAAGAAAAGACTTTCAGGAGATGCAGGTGTTGACGGAATGAGTTTTACAGAATTTACGTACCAGCTAATTCAGGGATATGATTTCCTTCACCTATACCAAAACAACAATGTAAAGCTACAGATGGGAGGTTCTGACCAGTGGGGAAATATCACTACAGGAACAGAATTGATCCGTAGAAAAGCTCAGGGTGAAGCGTTTGCATTAACAGTTCCTTTGATTACTAAAGCGGATGGTTCTAAATTCGGGAAGTCTGAAAGTGGAGAAAACTATTGGCTGGATAAAAAGAAAACGTCTCCTTACAAATTCTACCAGTTCTGGCTGAATGCTACTGATGATGATGCTGAAAGATTCATCAAGTTCTATACTTTCTTAGGAAAAGAAGAAATTGAAGCTTTAATTGAAGAACATAAAACAGCGGCACACGAAAGAAAACTACAAAAGAGACTGGCTGAAGAGGTTACTGTTTGGGTACATGGAAGAGAAGAATATGAAAAAGCACTGAAAGCTTCTGAAATTCTTTTCGGGCGTTCCACAGCTGAAGATCTGGTAAGCCTTGATGAGGAAATATTCCTTGAAGTTTTTGATGGAGTTCCTCAGAAAGAAATTGCAAAAACTGATGTTTTAGGAGTGAATATTATCGATCTTCTTTCTGAAAAATCAGGATTCCTAAAATCTAAAAGTGAAGCTCAAAGAGAAATTAAAGGAAATGCGATCTCTGTCAACAAGCAAAAAGTGAATGACACTTTTACAGCCAATGAAGCTGATCTTATTGACGGTAAATTCCTATTGCTCCAAAAAGGTAAGAAAAGCTACTTTATTGTTAAGGTAGGCTAATCTTAAATACCATATAAAAATAAAAACAGGCGCTGAGATTCATCTCAGCGCCTGTTTTATGTCCTAAAAATTTGATATTAAAATGTATAGCTTGCAGAAGCTGATAAATACTGTCCGCTGGAAGTTCCTTCTTTCTTCAGTTCTCCGTCTACCCAGATCTGAACCTTCAAGGTAGCAGAACCGTCTAGCCCGATAGCGTTTACTGCAACATTGGCACTGTATGCTCCTGATTCTGATGTTACTTCAGGGCTGCTCCATGTTGATCCGCTAAGACTTGATGCTGTAGTAGGGTTACCGTCAATTCCGTACACCGCTACATCAATATTACTTCCTGATGAAGCGATTGCTTTAAAAACCACTTTATGACTTTTCCCTGCTCCATTCACATTGTTGTCATCATCATCATTACTGCATGAAGCTGTAAATCCAATAAGCATTACTGCTATTACTGCAACAAATGCGCCTCTTAACAGCTGATTCATTCTCATTTTTTTCATAATCTTTTTGTTTAAATTTTAGTTACTATATTAAATATTCTATGATTCATGATTTGATTGCAAAGCTATGAGCATCACTTATGTCTATCAATCCTGAAAAATCAGTAATTTTTTCTACCTAAATTCAGGTATTTTTTATGCTAAAATTTTTAATTAAATTGAGCGTTTAAAAAAATATTTTTCAGAATTGATCCATAATGAAGAGATTACTTGCCCTATTAAGCCTATTCTTATTTTTTACATTGCAATCCCAGCAAATCATTCCACTTAATGAGAAATCTTATATAGACAGCTTACAAAGCATTGCAAGGGGAAATTTTCCCGATACTTCAAAAGCAACGGCTTCTTTCCTTTTATCAAATTATTATAGAAACAGTGATTCTGTTTTGAGTAAAAAATATCTTGCAAATGGAAAAATACTGGCTCGAAGCAACCCTTACTTTTCAGCAAAATATTATTATTACGAGGGGCAGTATAACATGGAAAGGAACAAAAGGAAAGCGGGTATTTCTTATCAGCAGGCTATCAAATCTTTATCTAAATTTAAAAGTGAAGAATCCGATTTTTTTCAGGCACTGGCCTGGTACAGCTATGGGGTAACCCAAAAAGATAAAGAAGGATACATTCCGCTGGTCAAGATTATTCTTGAAAAAAGTATTCCGCTGGTAAAAAAATATGAAAACAGCAGGAATTTAGGTTTCTTATACACTCAGCTTGCGGTAATCCTTACTTATAATGCACAGTTTAAAAAGGCAGAAGATTACAATAATAAAGCATTGAAAATTCTTGAGAAACAATATCCGCAGTCTGCTGAATTATTTTTCACGTACCTCAACTCTGCCAACAATTTCTGCTATCAGGCCAATGGAGATGAAGCTGAAAAGTTCTTATATAAAGCAGAACAACTCATCCGCCCTTATCCGGAGTCTTCATCCAATGCATTCTATTATTACAGTAAAACACTTTTCTATATTACCCGGCAAAAAAATGAAGAAGCACTCCCGGTGATAGAAAAAGGGATTTTTTATGCAAAAAAATTCAATCAGAATCTTCTGGCTCAGATGTTTTATTTCAACAAGTATGATATTTTAAAGAAACTTAAAAGATATAAGGAAGCTAAGATTACTTTAGAGGATGTTTTAACGGAAAAGTCCTTAGCTATTGATCTTAACAACAGAAAAACTTTTTATAAGCAACTTTCTTTACTCAATGAGGAAACAGGAAATACCAAAGAAGCACTTCTATGGGAACAGAAATATTCTAAATTAAACGACAGTCTGAACACCGAGAATGTAAAGCTTGAAATCAACAAACTTGAATCCAAGTTCAATACCGCTGAAAAGGAAAGAAAAATAGCGAATTTAAATGCTGAAAAAAATCAAAAGGATCTTGAGGTAAGTAAGAAGAACTCTTATTTATGGGGAATGGGTCTTGTTTTATTGCTGGCACTAAGCCTTCTGGGCTTTCTTTTTATCATTTTCAGAAAAAATAAAAAAATAAACAAGCAGAAAATAGAAGACATTAAACAAAAGGAAGAATTATCCCTTACCAAAGCTATTCTTGATGGGGAAGAAAGAGAAAGAGAGCGTATTGCAAGAGATCTTCATGATGGTTTGGGCGGAATGCTTGCGGGGGTTAAAATCAATTTTTCTACATGGTCTTCCACTCATCTTCACCCTGAAAAGGATCAGGAATTTTATAAAATCTTAGGCCAGCTGGACAACTCCGTGAGTGAGCTCCGGCATGTAGCCAGAAATTTAATGCCTGAATCATTGCTTAATTTTGGTTTGGAAACAGCCATACATGATTTGTGTGAATTTTACAGCAGAAAAAACCTCGAAATTGATTTTCAGGCTATAGATATTAGTAAAAAACTGCCTTTAAATATTCAGCTTAATATTTACAGGATTGTACAGGAATTATTGGCCAATGCCATAAAACATGCAGAAGCCAGCAGCATCTTACTTCAATGCTCACAATCCGGCGAAAATTTTATGATCACGATTGAAGACAACGGAAAAGGTTTTGATAAAAATATAGAAAACACCACCAAAAGTATGGGACTTCGTAACCTGAAAAACAGGGTCAATTACCTGAAAGGAACAATGGAAATACATTCTGATAATCAGGGAACTACCATTAATATAGAACTCAACATCCATGGAGAATGAGAAAATAAATATCATCATCGCAGACGACCATCCTATTGTCATTGAAGGTCTTAGAATGATGCTAAACAGCCAGCCCGTTTTTAACGTAGCAGGAAGTTTTACGACTGGTGCAGAAACCATCAATTTTATCCAATCAGAAATGGTAGATATTATTCTCCTTGATATTACGCTACCTGATAGCAACGGCACGGAACTCTGCAGAGAAATAAAGAAAATATCCCCGAATACCTCAGTGATTATGTTCAGTAACCGTTCTGAGCGGAGTATCATCATGCAGTCTATACAAAACGGAGCAAGTGGTTATCTTCTCAAGAATACTTCTATTGATGAACTTGTAATATGCATCAAAGGGGCTCTTTCCGGAGACATTGTTTTCTGCAATGAGACAAAACAGATCATCAGCCGTCCATCTCAGCATGATCTTCCAATGCCGCGGCTTACCAAAAGAGAAAAACAAATCCTTCAGATGGTAGCGCAGGGGAAAACAAGTAATATGATTGCCGAAGAGCTTTTCTTAAGTCCGCTTACTGTAGACACCCACCGTAAGAATCTGCTTCAGAAATTCCATGCAAAGAACTCAACAGAATTGATCAATCTTGCAGTACAGCAACAATTGATTGAAAAATAAAAGACCGCTCTAAGAGCGGTCTTTTGTATATAAATATTGTACTATTTTATGGTTCTAGGAAACTGTAATCGATAGAAGCAACTAATACTCCTTTTCCTTTTTTCTTAACAGTTCTTGCAACTTCTCCATCTATATAAAGATTGATCGTTAACTCAGAATTATCATCCGGCATTGACGCGTTAGCATCAAGATTCAACTGTGCCTGGCTGGAGTTCACAAAGAATTCCCCACTTGTCCATGGTGAAATTACCGGTGACTGCGGAGTATTGTATATAGTGTTCTGAGCCGTGCCCACCTGTGTTACAACACTTATAATGTTTCCTCCTGTAGTGGTCTTCACTTCAAACTGAACCACATGATCCTTAAATTCTTCATCGTCATCTTTTTTACAAGAATTAACAATGGTAATTACAGAAAATAATAAAACGAATAAAAAAGAAAGTCTAAGTAAACTTTTTGAATTGTAAAATTGCTTCATTTCTCCAAATAGATTTTTTAATGTTTCAAATATAAGTTTTTTATTAATATAAAAATAACTTTTATGAAAATTTTCCAACAAAAATTTCTAAATAATATCAAATCAACAAAAATAAAAATCTGTCCCTAAAGCCCAAAAATACACTTCAAAGAAACAATCCTTACACATAAAGCATCATCCTGTCAAAGTTCATTGTATGAATAACAAAAGTTAAGATTCTGAATGTAATTTAATTATCTTTGCTCTATGAATTTAGATTATCTAGTAAGAGAGCCGGAAAATATTACCTCCAATACCCCTATTCTTTTTATGCTTCATGGCTACGGCAGTAATGAGCAAGATCTTTTCAGCTTCAGGGAAACACTTCCCAATGACTGGATCATTGTAAGTTTCAGAGCTCCACATGATACTCAATTTGAAGGATATTCCTGGTATGATATTAATTTCAACGATCCCGAAAATTTTATTGATGTTCCTCAGGCAAAGGAATCTTTAAATGCCGTATTGGAAAGCATGCTTAAGATCATCAACCATTATGGACTTACAGAAAGCAAAACTCATCTGTGCGGTTTCAGCCAGGGAGGAATTTTGTGCTATGCTTTGGCTTTAAAACACCCTGAATTATTCAATTATGTTGCCTGTCTAAGCAGTTATCCTGAAGATAAAATTCTGGATGGTATTGTAAAAGATAAAAAGAAACTGGAAAAGCTTCGTTTTTTCATTTCACATGGCTCCGATGATGCTGTGATTCCACTTGAATGGGGACGAAAAGCGGCTGACCTTCTGTATGATCTCAGCTGTTATTTCACTTTCAGAGAATATATGAGCGGACATGGTGTTAATCAGAAGAATTATATGGATCTGATGGAATTCTTCTCCAAATAATCAAGACCCAATTTGAAATAAATTCAACAAAAAACACTACTTCATTGTAGTTTACACAAACATTCCTGCTTTTGGAATGTTTTTTTATTATCATATAGATAATTTCAGTAAATTCAGTAAATGAAATTTAAATTGCTTTTACTGGGATTATTTCTAAGCATTTTTATAAATGCCCAGAACTCTTTTGAGTTGATTAATACAAAAAAAGCGGTCATTCCTTTTCAGTTTATCAACAATCTTATCTTTATTCCTATCAATGTCAACGGTGCGGAACTTACCTTTTTGCTGGATACGGGAGTTTCGGAGACTATTCTTTTCAGTCTGGAAAATAAAGAACTGAAACTAAGTAATGTTGAAAAAGTTAAATTTTCAGGTCTAGGAGGAAACTTAAGTATTGATGGCTTAAAATCTGAACGTAATTTGGGTAAAATAGGAAATGAAATTGTCAATACTTCCATGTCTCTCTACATCATTATTGATGAGGAATTTAATATTTCACCTCACGTAGGAATTCCTGTGAATGGAGTTATTGGATATCATTTTTTTAAAGATCATCCTATTTACATTGATTATGCCTCAAAGAAAATAACGGTTTATGAAAATGCTGATCTTTTAAACAAGAAAACCAAAAGATTTGAAGAGTTTCCAATCACGATTGAAAAAGACAAACCTTATCTGTATGCTGGTGTGGAAATGACAAATGAAAAGAAAGATTCTAAACTTTTGATTGACCTTGGAAACAGTGATGCGATCTGGCTCTTCCCCACTCTTATTAAAAATTTCGTCTACAACAGGCCTAATATTGATGATTTTCTGGGCCGTGGTTTCAATGGAGATATTTATGGTAAAAGAAGCCGTATTCATAATTTTTATCTTGGAAAGTTTAAATTTGAAAAACCTCTTACCGCTATGCCAGATGAGTTTTCTATCCAGCACGTTAATTTAGTTGAAAATAGAAAAGGTTCCATAGGTGGAGAAATTATGCGGCGGTTCACAGTTGTTTTTGATTATCCCAACCAAAAACTATATTTGAGAAAAAACAGATATTTTGATGATCCTTTTCATTTTAATATGAGTGGATTAGATTTTAAGCAAGAAGGGCTTGAATGGGAACAAGACAGGGTAAAAATTGAAACAGAAAAGGCAGTATCCGTAGTAAATGTTATCTACAATGATTCCTTTCAATATAAGTTCAGTTTAAAACCTATCTTTTCTATTGCTGGGGTGAGAAAAGACTCTCCAGCTTATAAGGCAGGTCTACAAAAAGAAGATAAGATTATTAGTATAAACGGATCCAGAACTTCAAATATGACCTTGGAAACAATTGTAGAGCTTATGAAATCTAATGAAGGAAGAAATATTACCATGGTTATCCAAAGAAAAAATAAAGAACTGATATTGCGCTTCATGCTTGAAGATCCCATTCCATATCAAGAATAAAAATATGAATACTGAAGAAAGCACCTTAGACAGAATAAGAACCCGGCCAAGATTTAAAATGTTTACTCATCTCACCAAGGAAGAGTACGCTGAAAATCTGAAAAAGTATATGGAAGAGCATAAAGATGAGTTTTCAGGTAATATCAATAGAGAAGTTGCTACCATCTGGATAAAAACAAAATATGACAGCTACTGGAAACCCTGCCTTGCACTAAGGGTAGAAATGGAAGATGAGCATACGGCAATACGCGGAGTATTTGGTCCCAGCTCTGCGGTGTGGACATTCTTCATGTTCCTGTATTTTACTTTTTCTATTCTCTGGATGACTTTCTTCACTATGTATTACGTAGAGAAGCAAATAAAAAGCGCTGAATACCCTTGGGCACTGAGCGCTTCTTTTATCATGTTATTTTTTATTCTTCTTACTTATATCGCTGCAAGATTCGGGCAGCATAAAGGTAAAGATGAAATGCTTAAGCTGAGAAGGTTTGCTGAAGAATCTACTCTGCAGTTTGAAAAGAAAATTAATTAGACGGGGATTCTTCAGGCTTTTCGTTCTGAATAGGTGTGGCCATTGCTTTTGCCGTTTTGATAGAATCCGCTACTTTTTCTCTGTTGCTTTGTTCTTTCAGCATTTTCGGAACCTCCGGTTCAAGGAGCTTGGTAAGTTCTTCAACGGATATATTGTTGGCATTAGGATCTTCTAAAAGCTTTCTCCATGGTTTTCTTCCACCCCATTTATAATCTCCGAATACCATTACTGCTGTACCTTTGGCCTTAGTTGTAGCACCTCCAGGATTCAGTATCCAGGTATCTGCATAGGAATACAGCCATTGGGCATCTTTCCTCAGCAATCGAAGACATGAGTGTGAGGCAGGATATCCCGGAAGCGTATATTCATGCCATCCGATTCCTCCTATATTGTGAATATTGAAATTATAGGGAAGCTTCCATTCTGTGCTCACTGTGGAAATTGCCAGCTTCTTTTTCCAGTTCGCAAAAGTAAGCCCTCTTGTTGTCTGTGCAGCTTTTTTCCCCATACTTGTAGGTCCCCATTTCACAAGACTTCCATTGGAATATACCGCAAAAGCCTGTATAGGATAAGAGAAAATAACGAACTTTTTCACTCCGCTTAATACATCTAACTGCATTGGAAATGGTGAATACGCCATTAATGTTGTATCTATTTTCGCTGGAACTACCAGTGTATCGGCATTCCATTTACTTTTAGAGTCCAGTCTGTTTAAAGCTAAAATAGCTGTACGTTCTTCTACACTGTATTTCTTACTGTATTCAGCATAGATAGAGTCACGCATTTTTTTATCCTTTGGAAGAACAAAAGCATTATAAAAACCATTTTCCTGCATTACAGGTGGAACAGATTCTTTCTTTACTACAGGAACAGAATCTTTCTTTATAGAATCCTTTTCTACCTCCGGGGTCTCCGAAGCAGACACGGTATCTTTAAAAGTATCGCTTATTTTGTCTATTTCTTTTTTACAGGAAACAAGAAAAACTGCGCACAAACATGCATAAAGAAAGGATTTTTTCACAGATATGTTTTTCATAAATAAATCGGCCATTTAGTTTGGCTACCCAGTACAAATATCAGACCTAAAATTGAAACACAAAAGACATTATTAAAAATACCGTAAAAAAACGGAGGCTTTATCACTGTAAATGAGGAGTTATAGCGTAAAGGTTTTATAAAAATATAGATTTTAAAGGTGTTTTCAAACGTTGAACAAAAACATTATTCTTCCGTCTGTTCTTTTGTGGCAATCCATTCTAAGATCCCGTTTTTAACGAAGCGGTAGACATCCTGATGCCATCTTGCTCCGCCTCTGCATCCTGTTTTTAAAAGCTTCTTATCTTTTTCTATAGTCACATCACAAAGGCAGGAGCAGCTTGAACGGGAATAATCCGGCTCTTTAAGTTTTTCAAAACGTTTGCTTCCAGGATTGTACAGATAAATATCAAACATCCTGTAAACACCCATTCCTTCATCAGGAACAGAGAATGCGATATCATCATAGCCATCAAAGTTATAATCCTCTATAATGCTCTGTCTGACAAAAGAAGGTTTATCAGGAGCCGGAAGTTCTATAGCCGTCTTTTTCCTGTCAGAATAAGTAATGGTGAGGTTATTATTATAAAAATGATTAAACGAAAGTAAAGCCCCATGCAGAAGATATTTGCCACTTCCGTCGTACTTTTTTTCATCTTCAACCATTTCCAGCGTAAACTTTCTGTTATCCTTTCCTCTTGTATAGCTAATGTTTGAAGCCTGATGTTGCATGATTTCAAACTTGTATACTCCATTTATTTTCCCTCCAACCATCTCATTCCAGACGTAATACTCGATATCCGGCTGTCCGTCACTTCTCCCGTCAGTATCAACTTTAAAGCTTTTTACTTGTAAAGGAATGATTTCTTTCTTCCCTGAATACTGCACAAAAGCTCCTTTGCCTTGCGCTCCGTAATAAAGTGTGAGGCTGAACTCTTTCGCTTCTCCTGTAGATTTCAGGGTAAAAGGCTGCGCAGAGTACACAGCAGAGATCGTGATAATACAGAATAGCAACAATTTTTTCATAGGAGTAATTTATATAATCAGATTCACCACAAATCTTACAAGCCATAAGAGTATGATCAACAGCAGTATTGAAAACTGAACTTTATTGACGTTTTTATTTCCGAATTTCCATACGAGAAGCCGGTCTATAATAATCACAAGCAATATGGGAAGCAGGCTGAACAGAATATACATTCCGAATAATCCATCAGCAGCAGATACTCCTGTCATTAAAATAATAGAACCAATCAACCCGCCAATAATTGCAATGATTCCTGCAATAAAAAAGAGAGTCCAGTTTTGAAATTGTTTTTTCATGAATAATATGGTATCAGTGATGGGTTATATTAAAACGGACATTGAATCTGTAAGAATAAATTTTCTTTTTTGACATCCGAATTATGCTTACTAGCTAAAATAACAATATCCGCTCAATATACAAAACCGGAAAAAATACCTGTCAGGATCTATATCTTAATTATTGTCTGTTTTTATAAGTTGATATTTAATAATTTGTTAAAGATGCCATGCCCATATTATCTATAATTTTGGCAAAATATCAGTTATCATGTTATATATCATTATGGTAGTTGTACTACAGGCACTTATCACCCTTACTCTGCTTATATCTCTTATCAAAAACAGAGAATCTGTACTGAATATGCTGCTATTGTATATCGGAGTGGTCACATTGGATATGGGATATGAATATTTCATCATTCAAAAATTCGGTTATGAATCTGTTTTGTATGAAATTCCGGGAAGCCTTCGTGTTTTTAAAGGGCTCATTTTTCTTTATATTACTACCCATTTAATTCATGCAAAATGGAGAGACAAGCTTAAATACCTGATTGTTCCGCTAACATTGGTTGTTATTCATCATGCCATTGCACTTTCTGCAAAGATGCTTGACCTTTCCTGGGCAGATCTGGCCATCACATCTTATAAATCCTACTTTGTATATTACAGTTATTATTGGATCGCCTGCCTTGTTTTATGTATTTATTTACTGACAAGATACCGCAAAAATATTACCCATCCTGTAGCCGGCAATTTCCGTTATCTGGTTGGTTACGTATTGTTGGGAGTATTGATGTTCTGGACGGTCTACCAACTGGGATGGGATACTTTGATTTATCAGAAGATCTACAGCCTTCTGTTTCTCTTTCAATTCGGGTGGATTTTGTACGTTTATATTTTAACGTACCAGCACAAACTGCAGGAACAGCAAAATATATCACATTCTTCTGCTCCCAAAGAAACCTATCAGTATAAAGATCTGTCAAAAATAGATTTTGACTCTGTGCAAAGTGCTATTATTTCTTTCTATCAGGAGAGCCATGTATATTTGGATGAGGAATTTACCTTAGACCAACTCTCGGGTCAACTGAAAATAAACAAGGCAGATTTAAGCATCACTTTTAATAAACATCTGCATTCCAATTTTCACGAATATACCAACAGAAGCCGTATACAACATTTTAAACAGATTCTATCAGAAGATCCTTCAGCCAGTGTTACGGATCTCGCATTTCAATGTGGTTTTAAATCCAAATCTACTTTTTATAAATATTTTAAAAAGGAATTCGATTGTCTTCCTTCTCAGCTTGTTCATTAGTTACAATTATTTAATATTAGCAACTTATTGATTTACAACACAGTTCACCTCGAACTCAACAGAAAAAGTTGCATAAAATTTAAATGAACCAAAACTTTTGAGGGAACTGACATCTTTGCACCAAACTTTATAAGGATGTCACGAGAAAGACTTTTTTTAACAAAAGCAGCATTTTTTCTTCTTGGGCCTTTGGCCTTTGCACAAACCACTGTTCACGGAACCGTAGTAGACAGTCAGGGAAACCTTCCCAATGCTTTGGTTTATATTGAAAACAGCGGACAGAAGATAACTTCTGATACCGACGGTTCTTTTGTTCTTAATAATGTTTATGACGGCAGTTATAAGCTTGTTGTGGAATATAAAGGATATGATAATGTTTATATTCCTTTCACCATTACAGATAAAAAGGAAGTAGACCTTGGCTTGATTAAATTCGGAGCTAAGTTTAAAGAAAACAACCTTCAGGAAGTTGTGGTTACCAGTGTGTATAAAGCATCACAGGCCAGAGCAATTACCATGAAGAAAAACTCCAACACGATTACGGAAGTACTGTCTGCCGATGCCATCGGGAAACTACCGGATCGTAATGCTGCAGATGCCGTACAGCGTATGCAGGGAGTATCTATTGAAAGGGATATGGGTGAAGGACGTTTTGTAGCGGTACGAGGAACGCCTATACAATGGACTGCTTCCACTCTGAATGGCAACAGAATGCCGAGTGCCAGTGGTGACAATGCCAACCGTGGAATTCAGATGGATATCTTCCCATCGGAACTTATTCAGAATGTCCGTTTGTCCAAAGCCCTGACTCCGGATCTTGACGGAGATGCCATTGGAGGAAATGTGGATTTTATCACGAAAACCTCACCCAATAAGGAAACTTTGGCTGTAAGTATGGCTTCCGGATATGTCAACATGTCAAAATCCCCCAGTTACAACACGTCTATTGTCTATGGAAATAAAATTACTGATAAGCTGAAATTCATTACCTCAGCAGTGATCTGGGAGCGCTCTACAGCTATTGATCAGATGAGGAATATTTACAACTATGGACTGAAAGATAAAACAGCCTCTTATTCCATCAATCAGCTTCAGCTTCGTGATTATCTGGCGAACCGGAGAACGCTGGGATTCAATTTAGGCTTGGATTATGAGATAGACAGCAGGAATAAATTATATGCAAAAGCATTATACAGCCAGTACAAAGATGGTCAGTCCGTAAGGGAAACCTATTTTAATTTTGACAGTAAAAATGTCCTTCTTCAGGCTCGTTATGCAGATTATCTTACGGATCTTTATTCTATTCAGCTTGGAGGTAATCATCAAGTGGGACAGCGTATGCAGGTGGATTGGTCTTTATCCAAAGCGCGTTCTGAGTTTAAGTTCGATTCGCCGGATAATCTTGAAAAAGATCAAAGAGGCTACCCTATCATCAATTTCACACAAGCTATGACCTATGGAAATCTGTCTGCTGACGGAAGAAAATATATGGCGATGGATGCTCCGGACGGTATTGGTGATACAGGAAGATATACCCTTCCTTATAATCAGCAGGCAATAGCTGCAGATAAACTTAAATTGAATCAGATTATCCTAAGCCAGAATCATAACAGTGAAACGGATCTTAGAGGACAGGTTGATATCAAATATAAAGCAGCAGATAATTTTGAGATTAAATTCGGAACAAAATACAACAACAAGAATAAAATAGTTGACAGCTCCGTATTGGTTTGGATGCCCAAATCATCATTGGGAATTCCGGGATCTCCGGTAACCTATTTAAGCCAGCTTGAGCGTGAAGGTTTCCCATACAAAGGAGGTTTTATGAATCCATTGGGTAATCCTTACAATGCAGTAATCATTGATCAGATTACCAATGCGCAGATCGACCAGATGTACAATCCTGCCACACAAAACAGCCTGGGACTGATGCAGGTGAGCGGTAAAGACAGCAATTCGAATATTACAAGTTCCTACAGAGGTACCGAAAATGTATGGGCCGCATATCTGATGGGAACCTTGAAGATTTCAGACCAGCTTCAGGTATTGGGAGGTTTCAGGAATGAATATAATGACGTTACCTTCTGGGGCAAAAAAGTAATCTCTGATAAAGACAATAAAACGGAAGACATTAAAGACAATAAAACCTATAATGTAGTACTTCCTATGGTGAATATGAAGTGGAATATCAGCAGCAACAGGATTCTGAGACTGGCCTACACCCGTTCTTTTGCAAGACCGGATTTTAATGACCTGAACCCAGGAACCATTGTCAATGATATTACCAACACCATCACTCAGGGAAATACCAAACTGGATCCTACATTTTCAAATAACTTTGATCTTATGTTTGAGAACTACTTCGGAAAACTGGATCTAATAACAGCCGGAGTATTCTATAAAGATATTACCAATCTTATTTACAAAGACCAGTCTGTGGTAGATCTCGCAGGAAGAACTTATACTTTTACAGCTCCCAAAAACCTGGAAGGAGCCAAACTGTTTGGTTTTGAATTCGGAATATCCAAACGTTTTGAAAACCTACCCGGATTTTTGAAAAATATTGGTTTTGAAGGGAATTACACCTACATCTCTTCCAAAATGAATATGCCAGTGTACGAAAACGGCAAACAGACCGGAACAATGTCTACCACAATCCCAAATCAGGCCAAGCATATTTTCAATACCATTCTGTTCTATGAAACCAGTAAGCTGATGATCCGTCTGGCTGGAAATTATAAAGGAAATTATGTAAGTGAAATCAGAGCAGCTGCAGGTGCAGATCATTATCAGTATTTTGATAAAAACTTTACGGTAGACCTTTCCACTTCTTACAGTCTTACAAAGAAGGTCCGCCTGTTTATTGAACTGAACAATATTTTCAATGAACCCAACCGCTATTATATGGGTACAAAAGACCGTGTAGAAAATATTTCTTACTCAGGAATACGAGGGCAGCTGGGATTCAATTTTAATTTTTAATCAAAAGTTTTTTTAATTCATATGAAAAAGTATATGTATGGAGCTGCATTTTGTATGACAGCACTGCTGCAGGCACAGGATAAATGCCAGAATATAAGAATCAATCAACTGCAGATTGTAGGAACTCATAATTCATACGCCCAGCCGGCAGATCCTAAAGTGCTGGATCTGGTAACTCCTATCATCAACGGAATGATGCAGAAATACAGCAGTATGATGTCTGAAGAGCAAAAAGCTAAATTTAAAGAGTATCACCCCTATGGAATGGACTTGAAAGAAGGACTGAATTATAATCATCCTGACTTCTCGGAACAGCTCAACGCCAATCTTAGAGGCCTGGAAATAGATGTCTATTATGATCCGGAAGGTGGCAGATTCAGCCATCCTGCCACGTATGAAACATTAAAGGCAAAAGGAGTAACAGATCTGGCTTCTTTTAATACAGCAGGGATGGATCAGCCTGGTTTTAAAGTATTGCATATGGCAGATATTGATTTCAGAACTCATTATCCGACTTTGAAAGATGCGCTTACCGCTCTTAAAACATGGTCTGATCAACATCCTGATCATACTCCGGTTTTTATGATGATCGAAGCCAAAGATTCAGGTTTCCCGATTCTTGAAAACAGTACAAAAGTCCTTCCTTTTGATAAAAAAGCCTACGATGATCTGGATGGAGAAATTGTAAAATACCTTGGAAAGGACAAGATCATCACTCCAAAAGAAGTTCAGGGTAAATACTCTACACTCAGGGAAGCTGTAACCCACAATAACTGGCCTAAGCTGAATGACAGTAAGGGAAAATTCATTTTTATGCTGCTTCCCGGAAGTGCGGGAACTTTATCTTCAAAAAATAACCCTTACCTCATAGACGGTTCATTAAAAGAAAGAGTCATGTTCCTGAACAGTGAGCCTGATGATTCTTTCGCAGGATTTATCCTACGGGATAATGCTATTGTAAGACAGAAAGAGATACAGAATCTGGTAAAGCAGGGTTTTATGGTCAGAACCAGATCAGATATTGAAACCTACGAAGCTAAGACCAATGATTTTACACGATCTAAGGCAGCATCCAGCAGCGGTGCCCAGGTAATTTCCACCGACTTTTTCCGCCCGGGAAATACGTATGGAACACCTTATTTTGTACAGCCGCCACAAGGGAAAGATTATCTTAACAACCCTTTGAATTCTTCATGTAAATAAATAGTAAGCCGGTTCACTCAGAGCCGGCTTTTTGATTTACGATCAGCTCTACCTGAGGGCAAATAATTTTTCGTTTTTATACCAAACCTTCCAACTGTTGAAAAATGGGGATTAATGCTTTTCCTTTTTTAGTAAGATTATATTCTACGTGTAAAGGTTTCTGCCTGATGACCACCCTCTCCAATAAATTCATTTCTTCCAGTTCTCTCAATGCGACAGATAATGATTGTTTATTAGATCCTTCTATTTCACGAAGCAAACTGCTAAAACGTAACGTTGACTTGATTGCCAGACTCAGTATTTCCGGTTTCAATTTCCCTGAAATGGATTTTAAAAACCTTTGAACGGGGCATATTTCTCTACCCTCAGCTGAGGTCTTATTAGTCAGATTTTTTTGACTCATTGTGTGTTTTTTTTAATATCGTATATTTGCAAAAATAATGGTTATTAACAAATTAATGCAGTTTTACGCTCATATTTATTTAAAACATTATAAAAAGCGCAAAAAAATCAATAGAAAATTCTCATTAATATAATATCTATTTTATGATATTTTCTTCTGATTGCCCTGATTGTAAACTTGCCTAATTGTATAATTGATTATTCATTATTTTTATAAAAAACTAAAAACACAAACATGAAAAAAAAATCTTTATCCCCAATCCCGGCTGCAATATATCCTATTACACCAGCCTATACTCCACTACAAGACCACACACTGAAGACCGGTAATAATCATTTATATCAGAAAACTGGATTGTTTAAGGACTTACCAATATAATCCGGTTTCTCTTATTCTGATTTTGTAATGAAAAGAAGCGGTTCTAATGAATTATCGGTTCTAAAAGACTGTAATAAACAGTACTATTTGATTTTCAGTAACTATTGTTTTAAAGTAGATCTGCTTTATTATTATTCTTCTATCTCTACAATTAGGAATCTGCAATTACCATAGAATTTGAATACAAGTTATTCATAGGATCAAATATTAATCTAAAAAAACATGTGTATGAGAAAAAAAACTTTCTTATCAATCTGGGCTGTATTATGCTCAGCAGCATCCGTTTACGCCTCTCCACGAGGTGATACGGACTGGCATTTTCGTAATGCCCCCATTATTTTGGGAAGCTATATTCCTGTAACTACCTACAATTTTGATCTGGATCCGCTGATCGTAATTTCACAAAACGTGAATGAAAAAGGAGCCGTTGTCATGAGCGGTCAGCTTCACAAACCTGTCACCACGAGTGATATTCTAATTTCCGTCAAATATCAGAATGCTCAGGGAGAATGGATCAGCATGTGGTGTAAAACATTGTATGCAAGCAACCAGTATGATGAAAATCTTAATGCAACATTTGAATTGCCCGCTTCTGTAAACAGTACATACAATTTAAAAGTTGAGCTAGGCTCAGAGACTAACAACTTCTCTGACATCACATGGAATAAGGCTGTGAGCCATTACAAATTCGGAGATTATACTGCGACAGCTTGTGAACTGGATGAAAATGAATACACCATACTTTTCACCCCGAAAAAAAGCGGTACAGTATTATTTAATCCTAACGGAACTGTTTCCGGTGTAAAAGACCGGGTAAAATCACAGCATCTAACAAAGAAACTGGATGATATTGTTTTATCAGTCAATGCAAACGGTACATTAGATAACACGAATACCAATGCACCTGTCATCAACATTGAAAATCCTAATAATCTCGGTACGATTGTCAGCTCACAGAAATATATCTACCAGGGCAGTGATACAAGCCCTTTTGAGTTTTCATATCATGACCCTGTTTATGTATTTGCCGGTAAATTTTCAAGTTCGGGTTTCTTTATTAACTTCAGTAACTGGTTTTTACCTCCTGAAGAGGGCGGAGAACCCTGGGGCAGAGGGTATTTGGATTTTACAAACCCTAATGCTCTAGTTAACAGGTATTACAACCTTTACAATTACATCAACGAGAAACTGACTGACATTATTGCAGATCAAGAGCCTGTAGTTATTGTTGTAAGTAAAATAACAGGTTTCAGGGTATACAAATCTACCGGACAGTATATTACTGTGAATGCATTAAGCAATTATAATACAGTGAATGATTTCGGTTACCCTCCTTTATATGACAAACAGAGAGGACCCGGATCTGAAAACTTTTTCTTAAGCAATACTCCTCAAGCGTCATTATATGGTATCGGAGCCATCAGAAACAGAAAAGTACGTGCTGACTGGAACGGACCGATGAGACCACTTTCGGAAGTAGAAGCTGAAATCAAAAAATTCATAAAGTACGTAGGTATTTTTGGAAATTCCACGGCATATGATTCAGCAGACTGCTCGAACAACTGCTTTGCAATCAACGCCGGAGCACAGGCTGACTATACAGTAGCAGACTGGACCAAAGCCCCCAACAGCTATATTTTCACAGGTAAAGATCAGGATGGCAATACGGTAGACGGATTGTATATTCCTGTAAAAAAAGCCTATGAAATGTGGCGAAGCGGGAATTATATGAAAGGTATTGATGTGCCTTCCGGACCGGTAACAGCGGATGTTTTATGGGAAGACAATATGGGATTGATAAAATCTAAAGAAAATTATACTTTGGATATTATAGATTCAGGTGAAAATGCAAAAATTAAAGTACCTGTCAATAAAGTAAAAAAAGGAAATGCATTGATTTCTTTTAAGGTAAATGGAGAAGTTTTCTGGTCATGGCACGTTTGGGTAACAGATGACCCAACAAATGGCTCTACCTATAAAAGCTATGATGATGTAAAAAGACAATTAAGCGACGGAACCGTAGAGACTATTCCAAATTCTGAATGGGGCTGGATGGACAGGAACCTTGGTGCAATGGGGAATTCTCTTACTGGAGCAGGATGGAACAGAAGCGGCGGATTATTATACCAATGGGGAAGAAAAGATCCTTTTCCATCGTTGACAAATAATGATGCCAGTTTCTATCAAATAACCGGAAGCTTAGGAAAAATTGTATATGACGATGCTATATCAAGAGTAAGATTTACCGACAGTCCTTTTAATGATTATAAAAATTTTAATGAATTAATAAAGTTTGTCAATAAATCTACAGCCAACATAACAGATAATATCAGAGTATCAGTAAAAAATCCTCTGAGCCTGATCTATGTAAATGATAATGGTACTAATAACTCTCCTCTTTCCACCTATGGTACTGTAAATACGGTGCCTTACTATTACAACTGGTTTGGGCAGGTACCAGGGTTACAAACTGATGAACTCAGTAAAGTGAACTTATGGTCTGATAATTCACTGGGAGTACAGGCAGTAGATTATACTGTTTCACAACCTTACAGAAATAAGTCTTCTTTTGACCCATGTCCTAACGGATGGAGGTTACCTTCAGTGTTGGTTGCATCATCAACAAAAAATGTAAGAATGGATTTTACGCCTTTCGGGCCTAAAGTAAACAGCCCGCTTTCCGCTTTAAATCTTGGCAGATCAAATATTTTCCCGGGATTGCCTAATCTGAAAACATATCTTGCCGGTATCAAAATATATCCTCAGTATGGTTTTGATATGACGAATGTAGAAGGTAACAATATTGGTATATTCCCAGGAACCGGCTGGATAGGAAGAGGAATAGGCGGAGATACCAGATATCATACTAAAGCAGCCTTCACAGACCAGCTTGAAACCTATTTGTGGACTTCAACAATGACTACAGTTTCTGGGTATTCCTCAGTAGCCAGTGCATTAAGGTTAATTCCGTCTTCGGATCAGATAGTGAATGGTTTCAGACCAGATGAAACTAATTACCCGGATGTTTATGGTGTTTACAGCTATAAACCATCTGATGATTATCCAACTAACAATGCACATGCATGCCGATGTATTAAGGATCCGCTATTTGTAAAAAATAACTACGACTTCAAAACCACTTTCTTTAGTGAATCTGAAACATACAAAGTAGGATTAGATAATCCTAATAGTTATATGATTACAAAATCTACAGCAGATCAGGTAATTTCAATCCCGGTGAGTAAAGCTTTTTCTGTACAAAGTAATTATTTAGGCAATACTCAGATTCTGGATGCTGCAAGTTTTAATAATTTAAAAGCGAATATCCTTTGGACAGATAATCCTGCTATGGTAACCCAATTGACTCTGGACAATCCATCTTCCAAAGATTCCAATATCAATGTGAAGGTAAACGCCAATCAGTCTGGAAATGCAGTAGTTACTTTACACAATGGTTCAGTGAGTAATCCTGTTTACTGGAGCTGGCACATCTGGGTAACCAATACATCCGTAAATTCTTTTACCCATGTAAATGATACTCCAATCACGACTGATAATTACATCAACTATACTCAGAAAGGAATGATCATGAAAACATCCATCATGGATAGGAATTTAGGAGCTATTGACATTATGCCGAGCCCTTATAATCCAGGGGTAGCAAATGATGTTAATCAACTTAATCGTTCGCAAGGATTACACTATCAATGGGGTAGAAAAGATCCTCTTCCTATATTTACTAATATAAGCGGTTCTAAGTATAATATATCACTGGGTACTACTAATAATGGAGTTGTAACCTATTCAAATTTTACTGAGGCGAACTATAATTCAAGTAATATAGTAAATTATGACACTTATAAAAGCAGTATTAGTGCCAATGATAAAATAGATGTAAGAATAGAAAAAATTCTGGGGTATTCTACAGCAAACCCTTTAAAGTTTATGGTACCAACAGTTAAGTATCCGTCACGTGGAGCTAATTATGCTAATTATAATCTTGCTTCAGATTGGTTGTTTGACACTAACTATCATGGGTTATATGCTGAACGATGGGGATTAGGTGATAAAAAATCTGTTTTTGATCCTTGCCCGAATGGATGGAGAATACCGGAGACTGGTACAGGTCCTACATATAAACATCCGATCAGTGGGTCTTCTACCATAAAAACTACCCCGTGGAGCTTTAAAGAAAACTTTGAAACGCCATCGTATAAAGATACTAATGGTGCAATAAAATCTGGTCAGATTGTAGGTAATACAGAGACTGGTTATTATGGATCACCTATTTATAGCAATCTCGCCAGTCCTTATGGTAAAACAGTAGGATTTGTATTTAATAACAGTTTATATAATGTAGGAAATTATCCGAAAAGTCTTACAAAAGGCGGCAGAAGTGTAATGTATCCTGATGCGGCAATTACATTCCCTTATTATAGTATTGGTACTTTATCAGGTGGAATCTGGTATGCTAATTTAAATGGAGAACTGACAGGCAGAGCTACTTATATGTCTTTCGATAATTTTTCCAGAATTATGGTGAAAAATGCTGATATTGATCCTTATGCAGCTATGAGCTGCAGATGTGTGAAGCAGGAAGATATCAATATTCCAAGAGGACCGCTGCCAGGTATTCCTGTAACACCAAACACCGGTTTTCAGGCCAGAACTGCTTTCAGTAAAACGGTTATCGAGGAAAAAGTAAAAGACGATAAGCTTGTTCTATATCCTAATCCTGTAAAAGATATCCTGTATGTTGAAGCTAAAGACAATAAGGACTATTATTATCAGATTTATAATATGTCCGGACAGTTGATGAAAGAAGGTAAATTTATCAATAAACAAACAGATGTTACTTCACTATTAACCGGAGCTTATCTGGTAAGAATCAACAATTCTGAAACTATTGTAAAAATTATTAAAAAGTAAATTATAAACAATACTTTAAAGCAATGATGGCTGGAATTTCTTCCGGCCATTTTTATTTATGTCTAAATATATAAGAGTAGATAAAGCTTTATCATTTTCGATGATAGCAATTTTTATCAAAGTAATAAACAAAAAAAAGTCTTCTATTTCTAGAAGACTTTTTGCGATCCGGACGGGACTCGAACCCGCGACCTCCGCCGTGACAGGGCGGCATTCTAACCAGCTGAACTACCGGATCAATTTTTTTAAGGTAAATTGACAAAACTTTTACAATCCGGACCGAACTTCTGATTATCAGAAAGTCCTATCCATCTGCTTTAAGATACTCTCCTATTTAGTAAATGATCATATAAATCACTTTCGTAAACAATCTAAGAGCATTTGTTTTTAACTGGTGCAAATATATAGCTTTTTTTAGTTTTTCCCAAGAAACCTGTTCCTTTTCTTTTAAAGCTATTTGTAAAATACACATTCTCAAATATAAAAAATTCAGATATTAACTACTGTAAACACCTTTTTAACAGGTTATACTTAGAGCATTTAAGAAAGTCGACTATAAAAACACACACAAAATCAACATTCTTACTATTTCAATATCTAATCTTAAGATGATAGATTCACCGTACTATTCAGGCATTTTTAAATATAGCTCTAAAATATTACATATTTTATTAAATCTTAAGCACGAAATTCTCTTTCTTTAATCAATTTTTTATATTCACTTAATATAGCATTCCAGATCACAGACTGCTCGAATCGATCTTCAATCATCGGCCGTGCATTCTTTTTTAATGTCTGATAATAATCTTTGTCTGAGATCATTTTCTCCATTTCTTCCCTAAGACTTTCACTATCTTTTACAGGCACAATTACTCCATTCTCATTTTCCACAATGATTTCATTGCATCCATTGATATCAGAAACTATACTTGGCAGTTCCATTGCTCCGGCCTGCATCACCACATTAGGGAAACCCTCCCGATAGCTAGGAAAAACCAGTACATCAGAAATCGCAAAATAAGGACGAACATCTTTCTGAAAACCTACAGAGACAATATCCGGGTTATTTTCTATTTCATTTAATGTATCGGGATATAACGGATCCAGCTCTTGTTCCAGAGGACCTACCAATAATAATTTTGAACGCTGTTGATTTTCTTGTTTATTTAAAGCAGAAAATGCTTTTATCAGTTCATTAATTCCTTTGTCTCCAACCAAACGTCCTACAAACACGAAAACAAAATCTGTGTTTTCTATTTTTAATTCATTTTTTAGAAAAGTTTTCTGATCTTCTGAAACGTGTTCGGGTGAAAAGAATGAAGTATCAATTCCGTTTGATGAACCGTTTCCAATTACCTTAAGCTTGTATTTGTCTGCATATTTGTGCTCGATAATATAATCAGACAGCCCTTTTGAATTTGGGTACACCTGTGTTGCAGAAGCATAAGTTAATTTCTCAACAAGATCTAAAACCTGACGTTTCATACCCGTTACCTCCATCAATGGTAAGCCTGCCACTGTATGCAGTCTATGAGGAACCCCTGCCATTCTTGCAGCCAACATCCCTACAATACCAGCTTTAGGGGTATGAGTATGAACAATTTGTGGTTTCTCTTTTCTTAAAAATCGATAAGTACTCCATAAAGATTTAATGTCTTTAATGGGAGTAATCTTACGAGACATATCAATCGCTATTACGTCTATTTCTTCATCTTTTTTCACTTCATCCAGCTCCTTACCTGGGGATGAAACACCTATTACATCAAAATGTTCTGACATAAACCGATGCTGCCCTTTCAGTAGAATTTTTAAAGAAAGCGGCACTGTTGTAATCCGTACTAATTTAGTTTTCAACTTCTTTCATTTTTTTATTATTATTTCTATAAACCCTAGAACTAATTAATAAATTTTTCATAAATCTTTTGTGTGTTGTTATTTTTACTCATTTATTTAAATTTCACTTGTTTGTGATTTTTTTTTTAAAAACAATATAAATTATTATGAACCCCTGTTAATCCAAAATTTGTTACAAACCGAACTTAGTTTTGGGTTGACATAGCATCATTTCAATCTAGGAAAATCATTAATCCTCCTATTTGCATACGTGTTTTTTGAGATTTGATAGCGTTGTGGCAGAGATAAATGTGCATCATCTTCACATCTTCGCCAGCTATATATTGGTAGTTGAATACCTTGATGTCATTTATATTCTATATGACATAAATTTGATTAGATGATTGATTTCATTAACATTTTAATTTACTATTCTCCTTAAGATCATTAAAGAAAATAAAATTCTTAATTATTTTCAGTTTTCAAGTTTCGTAAACAATTTCATTATATTTTTAACATTTCTAACAACATTAAAAACTTTAATTTTTATTTTAAGTCTTTTTTAAGCATAATATCATAAGCAAAAATCTTTCCATTATCACTTTTTTTGGAAAAATTAATATTTATAGAATATGTATATTTTACACATTACCTTTCTTTATTTCAAAGTAAAAGTAATTATTGATTGTATTTTATCTTTTGTTGTGAAAATTTCTGTAAATCAGTTACTATTCCTTTATTATCTTTATGATCTGATTTAAAGTCATTTACCTTCAAATTAATATTATCCAAGGATGAATTCTTATACAAGAAATTAAAAGGTACTTTGTTGTATTTTAAGTCAATACCTGAAAAAACAATATTCCCCATCAATTTCTTTTTAGCATCATTTTTCTGATTAGAATAGGAAATTCCACTTTTGGAATAAAAATCTTTATAATTTTCAATAACTACATTAACGTTATTTGCGTCACTATCTCCTCTTAGCCTAGCTAAATAAAAGGCAAGCCCGCTCACCTCATTATTATATGTTACGATTGATTTTAATGAAATATTTACTTTTTTGTTATCAGGAGTATTAGGTTCTATATCTATTCCCGTCTTAGGATTAGCTCCATTGGTATTTGAAACTACTAAATTCTGCAGTAAAATATTGTCACCGCTTATAACAGAAATTCCGTTTCTTCGGTTATTATCAATAAGACCTCCTATCACAGAAATATTATTGGAGAAACCATTTCCCCCTATATAGATACCATCTCCCCAACAGTCTTTGATCACAGGATTATAGATTTTTATATTTACGGCATCTTTAATATTTATTCCCATACCCCATTCTCCTGTTTTCCCCAGATGAACAGATCTGTCTCCTATAATATCAGGGTTATATACACTTACATTTTTCTTTCCTGTAATATCAATCATGGCATATCCCTGATTATTGGATGCCTTCAATTTCAATTGGGATTTATCATCAAATAATAAGGTAGAATTATCCTTTAGCTGAAGCCCTTTATCATTGATTAAAATGGGAAAATTGGGTAGTAAAACCGTTGCATTTTCATTAATTGCTTTCTGAACATATGCCGTATAATCTTCTGATCCGTCCTTTTTGTAATTATTGGGAAGAAGTTTTACAACTTCAAAAGATTTTGCTTTTAAATTATTGAAGGCTGAAGTGACCTCAGCTTTTTTAATATAAGTATCAGGAACATCTTTATAACTAAATTTCCCCTGCGCACATGATAGATTAACTATAAGTAAAAAAATTAATAAGCTTCTCATAATGTATAATATATTTCACGATAATATTTTGCAATTTCTTCAATAGAGAAATTTTTTGATCTAGAAAAACATTTTTCGGCAGTTGTGTTATAAAAAGATGAATTTGAGTGTAAATTTTTAATTATTTCAGCTAAATCCTCAGCTTTACCTCTATCAAATAATATTCCATACTCTGAAACGACTTCTGAAAGACCCGGCACATTTGAGGCAACCACAGGTTTATTACAAGCCATCCCTTCTACTGCTACAATACCAAACCCTTCATAATGGGATGATACAACTACTACATCGCTCATTTTGATGAGTTCAGCAATATTGGCCTGATTACCTAAGAAAAAAGCTCTGTTTTCCAACCCATTATTTTTAACAAGTTCTTTGCAGTTTTCTAATTCCGGCCCCTCTCCTACGAATATCGCTTTTACATGAGGAGGTAACAATGTAAGTGCTCTGATCAGGGTAGGCTGGTCTTTTGCAGCTCTGAAACTTGCTACCTGAATTAATAAAAAATCTTTGTCTGACACATTATACGCAGTACGGGAATAAGCTTTTGAATTATAAAACTTATTGAGGTTGACTCCATTATTTATGACCTTCATCTTTGCTTTAAATTCAGATCCTAAATGTTGAATAAGATTTTTTTCTGTGGATTCTGAAATACAGATAATAGAGTTTAATTGGGCGTAAATAAATTTTTCTATTCTTTTTAAATACCACTTAGATCTTCTGTTATTTTCGGTACTATGTTCAGTAAATACTACTTTTTGTTTTCGGGAAAATAAAAGTTTGTACAATACCCCCCAATATAGTGTAGGAAATAAATGCAAATGAATAACATCCGCATCTGTGACTCTTCTATTTATAAAAAAGGGAATCCGAATATCATATAGGCTTTTTGAAGGAATTACGTCAATTTTTATTTTTCCATTACTTTCTACTTCTTTTTTTAAAGAGGTATCAATATCGTCTAATAATAACAAATGTATTTCGTCTGAACTTCCCTCAGACAATTCAGTACAAAGGTCAACTACTAACCTTTCTGCACCGCCAAACCTTAAACTATTTATGATATGATATACTTTCATTATTATTGAGTGTTCCGATAATTAGAATAAGTGGGATAACTATATAATGTGTATTTATAAATGATGCATGAAAGTTTCCTCCAACAAGCATTAATAAAAAAAGAAAAAACAAAATTGGCTGCTTTTTTAAACCTTTAAACCACACAACAATTAGAAATAATAATAGCAGTAAAGTAAAAACAACACCATACTGCACAAGAAAATCTAAAATAAAATTATGGGGTAACATGGATTTTGATGTCTCACTAAAGCCCAAAAACCTGGAACCAAACCAGAAGTTTTTATAAAAATAGTTCAGGGCGTTCAAATAGTTATCTAGACGTCCGGAGTCATTGGATAAATTAGTTGTTCTATTTAAAGAATATATATATAATATGGTCTTAACCAGGGGAAAGCCTACAATTAATGAGATCACAATTATTTTTATATTCCTCAAATATATAAGCAGAAAGAAAAGGGCTATAAAAAGAGCCGCTATACCGGATCTTCCGGAAGTTAATACACTGGTTCCTATAGTAAAAAGCAAGAAAATGATACTCCATTTATAATTAATGATATATTTCTTAGTCAGTAATCCATAACATAAAATCAAAGAGGCACTTGATAAATAGATAGATGAAATACTATAATCATAAAAAAGACCAGCAAATCCAGTTCTGGATTTACCAAATTGATTCTGAACACCCAGATAATTTATTCCCAAGATTTTCAAAGACAGGTATTGGATTAATACCATTAAACCTGCCACGGATGCTGCGAAAACATAGAACTTCATCATCGAAGAAACAGTTAAGTCGGACATTTTCAACTTAATTAACGCTATTATAATTATTAATAAAAATAACAGTGTTTTTATCAATGTTTCGACCAATATTTTCGGATAATTAGACTGATTAAAAAAATAAACACCCAAACAAAATAACAATAACCCCAGCCCCAGAATTTGAATGAGCAGGTTCTTTTTTGAAGAAAAGTTACTGGCAAATAATACACAGATAAATAAAAACTGAATAATAATAAAAAGGCTGAAAAAACTACTTCCCACCAAAGGGCTGAAGCTGAAAGGTAAAGTTAATATTAAACAAATAGTAAATGCTTCATTAAGGGTAGCCCTTTTACGTATACGATTAAAGTAAAACAAAAATAATAGAATAGATAAACCGCCTACTACTATCTGGTTTAAATTAAACATATATAATATTGAAATCACAAAACATATTGATGTACCTATAAGGTAATCAGATTTCGTGAATTTATCTATCGTATTATTTATTTCCAATCTTTTCATTTATCAATTCATATATTCCAAAAAAAGTTAATTTACTAAACCCTAACTTCATTAACTGAGTAAATGGCAACCTTTTTAAGTTAAATAATAAAATTTTAAGATATCTTTTACCTAAAACACAATTAACATTGAATTTATTATTCGGATAATTTGATTTTAGTTCTAAAGAAAGTTTCTTAAAAAAGGAAAGAATAAAATCCACTGAAAAGTCTTCAAAACTGATATTTCTAATTTTATCCGATAAAGACAGAATATAAATAAAATCTAATTCTTTTTGATCTAAAACAATATTCTGCTGCTGTAAAGCCAGCTGCTGAATATTAGATATTGTTCTCTTTCTCTGTTCTATCTGGCCAGCTCCAACATTGGTTTGGCTATTGGGTGTATCTCTATAATACAACAAAGGCATTCTAAAATTGTACCCTTTACCATATTGCAGAATTTTGATCCACAACTGATAATCCTCGGCATACTTATAATCCTTTTCAAAAAAAAGATTATTCTCTTTAATAATACCAGCCCTGAACATCACTGCCGGATGGGTAAAAGGTGTACTGAAAATTGAATGTATCCTAATTGATGTATCATCAACCGGAAGTACACTAAGGTGAAAATGAGAAATAGAATGGGCAAATTCCTTTCTGGATGAGCTGCAGATAATATATTCCGGATTCTTCTCCATGAAATCTATCTGCATTTGAAAACGGGATGAATGGCATATATCATCAGCATCCATTCTGGCAATATATTCACCTTTTGCTAGTAAGATCCCTTTATTCAAAGTTTCTATTAATCCTAAATTCTTTTCATTTTCAATGTACCTTATCCTTTCATCCTTATAGCTTAATATGATTTCTTTTGTGAAATCTATGGAACCGTCATTAATAATCAACAATTCAAAGTCTTTAAAACTTTGTGCAAGTATACTGTCTACCGCTGTTCTAAGATACTGTTCAGCATTATATGCAGGTAAAATTACCGAAATTTTAGGACTCATTCTTTACATAAAGTTTAACATTATTAAAATTCTTCAGCCATGCATCGTAAAAATTTTTACTTTTCCCATAAACGTTATCTAAGATAACAACCTCTTTATCCAATAAGATACTCAGGATTAAACCATGCAAACGGGTTGTATATACTTTATGATATTGATTGATAAACTCCTTTCCGCGGTTGATATGCAGATCCATTCCATTTCTCTTTTTGAATCCATAGGCGTTATCAATTATTAAAGAAGAGGCAGGCAAAAACTTAATGATTTTTGAAAGCTTACCGTCCAGAGCTTCTACATAATTGGTGATGGTATTCATTCTCTTTGAGGAAGAATTGTAAGTTGGCCAATCTTTTATATCATATTCCCCTTCAATGACATTCTGAAAAGAATCTTTACTTGCTTCTGCATCAGTTCTGTTCAGATATAAATTCTTTCTCGTTTCAGGAGAATTGGTCTTAATATCAGCATCAAAATCTAAAAAGAAAGCCATATCCGGTGCTAATTTTAATTTTTCTTCATTAAAAGCAGCTTTTAAAGTATCATATGAAGGCAAATCTCTTACTAATACGTGAAGATCACGATGATTGTTGAAAATAGCAAAATCTCTTTTTAGATTTGCTTCGCTATTGTAATGTACCGTTTGAGGCAGAACAATAATCTTGTTATTGGGAAAGTTTTCAATGATATATCTTTTAAAACTTTGACTTGATTCATATATATCACCAAAGTTTCCTCCTCCGTGCAGCAGAATAACTGTTTTCTCAGATTTTATATCACTTTTTTTGAAAGTATATCTGTTGTACTGCCCAATACACTTATGGGCTAATGTTTTAAAAAATTCTAATTCTCCTTTCCAAATTAAAGAATCTCCAATATTTCTATGATTAGGTATATCTAACAGAATAAAATCATTATCAATGAGTGGAGTAAGCTGAGTAGATATTATATTTTTTAATTGTCTTATATTTTCTTTATTGGAATTCATATTTATTTTTTTAGAGAATTTAATTTATTAAAGACTTTTTTTAAAATATCTTTATTAAAATAACCGAAAAGGAATAACGACAATACCGTTAAAGATATTGAAATTAAATGACTACTATTTATGTATAACAGTATAATTATACTAAAAACCACCAGCAGCTGTATGATGAAAGATTTAATATCTATATCTAATTTTAAAATCTCAGCTGTCTGTCTGTATCTTATAATAAACATAACAAAGAAGCTGACAAATGTACCTAAAGCAGGTGCATAAAGACCAATATACTTAATAAAAGCCACTGAAATAAATACATTCACCAATGCCCCTATCATACTTGTAATAAAAATCCCCTTTGTTGATTTGGTTTTTAAATAAATAGCACCTAAAAAGCCGGAAATCGACGAAAAACAAGATCCTATGTACAGAAGGGTGGCATATTTCCAGGATTCATAAAATTTTGAATCAAACAGAACTTCCGTAATCAACGGAGTAGCTGCTATTAAAATGGTTGATAAGCCAATATTTACAGCGATATATTTATTAAAAAGCTTTGAGAAAAAGGGGTTATTGGGATCGTTTCCGGAGATTGCCATATCCTGCCAGGCCAGCATAAAGACGGTATTAAAGATCGTCAGAATAGCGGGAAGCCTTGCAGAAACAGCATAGATACCATTGTCTTCTATTGTTAAAAACTTTAAAATAATATATCTGTCTGATGCGTTAATAACCCACCAGCTTATAGAATTTAATATTAATGGAAGGGAGTAAAATAGAATCTGCTTTTGTAATGAGTAGTTAATTTTTATACTAACATATTTCTTAAACAGAAAACTTACTTTGAACAGCATCAGTAAAATTGCAATAAAATTACTGATAAAAAGTGCATAAAAGATCCCCTGTACCTTATCCTGAAATATATCTGTCAGCAGGAAAAGTAAACTAAAAGAAAATATAAAAAAACTATTTATAATTCCTATAAATGAATAGTATCTCGTTAACCCCAACCCTCTTAATATTTGCTGAAAGAAAGGCAATAAACAAGAGCTTATAATCAGCAGTGACAATTCTTTCTGGTAAGGAATATGATAAAAAAGCCCAGCCAGGTAAAGCAACAGTTCAAAGCTGATAAAGGAAACCAGTAACAGAATACTACATTGCTTAAAAATATTATCAATATAATTTTCTTTTTCGTTTTCTTTGTCCAGAAACCAGCGATAAATGGCCTCATTCATCTGCAAGGAGACAAAAGGAACTAATAAATTGACACTAGTCAGCACTAAGTCATATTCTCCTAATTCTTTTCTGGAAAGGTAGTAGGAATAAATAGGAATTAATAGAAAAGATAAAATCTTAGATCCAAAATTACCAATTGTATATATTAATGTACTTTTTAGTAAAGTATTGCTATTCATTATTATAGTAATAAATATTATTTAGTTCATATTTATTTATAACCTTGAATGACTTTCTTCTAAGATTCCTTTTACGTCATAAATTATTCCATTTTCTTTTAAATGATTTTTTAAATCCAGATCATTGAATTGTTTATGTGCAACGGTAAGGATAATAGCATCATATTTTTCCTGTGGAATTTCATTCACGACCTCTAGTCCATATTCGTGTCTTACTTCATCAGGATTAGCCCATGGATCAAAAGTTGTAACCTGTAAAGCATAGTCTTCAAGCCCATGAATCACATCTACCGCCTTTGTATTACGTACATCCGGACAGTTTTCTTTAAACGTTATTCCTAAATTCAAAACTGTGGCACCATTGATGGTTACCTTGTTTTTAATCATGGTTTTCAATAGCTGAGAAGCTACATACTGTCCCATGGAATCATTAAGACGGCGTCCTGCTAATATAATTTCCGGATGATACCCTTTTTCCTGAGCTTTCTGAGCCAGATAATATGGATCTACACCAATACAGTGTCCTCCTACTAACCCTGGTTTGAAGGGTAAAAAGTTCCATTTGGTTCCTGCTGCTTCCAAAACTGCATGAGTATCAATATCTAAAAGATTGAATATTTTTGCCAATTCGTTTACAAAAGCAATATTAATATCCCTTTGTGAATTTTCAATTACCTTGGCAGCTTCTGCAACCTTGATTGTTGGAGCCAAATGAGTTCCTGCAATGATTACGGACTGATATAAATTATTTACTATTTCCCCGATTTCAGGTGTTGAGCCCGAGGTAACTTTTAAGATCTTTTCAACAGTATGCTCTTTGTCACCGGGATTAATACGTTCAGGAGAATATCCTGCAAAGAAGTCCTGGTTAAATACCATTCCTGAAATTTTTTCAAGAACAGGGATACATTCTTCTTCAGTAGCTCCGGGATATACTGTAGATTCGTAAATCACAATATCACCTTTGGACAATACTTTTCCTACAGTTTCTGAGGCTTTATACAGCGGAGTAAGGTCAGGACGGTTATGCTGATCCACCGGAGTAGGAACAGTAATAACGTAAATGTCAGCATCCTGAATATCCTTGATATCAGCTGAACAATATAATCCTTTTGCAGCTCCCTGGTTAAAAGGGTTATTCTGAATTAATACAGATTCCAATACTTCATTTTCCACTTCCAGAGTACTGTCTACCCCAGTGTTCAGTTCTGCAATCCTTTTCTGATTAATATCAAAACCTACAACCGAATATTGTGTGGCAAACAACCTGGCTAAAGGCAAACCGACATATCCTAGTCCTATAATGGCAATTTTATGTTCTTTCTTCATAAAGATTCAATTAAAAAATGTTACTTTAAATTTGTCCAATACCAGTTAATAGCTTCTTTTAAACCTTTATCTATATTGTGGCTAGGTTTATATCCTAATAATTTTTCTGCTTTTTCAACTGATGCCAGTGAGTGTGGAATATCTCCTACACGGTTCGGACCATGAACAGCATCAATATTGGCAATCTCTCCATCAAATTCGCTAAGATATTTTTTAAGATATCCAATCAGATCATTCAATGTTGTACGATCACCCACTGCTGTATTATAAACTGTATTCACTGCATCCGGGCTTTCAGTAAGCATGGCCAGCTCATTCATCTGAATTACGTTGTCAATGTATGTAAAATCACGGGAATAATCACCTGTACCATTAATTTTCGGTGACTCATGATTGATCAACTGTTTTATAAATAATGGAATCACAGCAGCATAAGCTCCGTTGGGATCCTGTCTCCTTCCAAACACATTAAAATATCTCAAACCAATGCATTCCAATCCGTAAGTTTTTCCGAATACATCTGCATACAATTCATTTACATATTTGGTAATGGCGTATGGTGATAATGGTCTTCCGATAACATCTTCTACTTTAGGTAATGATGCAGAATCACCATATGTGGATGAGGAAGCTGCATAAACAAAACGCTTTACTTTGGCATCTCGTGCAGCAATCAGCATATTTAAAAATCCTGAAACATTCACATCGTTACTTGTAATAGGATCCTTAATTGATCTGGGAACTGAACCGAGAGCAGCCTGATGCAGAATATAATCTACATTTTCCACCGCTTTCTGACAAACTTCCAAATCACGGATATCTCCTTCGATAAGCTGATAGTTTGGATTTCCAAGGAAAGGTTCAACATTATGACGGTGTCCTGTTGCAAAATTGTCTAAGCACACTACATAATAGCCTTTATTTAAAAAATACTCTGTTAAGTTAGAACCGATAAAACCCGCTCCACCTGTAATTAAAATTTTATTCATTTTTATGATTTGAAAATTTTACTCCACCAACTTTTTTTATCATTTGTTTGACTGTAGCCATATCCATAGCTATAGTTATATCCGTAACCTCCTGCACGTTTTGAAACATCATTAATGACAAAAGACACATTCTTCAACTTAGAGTCTTTCACCAGATCATTAGCAAAATCTATCAAAATATTTCTTGATACTCCTGATCTTACAACATATAATGTTGCATCTGCTGTATCAACGATGCTAAGAGTATCTGAAACCAGCATAAGTGGTGCAGAGTCTATAATGATATATGCATATTGAGAAGACATCTCCGCAATAAGTTTTTGATACCTTCCGTTAGAAAGCAGTTCCTGAGGGTTAGGAGGAATTGCTCCGGCATAAATGACATCACATGAAGGATTGGTAGTGGATGTATGGATAAGTTCTTCCACGTTTACAGAATTATCATATAAATATTCTGTAAGACCTTTTCTTTTGGTTGGCTCACTGTCATATCGCTGAATCTGAGGGTTACGAATATCCGAACCTATCAGAAGCGCTCTTGAATTCTTATTGGCAATGGTAAGTGCAAGATTCACGGATACCAGGGTTTTCCCTTCTCCTTTTACTGAAGAAGTTACCATAACTACTTTAGCAGTCTCCTTTACAGGCAAAACGAATTTAAGGTTTGAAACAAGAACTCTGAAAGCTTCAGCCAACTCGGAAAAGTCGTTTTTCTGTATCAAATGATTTTCATTATCCTTAAGTGAAGGTATGTCTACCAATACACCCAATTCTGAGCGTTCTTTAATATCATCTCTGGTATAAATCTTATCATCCAGCATGAAAAGGAAGTATAAAACAGCAAAAGGAAATAATATACCAAGTAACATTGCTCCTAAAAGGATAATATCTTTTTTAGGGGATACAGGTATATCTTCTGTAAATGCAGGGTTTACAATTTTAGCTTTCGGTACATTTACCGATAGATTGATTGCATTTTCTTCTCTTTTTTGAAGGAGAAATAAAAACAACTGTTCTTTAAGATTTTGCTGACGCTCAATTCCCCTATAGACTTTAGACTGTCCGGGAACTTTTTGAATCATACTGTTGTTAGTATTGATCTGGTTCTGCAGCTGAGAAATACCTGTCTGTACCGTTTGCTTCTGCTCACGGATATTATCACGGATTACTTCCTTTAAAGAAGCAATTTCCCTGTTCATTTCTATAACAGCAGGGTTTTCATTGGTCGCTTGTTTAAGGGTTTTATTTCTACTGATAATCAATGAGTTATACTGAGTTATAGATTGTTCCAATGAAGGATTCAACCCAAGGTTGGATGGCATAAGCTGGTTATTGCCTTTTGAAGCCTCTCCTGAAAGTGAATTCAGAAGGTCTAGCTGAGCCTGCTGCTGAAGGAGAACTTTGGTGTTATCACTTGTATTCTGTAATGCAAGTTCCGCCTGTGCCTGAATATCTACAATACGATTACGGTTCTCGAAATCTTCTTTTTGGTTTTCTACCCCTGAAAGGTCTTTGGTAATCACTTCCAGTCTTTTATCGATGAATTCCTGAGTATTCTGAGCTTGTAAATTTTTATCTTTCTGACCATCCAGATTATATTGCTTAGTCACCTCATTAAGAATAGCCTCCGATTTTTCAGGAAGAGATCCTATCAGGTTTATTTCCATTAGCATGGCTTTTTCATCTGGTAAATTGATCTCAACCGTTTTTTCTAATTTTTTTACTTTCTCAATGGGATTCCAAAAAATTACTTTATATTTTGATTTAAAAGGAACAGCAGAATTTCTCTGAAACATTACGATTCCAAAATCTAAATTCAGAGGAATATTAAACTTACCTTTAAAGGTTGCTTTTTTTTCATTCTGAAGCGTAAACTCATCCCCCTTTAAGTCCATCATTGTATATTCAGAAAATTTAAAATTTTCATTATTATTATATGATAATACTTTTGCAACAACGGGAATTTTGTTAAATAGCTGTGAATCTTTAATTTCTCCTGTATTGAAATATTCAACATTAAGATTAAGATTTTTCACAACCTCCATGAGGATAGGTCGTGAGGTTACAACAGCTCCCTCACTTTTCAGCTCATCAGCATTCCCTAAGCCCATACCAAGATTCTCCAGATCTGATAATGCTGAGGAAAGATTATTTTGTTTTTTATCAAATTTAAGAACCGTTGTTGATTGATATTGAGGTACACTATATCTAAGATAAATGTAAGCTCCTATTACAAAAAGTAAAATGGAAGCAATAAACCACGGCCATTTATATAGGTATTGAGAGATAACTTTTCTTAGATTCAAACTATCTTCCTTTTCCTGAAATTCTATCTTCTGCATATTTTATCTTCGTGTTAAGGCAATAATAAGCGTGCCCGCTGTTAATAATGCACCAATAATCTGGAATGTAAGCGCTCTGTTCGGGTTCGAGTTGGCCTGAACCTGTTTGTTTTTGTCCGGCTGTACATATAATATGTCATTTTGTTTCATATAATAGTATGGAGAACTTACAATATCAGATCTGGTAAGATCAACATTAGCAATCTGATCAGTCCCATCTTCTCCAGTACGGATAAGCTTTACATTGGTACGGTCTCCAAAATCTGTCATATCACCGGCAAGGCCTAATGCCTGAAAAATGTTAATCTTTTGAGAAACACTTTCTTTCTGTCCCGGATTTTTTACTTCACCTAAGATACTCACATTGAAATTTTTGAGAGTAATACTCACCATAGGATCTGTAAGATATCTCTTAAGACGAGCCTCAAGGTCATTCTTCAGTTGTATCTGCGACATTCCTTTAGCATATACATTCCCTATTACAGGAAAATAGATGTTTCCTTCCTCATTTACCAAATACTCACTTGGTTGTGCATATTGATTTATTCCGGCATTTGAAGTGCTTCCTACCTTATTTGTAGTGTTAAGATTAAATGGTTTTACTGCAACTTCATCCAGTGCAGAAACAAGAATTAAAAGTACATCTCCTTCCTGAATATGTAAGCCCTGGAACTTTGCTTTTGCAACTTCCTCTTCCATATTATGTTTTGATATATATACCATATTTTGCTTCGGTCTACATGATAATAAAGTAACCGATAACAGTATTATATACGCAATAATAGTTTTATTCATATGTTTTTTTGTTCTAGTCTACTTGAGTTAACTTCAATTTTATTTAATATACTATGTTATAAGAAGTTTTTACTTATGTGAGGCGTATTTTAATCCCTATATTTAGATTATTTCTTTTTCTAGCAATTTTCATTCCGTTTGAAAACAAAATAACGAAAATTATTATTTTCCACTATTTTTTTTATTAATTTCATTCATATAATTCACTCATATACTTAATGTTCAGATATTTTATCTAAAACTTCAAATTCCGAATTATTGCTTATAAATTCTGGTACAATAACTTTTAATGTTTTCACAATTTGTAAACTATCCTTATTCACTGCTAACATAATAATCCGTTGACACAAAGCTTCTATATCTTCAAACTCCATCACCGGATCTCTGGATATCATAATTTTCTCATGATGCGTAGGAATAGTCGTAGAATGATCTGTTAAAAGTTCTTCATATAATTTTTCGCCTGGTCGTAAGCCTATAAAATCAATTTTAATATCAATACCTGGCGTATATCCTGATAATTTAATCATTCTTTCTGCTAAATCCAAGATTTTGACAGGTTTACCCATATCAAAAACATAAATCTCACCCCCTTCTCCCATTGTTCCTGCCTGAAGTACCAATTCGCAGGCTTCCGGGATAGTCATAAAATAACGAATAATATCAGGATGAGTAATTGTAACCGGACCTCCTTTTTCAATTTGTTTTTTGAAATGCGGTATTACAGAACCGTTGGAACCTAGTACATTTCCAAAACGTGTTGTAATAAATTTTGTTGTATTCTCAGAAGAATTTTGTAAAGATTGTACAAAAAGTTCAGCGGCTCTTTTAGAAGCTCCCATTACGTTAGTTGGGTTTACAGCTTTATCTGTAGATACCATCACAAAACGATTTACACTATATTTTTTCGATAAAAGAGCTAAATTTTTAGTTCCTCCGATATTGACAAAAATAGCTTCATGCGGATTATCTTCTATTAAGGGAACATGTTTGTACGCAGCCGCATGATAGACAATTGAAAACTGATAATCTTCAAACAGTTTTTCCATCCTTGGATAGTTTGAAATATCTGCCAATACAAATTTGAATCTTTGGTTCGGGAATCTCTCTAATAATTCAAGCTGCAGTTCGTATAAAGGAGATTCCGCCTGATCAACCACCACAATAAGTGATGAATTCAATTGAGCAACCTGCCTTACAATTTCGCTTCCTATAGACCCGGCGCCTCCGGTTACTAAAATAGTTTTATTAACATGAAAACTCTTTACCTCGTCCCCTTCTATTTTAATGGCCGGACGATTAAGCAAATCTTCAATCTTAAGCGGACGGATGCCTTTTACAACATCATCTTCTTTTATTATACTGGCTACGGGTGCTTTTAATACTTTCAATCCATTATCCAATGCAAGAGCAGTCCATTCTTCCATTTCCCGCTTTGTCATCATATCTTTGATTAAAACAGCATCAAACTGTTCTCTCAGATTATTGCTTTTAAGAAACTGTTTTTTATTATAAATCTTATGACCTAGCAGCATTGCTTTCTTAGAATCTGATCTGGCACTAAGAAATCCTGCCAGCTGATAGGGATGATCAGGATGATGAATAATAGCATTCGCTAATGAAACAGAAGCATCACTTATTCCTACAACAGCAACCCTTTCCTTAGATGAAATATCCTTAACATCCATAAATATAGAAAAAAACTGTTTGGTTATCATTCTGAAAAAGAACATCAGAAAAATAGAAATAAAGAAAAATAAAAACAGAACCGGATATAAAAAAAGAGGTTTACCCAATGCCAGTCCCGATATAAAATTCAGTCCCAGTAATGCAATAAGAGCACTACCCGAAGACCACAAAATTTTACAAAAATCTAAAAAAGTAGAATGTCTTATGATTCCTGCATATGTTTTGAACAGGAGTATAAACAGAATATTAACAATAATTACTGAAAATATTTTTTCATTTTGGTACTCAATAAAGTTCAGTTTTACCTCCAGACTTTTTAAGAACAAATATGAAACTAAAACAGAAAAGAAAATAACTGAAATGTCGATAAAAAAAACCGACCATCTGGGTATATACCTTAACTCCCTGATTTTAAAAATATCCCCCATATACAAATAAACCTAAAATATCATTTTCATTAATTCAACACTCAGTGGCTTTTATTATTGGGCGAAGGTAACAATTATTATTAATATTTTTAGTACTACATGCTAATTTTTATTTAAATTATAAATTAACATTTTGAAACAAAATTCCAAAAACAGATTATTAAAAAGACCCATAAACCCACCGAGATATACGGATATTATTTCCATCCAGCTTTTGTACCTGATCCGTTCTCATTTTTTTAAAATACACATAAAACAAAAAAAATACTGTAAAACATATATTTTACAGTATTCTATACAAATTTTATATTGTATTTGCGATCCGGACGGGACTCGAACCCGCGACCTCCGCCGTGACAGGGCGGCATTCTAACCAGCTGAACTACCGGATCAATTTTTTAAAAGAAATTGAGAAAACTTCTGCGATCCGGACGGGACTCGAACCCGCGACCTCCGCCGTGACAGGGCGGCATTCTAACCAGCTGAACTACCGGATCATTTTTTAAAGAACGTCGTTTCTTTTTCGTGGTTGCAAAATTACACCTTTTTTTGTTATCTGCAAATTATTTTAAAAAAAATGCCTCCCAATACTGGAAGGCATTCATTATCAAACTTATTTTTTTATAAGTGAGCGCTTAATTTTTCAGCGATTACCTCTTTTGGAGCCACACCTACTAATTTATCTACCACTTCCCCATTCTTAAAAATAAGAACTGTAGGGATATTTCTGATACCATACTGCATAGAAATCTCTTGGTTGTTGTCTACATCTACTTTCCCAACGATTGCTTTACCTTCAAAATCTGATGCTACTTCTTCGATGATTGGTCCTAAAGTTCTGCATGGTCCACACCATACTGCCCAAAAGTCCACTAATACCGGTTTATCAGATTTTAAAACCGTATCCTGAAATGAGCTGTCTGTAATTTCTAAAGCCATTTTTGTTTCTTTTATTTTAATTAATATTATTTTCTTTTAATCCTCTATTGGATGTTCAAAATTACGATTTTTAAAGCATAAGACTATCTATGCTCAACATTAGTTTTTTCTATAGTATAGTCGCTTGAAATTTCTTTCAGAGCCTTCACTAATGTATCGATATCCGCTTTGGTTGTCATATGGCTGAAAGAGATACGCAATGGTGTACAATGATCCATTTCGTCTTCAGAAAGCACCATCATCATAACCATTGAAGGTTTTGAAGCTCCTGATGAGCATGCACTTCCCTGAGAGATTGCAATTCCTTTCATATCCAACTGAAGTCCTATCAATGGATTTTTATAAGGTAGTAAAGCACTTAAAACCGTATAAAGGCTGTTTTCTTTTTCAGCACTTCTTCCGTTGAACTTAATTCCTTCAATTTCAGCAGAAAGTTTTTCAATTGCGTAATTTTTAATATCCTGCATATGGTTGGTATATTCATCCATATGATTCAGAGAAAGCTCTAACGCTTTACCCAGTCCTACGATGCCGCTAACATTTTCAGTTCCGGCTCTAAGGCTTCTTTCCTGAGGTCCTCCGGTAATAATTCCTTTTAAGCCCGTTGCTTTTCTGATAAATGCAAATCCAGCTCCTTTTGGTCCGTGAAACTTATGGGCACTACAGGAAGCGAAGTCTACAGGAATATCAGAGAAATCAAGATTCATATGAGCCATCGTCTGTACCGTATCCGAGTGGAAAAGGGCATGATGCTCTTTGCACAGCTGGGCAACTTGTTTAAGATTAATGATATTTCCGATTTCGTTGTTGGCATGCATTAAGCTTACCAATGTTTTTTTATCTGAGGCTTTTAAAAGCTCTTCTAATTTTGTAAGGTCAATATCTCCTTTTTCATTCGGACGGATGTAGTTTACTTCTACTCCTTTTCTGTTTTTCATGTCCAAAATACTTTCAGAAACACATTTATGTTCCAGAGGAGAGCTGATGATTCTTTCTACTCCAAGGTGTTCTACCGAGGATTTGATGATCATATTGTTGGATTCGGTTCCACAGGAAGTAAAAATGATCTCAGCAGGAGTTACATGAAGATAGTCTGCAACCTGTCTTCTTACATTTTCAATAAGGATTTTTGCTTCCTGGCCAAAGCTGTGCGTTGAAGACGGGTTTCCGAAATTCATCTTCATAGTGCCCACCATTGCATCTATAACTTCTTCTGCAAGCGGAGTGGTTGCGGCATTATCTAAATATACTTTATCCATTATTATTTTGAATATTTTAATTCTACGGAGGTAAACTTGTAATCTGTGGGAACAGTAAAAATAAACCATGGACTGGAGATCACCTGAATTTCCATTCCACCGGAGGGTTCTCCTGCCGGAACTTCTACATAGAGAATCTGATTTTTTACAGAGATACTTTTGATTTCTTCAATTTTGTGACTTCCTGATCTGAAGGTTCCCAAATTGTATATAACAACTTTTTTATTTTTCGGAAATTTCGGATAGCTGACATAAGAATCTTTTCCCAGATCTGCGGTACCAAAACTTCCACTGATAATGTTACGAAACTCTTTTTCGTCTTCAATTATCTTAAAGCCTGGTTTATCAGTTCCTCCCTGAGATTCAGAAACAAGGAGTTCAGTATTTCCCTGCATAGCAGAAGACTTCTGAGATGAAGTGCTTGCACAGCTCATCAATATTACTGTACATGCAATTATCAGGCTTTTCATTTTTTACAATTTTATCTCCCAAAATTAGTGAAAAAATTGATAATGTCCTTCATTTGCCCATTTCAACATTGCCCGATCCCCTGAAGTATCCCCAAATGCAATAATTTTATCGTATTTAGAATTGTTTATTTCTTCTTTAATTCTTACCAGTTTTTCTTTCCCATTACAGTTTTTCCCTACAAAGTTTCCTGTGAAAATTCCGTTCTTAAACTCTGCCCGCGTAGAAACAAGCTCCATTTTAAGTTCCTCAGCGAAAGGCTTTACCCAAATATCTAAGGATGCGGTCACCAATAAACTTTGTGTATTATTCCTATCGATATTTTTTATAAAGTCTAATGCATTTTCCCTTACAATTTTAGGATAGTGAAGTTCAAAAAATTGTTTAGATTTCATTTCGATCTTTTCTTGAGACTGTCCTTTTAAAATAGACCCGATAAAACTTTTTTTCACTTTTTCTGTTTCGGCAAGCTTTAACTTCAATAGAATGAAAAGCGGTACATGTCTTAAAAATTGTATCCGGTATTTTGTAGAATCGTAGAATTTAAGATACATAAACATAGTATCCTTGTAGGTCAAAGTTCCGTCAAAATCAAAACAATACAATTTTTTCATTTCTCTTTAAAGCTTTAATTTTTTGAATATAAATTCAGGGATATTCCTGATAATCATCATAATAATACTCCAAACCGGCAAAACATATGCCACGTTTTTCTCCTTTTTAAAGGCTTTATAAATACAGGCAGCCGCTTGTTTCGGCGTTGCGGTCAGTTTTGGATTTAAAGGCAGACCTTCAGTCATTTTGGTTGCCATAAACCCAGGTTTTATCGTAAGAACGTGTACTTTTTTATCAAAGAGATAGTTTCTCAAACCACTCAGATAGGCTGTAAACGCAGCTTTTGCACTTCCATAGATAAAATTACTCTGTCTTCCCCTGTCTCCTGCTACTGATGAAAGCCCAATGATCGTTCCGGATCTTCTGTTTTCAAATTTATGAGCAAAATAGTTCATTACGGGAACCAGTTTTGAATAATTAATATCTATAATGCGTTCCGTATTCCTGTTATCATACAGTCCTTCTTCTGTTCCTTCTCCTAAATATCCTACGGCACAAAATAATACATTTGAATTGATATTATCAAATCTGTTGTAATCAATTTCTTTCGTCAGATCCAGTTCAATAACTTCTGCCTGCTGCAGAAATTTCACATCAATATGTCTTGCAAACCGTTCTGTAGTTTCTTTATTTGAGGTAAAAAGATAGATTTTTTCAAACTTTTCTCCTTCCTGAAGTGCTTTTTCCACAAAAGCCTGTGCCACTTCAGATGTGCTTCCCAGAACTATCATTATGAGTTGTTGTTTATGATTCTTTTGTGCTGTAAAGACACAAATTTAGGATTTTGAATATTTTTCAGATAATTGGTAAGTGATGATCTGCTCATACTGTCTTTGGTAAGGTAAATTCTTCCTCCGAACTCCTGAACAATTGCATCAAGCTGGTCTACCAGTTTTTTCAGTTTTGAATTCACTTTAAAATCCAAGGCCAGTGTATACCCTTCCACCGGAAATGAGTTATAAGCCTCCGGATTATGTTTTCCAAAAAGTTTTAAAACTGCTAAGAATGATCCATTCCCACTATTGGCAATCGTTTCAAGGATTTTTTTCATTCCTTCTTTTCCCGCTTCTTTAGGAATCACCATCTGATATTGTATAAAACCGGATTTCCCATAGATTTTGTTCCAATCATTAATAGCATCCAAAGGATAGAAAAATGTTTCGTAATCAATAAAGTTCTTGACTTCCTTCTTAGACTGTTTTTTATAATATAGCCAGTTGAATATTTTTACCGTAAGTGCATTCAGTACAAATCCCGGAAAATAAAAAGGAACTGTAGGCTGTAATTTTTTCTTTAATCTTAAAGGAGTTTTCGAAAGACTTTGGGGAAGCTCATGTTGGAAGGCATGCTCACCTCTCATCAGGATACTTCTTCCAATATTTTTTCCTTTCTGAAGACAATCGATCCAGGCAACGGTATAAGTCCAGTTTTCACTTTCATCAAACAGTTTAAAGATTTCATCCAGGTTTTCTGCTTTGATACTTTCCTGGCGAATGTATGCGGATTCTATATTTTTAAGCTTAAATTTTGCTGTAAGAATAATCCCTGTAAGTCCCATTCCACCAATAGTAGCCCAGAATTTCTCTGAATTTTCTTCTCTGGAACAGGTAATAATTTGTCCGCTCTCAGTCATGAGCTTAAATTCAATCACGTATTCTGAAAAACATCCTTCTGCATGGTGGTTTTTCCCATGAACATCGGAAGCAATAGCTCCTCCCACTGATATAAACTTTGTCCCGGGAGTAACGTATAGAAAATATCCCTGCGGAACAGCAATTTCCAGAACATCTGAAAGCAGTACTCCGGATTCGCATTCTATCACCCCGTTTAAACGGTCAAAATTGATAAACTTATTTAATTTTTTTGTTGAAAATATAGATTCTCCCAACGAAGCATCTCCATAGCATCTTCCGTTTCCTCTGGCAATAATCTCGTTGTGATTGAGTACAAATTCTTTTATTTTTTTGAAACTGTCCTCTGATCTCATTTCTTTCTCCACTACCGGGTAATTACCCCAGTTTGTAACTTTCTGTGTGAAATTCGGCTTCATTTCTTAAAATAAATTTGAATTAAAAATGCAGCAACCCAAAGTAATAGGGTAACCTGTATATAGCGGTCCCGGTACACAATTTTTGTAGGAGATTCCGTTCTGTTGTAGACCAATGTCTGCTGAAGATATCTTAATAAGGCAAAAACCACGAAGATTACCGTATAAAAAACCCTTTCATGGAATCTTTCCTGAACTTCCGGTGACAGGGTAAACATCAGGTAACATACAATAGCCAGCGTAATAGAAATAGATAATGCAATATCTGCAAACTGAACATTATACCCGTCTAATGCCCGTCTTGTTTTTCCTGAAACCTGTGCATTGATCAATTCTCCTCTTCTTTTTCCAATAGCAAGCACGAGTGCCAATACAAACGTTAAAAGAATAGCCCATTGTGAAATACTGATTCCAGTAATATAACCTCCAGCCAATACACGAAGTACAAATCCTATGGCAATAATAAAAATATCGATGATCGGAACATGCTTAAGTCTAAATGTATATGCCAGATTCATCACTACATAGAATCCTATTATAATCGCAAACTTCCATAGCAACTCATGGAAATAGAATCGTGTAAAAAATACAAGAACAATATCTGTAATAATCAGACCGATAAGAATTCCTATAGCTGTTGCTTTTGAAATAGCACCACTCGCCAGAGGTCTTCTCCTTTTTTCAGGATGTTTTCTGTCTGCTTCAATATCATTATAATCATTCAGAATATATACAACACTAGCCGCAAGCGAAAATATTACAAATGCGAAAATGCTTTTAGTAAGCAGATCTATGTTGGTAATGTTACCTGAAAAGAAGAGCGGGACAAATACAAAAAGGTTTTTCACCCATTGCTCTACGCGGAGCAGCTTTAAATATTTCTTCATTTATGTTGTTTCAAGTGCAAAAGTAATCAATTCAAAATTTCTAGCATAAAAATACAAAAAAAACCGCCGGGGCGGTCTTTTACGAAAATATTTATATGTAAAATTAATTACTGCCCTTGCTTGGCATCATTAATCATTTTTTCATTTGCAGTGATCGCAAATTCAACTCTTCTGTTTTTAGCTCTTCCTTCATCAGTATCATTGCTGGCTACCGGCATATTTTTACCTTCCCCTTTTGTGAACATTCTGCTTGATACAATTCCTTTTCCTACTAAATAAGATTTCACGGCATCTGCTCTTCTTTGAGAAAGCGCCACGTTGTAAGCGTCTTTACCTACGCTGTCTGTATGTCCGTAGATATTGATATTAGTATCAGGGTTGTTCGCTAATACCTGAGCCAGTTTATCCAGGTTAGTCTGTGCAACAGAAGTAAGGTTTGAAGAGTCGAATGCAAAATTAACGATGCTTTCGTTCATTGTTACTTTAATACCATCTCCTACTCTTTCTACCTGAGCTCCCGGTAAAGTTTCTTTAATATCTTTAGCCTGCTTGTCCATTTTGTTACCGATAACATTACCAGCTACACCACCGATAATACCACCTAATACAGCACCAATAGCTCCATTTCCTCCTTTTCCTACATTGTTACCCAAGATACCTCCAAGTACTGCTCCTGAAGCAACACCTACTGCTGTGCCTCTTTGTTGGTGATTTGAATTCTGAACCGCCTCACAGCTTGTCAATAATAATGCTGATGACAAGAAAAGGGCTCCTACGTATGTTTTATTAAAATTCATTTTTTTGATCTTTTATGTTGATAAATTATTTCATTCCTGCTCTCTGGAAGTTGTAAACTACTTTTACATTGCCTCCTTCAAAAGGAACATCTTGCTGAAGAGAAAACTGATCTGTAGTCTGGCTGATTAACGTCATTGTATAACCGGCTGTATTTTGTTTTGCTTTAGTACCTTGAGCAATTTTTTTAAACATAAACGTGTTACCGTCTTTTACTTCAAACTTGATAGGTTGTGTAATTGCCGGGCAATCTCCACCTCCGTTCAAAGTATACGCTCCTGTCCAGTTGTTAGGAATCAGTCTCCAGTGGCTTCCTACGAAACACTGCGCATCTGCACCTTCATCAAAAGGTTTGATTTTATAGCCTTTTTCATAATCTACGCTCACGATCTGCCAATCTCCTTTTAATTTAAGGAAGTCTGCTCTTTGATTTTGAGATGTAGCTGCTTTGTTAACAGAGGAACACGACACTGCAAAAAGTGATGTTCCCAACATCCCTGCAAGTAGTAACTTTTTCATTTTGTTGTTTATTATTTTGTTATTATAAAGTTACAAAAAACCGTGCCAAAATTTAAAATAAAAAATAAAAAGTCCGAAAAAAATCCGGACTTTCTATGGTTTCTCCTTAAACACAGGGAGATAAATTATTTTTTAACAGCCTTTTTTACGGATTTCGAAGGCTTAGCAGTACTTGACGGCTTTCCTTTGTAGAAATTGGTATAGGCATATTCCGCAGCTTTTTTCAGGTCGATAACACCACCTGCCTGCGATTGATCTGTGAATCCGTTTGCAGTACTTGGATTGCTGCTTTTCACAAGCGCTTCAATAATCTGGTAAGGTTTCAGATCCGGCATATATGCTAATAAAACAGCAGCTCCTCCAGCTACCACAGGGGAAGCCATAGAAGTTCCCTGAAGGTATTTGTATTCGTTTTTAGGAACGGTAGAATAAATTTCCTCTCCCGGAGCGAAAACATTCACCATTTTTTTATTGTAGTTAGAAAAATCGGCTCTCAAAGCACTGTTTTTATTGGTACTTGCTCCTACCACAAGAACATTGCTTACAAATGGTTTTTCATCAGTAACATTTTTAAAGTTGGTAGGATATGCCAGATGTTCTGCTACATCTTCATTTTCATTACCTGCAGCTTTTACCAAAAGTACCCCTTTATCTTCGGCATATTTAAAAGCATCCCAGACTACATTTTTACCCGGGGAAACAGGTTTCCCGAAGCTCATATTTAAAACTTTCGCTCCGTTATCTACTGCATATCTGATGGCGTTGGCAACATCCTTATCTCTTTCATCGCCATTTGGAACTGTTCTTACAGACATGATCTTAGCAACTTTTGAAGCTACCCCGTGCTGAATCTCTTTTCCCTGGGGAAGTCCTGCAATGATTCCTGCTACGTGAGTTCCATGTTCTGCATCCGGTCCTTCGTAATGATTGTTACCATAGCCTTTTTCAGAATAATCATCATAGTTATCACCTACAATCTCTTTTCTAGGATCATAGGAAAGATCATATTGTTTTGCTGCCGGAGCAAAATGGTCTATTGCCTCCTTCATCTCTTCCTTCATCTTTTTTTCAAATTCAGTGGAAGATTTTCCTTTGAATTCAGGACTTTGAGAAATCTGGCCCAGGAATTCCAGTGCGATTGCATCTTTTTGATCTGTAGGGGCTTTAATTGCTGAAAGTGTTTCAGCTGTTACAGGCTTACCTCCTAATAATTTAACCATATTAGGAATCAGCTCATTCAGCATAGAATAGGTCATAAAATCCTGTTGAGCCTCGATACTTTTTGTATTGAACATATCTTTGGCCTTCATATACATTTCAAACTCTTCTTTCATTTGAGCCTGATTTGCTTTATTCTTAGTAGAATCACTTCCTTCAAAAACAGGTTTGTATTTGGCAACGACTCTTGTCACTTCCATATTGTCGATATCAATATCACCGTTTTTACCTCCAATGAAGTTCCAACCGTGTACATCATCAATATATCCGTTTCCGTCATCATCTTTACCATTTCCGGGAATTTCATTAGGGTTTGACCAAAGGTTATTTACCAATCCGGGGTGGTCTACCTGTACTCCACTATCCAAAACTCCTACCACAACGGTTTTAGGCTTCAGTCCTTTAGATTCTAAGTATTTATAAGCATTTGCCGTATTTACCCCATATACTTTTGAAGTTGTAAAATCCTTATGATACCATGTCATCAGATCTTTGTCTTCGTTTGGATCAATACTTTTAGCTTTAGATTCCTGTGCGAAAGAAAAACTAAAACCTGCTAAAAAAACTGCAGCTAATAATACCTTTTTCATATGTTGAAATTTATTTTTTAAAAAGATATACCAATCGCCAACTTCATCTGCTGTATGCTGAAAATTCCATTAATAGCGATGGTATGCTAATATGCTTGTTTTATATTTTTTATATACATAAGCGATTCCGGACCTTTATTGCATAGAAGATCAAGAACCGACAAATCCTCCAAAAATCCGAATTTATCAGAAAACGTCTGGTAATATTCTTCCATCTGAAACTCTGAAGGAAGTTTTGCCGAAAACTTTTCTCTGAAATTAATACTCTCAGGATTTTTGATATATTCTTCATTCAAAGAGTGTGCCTTTTCTGTTTTAAGTATCTGTTGGATGACTTCTATCCCTTTAAGGTTAAAATCAAGAAGATACTTTTCCTGAAGCTCAAATATTTTTCTGAACTTATCTTCATAGTATTCAAAATAAGGGGAACTCTGATATGCTGTTTTGATTGATTTCCAATGCAGGGCTCTCCAATCTTCACGGTAAGAAATTTCAACATCTTTAAATTCTCTTTTTCCGTTATGATGGATAGGGATTATTAAAGACAGTTTTCCGTTGGCTCCATAGATGTTCGCTCTGTTTCTATAAGTCTGCTTGGGAAAGCTCTCAAACTGTTCCAGTGTAATTTCATTCTCAGGATTTAACAACACTGAAAACCATGAAATTGGGGGCAAATAAAATGCCGGCAATAATACATTCTTCATATTCATAATACAAAAATGAAGTATTTTTTCAAATACTTCATTCTATTTTAAGTTTAATTTTTCTATTAGTCGTCTTCAGTTTTTTTCTTTCTGAATAATTTTACGAAATATTCCCATCCGAAGAACAAGATCAGGATCATCGCTGCAATCCACCAGTAAGAGGTTTTATTGGCTTCTCCTGTATTGGTTGCTTTGAACATTCTTTCCCAACGGATTTTGAATGGCGCCTGATAAGTAGAACTGCTGTCTGCAAATGCACCCTGAAGACTCATCCATGTAAACATTGGCTTTCCTACAATATTTTCTTCAGGAACAAAACCAAAGAATCTTGCATCTAAAGAAGCATCTCTATTGTCCCCTACCATCATATAATAATCCTGCTGAATAGTATACTGGGTTGCTTCTCTTCCGTTGATAAAGATTTTCCCGTTCTTTTTCTCTAAACTGTTGTGCTCATATTCAGAAATGATCCACTGATAGGTTGGAAGTGTTTCCTGGTTGATAGCTACCACATCTCCTTTTTTAGGAATTCTAAGCGGGCCGTACCAATCCTGATTCCAAGGTTTGTTGATCGGGAAAATAGACTGAGTAGTATCAATCTTTGTTTTGGCTTCATCTCTGTAATATACTGCAGCTTCACCTTTTGCTGAAACCTCTTCCTTCATATCAAGAACATGAGGAAGTTCTTTAATTTCTTTAGCCGTCTTATCCGTTAACCCCTGAAAACCATAAATAAATCCTCCGTTATCCTGTTGAAACTCCTGAACCGGTAAAAATCCATAAGCTTTATATAAGGTTGGGATATCTAATTGAGCATCGGTTGTTACAATATATCTGTGCTGTACTTCCTGATCTCCTAAAACAACTTCCGGCTTTCCGTTAACGAAAAGTCTTCCGGCTCTCATTTCAAAAGTATCACCTGCTGTAGCAACACAACGTTTTACGTAAGGATCTTTTCTGTCGATCGCTGTATGTACAGAATCCTGAGGATAGTTGAAAACCACCACATCATTTTTCTGCGGCTTGTTGAATTGTAAAATTCTTGTGTAAGGAAGCTTTATTCCGTCTACGTAAGATTTTGGATCATCCTTCGGGTTACCTTTCTGTCCTGTATCCATAATGGTCCCCTGAAGGAAAGGTATTGCTACCGGACGCATCGGAAGTCTGTAACCATAGCTCCATTTGTTTACAAAAAGGAAGTCACCCACCAATAATGTTCTCTCCATAGATCCTGTAGGAATCCCAAAAGGCTGTGTTACAAAAACGTGGATAATGGTTGCAAAAACTACCGCGAAGGTAATAGAACCTACGAATGTATCTTTCTTTTTATCATTCTTTTCTTCGTCTGTAAGAAACAGATCGTTTGCATTTTCATCTTCTAACTCTACATCTTTAGAATAGTTGATCACCGCCATATAAATAAACGGCAGGATCACGGTAAGAATCTGATCTTTGAAAAGGGTTTTCCCGAACTTTTTCACCAGATAAAGGTGGAAAACAGACATCATGATTGGCCCTACAATCGGAAGATAAGACAGGATCGCCCACCATTTCGGATGTTTTGTTTCTTTCAGAATGATGAAATAGTTGTAGAAAGGGATAAAAGCAAATAAAGGGCTATAGCCCATTTTCTTGAACAGTTTCCAAGATGAAACACCCATCAATACGGATAGTATGAGGACATATACTGTATAAGTTAAAAAATAATTCATAAATTTTTTGTGCCTATTCTTATGATAAAAATGATGAGTAATAAATGATAAAAGCAGTCCGCTGTTTACAATTCACTATTCATCATTTTCTGTTTATTTGTCTGCAATTTACAGAATTTGTTACAAATTAAAGTCCCAAAACGTCTTTCATTGCGAAGTTTCCTTTTTTATCTTTGATCCATTCGGCAGCTACTACAGCTCCCAGCGCAAAACCGTTTCTGTTGAAAGCAGTGTGCTTGATCTCGATTTCGTCTACTTCACTTCTGTAATACACGCTATGAGTTCCCGGAACTTCATCTTCACGTACTGCAAAAATCCCTAATTGTTTACCTTCTGTTTCTTCCAGCTTCCAGGCATCAAATTTAGGATTGTTTTGGATGATTCCTTCTGCAATAGAAATAGCAGTTCCACTTGGAGCATCTTTTTTATGGATATGGTGAATCTCTTCCAACTGGCAAGAGTATTCATCTACATTTTTCATCAGATCTGCAAGCTTTTCGTTTAAAGCAAAAAATAAATTGACTCCTAAACTAAAGTTGGAACTATATAGGAATGCAGAGTCGTTTTCTACAGCCAGTTTTTCTATTTCTTCTTTTTGATCCAGCCAGCCTGTAGTTCCACAGATCACCGGAATTTTATTTTCAAGACAAGCTTTGATGTTTTCAAATGCCACTTCCGGCAATGAGAATTCAATCACAACATCCGGATTATTAAGATTCTCAGCAGTTGGGGTTTCCTTAAGACGGGCAACTACTTCATGACCTCGTTTCTGTGCGATCTCATCAATGATCTTACCCATTTTACCATAACCAACTAATGCTATTTTCATATAATCTTTTTTATTTTTAAATACTGCTTTCAACCGAAGTCTTTAGCAGATATGTTGTCTTCTAAAATCTATAACTTAAACTGAACCCTGTTTTGGGAGCACTGTACCCATACTGATCCTGAATAACAGATGGTTTAAAAACCAAATCCGGGTCATGACGGCTTTCGTAAAGGTGAGCATCTACTACGGCATCTACAATATTCAGAATATAAATAAGTCCTGTAATTGCAATAGCATAATCTCTTTGTCTCTTCGCTCTGTCCTGGGCGTTCCCCAATGCTCTTTTATCTAAAAACGGGTGGCTGTCCACAAACTCATTGGGTGTTCCATTAAGTTTCGCGATGTAGTATTCACGATATTTTTTATACTGGTTGTCATTCCATACAGCAATCCCCACTCCGGCTCCTACTGCTCCCCAAACAATGGGAATTTTCCAGTATTTTTTGTTATAAAACTGTCCCAATCCCGGTAAAACAGCAGAATATAATCCTGCTCTGGTGGGATTCAATTTTATAGTTTTTACTGTGGGACCATTGGCTTTTTCCAGATCTTCAATGATCTTTGCTTCTGTTTTACCTGGTTTTACCACACGGGGTTCCTCTTTCGGAGGAGTCTGCATCCGAACGGTATCAATAGGTTTTACTTGTGAATAGGCCAATGCAGCGATACACAAGAAAAATGTGAAAAATATTTTCTTCATTATTTAATATGGGATAAAATATATTCCAGCTCTTCTTCATTTTTGAAGTCCAGGACAATTTTACCTTTTTTACCATTTCCAGAAGATTTGATTTCCACTTTTACTTCCAAGATATCAGCGATTGTCTTCTGGGCTTTTTTATAGTTATTGGAAAGCTCCACTTTTGCTTTTTTTGCAGCGGGAGATTTTGGATTTTTCAATGCAGCAGCAGCCTGCTCTGCCTGACGAACGTTTAATTTTTCTTTGATAATAAGCTCGAACAAAACCTGCTGATCTTCTTCACTTTCAAGACTGATGATTGCTCTGCCGTGTCCTGCAGAAATTTCACCGCTTCTGATAGCATTCTGAATATCCGGATTTAGTCTTAACAGCCTGATAGAATTGGTAATGGTACTTCTGTCCTTTCCTATTCTCTGGCTCAGATTTTCCTGTGTAAGTCCTATTTCCTCTAAAAGCCTATGATAAGTCAATGCAATTTCGATGGCATCAAGATCTTCTCTCTGGATATTTTCAACAAGAGCCATCTCAAGAAGTTCCTGATCATTTACTAAACGGATATAGGCAGGAATAGTCGTTAACCCTGCAATTTTAGTTGCTCTGTAACGTCTTTCCCCGGAAATGATTTCAAACTTTTCACCATCTTTTCTCAGGGTAATCGGCTGGATTACACCTAGGTTTTCAATTGACTGTGCAAGCTCGTTTAATGCTTTTTCATCAAAATAAGTTCTCGGCTGCGTCGGGTTCGGATAGATATCTTCAAGCGAAACTTCTACAATATTTCCCACAAACTTATCTGCTCCTTCATCAGTAGCTGAATTGACAGTTGCTTTAGATTCTGCACTTAAAATAGCGCCCAAACCGCGTCCCATAGCTCTTTTTTTGTCCTTCATAGATATAATTGATAAATGATGTTTAACAAGTGATGACCAGCATACACTTATTGGCCATTTATTATTAATTTAATTCTTTATTAAGTTTTCGTTCCTTAAAAGAACTTCTTCAGCTAATTGAATATACTGAACAGCTCCTTTACTTTCTGCATCATAATTCAGGATACTTTCTCCAAAACTTGGTGCTTCACTCAATCTTACGTTTCTGCTGATAATGGTTTCAAAAACCATTTCCGGGAAGTGCAGATTTACTTCTTCCACTACCTGATTGGATAATCTCAATCGGCTGTCATACATCGTAAGAAGAAGACCTTCTATCCCAAGATCTTTATTATGGATCTTCTGAACGTTTTTAACGGTATTCAAAAGTTTCCCCAGTCCTTCTAATGCAAAATACTCACACTGGATCGGAATAATTACAGAATCTGCTGCAGTAAGAGCGTTTACTGTAATAAGACCTAAACTCGGTGCACAGTCGATGATGATATAGTCATAATCGTCTCTTACACTTGCCAGTGCTTTTCTCAGCATATACTCACGATCCTCCTTGTCTACCAATTCAATTTCCGCAGCTACCAAATCAATATGCGACGGAATAATATCCAGGTTCGGAGTCGCAGTTCTTTTGATGCAAACTCTTGTTTCTGCACTATGCTCCAAAAGATTATAAGTAGAATACTGAACATCTTCAACACCCAGACCGGATGTAGCATTCGCCTGAGGATCAGCATCAATGATTAATATTCTTTTTTCCAATACTCCTAATGCTGCCGCCAAGTTGACAGCGGTGGTAGTTTTACCAACGCCTCCTTTTTGATTAGCAATACCTATGATTTTTGCCATTATTAGAACTTTAAGTTTCAAAAATACACTTTTTTCTTTGCTCTCAGTGAGTGGGGAAAATCAAAATTGAGTTAAAATATTGTTAATAAGCAATTTAGCAATAAAAAAAATTATCCACAAAAAAAAATCTTTGTGGATAACTATTTGAAATGTGTTTTTCCTTATTAATTATCAAACTTCATTGAGATAGGAAATTTGAAATAACTTCTTACGAATTCTCCTTTTTTGTTTTTGGCTGGAATCCATTTTCCTTTGCTTGAGATATTTTTGATTGTTCTCATAGCTTCACTGTTAAAGTCGGCGTTGGTTCCATTAGCTTTTACCCCTGAGATGGTTCCGTCCATTTCTACAATAAAGGTAACTGTCGTTTTTACTACATCTTCTGATTCAAATCCTGAACCATCGAAGTTGTTCATTACTTTATTTCTGAAGGAGTCTATTCCTCCTGTGAAATTAGCTTCTACGCCAAGTTCTCCAGATTCTGCAATTTTATTTTTATCCACCGGATCAGAAATTACCGGTGGCAGAGTATTAATTACAGGGCCTGTTCCTACTGATACTGGAACATTCGGTGTATTAGGTGCTACAGGATCTCCTTTAAAGTTGTTTACAAAGCCCGCAACAGCGTCATCCGGTACAGGATCTTTTTTTACGTCATCTTTAGCTTCACTTGATGGTGTAGGCACTGTACTGTCAAACGTTTTCGTGTTTGGAGGTGCAACAGTTTTTACAATCTGGACAGGAGGATCTTTTTCAGGTGGTTCAACAATTTTAATTATTCTTCTTTCACCATTATCCTTAATTCTATCTATCATTACATCTGATTTCATTGCAGAAATCACAAACGGAGTAATAGATACTGCGGCCATTAAACTTGCTCCGATAAAAAGCGCTTTGGTTAATATTCGATCTGATTCGTTTCTTAATGCATAGGCACCATATTCTTTATTGCGGTGCTCAAAGAGAACTTCGTTAAAACGAAATTCCTGGTTTTGATTATGTTGTTTCATCACTACTACTTTTTAAACTGTTAAAAATTTTGATTATTAGTTTGGTTAGCTCTTATCGATAAGCAATGTTGTAATATCAAAACATTTGCCAAAATTTTAGCAAAACAACATAATATTAGAAAATTTTATGATAATGTTTGAATTTTAACATTTTTAAATAGAAAGTTGCACAGAAAAACAGCTCTATTTCTCATAAAAGTAAATAAGAACAACAAGCCACAAATACCATAGCCTTAGCGTAGTAGAAAAGATTATATAAGCAGGATAAGAAGAGTTAGCGGTATTAATAATCCCAAAGCATTAATAATAATGAGAATAACAGAACTGATCTTTGTTTTTGAATAACTTTTAGCAGCAAAATAGATTGCTCCTATGCTAAAAATCAAACTGCAGACAATAAACAGAATCAGTAAGAAATCTGAACTTATACTGAATGGTAAGCCTAAGTAAACAATAATCAAAACAGCATATGTAATGGTAAGATATAAACTGATCACAATATTATCCAGAAAACGCTGGGGTATTTTATTTTCTTCCATTAGATTAAAATTAATATTAAATATAAGAGGATTTCAATAAATGAAGATCTTAAAATCAAATATTCTCTTTTAAGCTGCACCCATGTCAAGGTTTAGAACCTTGACATGGGGTGACTAATTCAGGTAAAAAACGAAATTCATTAATTTTTAAACAAAAAAAAGAGACCATCCAATGATAGTCTCTCTGTTATTTTATAGTCTAAGAAATTAGAATAATTCTTTTCTGATGATGTTCTGACTTCTTTCAGGACCTACAGAAACTAAGTATACATTGATTCCTAAGTATTTCTCAATAAACTCGATGTATTTCTGAGCAGTGTCAGGAAGTTCATCATAGCTTCTTGCTTTTGTAATATCTTCGCTCCAACCTGGTAAATCCTGATAGATTGGCTCGTAATTGTATAGCTTTTCTGTTGAAGAAGTGAAATAATCAATAATTTTCCCGTCTTCAGTTTTATAATGTGTTACTACTTTCAGGTTTTCAATTCCTGTAAGAACGTCAAGCTTAGTGATCACAAGATTGTTGATTCCGTTGATCATACAAGCGTGCTTTAAAGAAACAAGGTCTAACCAACCTGTTCTTCTCGGTCTACCTGTAGTAGCTCCGAATTCACCACCGATCTGTCTGATTTTCTCACCCAGTTCGTTATCTAATTCAGAAGGGAAAGGACCGTTTCCAACTCTTGTACAGTATGCTTTTGCCACACCGATTAAGTTCTGAAGCGAAGTTGGCGGAACACCAGCTCCTGTACAAACTCCTCCTGTAGACGGAGAAGATGAAGTTACATATGGATAAGTACCGAAGTCGATATCCAACATCAACGCCTGTGCTCCTTCGAATAATACGTTTTTACCGTCTCTGATCGCTTCGTTCAGCTCTAATTCAGTATCAACGATTCTGTCCTGAAGCTGTTTTCCGATTGCTAAATATTCGTTGTAGATTTCTTCAACGTCTAATGTTGGTTTTCCGTAATATTTTTCAAAAAGAGAATTCTTAACTTTTAAGTTTTTCTCAATTTTATCTCTTAAAATTTCTGGATTTAAAAGATCTACCATTCTGATCCCGATTCTTGCAATTTTATCTTCATAACAAGGTCCGATTCCTTTTTTGGTAGTTCCAATCTGAGTTCCTCCGTGTTCCTCTTCACGGTAAGTATCCAAAAGGATGTGGTAAGGCATGATCACATGCGCTCTTCTGCTGATAAAGATGTGATCTGTTCTCAAGCCTTTGCTCTCGATCTGACCAACTTCTCTAATAAAAGACTTAGGGTTTACCACTACTCCGTTCGCAATGATACATTTCCCTTTGCATTGAAGAACTCCTGAAGGAAGAAGGTGCAAAACGAATTTTTCTTCACCCACATAAACCGTGTGACCTGCGTTATCTCCACCCTGGAAACGTACTACATAGTCCGATTTTGCTGATAAAACATCCGTGATTTTTCCTTTGCCTTCATCTCCGTACTGAAGACCTACAACTACATAAGTTGACATATTTTACTTTTGTTTTTAGATTCGTGCAAAATTACTTTTAAAAAAAATGACGACCAAATTATAGAGGATATTTATTTTGAGTTGGGATGAAAATCATGAGGTTGAATATTACTTTATATATATAATTTTACTTTCACAAGTATATAAAATGGGTTATATTTACTTTAGAAATTATACAAAATGAAATTAAGAATTCTGATTTTACTTTTAATAGTACCTCTGCTTTATGTAAATGCTCAAAATAAAGTAAATGATTATCTAAATATATCGGGTCCTATCAAATTGAATCAAAAAGAATATAATCTTGTTTGGAGCTCGCATCCCAATGAAAATTACTACAAGCAAGAATATTTAAGCTCAAATGAAAATATCAATAAATATGGTAGCATGATTTTAATCGACTTTATAAAAGGGGATTTCAATCTTAAAGATATTGTTGATCAAAAAGTAGGTGAACTTCAGGAGATGAAAAAAAACAACCCTGTTGTCAATTATCAGATTTTTGAAAATAATGGAGAGTATATTTTAGATTTTCTTATCAGTGAAAATTCAAAGGATGGCAAGGAGATATTAATTGCAGAAAGAAATATTTACCGCTATAAACTTGTTAATAAGGGTAAAAATAAAGGTATTCTTCTTTTTGCAATGAGTGAAAGAGGATACCCGGAAAATATGGATTCTTTCTTTAATAATTTAAAAGCCAATACTTCAAAATTAATTGAAATTGTTGGAAATTATAAACTTCCAGAAATTGAAATAAAATAATATTCCAATTGCTATGACCTCATCCCAACACTCAACCTATTTATCATCGATTACAGACAGTAAGTCTCAGCTTTTCCACACTCTATTCTCTCCGGAAACAGCAAAAGCCACCCTTCTCATTGTTCACGGCATGCAGGAACACAGTGGAAGGTATGCGGAAATTGCAGAATATTTTGCCAGTCATGGCATTGCTGTACTGACCTATGATCATTTGGGACACGGAAAATCTGTCAAAGAGAAAAAAGACATTGGTTTCTTTCAGCTTGAAAAACCGGATGAAAGACTTGTTGCAGATGCAGAAATGATGGCAGATTATCTCGCAGAGCAATATCCGGATGTTCCGCATTTTATTTTGGGGCATTCTATGGGATCTTTTATTACACGATGTCTTCTTCAAAAAGCAAGCACTAAATTTGCAGGAGCTATTATTACAGGAACCGGCGGGCCTTTACCGGGAATAGATGTATTGAGAGTTTATTTATCATTAACCAATGCCATCGCCCCTCGTCATCGTACTTTTTTGAATTCTGTTTTTACGAGCGTTAATAACAAACATTTTAAAAAGGATAAAGATTTCAGTGATACCAGCTGGCTGAGCGTAAATCCTAACAACAGAAAAGCTTTTGAGCAGGATGAACTTTGTGGAATTCCGTTTACCCATAACGCTTTTTATACTTTATTTACTGTTTATAAAAAAGCTACGGCGAGAAACTGGGCTGCCACTATTTCTCAGTCATTTCCTTTTCTGTTTGTAAGCGGACAGAATGATCCAATAGGTGATTTTGGAAAAGGCGTAATGTATACAGTCAACAATTTAAAAACAGACGGTTTTCAGAATGTGGAAGTAAAGATCTATCCGGAAATGCGTCATGAGATTTTAAATGAATCCATAAGAGAAGAAGTCCTGAATGAGATCTATAACTGGATTTTAAAATCATAAAGACTCTCGCAGATCATTCAATTTCAGCAGCTTTAATAAACTTAAAAAGTCATGAGAATACATATTTTCGGAGCTTCAGGTTCCGGGGTTACCACTTTAGGAAAAGCATTATCTGAGGAACTCAATCTTGAATACTTTGACAGTGATGATTTTTTCTGGCTTACCACATCAAATCCCTTTACAGAAAGACAAAACCCGGAAATAAGAAACGCAGCTGTTTCAGATAAACTCCACTCCACAGACAGCTGGATTTTTGGAGGTTCAATCATTCATTGGGGTGAAAATGTATTTCCGGCATTTGACCTGATTATTTTCCTCTATCTTCCTCCTGAAGTACGACTGGACAGACTGCGAAAAAGAGAGTATGAAAGATATGGCGAAGAAATTATTACCCATCCGGAAAGAGCAGAAAAATTCCAGGAGTTTATGGATTGGGCTAAAGATTATGATCACAATACAGGTGTTGCCAACAGAACACTAAAAGCCCATCTGGAATGGCTGTCTGAGATGAATACTCCTTTGATTGAGCTTTCAGGTGATTATGACCTGCCTCAAAAGATGGATATTATTCTGAATAAAATAAAACAGGGAAATTTACAGGCTGGATAGAGATTGCTTCGCTTTGCCCGCAATAACAAAGGTTATGTTACTTAAAATTTATAAAAAAACCTGGAAATAAATTTCCAGATTTTCTTACATGTTTTGGACAAAGCCAATGAAACTGTTTTGATAATGAAGACGAGCTAAAACCCTCCCCTATTGAATATATTCCACATTATACAAATAATCACTTAGCCAAGCATCAATTCCCGATCAATCCCAATCTCTTCCAGAAAAACTTCATCATGCGAGATAACTAACAGCGTTCCATGATAATCTTTAATGGAATGGGTGAGAATTTCCACATTCTGAAGATCCAGGTTATTCGTGGGTTCATCAAGAATGATCATATCCGGAGCTTTATTGCTGATGGAAAGTCCGCATAGAAGCAAGCGCAAACGCTCCCCTCCACTCAGCATTCCACATTTTTTGTCCCAGGTATCTTTACCGAATAAAAATCTGGACAGTAATGTTTTCACCTCAAATTCCTGCAGTGCATGATCATTAAAGGTCTGGACAAAATCATAAAGAGTAGAATCATTATCAATCAGCGAATATTCCTGATCAATATAGATGCTGTTAAACTCCGCTCTGTCTATTATTCCTTCGGAAGGTTCAGTATTTCCCAACAGAAGTTTTATCAGACTTGTTTTTCCTGAGCCATTCGAACCTTTGATAGAAATTCTTTCCCCGCTTCGGATCTCAAGGTTGACATTTTCTTTCCATAGATTTCCATTTCCATAATTGAAATTAATATCTTCAGCCGTAATTAAAATCTTCCCTGAATGCAGATTGGAATCATTAAAGTTCACTTTCATCTGTTCAGAATTCTTTAAGGAGGAACGCAGGTCTCTCAAACCATCTGAAATCCCGCTGATTTTCTCTGCGTGCACACTTTTCAGCTTTGAACTATTTTTTTCAGCATTATTCCGAAGCGTGTTCATCATAATTCGTGCAACACCGGATTTTTCCTGCTTTTGCTTTCCTTTTGCATCCAGTTTCTGTTTCCGTTCCAGTGTTTCCCTTTCTTTCTCTTTCGCCTTTTTCAAGGCCCGTTCTTTTGCATGGATATCATTATATAAAGCTTCTTCCTCTACTTCTTTTTGCTCTGCATAGAAATCATAGTTTCCTCCATACGTGGCAATTCCCTGATTGCTTAATTCAAAGATGGTATCAACAAGATTAAGCAAAGTCCGGTCGTGGCTTACAATAACTACTGTTGCATCTGTTTTATCAATAAGATCATACAGGATCTTCCTTCCATCAAGATCCAAATGGTTAGTAGGTTCATCCAATATGATGATATCAGGCTGACTGATCTGAATGCCGGCAAGAAAGACCTTGGTTTTCTGACCGCCGCTCAGGCCTTCCAGTTTTTGAGACAGTTCAAAATTGTCAAGTCCCCAATGTTCCAATGCCTGCTGACAACGCTCTTCAATATCCCAATCGTCATTGAGAATTTCAAAATAAATTTCATCAACCTCTCCATTGGTAATTTTTTGGAGCGCATTCAGTTTCTGATCTATTTTAAGACATTCAGCAATAGTAAGATGATTAAAGTTCCCAAACATCTGAGGAATATAAAAAACAGAACCTGAAGTAGTAATATTTCCGCTTAAAGGCTGTATTTCACCCGCGATCATTTTCAGCAGGGTTGATTTTCCCATGCCATTACTTCCCACCAATGCAGATTTGGTGTGAGAAGGTATCGTTAAATGGGTATAATTAAATAGAAGATCTCCTCCCGGAAACCCAAAGGATATATTTTGTAGTAAAATCATGATTTCTTTCTTAAAAAATGGTTGAACACCAGTAACATCTTCGTTACTGTTTTATTGAATCTGAAAGAAATGATATCCTACATGTCCGTATTTTGGGTTTTGAAGGAACAAAGATACTCATTTTCCGCAATATTCATTTTTTCATAAATTATCAGGATATTTATCATCTCTTTTTTCTTCCACACTTAAACACCGGTTATTTATTCTCTTCCAAAGAATTCATTTTTCTAAGGCTATAGCTTCCTATGTTGTTCAATGACTTATACTTATTCTGATTTAAACAGGCTTCATCATAATCCCTCACTTTGTCATCCCGAAACCATCAAACTGTCAAACTAATAAAAACAGGAAAGTATTTTAATCAAAAATCCGTAACTTTGCCTCCTACTAAAAATTTTATGGAAAGCATTAAAGTTCACGACAAAACTTTCGTTCCTTATTTAAAGGATGCCGAAATTCAGGAAATTGTAAAAGAGACAGCGTTAAGAATTTATGAAGATTACAAAGATGAAGTGCCTGTTTTCATTGGCGTTTTAAATGGGGTGGTGATGTTCTTCTCAGATCTTTTAAAATATTACCCGGGGGAATGTGAAATTGCCTTCATTCAAATGAGTTCTTATGTAGGAACTGAATCTACAGGGATTGTTTATCAGAAAATGGAACTTACCAAAGATGTAAGAGACCGTCACATTATTATCGTAGAAGATATCGTAGATACAGGAAACACTGTTGAGAGTCTTTTCAAATATTTTAAGGAAACACAACGTCCTAAATCTGTAAAGCTGGCTAGTTTCTTACTGAAACCTGAGATTTACAAGAAAGATTTCAAGCTGGATTATATCGGAATGGAAATTCCAAACAAATTTGTACTTGGATACGGACTTGATTATGATGAATTGGGAAGAAACCTACCTAATTTATATCAATTGGAAGACGGACAAATCAACCATTAATTATTGTCATTAGCTACTGGCTATTGGCTGTTAGCTTTAAAACTTAATCGAAATAAAAGTAAAATATTAACTTAAAAAAGCTAAAAGCCAACAGTGTATTACTAGTGGCTGGAAGCGTATCAACATTATGATAAACATTGTTCTGTTCGGCCCTCCAGGAAGTGGAAAAGGAACACAAGCTCAGAATCTAATCGAGAAATTCAATTTAAAACAGGTTTCAACAGGTGATCTTTTCAGATACAATATGAAAAATGACACTGAACTTGGAAAACTGGCTAAGTCATACATCGATAAGGGAGAATTGGTTCCGGATCAGGTAACAACAGATATGCTGATCGATGAGATCAAAAAACCTACTGATACCAATGGTTTTATTTTTGACGGATATCCAAGAACAACTGCACAGACAGAAGCTTTGGAAACCATCGTTAAGGAAGTACTGAATGACAATATTGACATCTGTCTTTCATTGGTAGTAGAGGATAAAATTTTGGTTGAAAGACTTCTGAAAAGAGGTGAAACCAGTGGAAGATCAGACGACAGCAATGTAGAGATCATCGAAAACAGAATTAAAGAATATTATACTAAAACAGCAGAAGTTGCCGAGCTTTATAAGCAGCAGGGTAAATATGTAGAGGTAAACGGTGTTGGAGAAATTGATGAAATTTCCCAAAAACTTTTCGCTGAAGTAGAGAAAATTAAATAATCGGGATACGGGTGCGGGATAGAAAATTTCGTCCCGTAGCCTGCAACTCGCAACACAAACTATATGTCTAACTTTGTAGATTACGTAAAGATCCATTGTAAAAGCGGACACGGAGGTGCTGGCTCTGCCCACCTTCGCCGTGAAAAGTATATCCCTAAAGGTGGTCCTGACGGTGGCGACGGAGGTCGTGGCGGACACGTCATCATGAGAGGAAATGCTAATGAATGGACTTTGCTTCCACTTCGATACACCCGTCACATAAAAGCAGAACGAGGTGAAAACGGAGCGAAAAACCAGCTTACAGGAGCTGACGGTTCTGATATTTATATTGATGTTCCCATTGGGACTATCGCTAAAAATGAAGAAGGTGAAATTATCGGAGAAATCCTTGATGACAAGCAGGAAATAATTTTGATGCTGGGTGGAAAAGGAGGAAGAGGAAATGAATTTTTCAAATCTTCTACTAATCAGACTCCAAGATTTGCTCAGCCCGGAATGGATGGCGAAGAAGGCTATGTTGTCTTCGAGCTTAAAATTTTGGCCGATGTAGGACTTGTTGGATTTCCAAACGCTGGAAAATCTACACTTTTAGCATCTGTTTCTGCAGCAAAACCAAAAATTGCCAATTACGCCTTCACTACTCTGACTCCTAACCTTGGAATTGTAGATTACAGAAATTACAAATCTTTTGTAATGGCTGATATTCCGGGAATTATTGAAGGAGCAGCAGAAGGAAAAGGCTTAGGACACAGATTCCTGAGACATATTGAAAGAAACTCTATCTTGTTATTTTTAATTCCTTCTGATTCTGAAGATCACTACCAGGAATTTAAAATTCTGGAGAATGAATTAAAAGAATACAATCCTGAACTTTTAGATAAAGACTTTATTATTTCTGTATCAAAATCTGACCTTTTGGATGATGAACTGAAAAAAGAAATTGCAGCAGAGTTTCCTGAAAACAAGCAGCCTTTGTTCTTCTCAGGAGTTACCGGAGAAGGCCTTATGGAACTTAAAGACGCCATCTGGAAACAATTGCACGGATAGAAAAAACATTGATTCACCAGTTTTATTTTAGAATGGAACTGCAACATACAAAACAGCCTTAGAAAAATCTGAGGCTGTTTTTTAATAAAATTAATTCTATTTCTTTTAGACAATATTTTAAACCATTAAGAAGGATTTAAAAAATAAAGTATAGTTAAGTAAATCATTCTGATTTTTAAGCGTAAAGCGAAGCTTATCTTCATATTCTTAACATCTTAATACAATCTTAATGGTTAAAATAAAAGGTTAAGCAGGTTTTCCATATATATTTAACATAAAAACAAAGGAAAATTTTGTCTTTTGGAACAATTATTGGGAGAATCTCCGAAATTGAAAAAACTATGAAATATTTACTGGGCCTTTGCGCATTTGTATTTTTATTTTCGTGTACTTCTCAGAAAGTAAATTCCAAATATTCTGCTATTGAATATGAGGCAACTCCCTGTTTTGGATTCTGTCCTGTTTTTAAAATGACTATCAGTCCGGACAGAACAGCAGTTTTTGAAGCAGAACATTTTAATTTTAATGATAAACCTTCAAAAGATGAATTTTCCAAGCCTCGCGAAGGAACTTTTAAAGGAACAATCAAGGAAGAGGATTACAATAAACTAATCAGTTTGCTGGATGGGCTCAATGCAAAAAACTTAAACGACAAATATGGTGAGCGAAACATTACCGATCTTCCAACCTCTTATTTAAGAATCAAATTCGCTGACGGTACTTCAAAAAATATTGAAGACTATGGAAAACACGGAAGTGAAAAGCTTTCAGAAGTCTATCAATTTTTTGAAAACTTAAGAAAAAACCAGGAATGGACTAAAGTGAAATAGTTTCACTAAAAAAATATTTAAATTATCTTTGTAACAGTAATTCCTTCATTTGGAGGAATTATTTTTTTGTAAAATTAATAACCATTTAAAATAAACATGAAGAAAAACATTTTTTTCCTTGCAGTATTTGCTTTCTCAGCACTATTTAATGCACAAGAAAATACAAAAGACCAGACATCTATGAGCTTTGGTGTAAAAGGAGGATATTCCTTATCCAATATGAAATTTTTTGGAACTGGGCTGGATTCAAAATCCTATTTCTATGCAGGTATCGTAGCAGAACAACCTTTATCTTCTAAATTTGGTTTGCAGGCTGAATTACTGTATACTCAATTGGGTGGTAAAGATGCTTATCCCTGGTATCAGTTGGTTGGCAGTGAAGTGGTAAGCATGGGTAATATGAACTTTGATTACAAATTCAATCAGATACAGGTTCCTATTTCATTAAAATACTATATTGTTCCACAACTTTCTGCATCTGCAGGAATCAACTTAGGGTTTAACATATCATCCAAAGTAAAAATGGATAATCTTTTTGATGAGGCAGAAACCCACAATTATGAATCTTTAAAAACCTTGAATTTATTTCCTTTCCTGGGTGCAGAATATAAGATTAATGAGAAGTTTTTTGTTGATGCCAGATATAATTTCAATTTTATAGAAATGAATAAAAGCAATGCAGTTCCTATTAAAATTGGATTTCTGCAGGCTGGTGTAGGATATAGATTTAAATAAATTTCAGACATTTAATAGAAAAAAAGGCGGCTCATATTTGGGTGGCCATTTCTTTTTTCCAATAGTCAATAAGTCTAAAAAAGTGGAATAAGATACTTAAAAATATTTAGACTACCTTTGTAGAATGTAATTCTTTCAGACTGAAGGAATTTTTATTTAAATTTTAAAATAATTCATTTGAATTTTACAGACTTAAACTTAATAGAACCTATTGCAAAAGCAATTCAGGAACAGGGATACACGACTCCTACTCCTATCCAGGAAAGATCGATCCCTGATATATTAGACGGTAGAGACTTTTTAGGCTGCGCGCAGACAGGAACTGGTAAAACAGCTGCTTTTTCTATTCCTATTCTACAGAATTTATCCAAAAATAAAATTCCCAATAAACATATAAAAGCATTAATCCTTACACCAACCAGAGAACTGGCCATTCAGATTGAGGAAAACATTAACGCTTATGGTAAATATCTTCCATTAAAACAACTTGTTATTTTTGGAGGGGTAAAACAAGGAAACCAGGAAGCTGCTTTGAGAAAAGGAATTGATATTCTGGTAGCAACACCAGGAAGACTTCTTGACTTTATTGCTCAAGGCATCATCAGCTTAAAAAACCTTGAAATCTTTGTTCTTGATGAAGCAGACAGAATGCTGGATATGGGATTTGTACATGATGTAAAAAGAATCATCAAACTTTTACCTCAGAGAAGACAGACTTTGTTCTTTTCTGCAACAATGCCGGCTGAAATCCAGAAACTGGCTAATTCTATCCTGAATAATCCGGTAAAAGTAGAAGTAACTCCGGTTTCTTCTACAGCAGATACCATTAAACAATCTGTATATTTTGTAGAAAAAGATAACAAACTGAATTTGCTTTCTCACATTCTTCAAAATGATATTTCAGATTCTGTATTGGTATTTGCAAGAACAAAACACGGTGCAGATAAGATTTCGAGAAAACTTCAGAAAGACGATATTTCTGCTGAAGCCATTCATGGTAATAAATCTCAGAATGCGAGACAAAATGCTTTGAATAACTTTAAATCCGGAAAAACAAGAGTTCTTGTTGCCACGGATATTGCAGCAAGAGGAATTGATATTGATGAATTGAAATTCGTGATCAATTTTGAACTTTCCGATGTTTCCGAAACCTATGTACACAGAATCGGAAGAACAGGTAGAGCCGGAGCTGAAGGTAATTCTATATCTTTTGTAGACGGACTTGATCTTTTGAATTTAAAGAATACTGAAAAATTGATTGGGAAGAAAATTCCTGTGATCAAAGACCATCCGTTCCATACTGATGATTTGATTGCCCAGAAAAGGGATTCTAACAACAAACCTTTTCATGCAGGTGGTGAGAAACCTAAAACAACAGGAAACAGTAATAATTCAAGGCCAAATAATAACCGTAAGAAGCCTTCTACAGGAGCTTCAGTAGGTTTCAAAAAGCCTAAAAACAAGAATTTTACCAGAAAGAAATAAAAATAAAACCCTTTTCAAAATTGAAGAGGGTTTTGTTTATCTTAAAGTTGAGAACCTTTATGACTGAAAAAGATTCTTTGCATTTTCTGTAGTGATGCGATCTATCTCAGAGAAATCTTTCCCATAGATATCCACCAGTTTACCGGCTACCAGATCAAGGTAGGAGCTTTCATTTCTTTTTCCTCTGTGGGGAACCGGCGCCAGATAAGGAGAGTCTGTTTCCAGAACAATCTTATCCAGTGGAATTTCATTCAGAAACTGGTCTATTTTCCCGTTTTTGAACGTTACTACTCCACCAATTCCTAAAATGAAATTAAGGTCAACAGCGTGCTGTGCCTGTTCCAGATTTCCTGAAAAGCAATGGAAAATTCCTCTCAGCTTCGGGTGTTTTTTTCTTTCCAGCACTTCAAATGTCTCATCAAAGCTTTCTCTTGTATGAATCACAATCGGAAGATCCTTTTCTATGGCCCAGTCAATCTGCTGTTCAAAAGCTTTCACCTGAATATCCAAAGTTGTTTTATCCCAATACAGATCAATCCCGATTTCCCCAATTGCAGGAAAATGTCTCTGATCGAGATAATTTTTTACAATTTCAAGTTCTTTTTCCCACGATTCCGGTTTTACATAACAAGGGTGTAACCCCATCATTGAGAAAATTTGTCCCGGATATTCTGTTTCCAGCTGCAACATCTTCCCATGAGATTCAGAATCGATAGCAGGAAGATAGAATTCTGTAATTCCTTTATCTAAAGCCCTTTGAATAGCTTCTTTTCTGTCTTCATCAAATTCTTCTGCGTATAGATGTGTATGTGTATCAATCATTTTATTTAAAATTTCAATAGATCTTCATAAGGATTTTCAAGCCCCAGCAACATTCCGAAAGCCGGCTCTGTTTTTATTCCCTGCTTTTTAAGTTCTATTATTTTTTGTTTAAATTCTTCTCCTTTTTCCTTTAATATTTTATATTCAGCCACCATATGGAGATAAGCATTTTGCTTTTTTGTTGGCTTATTCTGTCCAAAAATTTCGATGGGAAACCCTTCCAGTACAAAATTCAATGTAATGCATTTTTCGCCGTTTACAATGGGATGCTCCACGTCCACATCGTAAGGAATAAACCTGCTAGTCATTAAATCATTCAGAAAGTCTTCTTCAAATCTTAAATCAATCTCAAAAATAAGATCCAGATCACTTCCTTCTATATCAATTTCAATAGGAACAGTTCCTGCTAAAATGGGTGAATAATTCTTTAATTTTTCAAAAATCTGATATTTTTCAAGAACTTCATAAGCCCTTTTCTGTCTCTCATTCCCACTTTTCAGATAGTCAATTCCAGTAAAATCAAGCATTTAAAAAATTTTATGTTTTACCTTTTTACGCTGAATTTCAATTTTTTGATCTAATTTCTCTCTGAATTCTATAAACTTAGGGTCTTTCTTATCACTGGTTTTATGTTCCAGTGCCTTAATAATCTTAAAGTTTTCTTTAATAAAATTCTGGGTATCAACTGAAAAATAGGCATTTCCAAATTTTTCAAAAATATAATTAACCGCCTGTGTGCTTGGATGAATCATATCTTCTTTATAAAAACGGTAATCCCGGAGGTCATCCATTAAAATCTCATAGACCGGCAGATAATGACAGTCTTCAAAGAGAGAAATAGACTCGTGGATGGCTGTAATTAATTTGGATTTACTTAGCTGGTTTTCTACCATTCCATCTTTAATATGTCTTACTGGGGAAACGGTAAACAGGATCTGTATTCCCTCTTTGCAAATATCTTTAAGGTCAAGAATCGTCTGGTAAATAGAACTTGTCAGTTCCTGATGGGAAAGCAGTCTTTTCTCAAAAAACTTTTGTGGAATTTTGTGACAGTTGGCCACCAGTTTGTTCTTGGGAAGAAACTCATAGATAAATGAGGATCCGTAGGTAATAATAATCCAGTCAGCTTCCTGAAGAAAGGAATTTCCTGCTTCAATAGCTCCATTAATTTTATCTAAGGTCTGATGAATATACCGGGTATCAAAACTGGTGTGATGATCCAGAGAAATATATTCTTCATTATAGGTAATCAGTTCCTCTTCTTCATAAAACGCAGAATCATGTAATCTGTTGATAGCATTATTGATTGAAAAAGGATTAAATATCGTCCCAAAAGGATTGTTAAGGGTCTGAAGTTGCCCATCATGAAGTAAATCAGTCATTTCAGAGGCAAAGCATGAGCCTATTGAAAATATTTTATCTTCAATCTCAATCTTCTTATCTGAGGCAGGAATATCAACTTCTGTTCTGAATTTCATTGTATAGGGATTAGGTTGCAGGAAATAGATCGCAGGTAAATGCTGCTACCTGCTACCTACTATCCACTACCTCTATTAACTTTCTCTTCTCAACAAATAATTTGCCAGTTCGATAAAAGGTTTTTTCTTTTCTTCAGGAACATCTATTTTCTGAAGATAGCTTTGTCCGATTTCATTATGTTTTTCGATCAGACGTAACGCTTTTTCATCTACTTTTGTTCTTCTGAATATCTTTTCTACGCCATAGACTTTATCAACATTTTCCGTCTTTTTAGAGTACCAGTAATCCAGCTCTTTTCTTTCTTCATCGGTAGCATGTTCTCTTGCCAACAAATACAGAACGGTTTTCTTGTTTTCGTAAATATCTCCGGCATGTTTTTTCCCAAACTGTGCCTGATCACCGAATACATCAAGATAATCATCCATAATCTGGAATGCAATTCCGATATGTTTTCCGAAATTGAAAATAGCTTTGGCATCTTTAAAATCTGCTCTTGCAATCAAAGCGCCAATCTCAAATGAAGAAGCACTCAAAACTCCTGTTTTATAAGTAATCATTCTGATGTAGTCATCAAAAGTAACGTCTTTCTGAGTTTCAAAGTTGATATCATACTGCTGCCCTTCACAAAGCAGAAGCCCGGTATGGGTAAATATTCTGATACATGCTTTAAAGATTTCAGGCTCCAGATCCTCAAAAAACTTATAGGCTTTAAGCATCAATCCGTCTCCGGAAAGGATTCCCACATTAAGACCGTGTAAAGTATGAATGGTAGGCTTATTTCTTCTTAAAGGAGCTTCATCCATAATATCATCATGGATCAGCGTGAAATTATGGAAAAACTCGATAGCCAAAGCGGGCTTAATTGCCTGCGTAAGATCTCCGCCGAACATCTCACAAGCCATCAGCACCATAATAGGACGAAGACGCTTTCCACCATGGGAAATAATATAATTCATCGGGTCATACAGCTCCGAAGGTTTATCTTTAAAAGTATATTTAGTGATGGCGTCCGCAACAATCTGCTGGTATCTGTCTAAAAATTCCATAAAATCTTTTAATTTGAACAAAAATACGATTTTTCGGGGCTTTATAAAACAAAAAACTTTGCCCAAACGGACAAAGTTTATATAATTATATGATTTGTTTTTTAGAAAAGGAAGGTTACCACAAGATAGGTAATTGCTGCCACTATTGCAGAGATTGGAATGGTAAGTACCCAAGCCCAAAGAAGACTTACTGTAATTCCCCATCTTACTGCTGAAATTCTTTTCGTTAATCCTACCCCGATGATAGAACCTGTGATCGTATGTGTAGTAGATACAGGAATACCAAAGTGATCTGTAATGAACAGGGTAATAGCCCCTGCAGTTTCTGCACTTACACCTTCTAATGAAGTTACTTTCGTAATCTTGGTACCCATTGTTTTGATGATCTTCCAACCACCACTCATTGTCCCTAAGGCAATTGCAATAAATGATACTAAAGGAACCCAAATATAATGTTGAGCAAAATAATCAAAACGTTCGGCAGAAGGAATATTCAAATATTGAGCATCCTGAAGCATGTTAACATGATAATAAATTACCGCTGCCCCAATGATTCCCATTACTTTCTGAGCATCATTCAAGCCGTGTCCTAAACTGAACAATGCTGACGATGCCAACTGTAATCTTTTGAAAGATTTGTCTGCTTTGTGCGGGTTTGATTTTTTATAAAGGTGTACAATAATCAATGTAATAATGATGGAGATAATCATCCCTATGATCGGTGCCATGAAAATGAACAGGAAGATAGGAATCACTTTGTCAAACTTCACCACACCCTGATGGGTTACCTGAACGAAAGCCTCCTTAGTGGTCTCCCATATCCCAAGCTCCGGCTGTGCTGCAGCCACGGCATGATAATCCATCATGAAAGCATGCATAAGAGCTGCCCCCAAGAAACCTCCGATCAGCGTATGTGATGATGATGAAGGGATTCCGAACCACCATGTAAGAAGGTTCCAGGCAATAGCCGCTATAAGACCGGAAAATATAACCTCAAGAGTAATAAAATTCTCATTAACTGTTTTGGCAATTGTATTACCAATTTTGAATTCTCCAATAATATAAGCAGCAATAAAGAACGCTGCAAAGTTCCAAAGTGCTGCCCAAAGTACAGCCTGGAATGGAGTTAAAACTTTTGTAGAAACAATAGTTGCAATTGAGTTGGCTGCATCATGAAAACCATTGATATAATCGAAGATCAGGGCCAACACAACAATAACTACAAGTAAAATCGGAAATTCCATTTTTTGCTATGTATTAGGCGTATTTAATCATGATGTTCTCAATTGTATTGGCAACATCTTCTGCTTTATCCGTTACAATTTCAAGGTAGTTCAATACAGATGAAACTTTAATAATGTTGATCGCATCATTGGTTTCAAATAAGTCTACCATTGAATTGGAAAGCAAATCGTCAGCAATATTCTCAATAGAGTTCACCTTAATACAAGCTTCTTTCACCTGTTCCATATTTTTGAACCCTTTAAGGTTTTTCATTGCATTCTGAATTTCAAGACATGCTTTATGGATCAATAAAGAGAAGTCTGAATAAGCCTTCATCTCAGGTGATTTGTAAAGGAAAATATATTTTGTGGAAGCGTAGATATAATCAGCGATATCATCCAGTCCTGTTGCCAATGTGTGGATATCCTCACGGTCAAAAGGTGTAATGAAGTTTTTCCCTAATTCTACGAAAATTTCGTGAGTAAGTTCATCATTCTTGTGTTCGAAGTCACTCATTTTCTTCAGCATAGAATCATCATTAAGATCGAAATCCTTGATTCCTGTGTTGAAATCTTCTGACATTGCAACTAGATTTTCAGTTACTTTTTCGAAAAGTACAAAGAAGATTTTATCTTTTGGTTGAAAAGCGTGGAAAATATTACCAATTCCCATTTTTTAGTATTTATAATTCGAGTGCAAATTTCCTAAAAAAGGATTGTACGTGAAACTATATGACATTAAGTTTTGTTAACATTCGCTTAACTCCTGATTATCAAATAAAAAAACCGGCATTAACGCCGGTTTTATATAGTAATTGATGAGATTTAGTTTGCAACTTCAGCTCTCATATCTTTTCCTTTGAACTTCATTGATTGAATATTGCTCAAGACATTGTCCTTAAACGATTTTTCAACCTCAAAGAAAGAGAATTTTTCTAAGATTTCGATATCTCCAATCTCAGCTCTTTTCTTGGATTTTCCATCACCTGTAGCCTTATTGATAATATCCAAAACATCAAGCTTCTTCAACTGGTCTTTTTTTCCAAGATTAAAGAAGAATCTTACCATATTCTCATCTCTTCTTCTTGGCTTTCCACCACGATCTCTGTCTCTTCCACCGCGATCTCTGTCTCGGCTGTTTTCTCTGTCACGGCCTCTATCTCTGTCTCTATCACGTCCACGGTCTCTTCTTGAGTAATCGTCATCTCTGCTGCTAAACTTCTGCTCAGCAAGATCGTGTTTATCTTTGTAATATAAAGCAAGATCCTTCAATTGAAACTGTAGCAGCTGGTGCACCAATTCTTCTTTTGTAAATTTGCTTAGATCAGGAATTAAGCTATCATCAAATTCGAAAAGATCCTCGTGCTCCGTCAATAATTTTTCGAATACACCTCCTACCTGAGCTTTGATAATATCTTCACCTGTAGGAATGAATTTTTCGTTGATTTCAATTTTTGTTGCAGATTTGATCTGTTTCAGTTTTCTGCTTTCTTCAGGCTTTATCAAAGCCATAGAAATACCGTCTTTTCCAGCTCTACCTGTTCTTCCGCTTCTGTGAACGAATACTTCAGGATCATCTGGTAAAGAGAAGTGAATAACGTGTGTAAGAGAGTTTACATCCAATCCTCTTGCTGCAACGTCTGTCGCTACAAGAATATCAATGTTTTTCAATCTGAATTTCTTCATTACCGTATCTCTCTGCGCCTGAGAAAGATCACCATGAAGAGCATCAGCTGCATAACCGTTCTGCATTAAGAAATCTGCTACCTCCTGAGTTTCCATTCTCGTTCTACAGAAGATAATGGAGTACTGATTAGGATTAGCATCGATCAATCTCTTCAACGCTTCTTTTTTCTGACGGTACCCTACTACATAGTATTCGTGAGTAATGTTCTTCTTCACTTCGTTGATAGAACCTACTGAAATACGGTGTGGTTTTGTAAGGTAATTTTTGGAAATTCTTTCCACCTCTTTATTCATCGTTGCAGAGAATAAGAAAGTTTGTTTAGTTTCCGGAGTTTCGCTTAGAATGGTTTCCAATTCGTCTTTGAATCCCATAGAAAGCATTTCATCAGCTTCGTCTAATACTAACCAATGAATCGCAGAAAAGTCTAATGCCTTTCTGTTGATAAGATCAATTACTCTTCCCGGAGTTCCCACAATAATCTGTGGTTTATCCTTCAAAGATCTCATCTGATCTACAATACTACTTCCACCATAAACTGCAGTAGTTTTGATGTCTTTCATGTACTTAGAGTAATTCTTTATGTCCTTCGAAATCTGAAGACATAATTCCCGTGTCGGACAAAGCACCAATAATTGGATTTTGCGACTCGTATCGTCAATCATATCCAAAATCGGAAGCGAAAACGCTGCTGTCTTGCCTGTCCCTGTTTGCGCAAGTGCGATCAAGTCGCGAATATCTGAAAGAATAAAAGGGATAGTCTGTTTTTGGATTTCTGTTGGGCTTTCGTAGCCCAGTTCGCCAATTGCCTTAAGGATATCAGGACTTAAATTGGTTTCCGTAAATAAATTCATTAACTATTTTAAAATTTTTGCAAAGATACAATAAATATTTGACTTGTTTTTGAATAAAGTTTTAAATATACAATCTTAAATTCAGAATCTTTTAATATATTTTTAATTTTTTGAAAATTAAATGTAAAAAAACCAGCTTTAGGTTAAAAACTTGTTAAACATTATTTTTTTTTATTAAATTGGATTGATTTTTTCTGTGTTATTTATGAATTTTCAAAAATAAAACCATGGAACGCAAATTTTTCTTTTTGATATTCTTATGCATGGCCTTGGAAATATTTTCCCAAACACCCAATTATCCGGCCGCCTGGACTCTGGAAAATTGCATTGAATATGCAAAAGCGAATAATATTTCCATTAATTCTCTAAGACTTTCAAAAAATGCTGCCCAACAGGATCTCCTTCAGGCAAAAGATGCAAAATATCCCAATTTAAGCGGAACCGTTTCACAAGGACTTTTTGCTGTCAACGGAAGTGACGGTCTTCATATGACAGGTGCACAATCTCAAAGTATCGGGGCCAATTCTTCCATGACCCTTTATCATGCCAATTATATTAAAAACAATGAAGCCTCAAAAAATCTGCTGGTTCAGATGGCAGACTTATCCGTCCAGGAAGCACAAAACAACATTACCCTCACGATCACCCAGGCTTATCTGAATATTCTGATGAATCAGGAAAATATTATTTCTCTTGAAAATGTTCTGAAAACAACACAAACTCAATTGAAACAAGGTGACCAGCTGTATAAAGCCGGAAGCCTTTCCAAATTAAATTATCTACAGATCCAGTCACAAGTTGCTCAGGATCAGTATAACCTGACAGCTACTCAAAACAATCTGCGCACGAATACTGTTAATTTAAAACAAATCCTGCAGCTTCCCTCAGGGTATGATTTTCAGGTTGTAAAACCCGACAGCATTGCTGTAGATGATCAGCTGAAAACCTTACAGGATGTTCAAAATCTGGCACAAAACCAACGTCCGGAAATAAAATACGGGGAACTTAACGTAGAAAATTCCAATACAAATCTAAAAATGACCAAAGCTTCCATTCAGCCTACCCTGAGTCTGACAGGAAATATTTCCACCAACTATTCTAATGGAAATGGAAATTACTTTAATCAGTTGGGAAATAACTTTTATATGCCCATTGGATTAAGCCTTGGAATTCCGATTTACAACAACAGAATTTACAAAACACAGATTGAGAAGTCGAAAATAGCGATTGAACAGGCCAATCTTGATTTACTGAATACAAAAACGGTCCTTAATCAGCAGGTAGAACAATCTTACATTAATCTCCAGAATGCGCTATCCCAGTACGATTCTGCCTACAAGCAAATGGACATCAGCAAACAGAGTTATGATATTGTGAATGCTCAGATGAAAATCGGAAGCATTGATTATGTACAGCTTCAGCAGCAAAGATTGCTTTATATACAGTCTGTCCAGAATTACCTTCAGGCAAAATACACTGCAATTCTCAATAAACAGATCTACGAATTTTACGCAGGTAACCCTATAAATCTAAAGTAAGCTATGAAAACAAAGAATAAAAAATGGTTGTACTGGGTTGTGGGCGGCATCATTGCAATAGGTGCAGCCTGGTTTTTTTTCATCAGAGAAAAAGAAATAAAAATCCAGCTGGAAACAGTAAAGCCTGAAATGGGACAAATTTCAAATTCCATTACTGCTACAGGAACCATTCAGCCTGTAGATACCGTTGCAGTAGGTACTCAGGTATCAGGAATCATTAAAAATATTTATGTTGACTTTAATTCTACAGTGAAAAAAGGCCAACTACTGGCTACTTTAGATCCGGATCTGCTTCAGTTCCAGTCACAGCAGATCAAAGCCAACCTGCAAAATGCAAAAAGCAATCTTGCTTACAACGAAATTAACATCAACAGACAGTCACAACTGTACAAAGTGGGAGCTATCAGTAAAGCAGATTATGATAATGCAACCAATCAGTACAATGCTGCGAAAGCACAGGTAGGATCTGTAAATGCTCAGATTTCTACTGCCAACAAAAACCTGTCTCTTACTAATATCTATTCCCCTATTGACGGAACTGTTCTCAACAGAAATGTAAGTGAGGGGCAGACCGTAGCTTCAAGCTTCAGTACTCCTACCCTTTTCAGTATTGCTAAAGATCTTACCAAAATGAGGGTACGTGCTTCTGTAGATGAAGCTGATATAGGAAATGTAAAAGTAGGTCAGAAAGCAACATTTACGGTAGATGCTTTTCCGGATGAAACCTTTGATGGTGAGGTTTCAGAAGTCCGTCTTCACCCTACCGTTTCATCGAATGTGGTGAATTATACCACCATTATCAACGCAGATAATTCGGGTTTAAAACTAAAGCCGGGAATGACGGCAAATATTACAATTTATACGCAGGTTTTAGACAGTATCATGAAAATTCCGGTAGCAGCAACCAGCTTCAGACCAGATAGTTTGATTATCAAAAAATATAAAATAAATCCTCCCTTTGCCAATGGTAAAAAACATGAAAAAGGACAATGGAAGAAACAGGGTAAAGAAACAGAGAATAAAAGTGAGGCAGCCGTCTGGATCATTACTAAAGACAGTACTATTTCCCGCAAAAAAATAAAAACCGGAATGGATAATGACACCGAAATACAGGTTGTTTCAGGGTTAAATAAAAACGACAATATCATCACCGGCTATAAAGTTCTTTCAAAAAAATCATCCGGCGGGCAGGCTAAAAGTCCATTTATGCCTCAAAGAAGAGGGGGCGGAAACAATAGAAACAGTGGCGGTGGCGGCGGACCAAAATAATTCAAACCAAGCCTAAGCAACTAGAAAACCTAAAAACAAAAGTCATGGCAGAAAAAATTCTGGAGATCACAGATCTGAAAAGAGAATTCAAGATGGGTGAAGAAGTTGTTCATGCACTGAAAGGCGTCACATTCACAGTAGAGAAAGGTGAATTCGTTACCATTATGGGAAGCAGCGGTTCCGGAAAATCTACCCTGCTTAATATTATTGGTTGCCTGGATAAACCCTCTGGAGGTGATTATAGCCTGGATGGGGTTAATATTAAGAATCTTGACCGCGATGAGCTTGCTGTTCTCAGAAATCAAAAAATAGGTTTTGTATTTCAGTCTTACAACCTTCTTCCAAGGACCACAGCAAAAGAAAATGTAGAGCTTCCGCTTCTTTATAACTCAAAAACATCTACTGAAGAACGTCACAAAAGAGCTATACAGGCTCTGACTGCGGTAAAACTTGAAAGCAGGATTGATCATCTTCCCAATCAGATGTCCGGAGGGCAGCAGCAAAGAGTTGCCATCGCCAGAGCTTTGGTAAACGAACCTGTAATGATCCTTGCAGATGAAGCCACCGGAAACCTGGATACCAGAACTTCCTATGAAATCATGGCACTCATGCAGGATCTGCATAAACAGGGACGAACCATCGTTTTTGTAACTCATGAACCTGATATTGCCACTTTCAGCAGCAGAACAGTAACTCTTCGGGATGGAAAAGTCATTAAAGATGTCAATAATGATCAAATCAAATCTGCCAGAGAAGCCCTCGAAAACCTTCCGGTAAATGATGATTACAAATAGTTTTAAACTGAAAATTTATTACAATGAACCTCTCAAACCTCTTTAGAATTGCCTGGAAAGCCCTCCTACGGAATAAACTTCGTGCATTTTTAACCATGCTCGGTATTATTATCGGTGTGGCTTCGGTAATTGCAATGACAGCCATTGGAGAAGGTTCAAAAAAAAGCATCAGTGATCAGCTTTCTTCTATGGGCTCCAATATGATTACCATACGTCCGTCCAGTAATGTGAATGTTTCCGGAGGGGCCAGAATCGGGGCTTCTGGATTACAGACACTGAGACCGCAGGATGCAGACGCTATTTCAAAAGGAGCTCCTGATGTTTCTTATGTCTCCCCTGCTGTACAAACTAATGGACAGTCTATCAACGGGCCTAATAACTGGCCTACTCAATTACAAGGTGTGAATGAAGAATATTTCAGCATCAGAGACTGGAGCATTGCGAATGGCAACTCTTTCACCAGAAAAGATGTGTCATCTTCCAATAAGGTCTGTCTTTTAGGGCAAACGGTTTACAATAATTTATTTCCCAATGGTGAAGATCCCGTAGGAGCCGTTATCAGGTTCAATAAAGTTCCCATGAAAGTTATCGGAATCCTGGCTCCAAAAGGCTCCAATGCATTTGGGCAGGATCAGGACGATGTCATTATTGCACCATTCAACACTGTTCAGAGAAGATTTTTAGGAATCACCTATGTTCAGACCATTTATGCAGCTTCTTCCAGTGAAAATACTTCACAGCAGGCTACCGATCAGGTTTCAGAAATTTTGAGAAAGCAACATAAACTTCCTGTCGACGGAAGCAATGATGATTTCAGTGTGAGAACTCAGGCTGAGCTTATCTCTACCATGAGTTCCACCAGCCAGCTTCTGACCGTTTTGTTATCTGCTATTGCCGGTATTTCGCTTATTGTAGGCGGAATCGGAATTATGAATATTATGTATGTATCCGTTACGGAACGAACCAAAGAAATCGGGCTGAGAATGTCTATTGGTGCCAGAGGAAAAGATATCCTGTACCAGTTTCTTATTGAAGCTGTGCTTATCAGTATTACCGGTGGAATTCTTGGAGTACTTTTAGGTATTCTGTCTTCAGAACTGGTTACTTTTTTCCTTTCGTGGCCTACTTTCATTACGGAATCTTCCATTATTGTTTCCTTTATCGTATGTGCCGTGACGGGAGTATTTTTCGGGTATTATCCCGCGCTGAAAGCTTCAAAACTTGATCCTATTGAGGCATTGAGATATGAATAGTTTTTGTAAATTTGAGTTGTGAGATTCGGGATTCGGGGTTGAGAAGCCTTTATAAATCTCACTTAACAACGATAAAAAACACCTAATACAATATGTCTGCAAGTATTTCTTCCAAAACATTTGATTTTTTAAACAAATTAAATAAAAACAATAACCGAGAATGGTTTAATGAAAATAAAAACCTGTATACTGAATCTCAGCAAAACGTTGTTTCATTTCTGGATGAACTGATTAAAGAGATGTCAGGTTTTGATGAAGAACTTGCTAAAATTGACAGTAAAAAAGCCTTGTTCAGAATTTACAGAGACACAAGATTTTCAAAAGACAAATCTCCTTATAAAACCAATTTCGGAGCATCTCTGGGAATGGGAAAAGGAAATCAGAAAGGAGGTTACTATCTTCATATGGAACCTGGAAAATCCTTTTTAGCCGGAGGTATCTATATGCCAGAATCTTCAGTTCTGAAAGAAGTACGTAAAGAAATATCGTTGTATGGTGATGATTTCCTTAAAATTCTCAATAATAAGGATTTTAAAAAGCACTTCCCGGAACTTGACCAGGACGACAAACTGAAAAAAATCCCGCAAGGTTTCGAGAAAGAGGATCCTATGGGAGAATATCTGAAACTTAAAAATTTCATTGTAGTATACTCTTTAAAAGATGAGGAAGTACTGGATAAAAATGCTGTGAAAAACATGAATAAAGTTTTCAAACTGATGAAACCATTCAATGATTTCCTGAACACTCCTTTTCTTTAATTTATCCTGAAACACAGATGTTTTTTACCAGCAGGTAACACAAGTTTTCACAGATAACTGGTAATAAACTTTCTATTTCTGAATCTTTTACAAACATTCAGGGTATAGAGATGTTTCTGTGACAAATTTAAAATCCATTAAAAAACAACTGATTACAAAACAGAAACAAAAGATAATTATTGAGAATCAATCTATTATATTTAACATTTTTTAAGAAAAGTTTTACATTTTTGCTTATCTTTGCTGTTCGTCAAAACGCTTACGAATGTCTTTATACCAAAAAATCGCAGAAAAACTACAATATATAAGTCCGAATTTCTATAAAAAAAGATATTTTAAAACGTTAAATAATCTTAATAAAAATAATTTTTCGGAACGTAATGTAGAGCCGGAACTGGTATGGATCAAAGAATACCTTTCTAAGAATGCTGTTATATTGGACATTGGTGCTAATGTGGGAACTTTCCTATATCAATTGGAAAACACTTTGAACCACGATAACATTTATGGTTTTGAACCTAATAAAAAGCTTTACCGTAGATTAAAGAGACTGTTTCCTGCAATGCATATTTTTCCTCTGGCTCTTTCTGACGAAAACATAATGGCCGAGTTCAAAGTACCTATTATTAACGGAAAAACAATTGCTTCCCGCGGTACTTTAAACACTTCATACAAGGAAAAAGGAGAAGAAAAAAGCTATATGGAAAAAGTAAAAGTGATCAAACTGGATGAATGGGCTGCACTGGAACATTTCAAAAGGCTTGATTTTATCAAAATAGACGTTGAAGGAAACGAAATAAAAACACTTTTAGGAGCAAGAGAAACCATCCGACAGTTCACACCGACATTAATGGTTGAGATGGAACAAAGACACCACCAGACTCCTATATGGAATGAAATATCTGAAGTAATAAGCTGGGGATATGAAGCGAAATATCTGAACAGAAACAGCTTTACCCTGGAAAGTCTTACAGAAGATATCATAACACAAAATACAAACGACGAAAAAAATAAAACTCAGTACATCAACAATATTATTTTTATACCTAAAAACATTTAAAACAACTTTATGAGTGTAGTAGCAAGACAAGGCTTCAAATATTCCATTATCGGTTATATTGGGTTTTTGCTGGGCACAGTTTCCGCAATATTCATATTTCCGAATGATTTTGAATTTTATGGAAAGCTGCGCTACATTCTTCCTACTGCAGAAATGCTGGTTCCTTTTGTTGTCTTGGGAATTTCCTATTCAAACGTAAAATTTTTTCACACGGTAGAAAAAGACGGTAAAAAACAAAACATGCTGTCATTGTCGCTGCTCACTGTTTTTATCAACTTTCTTATTTTCACAGTTGTATTTTTTATACTTCCCTATTTTTATCCAAAGTTCAGGCACTCGGAAGCATGGAAAATCAAAGAAATGATTCTTCCTCTGATTTTAATCCTTTCATTTTGTGCTATTTTTAATAAATATACTTCCAATTATAAAAGAATTGTGGTTTCCAATATTTTCGACAATCTGTTTCCGAAAATCGCAAATCTGGGAGCTTTCTGCCTCTTTTTCTTTGCTTTATCACAGAATCTTACTGCTGTAACATCGCAGAAAATTGCTTTTGCATTCTTTTTTGGAATATTCTTTTTAATGCTTTTGGGGTATATCTATTATACCAATAAACTGGAGAAAATCAAACTTGATTTTAATACAGATTATTTTAAGAAAAATAATTTCTGGAAAGATTTTTTCAATTACAGTTTCTTCGGATTCCTGGGAACTTTTGGAAATTATCTGGCAATCAACAGCTTTATGATCGGGGAATTCATGGGAATGGAAGAGGTAGGAATCTATTCTGTTTTATATGCCCTGATCTCATTAATCTCTATTCCACAGCTTGGATTATTTAATATTTCTGCTCCTATCATCAACAAGACGCTGGCAGACGGAGATATGGAAGAGCTAGACAGGTTTCACAAGAAAACATCTTTAACATTATATTTCCTTGGTGCTGTTTTATTCTCGTGCATCATGGTTGGATTCCCGTATCTGACCCAATTTATGCCCAAGAACGGAACTATGCTCAGAGAATATGAACCTGTAGTCTGGATCTGGGGTTCTGCCGTGTTGATAGATCTTGCAACAGGTTTCAACGGAAACATTATTTCTCTTTCAAAATATTACAGATTTAATATTCTGGTGATGCTTTTACTGGCGGGGCTGACAATTGGGCTTAATTATTATTTCATTAAAAATACAGATCTGAAACTGATTGGAATTGCTTTATCTACAGCCATTTCTCTTACGATTTATAACGTTGTAAAAATCGTTTTCAACTATATTGTATTCAAGGTTTCACCTTTAAGTATTGAAATGATTTTTGTCTCTATTATCTGTACTTTAGCGATTACAGTAGCTATTGTTCTTCCCAACTTCAACAGCAATCTGCTTAATCTTGTTTATAAACCGGCAGTTGTTCTGATACTGATTTATATTGGAAATTATTTCACCAAAATATTCCCGGTTGAAGACTATCTGAATATGAGGTTCATCAAGAGTGTATTTAAGATTAAATAGACTTTTTAAGGCGAAAACACGGAGAAGGTAAGGTATTATTTATTGAAGTATGTTGATTTTACTTACATCAGACTATGTAAAAATTGAAACAGTTTTTTCTGCACCACTTCTTTACTGTAAGTATTAAAAAAGTCAAATGGAGTCTCTGATAAAGTCTTTAACTGATCAAGAATATTTTCTTTTTCAGGAATGATAAATTCAAGTTTTGAAGGATAATCCTCAGGGAAAACGGCCAATTTCCCGTAAGCTACTGCATCCCCAAGATTTCCTGTCATTTTAGTCACGCCATACGTCTCTTTCATGCTGAAGAACTCTGTTTCCTGCTGAATAGGGCACCATAGAACATCCGCTTTCTGCATCCATTTTTCGAAATTTTCAGAAGAAACTCTTTCGGAGAAATAAGTAATACTGATATTTTCAGGCAGTCTTTGCGACAGCTGTTCAACCTCTTTTAATTCATGATCCTTTGCTTTTCCAAGGAATACAAACTCACAATGCTTATCTGTCTTTACATTCTGAATTGTTTTAAAAATATAAGCATAATCTCTTCTCTTCTGAGAAACTCCTCCCGGAATAACTACAATAAGATTATCATTTTTAATGGTATCAAAATCTCTGGTATAAAACAGTGGCAAAAACTGATGTCTTCCTGAAACCAAAGCCTCATCAAGCACTAAAAGCGATCGGGATGTCTTATAAACTTTAGTATTATAAAATAATCCTTCTTTGAGCCACAATTTCACTCTGAAAATAATATCTCCTTTGAAAATACTTTTCATCAGATTCAGTTTTGAAGCTTTTGCAAAATTAAGATTATGGGTAATGATTGCTGTATTGTACTTTTTTGTTATCGCCAAAAATGTATTAAAATAACGATGTACAGTTCCAATGACAACCAAATCATATCCTTTCCCTTTTAACTGATCCAGAATCATAGAACTGTCTGATAAAAAAACAGTTTCATTACGATGATTAATATGATCTTTGATTCTTTTTGAAAAATAATAATCTACCGTAAAATCCTGAGAGCCTTCCATAACATCTATAAAAGCCTGAGCAATTTCTGCGTGCGTGTCTATTTCTATGTAAGCTATTTTTTTCACAGGGTTAGCGGGAATTAAGTCTTATAAATTTTGGCTAAAGCCAGTGGATTTTTTATTTTTTTAATTAAACGGGCTAAAGCCCATTCCTATTGATCTATATCAAAGTTTACAAATTATTCCCTTACATCTTCAGCCATTTCTTCTTCAGCATTCTCCAACGCTGATCATTAATTGCTTTTTGCTCTTCTTTTGTAATTTTAAGCTCCATTTTTTTTGATCTGCAATTTTCATAGGAATTTATAATATCAAAGAAAAATGATGGAGACTTGCTTTTCATCGCTTCTTTTGAGGAGGCAATGTAAGCCAGAAACCTGTTCAGGCCTAAGAAATAAAAGTACCTGCCATAATAATCCGCAGGCCGTATGGTATAATCAGCTCCTTTTACTTTAATCAGCTTCACATTAAGTTCCGGAAGAACAATTTCCTTCCATCCCAGATTTTCCAACAGTATGGAATCAATATTATCCCAGCCTAAAGTTTCCCTTAAGCCTCCGATCTGAGTAAAACACTCTTTACGGTAAGCTTTCATAGGACCTCTTACGTGATGTTTATTGGAATTTCCTTCATAGATCCACTTTCCGTCTTTTTCTATGTACAAAAGACCTCCTACGAGCCCATATTCCGGATTGTTTGTAAAAGCTGTTTCTACTGCTGTCAGGTAGTTTTCCGGAAGGATGATATCGGCATCAAATTTACAGATGATATCAAATTCATCCATCGATTGAGTCCGGAGGCCATTTTTAAAAGCATGAACAACTTTAGAACCGGGCTGATGTGCAGATTTCTGAAGATTGACTGTTTCAAAACGGGAATCAGTCTTTGTATATTTCCTGATGATTTCAGGGGTTCTATCTACAGAACCGTCATTCACTACCACTACTTTAAAATCTTTGCTGCTTTGCTTTTGTAAAGAATCCAGCGTAAAGGAGAGGTTGTCTTCTTCGTTATGAGCAGGAATTATAATTAAAAACCTCACGAATTATCAATGATTAATGATCAATGATCAATGATAAGAAGATTTTAGGATATCAATTATCATTGATCATTCATCGTTTATAGAATTTATTTATTATGCGGTTTCAGCATATTTTTCGGATCAAGGATTTCGTCCAGTTTCTCCTGGGAAAGAATTCCCTTTTCAAGAACAAGGTTGTAAACGCTTTTCCCGGTTTCCAATGCTTCTTTGGCAATCTGTGTAGACTGTTTGTACCCGATATAAGGGTTAAGCGCTGTTACAATACCGATGCTGTGCTTCACCATATTCAGACAGATCTCTTTATTAGCCGTAATTCCAACCACACATTTCTCGCGAAGGGTATCTAAAGCATTGCAAAGAAAGTTAATATTTTCCATGATTGCATGGGAAAGTACCGGCTCCATTACATTAAGCTGCAGTTGTCCTGCTTCTGCTGCAAAAGTCACGGTAAGATCATTCCCGAACACTTTGAAACAAACCTGGTTTACCACTTCCGGAATTACCGGATTTACTTTACCTGGCATGATAGAAGATCCCGGCTGCATTGGCGGAAGGTTGATTTCAAAAAGCCCAGCTCTCGGACCTGATGACAATAATCTTAAATCGTTACAGATCTTTGATAATTTCACAGCAAGACGCTTCGTTGCTGAAGAGTAGATTACATAAGATCCTGTATCTGGTGTTGCTTCCACTAAATCCGGTGCTGAAACAATTGGGTATCCTGTAATCTGAGCCAAGTTTTTAGCACAAAGTGTAGCATAACCTACCGGAGCATTTAATCCTGTTCCGATAGCTGTTGCCCCCATGTTTACTTCAACAAAAAGATTTGCATTGTTATTCAGCTTGGAGATATCTTCTTCTAATGTAGCTGCATACGCTTCAAACTCCTGCCCCAAAGTCATTGGAACGGCATCCTGAAGCTGTGTACGGCCCATTTTGATGACATCATGAAACTCCTTTCCTTTTGCACGGAATGCAGCAATAATTTTTTCAAGCTTTTCTACCAGTCCGATGTTCATCTGCAGCAATCCCATTTTGATGGCTGTAGGATAAGCATCATTGGTTGACTGGGAAAGGTTGATATGATCATTAGGTGAACAGAATTCGTATTCTCCTTTATTTTTCCCTAATTTCTCCAATACGATATTGGCAATTACTTCATTGGCATTCATGTTGATGGAGGTTCCTGCCCCACCCTGAATCATATCTACCGGAAACTGGTCATGATATTTCCCGTCTACAATTTCATCACACGCTTCTGCTATTTTAAAATAGAGGCTTTCATCTAAAAGTCCTAGTTCATAATTGGTTTTTGCTGCCGCTTTTTTTACAAAAGCCAACCCTTTTATGAAATCCGGATATGAAGACAAAAGCTGTCCTGAAATTTTAAAATTATCAATAGCTCTTTGTGTCTGAACCCCATAATAAGCATCTAAAGGCACATTCAGTTCGCCTAATAGATCACTTTCTTTCCTGAAATTTTCCATTACAGATATTTTACTGTTTTTGATCGTTTAAAGATAGCAAAAACGCATCTAACCGATGCGCTTTAATTTGAATTATTTTACTGGATATTTTTGATTTAAAGCTTGCAGTATTGCCCATGTTTCGGCATCCATGATTCCGTCATAATTCTGCGGACGGAAATGGTACTGGAATGCTTCAATTGTCTTCTTGGTGGCATCATCCCAGGTTCCGCTAGGCTCCAATCCGTATCCAAATTTCTGCAATGAAGTCTGAATAAGGAAAATAAAGCTGGATTCATTATATCTTGCCGTAATGTCTGCCTGCGCTGCCTCAAGATAAGTTTGCTTGGCTGCTTCATCATACCACATCCCAATCTGGTATTCATCATACAGTTTTTTCCATGGGAACATTGGTCCCGGATCCTGTTTTCTTGTAGGAGCAATATCTGAATGAGCAAGTACATAATTAGGCTGAATCTGATATCTTGTTACAATATCTTTAACCAATGCTGCCACTTTTTTCACCTGATCATCACTAAAAGGAGCAAATGTTCTTTTACCTGTAGCATCTGTAGTATAGCCGGCATTTACAATTTCAATCCCAATAGAAGTATCATTAAGATTTTTGTCATTTCTCCATGAACTGATTCCTGCATGGTATGCTCTTTTGTTTTCGTCTACCAACTGATAGATCTCGTTGTCTCCTGTATTGTTTACCAGATAGTGGGCACTCACCGTCTGCTGGGTAAGAACGGTAATAGATTTGTCATCTGCAAGAGCTGTATAATGTAATATTAAGTAACGTTGTCTGAAGTTTTGGGCTACTGCAGGGAAATAAGTCTTTACAACTTTATATCCTCCCGGTTTTGCAGATACAATAGAACCATAACTTATCGTATTATCATTTTTTGTTGGGTCTGCTATATTAGTAGTAAAAAAGTCAACTCCACGATCGGATACTACTTTTGGTTTCGGAGCAACCGGAGGTGTTGTCTGAACCTTCGGTTTCGCCTGTGTTATTGGGGTTTTCGGTTTGTAAGTATTTTTTTTCACATTTTGCTGAGAAGTACATGAAAAAACAAAAGTGCTTAATCCGATGATATATAATGTCTTACGCATCAGTTTGGTTTTTGGATGATTTATTACTTCAAAAATACACAAAATTTTCTTGAATTTTATTTGGTAAATAAGGAAATCTGTTCTATATTTGCACTCGCAATAACGGAACAACGATCATTAAAAAATAAACAAAAAGGAGGGTTGCCAGAGTGGTTAATGGAGCAGTTTGCTAAACTGTCGACGCGAAAGTGTCGCAAGGGTTCGAATCCCTTACCCTCCGCTCTTTTATATATTCGGGGCGTAGCGTAGTCCGGTCATCGCGCCTGGTTTGGGACCAGGAGGTCGCAGGTTCGAATCCTGCCGCCCCGACTGTTTTTAGTAGTTTTCTCAAAACTACTTAATGGGTGCGTAGCTCAGCTGGATAGAGCATCTGCCTTCTAAGCAGACGGTCAAAGGTTCGAATCCTTTCGCGCTCACATAAAGACTTACTGTTTCCAGTAAGTCTTTTTTGTTTCTATATTGCCCTGTTTATAACGCTTTGAGATACTTTGAAATAGGATTTAGGGTATTATCAAGCCTGGCTTGAATGTCATATACTAGTTTCTGAAACCAAATACCTCAGTTCTTCTTCCAGCTTATCAGCCTCTAATTTTGCACTGCTCTTTATTTCCTTTCCCTATAATCTTCTTTAAAGGTCATATTCTTCAAAATAAACGAGCCATAGAAATACTATAAAAACTTCTAGCCTCTAAACTGAATTAGCTACGATTTAGTCTGGAAATTAGGATCAATTAACGATACTTTTAATGAGACTATTAAAACTAACAGAACGAATATAGTAGCTATAACAAGCAAAGTAGGTCAACTCAGACTTGGCTGAAAACTTGTAAATGTACACATATAGTTAATTAATAGGATTGGATATTTTAAAACTAAAAAATCGAGGCATTCACTCCTCGATTTTTTTATATAGATTGTTGTGAGATAGTATTAATATAATAAAAACATGATTTAGAATCTATTATAGCAATTAAAAATACATTTTTACCAAACTATTCTCTTCCATTTGGTTAATGTATTTCTACTTAACTTAAAATGCCTTGCTGTTTGGGTATTGTTTAAATTATTATCTTTTTGATAATTAAGAACCATTAATATGGTTGTCTTATCATAAGATTTAAATTTTGCATTTTCATTATTGCTATCTTCCACCAGTAATTGGTTAATTTTTATGACATCTAATACCGTAAAATTCGTCTTTACGAGAGTTCCTATTGCACTTTCCATTTTATGAGGATATTTTCTAACAATCATATCGTAAAATATTTTCTTATAATTAGGTGAAGACGCTTTCATATCTTGTTATTAACAATTAAAATTACATAAACTACTGATTTACACTATATTTAACAACCCATTTATAAAGGGTAGTCTTTGGAATATTATATTCTTCAATAATCTCATTTTTACTTTTTTCTCCAGAATTTATTAACTCTAAGAAAAAATCAATTATCTCTTTGGTATAAATATTTTTTTTAAATCTTGGAAGGGTCGTTGATGAAGCTTTAACATTATTCTCAGTAGCTGGAGAATATAAAATTAAATGTTGCGTGTATATTCTAAAAAAATCATACTCGGTTAATTTACTCCAACGAAGAATAATTTCTGAATCCATACTTTTCAGGTGATACATTCTATAGACCTCCTCAGTACTACACATAAAGAAACTACAGATTCTTTCCAAATCTAATTCACATTCCAAAACTCTTTTTTCAATTAAACGACCAATATGAATATCTTTAAATTCCATATTTCCTTAACCATTTTTACGATTTAGTTAATTAACTTAATTAATATGTAGCATATGTTAAGTTTTGAACATCTCCAGTTGCCGGAGTAGTACCTAAACTTTTAAAACCATTATATCCTGCAACCAATAATCGGCTTCCACCTTCTGTAACACCACTTCCCGTCGCAATCATTACCCCATAATACCCCATATCCACAGCTGTTAATGTTACGTCACCATCAAGCAATGAAGTAGAATGCAATGTCCAGTTTACGCTTTGGCCAACACCGCCATTTCCAAATCTATAATTATAAGAGAAACCTGTATACCATATAAAATGATTGGTAATCACTACGGCTCCGTCCATATCCATATCAAAATCAACAATTGTCTCACCAGAAGCTAAGGAAATACTGTCAGAAAGCAACATTAAATTACTGTTGGTGGCATTTGCATTTCCTTTACCTATCCTATATAGTGGAAATCCTTGTGCTACAGACCCCCATAATGTATTATTATCCATCAGCGCAATCAAAGAGTAATACCCAATCATTACTTTAACCACTTTAGCACCTGATGCTGTTGCCGGAGCAAAAAAACTGGTTATATCCTGAGGGGTAGAAATAAATGTTGCAGTGGCTCCCCAAGGTCCTGCATAGAAATTATATCCCCAGGCAAATACTTTACCCGTTGCATCGATAGCAGTAAACATATTATAAGGAGTTCTTTCTTGTTCACTCCAAATAGATTTAATATTGCTCAATGTTGGTATTTTAGTATAAGTTAAAGTATTTCCTACTGTAGTTCCTAGTCCGGTTTGCCCTCTTGCATTTTCACCCGCAGCATATACGTTACCAAGATTTGTTAATATGATTGTATTATAAGCACTCTGCTGAACCTGAATTGGATTTTCCCCAGCTGCCAAACCTGCTATAGTAACTTTCGTCCAGCTGCTTATCACATCTCCATTACCTCCGGTGCCAAGTTTCCCACCATAATTAGATCCGGTAACAAAGATATCCCCGGAAGTGGTAATGACAGTTCTAGACTCTAAACCACTATTTGTTGTAAGTGCCGATTTTGCCATCAATCTGGTAGCTGGACTTTGGGTTCCGGCAGGGGAAAGACCTAAACCATATGATGTATAACCAGCCCCCGTAAGAAAGTTCTTATCTGTAATACTATTGAAAGCACTAGTATAATACGAATAATCAAATCTTTTTTGCATAAGCGGACTAGTAGTACTAGAATATTTGCTAACCATCCAAAACCTATCTCCTAGAACAGATGTTGATATCAATCCCTCTACTGTTGACTTATCCAGAAGGCAATCTGACCATCCTGCAGATGTATTCAGTCGTAAACATTGCTTTATAGAATCATATACAACCGTAGCTTCCACTGGAACAGCACCTGCTGGAGTAACTGTTGAGGGAGCAGAATCCACAATAGGCATCACTACACCTAATTTCTTTGTTACGTTTTTCATGTGAAGTATACCCTGAGGGTTTGTTGTGTTTATACCTACTTGACAAAAAACATTCGATACTGTTAAAATGGTAATTAGTAAGGGTAATAAATTTTTTTTCATGATTGTAAATGTATTTGATTTGTTTTTTAGGGAAATTGCCTCACTTGGCACAAGACAAATGTATTTATAAACAAACAGGATATTTACAATACCATTAATTCATTTATGCAATATGATTTAAAACAACCTCTTTATTATTCCAATAGATTAAAACATATTTAATATATGAATTGTTATTTACAAAGAGTAATCAAAACACTTAACGTCTTGATATAAAGATCATTAAAGAAGACAATATTAAAATTTACTTTAGTTTAAACACTCGCGAATGTTTTGATATAGAAATCAAATAGTAATTGATTTATTTTTTCGTTTATTTTGCCAACAGAATTTTCTTTAGAAGATTGAAAAACATATTTGATAATTGTTATAAAAATTATCATTTAAAAAAGCAATTGTTTTTTTTAAATGGTAAAATCATAATCCTTATAATGAAAAATGTCAGTTAAATGAAATTAGTTAGGAACACCCAAAATATGACGAGTGATCAATTAAAAAGAGATCTTATAGCCAAATATGTCTTGATTATAACAATCGTTTTAAGCTTTTATTCTATTTATTTATACTTTTTTGCTTCAACAACTTTTTTCTCATATTATATTTTGGGATTTCTATTTCTTGTTTTATATACCTGGGTAATTATTCTTCCAAAATATGATATCAATAAAATTGTCCATATCTATATAATTTCTGTTTCGATATTTCTTACTTATATAATGCTTAATGTCTGGAAAAACAATACACTTGTTTCAATGTGGTTTTTACCAATAATTGTGGCCGCTGACACATTTTTTTCAAAAAAATATGTATACATATATACTATATATGTAACTCTATTAATTATTACCATATTTTTATTAAATCAAATATATGACTTCAATGAATTGACACTTGTATCCGAATCATCAAGAAAAGCATCTGAAGTGATTATATTTTTTTCAAATTTATTTATACTAATACTGTTAATGCATTATAATCGTTTGATAAAAAAAAAGGAAAGTGAAGAAAAATATAGCAGTGGTAACTTAGAAAACAAAGATAGTTTTCCCAATATCAATTCATTAGATCTCGAGAAAAAGGAAGATAAAGATATTGAAAAGTATATGATTTTATACGCTAGTATTAAAAAAATCATTGAGGATGAACGTTACTTTGCAAATTCGAATTTTAGTTTATCAGACTTATCTTCACTTATTAATTCAAATGTAATATATATATCAACAGCAATAAAATTAAATGGTTATGACAATTACACTCACTATTTAAACTTCTGCAGAATACAAAATGTAAAAAAAATGCTTAAAGAAGAAGATTTGAATAAAGTTAATTTTATGTATATTTATACCGCTTCAGGATTTTCCAACCAAGTTACGTTCAATAGAGCTTTCAAAAGAATTGAAGGAATTACACCTTCAGAATATATTAAAAATCTTAATGTTGACACTATAGATTAATCATTTATTACTAGATGGTTTTTACAGGAAATGAGGTAAAACGGCCATCTCTTTAAAACTTCTTAATCATAAATTTTTCTTTATTTAAAATTAATTATTTTTCAAAAAACATCTACTTTTAACGGATGCTATTTTCTCATCTTCGGTCACGGAAAGACTGTTGAATCAGAAGCGAAGCTTGATACTTTTGATAAGAATAGTGAACCAACTATGACCTTTTTAAATAATTCAGAAGATGCCACTAGATATCCATTTTATTCCTCTATAAATGATACTCAGAATGTAATAAAAATACATTTATCATATTCTGATAAACTCAAAAATATTGATTCTCTATATATTTCTGGCCCAATAACATCCCCCACTAGAATTCTCAAATGAACCAATAAAAACACCTGTAGTCGCTGGATTATTTTGATAATCAGCTTCATTTACCGTCCGGTGATAAAATAAAGCCTCCATGAGTAATATTATAACTACCTCCCATTATGTTTAATTCATCAAATAACAGACTATATCATATACCCGTTGTGCATTTTAAATTATATTTGATTTTACATTGTTGATGTTTCTGTTGAAGTAATTTTCATTGATGAACTGAACAGTGAGTCTTTTTTGTTTATATTAGTTCCATGTATATAATAAATGCGTCTTCTTTTAAACCGCAATCACAGTACGATCTACCTTTAGATAGCCGTACTGCATTTAGCCACAAATTGTTCAAACTTCCGATCGGTATTTTGCATAATCGGTCCATGACCGAAACAGATAATGGCAGGGTTCAGTTCTGCTAACTTCTGGAGCGATTTGATATTACGCTTCTGATCCGAAGTGAATATGCCTGGTGGAAGCCGCAGACCAGTCGCTGTTGTGAGCAGATTCATATTTGTCGCCGCATCTCCGATGATCAGTATACCATCTCGCTCACGGAATAAAGAAATATGACCCGCTGAATGCCCGGGCGTCTCAATTACCCGAAAGTTTCCGATCTTATCGTTTTCAATGATTGTCTGTTCAACTTTATGTCCCTGACCTGCCCAGTACTTTTGCTGCAACTTTGCTACCCAATGTTGTGGAGTTGGGTAATCGTTGGTCACCATACCCGTTTCAGTCCTAAAAACTTCGTCGGGATGACAGAGTAAAGGGATTTCAAACTCAGCACAAATCTGATCACTACAGCCCTGATGGTCTGCATGCGCATGTGTCAGTACATGTTGATAAACAGGAATTTTCTGGAGAGTTTTTTTTACAGTGGTATATGAACTGCGTATTCCGGAATCTACCAATACGCCTTCGATAATATAACAGTTGATACTATTTCGGGGCATCAGTGAAATCTGGAACACTTCAGGAGCAATTTGACGTAACATTGTTTTTTTGTGCAAATCTACTTCGCTGACAAGGACTTCATAAGGACATTTGTCCTATAATACACTGGGTCTGTGTATTTGTCCTTTCGCGCGTGTAAGTGATCGCTGCGTGATACCCAGATATGATGCAAGATCCTGTGTCGTTACGCGCTGGACGAGCTTGGGTTCGTTAGACAATACATGACGGTACTTATCCAGAGCGGACCTATTATTATAGTTCAGCAGATAACGTTCCTTTTGGTTGTACTCCTGCTCCATCACCGATTTTATAACACTATTCCAGGCAGCCACCTGACAAAGCAGATGCTGATAGTCCGGATAATTTATCCTATAGATTATGCTATCTTCTATAGCTCTGATACTCCTTCTGGATTTTTCCCGGGTTATAAACTCTGAAAACGAGGTGACAAATTCATTTTCAAATTTAAAGCAGGTTATATTTTCTTTTCCTTCTTTGTCGATAGCGTATGCTTTTACAGCACCACTAACTATAAATCCAACATAACGGCAGGATTCATCTTCGCGAATAAAAAAATCACCTTTTTTTAAGCGGACTGATTTGAAGAACTGAGCAGAAAAGTTGATTTCCCCAGCTGATAGTTCTCCTGTAGAGGATAGATAATTTTCAAATATGTCAGTCATTTCTCAATCTTTTTCAGCCTTTTATTTCTTTTTAACCATCTATGGATTACATATCAAATCCAGCATCCAAATCTAAGAATTATTGTATATTCAAAACGAACGGTTATTGTATATTCAAAAAAAGTTGCAGCTTTTTTGTTCTGCTTAAGTCTGAGTAAAGATATGGTATATGAGCAATAAAGGATCTGGAATTCTCTTAATAAAAATTGAAATTTCAGGTTTATAAGCATTTATTCTTATCTAAAAAACAGTGAAACTACCAGCTAAACGTGCAGCTATTTTTGAGACAGTTTTTATCCTTACCACTAAGGTATTTCCCAACATCAGGAAAAACATGACGAATTGACATTATTTTTCCCTTGGCATCATTTTCGACTAAATGATAAATAGTTTTCATAAAAAGCTTTTATTTTTTATTAAATTTAAAATCAAATAAGGCATTTAGTAACTGTATAATTTTGAATGGATGAAAAAAATACTTTACACTTTTATAGTTTCTGTAATTGCAGTTTTAATCCTGAATAAAATTGTTTTTAAAGATATCCCTGAAAAAGAAAAACAGGAACTCCTGAACGATGTCCAGCGGTATAAATACCCTATAAAAAGTATTTCTATGGAATATCCGGATAACAGCGACCTGAAGATTCTGGATTATGTGCTCAAAGACAACAGGATTGTAATGCTGGGAGAAAACATTCATTATGACGGCGCTACCATGAAAGCCAAAAGCAGACTCATCAAATATCTCCATGAGAATCTGGGGTATCATGTTCTATTGTATGAAGCCGGCCAGTATGATATCTGGATGATGAATGAGGAAATGAAAAACCACAGCCTTAAAATTCCCTCGGCTTCTATAGGAGGATTGGGACTTTTCGATTTCTGGTGGAACAACAGGGAGACCCAGCCTCTGATCAGCTATTATCAGAAAACGAAAGCTTCAAATCACCCCATAGAACTGGGCGGGTTTGATATACAGTTTTCCGGAGAGGAACTTTATGACAGACGCAGTAAGCTTTTGAAGGATTTTTTAAGCAAAAATTCGATTGACCTTAAGCCATTTCCTCTTTTAAATAAACACATCAATCAGATTTCCAATTTTATGTACAAGGGGTTTGCCGGAAAAATTTTATCCGGAAATCAGAAAAAGGACTTTCTCAATGAAATAAGCCGACTTGAACAGATAGTTTCAAAACTGAAAAAAACACCTGAAAACAGAATATATACCCGGTATTTACATGATATGAGAAACAATTTTGATAAAATATGGAAATATGAAGCAGGATCTACGCAGAGTATGCAGTTCAGGGATTCTCTGATGGCTAAAAACCTTATTTATCAGATTGATTCTGTGTATCAGGGACAAAAAATCATTGTGTGGTGTTCAAACCTTCATACTTTTGCAAGCCGGTACAGCAAAAATTATTTACCTCTGGGCGCTCATATCAAAAGTAAATACGGAAAGGCTTCTTATATGATTGATTTTTCATCCTATACCAAATACAATAAAACCGGAACTCCCATTGATAAGCCTGGAAAGCTCGCCATCGAAAATACATTTCATGCAACAAAGACTCCTTATTTCTTTATCAATCTCAGAAGTATCCCGGAAAGTTCTGTACTGAAGAAAGAGTTTATCTCCACCATCAATCAGGGAACAGATCAGAAAAAGGTCTGGAGCCAGTTTTTTGACGGAATATTTTATATAGACACCAATACTTTTTTAACCTCTCACGAATAATGGAAAGCATCACTACTAAAAACCTCAGTTATACCATAGGTTCTAAAAACATTCTGAACAATATCAACCTCAATATTCCTGAAGGCAGTGTTTATGGCTATCTTGGAAGGAACGGAGCGGGAAAATCGACTACGATTAAACTTCTTTTAGGGCTTCTGGAATCATCGGCCGACAATATTTTCATTCAAAATAAAAGTTTACAACAGAACCGGACAGAGATTCTTGCCAGTACAGGAAACCTGATTGAATCCCCTTGTTTTTATACAAAACTTACTGTTTTTGAAAACCTAAAGTATCTGGATATCATCTATGGTAAAGGAAATAAAAGAATTGATGAAGTTCTGGAACTGGTAGATCTGCATAACGAGAAGAAAAAAAAGGCAACAGCTCTATCCATGGGAATGAAGCAGCGCCTGGGAATTGCAATGGCTATTTTTCATGATCCGAAACTTCTGATTCTGGATGAACCTCTCAATGGGCTTGATCCTCAGGGAATTTTTGAAATGAGAAAACTCTTCCAGCATCTGAATGAACAAGGGAAAACCATTTTCCTTTCGAGCCATATTTTGAGTGAGCTTGAAAAAACAGCTACCCATATCGGAATTATTGAAGGCGGGCAAATAATTTTCCAGGGAACAAAGAACGAACTTTTAAGCAAAGTCGAAAAAGAAGTTGCTTTAAAAGTCAATCCTGTTGAAAAAGCATTATCTCTACTCCAAGACACTTATTCCGCAACACTGAATAATATGAACAAAATTTCAGTGAAAATCAATGATGACAAAAAATTCAATGGTCTTCTTACCATGTTAATCCAAAATGGAATTGAGATTTATGACATAGAGTCTCAAAGCACCAATCTTGAGCAGATCTTCATTAATTTAATTTCTAAAAACCATGACTAATACTAATACTTTTTTAAAGGCATTTTCATCCGAACAGTATAAACTTTCCAAAAACAAAGAAATTTTCGGAATTCTGCTCGTTCCTGTCCTGATTATCTTCGCGGTTGATCTGTATATGGTTTATGATGTACTCCGCTCCGGAATAGAAGAATCTGAGGGAACAATAAATCCATGGAAAGCTTCATTGGGAAAAATCGTATTTATGTTTTTTTATCTGTTGTTTCCTATACTCGTTTCTCTTTTTGTGCATGCCTGCTGCGATGTGGAATACAGAAATAATAATTATAAAATTCTCTTCACGCTTCCGGTTTCCAAGACTAAAATATTTTTCTCGAAAGCTATATTCATCCAGATAACAGTTTTTTTCTCAGTGCTTTTCTCTTATCTGGCTTTATTGTTAAGCGGATATTTGCTAAGTATTGCTTTTCCACAGCTGGGCTTCCAGAATTATGACTTCAGAGAAGTGATATTTTATGTCTTTGTGAAATTCTTCATTACTCTTTCTGCTATTGCCATGGTGCAGCTAACTTTGAGTCTTCTTTTTAAAAACTTCATTTACCCTATCGGTTTTGGTGTATTCATGCTACTTTTCACGACGATTATCTATCAGAAAAAATTCTCTGATTTTTTGATTTATACCGGAGGCTACAAATCAATGGATAACTTCATGAGTGAAAATATCGCTTTTGAAAGAATAGATTACTGTAATATCGCCTCCGTTTTTATCTTCATGGCTGCGAGTTTTTATCTTTTTGTAAGGAAGAAAGGGGGATAGATAAAATGTTGGAAGCAGGGAGCTTGAAGATGGGAGTTACTGTCAGCCTACATATTAATTAATTTCCAGCTTCAGGCGTTCCAACAAAGGCTTATGCTACTCCTTTTATTTTTACACTAGTTTTAGCGGCCTCGATTTTCTTATTATTTCTAAGCTCACGCTTCATTTTACGGTAATCCCAGGGTGCAACAGCATTTACATCCTGCCAGAGACCAACTTTTCTATATTGTGCATTTTCCTGAATTTTACCTAAAGAAGCATCTTTGGAGTAAGCAAAATACCACCATCCCATTCCTGCTTTGATAAGTTCTTTGGAAAGGTATTTGCCGTCATCATAATAAACCTTTGCAATAGATCTCCCATAACGGTCCGTGTTCGTCTCAACAAAGCTTACTGTTTTCCCAAATACCTGGGCAGAAGTAAACTGTTTTGCATTTTTCCCAAATGCCTGTCCACTTTCAGGACAATCGACTTCAGCCAGTCTGAGTTTTTTTTGCTGGTTCCCTTTTAACAGTAAAGTAATGGTATCTCCGTCTGAAATTTTGATCACTTTTCCGGTAGTCTGTGAGAATAGGAATACAGGGAAAAGCAGGTACGCCAACATTAATCGTTTCATTCGGCAAATATAGGGATTAGTCGTCATTACAAATTAAAAAACCTCGCGTTTTGCGAGGTTTTTTTTAAATATTGAATTAAGTTATTTGATTTTTTTCACCTCAAAGTTGGGAGACTTTGCGGAACAGAAGCAAATATTAAGTAATCTTAATTATTAAATGCTATTATTTATTTTAAAGACTAAATCATCTATATAAATATTAATACCAGTTCTTTTTAAAATTTCTAAAGACCTAAAAAAATAACTATTTCCCAATGTTTTTTCTAAAGCGTCTGCTGAATTTATATACAAATGAAATTCCTGCATATTATTATTCTTACTTACATCTATAGTATGGTCATGAAGTGAATCTAATCCCAGTCCCATAAAACCTCTTTTTCCAAAGAACAATTCACCTAAATAACAGAAAAAATCTTCTTCATCTCTAACAATATTTCCATCCATTTTCATGATGTTATTCTCAGCACTTATTTTATAAAAACCTTTATTCCAAATAAAGCAAGCCAGAAGATAAGAGCTTTTGACTTCTTTATTTTCATACTTTTCCCAGCTAAAATCTGAATGATTAAACCAATCGTAAAAAATTTTAATGAGATATTGAGCATATCCTCTTCCCGTAATACTCATTTTATTAATCATAGTTCCATAAAGAATAATTCCGTCTGGCTCATTATAATCATACTCTGTTAAAACATAGTCTACAAGAAATCGGGTTTCATACAAAGCTTTTTTTATACCAGCTCTATTATCAATATTTATGACCAGTCTAATTTCAGATTTTTCTAATTCTTCTAAAATAATGAATTTAGCCTCAGGTTTAACCTTTAGCAATAATTTATCATTGATAATTTTCCTATCTCTAGTAAGATCTAAATAATCTATTTTAATATTATTTAAAAATATCTCCATTTTATTTACTCACTTGTTTTATTTCATGAATTACGTTATAATCAGATTCCATACTATATCCATATTTTACTGTACCATCTCTTTCAACCCTTCTTAAAATTCTATCATGTGCATTAGTTGATTTAGGTACCTCGAATTCTTCAGCACCAATCCAGTTTTTTTGAGACCCATAGCCTATTTTCCCTTGTTTATACTGATCTCCTCTAAAAATCTTAACACTTCCATCTGCTTCCAATCGTGGTTTTCCTCGGCCAGCTGCAACTTCAATTACTTCTTTATTAACAAATCCATTCTTGGTTGCCATAAACCCACAGCCATCATTGTGTACAAGAATTTTATGTTCAGAAACAAAATAATTATGATTTCCATCAATCTCTAAATTATAAACATTTTCTATCTTGTCTATAATTTTAATATCATCTACTTTTATTAAGTGCCCCTTATCATTGACAACAAGGTCTCCTCTTTTTAAATCTTTAGCATGAACCCAATTTCCTTTAATATAAAAAGGATGTTCTGGTGTGCATATAATTTTAGAGTTATTTATAGATAGTTCTAATAATTGCTTAGTAATATTACGTGAAAGTGAAAGAACTTTTTTTAACTCATTTTGCTTCTTAATTTCATCGTAAGACCACACCTTGTCTCCAATCTCAATATCTTCTATAGGTTTCAGACCATCTGAAGTATAGACCAAGGTTCCTTTCACGAAACAAAGTAACATTCTTGTATACATGCTCTTAGCGATACTACCTACAGCCGATACACCCCCAAAAATAAATAATTCTTTAGTAGCTTCTGCTCCTTCCTGTTCATATTTTTTTGCCTGAGCCTCATTACCTCTATCTCGCCAATGAGTCTGCATCTGCATACTATGAGCGGCTTCTCCACTAGCGTAAGCAATCATAATCTTAGTTCCAAAACCTCTGGTTAAGAATGTGTCTACCAACGCAAAGGAAGCCATATTAATATTTTTAGACAATTCTAGATACTCACCAGCAACCTGAGATCTTGTCTGAGGATTATCTCCATAAATATTCCAGCTTAGTGTCTGTTTACCATTAGGATCAACATATTTAATCGGATTCTGATATGTATAAATATAAGGATTTAGGTTACCCCAATAAAATACTCCTCCATTATGCTGTCCTTCACCGTAAAACTCAGTCTCCATCGCCGGATTGTAAACAGCCAAAGGATCCACCCCATACCAAATACTTGCTCTCGGGTTATAATATCTTGCTCCATAGTAATACAGCCCGGTTTCTCTATCCAGTTCTTTTGCATTGAACTTATATGGGTTATCATATACTCCTGTTCTCTGCTCCAGCATCGTTTCTCCGAATGGTAAATTTAAGAAAAACTGCGTACTCTGAGCACTGGAATTGGTAACAAATGTTGCTGTTCCTAAATGGTCATTATGCAAATAGTATAATCCTAACTGGCTGGTTGGTCCATTTAAAGTATTCAGCTCTGCTGAAATATCGCCTACTCCTGCTTTTTCAAGATATATTTTAAAATCAACAGAAGGATCAGGTTCTCTCATTGTTGTTCCCTGATCAGATGTTCTGAGGTTTAAGGGAACAAAAATATTGCTTCCATCCATCACCCTGCTGGCAAAACGGGTTGATCCTTCAAAATAATGTTTGGTATACTGCCCGTTTAAGGATACCGTTACATAAGGATTAGGATACAATGTATAGTCAGTTAGACTTAAGCTTCCCGGATCTACCAATTCTCCGTTCTGATATAGCTGAGAACTTCCATGAAGATTGTACTTTATCGTTCTTTCTCCTTTGTCGTCGTATGCATAATATTGGTATACACCAGAATCATCACTGTAAAAAGCTTTTAAACGATCCTGTTCATCCCAGAACATATGCTTAGAACCAAATTCATCAACATGCTCAATGGTGTTCCCATTTTCATCATAGGCGAAAAGCTGTTGTGTCCCGCTGACATTACCGTCAGTAATTGACTTTACTTTATGAGTTTCCGGAATATACTTATAGTTATTCGAGTACGTATTCAACGGGTTCGGCTGCTGGTCGATCTGATGCACCTGTTCCTTCAATACAATCCCTCCACTCTCGTTATACATTACCTTCTTAAGATCAAAATGTGAGTTACTTTGCGCATATGGAGAAGTATTGGGTGTTGTAGGAGTTCCTCCTTTATCATTTAGCCCCATATCACTTTCCGTACCAATCAATCTGTTTAAGGTATCATATCCATATTTGAAAGCATAGGTTCCTCCCATTTGATTCGGAGTTACCCCTACATCATTGGCAAGACGGATAATATTTCCTCTCTTATCATACTCGTAGCTGTTGGATAAAAACGCATTGGAATTGCTCCATAACCCAAAGTGATCTAACCTTCTGTTGGTAGCAATATATGAATAATCTGTTCTTGTTCCATTTCCATAGTTGGCTGCTGTTCTCTGCTCATAAAGGTCATATTTGATATTCTGAATATAATTATAACTTCCGTTGGTTACCGTTTTAAGATTCCCTCCTAGATCATAACTGTAAGTAAGCTGCTCTCCATCAGGATATGTCAGTTTTTTAAGACGGTTCCAGCCGTCATAGATATAATCCGTTTTGAACTCCATCGTTGGAATACTGTATCCGAATATCCTGCGGGTTTCCGATATTACTTCACCCAGCTTACCATAATTGTAAGTAGTATACCCTGTTCCATCTGTTTTTGTTGTAATCCTTCCTGAATTATTTCCTGAATTGGCAGGCATATAATCATAATGAACATTATTAGGGTTGACTGCTCCACTTGGAAGATTAGGAAGCGTAATATCAATAAGTCTGTTCTTATCATATCGATAATGGATAAAATGACTCTGTATATTAGGATCATTAACAAGATTTGGAGTTACAAATCTGATCAGATGTCCAGCGGCATCATATTCATAAGTAGTCTGCCCTTTATCAGGGTGCAACATTTCTGTTCTTCTTCCGGCAAGGTTATACTTATAGGTCGTCTTAATACCTTGAGGATCAGTTACCATAAGCAGTTCACCTGCTGTATTATATTCAAATTTTGTAGACAGTGGGTTACTATTCAGATAATTTATTTTCTCAACAATCTGTCCCTCTGCATTGGTGAAAGTCTCTGTCCTGGTAACATCCAATTCTTCAATACTTTTAAACAGATTCCCTTCTATCTCATAGCTAATTGATTTTTCAACGCCGTCTTCATATTTAACATTCGTAATCCTGTCAGAGTGGTCGTACGTATTGGACAACATAAACTGGCTGAGATTCAGATTCAGATTATTATCCTGAAGGTCTCCTTCCTGAGGCTGATATTGATATAGCTGTCTTCCGAATACATCAAATATTGGTCTTCCTGAAACAGATCTGCGTTCTGTTCCATTAATATCAATATCTTTCTTCACCTGTATTACTCTTCCCATAAAATCTGAGTAAGAATCTGTATTAATCAGGTTATTCGGATGGTCTGCATCATAATGAGAGGTTCTGGCACGGAATATTTTAATATTCTGATCTGAACTCGGCATACCATAATGGTCATAATAATAAGAGTGAGTTATTGTAGAAATATTTGCAGGACTATAAGGTTCAATGATGGATATAGCCCTTCCATAGTCATCATATCCATATTGTATTACATTTCCTGTTATATCTGTACTTTTTGTTAAAACATCCAAATAAAGATTATACTGTCCAAAGGAAATATATCCAAAGGCATCAGTTGTCCTTATTACATATTTACCTGTTTCATCATCATATTCATAGGATATGGAATATCTGTTCTGTGATTCATCAGGTGGATAAGTTACTGTTTTAACATTACCTGATGGCTCATAAGTATAATCTGTTATGATATCCTGAGAACCATCAAATACGATATATTTTCCGACATCTCCTGTATTAACGTTTATATCCTGGGTTTTTCTCTTCCTTAAAAGAGTAGAACCTGTTCCGTCATATACATTGATCTCTTTTGGTACTGCGATCATATTTTTATTCAGTCCGGTCCAATAAGTGATCACAGATTTATAGGAATTGGTAGGGCTGGTATAGGTATAATTTGAAACCAATCCGGTATTGTAATCATACTCCATTTTTTCCGTAGTCTCTATTTCACCACCATTTTCAAATCTCGTATTGATCTTCGTATTCAACAGAACGGTAGCCATTCTTCTACCTTCTGTTCCTCCGGTATCAAAACTTTCCGCTAAGTAATTAGGGTCTATTTTGGTTGTATTATCTTTAAATTTATATAAACGATAGTTATAGATCACTTTGGAAATTAACTCATCATTTCCCGAAAGGATTTTACTTTCTTTAATTAATCCATTTAAGAAATAACTTGTGTTATAATACATATCCTCAGCTTTACGATAAGGATTTCCATCGATATTTATTTCTTCACGTGTTATTTTTCCAAAACCAAAATTATCTCTTTCTCTTCTGTCATATCTGGAATTTTCAAATTTATATCGGGTTACAATATCTTTCTCTGTACTGGAAAGCGTATAGTCTGTACTAAAGACATCCGGGTTTAATATTTTAACCTCTTTAACCACCAGTTTTGCATGTGGATCCTCATAATTCGGCTGTGTAAACTGATAGTCTATAGTGTACTTCCCTTTGGTTATGTTTTGAGTAACAGATTTCAGTTTATTGGTTTTCCCAATCAGCGAGTAATTGACTATAAATCCATTACTGTTATCTACAACAAGATCTACAAATCCATCTCCGTTCATATCTCTGAAAGCCTTTTGGGTATCAGAAACATTGATTCCCAGATTGGCAGTTGCCCCTGCTCCTACTTTTATGAAAAGATTCAGAATCGGAACAGGAGGAATAATCGGGATAGGTCCTATATTTACCATAAAGCTTCCTCCGAAAGAGAAATAGCCATTATATGAGCCACTTTCTTCAGTGAAATCTACATTTCCTACTGTTTTAAGCAATGGGACAGCTGTATCAAATTTATGTCCTAAATTATAGCGAACATTAGTCCATTTAGTACAACCTGGCAATAGATCGCAATTTTTCACCTCAAGAATATCAATTAAACCATCTCCGTTGATATCTTCATATACAACATCTGCAGTTCCCTTTGAAGCTGAACCGCCTAAGCTTGCACTGATACCAAATCCAAAGCTGCTCAAAGCACCCATATTTGCTGAAGAACCTAACCCTCCACCTATAGAAATATTTTCACTTCCTATCGGGTGAGATCTGTAAGTAAGCATATTTTCAACAGGCTTCATCCCCGATAATTTTTTTCCTAAGTTGAGCATTACTCCCATGTTTATTGCTCCTCCGTTTACCACTCTGTCAGGAAGTCCATCACCATTAATATCCATCCAAAAGTTATTTCCTGAATCAAATGAGTTAAAATATTTGGTAACTCCTGCACTAGCAGATCCGGACCCAGACCATGGCATAGAAGAATCCCCTTTTGAAGTAGTACCCAACAGACCATTTACACTAATTCTTCCGCTAGCGGAAAAAAGGTTATAAGAGAATCCCAGAGAATTCATCTTCTGATAGGTATTGGAATCCGTAGGAAAACCTCCCGATGATACCAGGTTTATATCATCTAAACTTCCAACAGAATTAGTCAGCTGAATAGACTCAGGATATACCATATCAGGATACCCGTCTCCATTTATATCAGAGAATGTCTGAGTTTCAATACTTCCTTTCCCCCAAGGTACAGTTTCTGATTCAGCTTCAGATATTCCTACCCCTCCTACTGATACATTTAATGTATTTGTTGTATTACGAGTGTAGCTGCTCTGTTTTCTACTAATAGCCTTCATTGTGGTATCCAATGAAAGTACTGCTGTTACCAGAGTAGTAGGTGTTACTGATGGTGTATTAGGTATAGGATTATTGAAATAATTGACAGCTTCATCATCCTTGAAAGAACTTGCAGAAGCGAACTGATTCTCTCCGGCTCCCACCCAAATGCTTTTAACAGTATAGTTCCCTCCTGTATTTACCAGCGAACTATAGGGTTTCATAGGAGAAACAAATTGGGAAACTGTATTGTTTCCTGTGTTAGGATTCGCATTAGGTAGGTTATCAATACACTTAGCCAATTCCTCTGCAGATAAAGGAGGCTGCTGAATACATTGTGGATAAGTATTTTGAGCTACATTACCCGGAGTCATAGTTTCTGCTTCAATTGGTTTCCCATAGGTGTAACCTTCTATAATTCCCGGATTGTATAAAAATTGTCCCCAGTTATTATAGACAGCAGTTTTTGGGTTATACATTGCTGTATTTACCGAAGTTGGCGGCACAGAGGTAATCAACTCACCACTTCCGTAAATTTTGAATGGTTTCCCCTGGAAGTATTGAGAATATTTATTGAATAAAGCGTAATCACCATCTGTTTTACAGTATACCTGAATATTTACAAGATGAGGTTGACCAAATTCCGGTATTGTTAAATCTCCTTTATAAAAACTGATAGGACTTATTCCCGGAACATCAAATGCACCAATCATATCCTCTTCTTTAATCACGGAGTTGGCTCCGTTAGCTGCTACAGTTACTTTTCTTTTTCCCATCACTGTAGATCCGGTTTTGATTACGTAATAAAACGATCCGGTTGAAAGAGTAGAAAAGTTTGTCACACCTTTGTCTATCTGAACACCATAAGCTCTTTTCCCACTAACGATATTAGGATTATCCTGTGTACTTCTAATGTCTATCCTTGCTCTTAGTTGTGTTACTGCATATGAAGGATATTGAGCAACGGGATACAAATCTAAGTTAACTGATGCATTATTATTTGAAACAGCATTATAATGTACTTTGATTTTATCTTTCCAGTTGCTGTTGAAGAATGATGTATGAGAATCAGATTCTATAATAAATTTCAAATAAACAGGCTCACTTGAATTCACATTCAAAGTACCTGTATAAGCTTCAGTATTAAAAGGATCATATGACTGAATGTATTCAGAAGAATGAAGCACTGTAGCTGTGCCAGTATTTGCATTTTCTGCAATTACTTTAAAGGTAAAGCTATCTGTACTATTAGGAAAATTAACACTTTCCACTGTAATATTTGCTGTCCCCGTACCATCCAGATATGCTGATGATAATAAATTATTGGTAAGGAAGTTACTTCCATAATTTCCATTATTCAACTTAAACTGATCCTGAAATATAAACTTGCTTGACAAAGGGGATCCTGTTGTGGGATCAACATAAATAACTTCCGGATTAGAGTTTACCTCTAAATTCTTCGTCATACTTTTATGTAATCTTATATATACCTTTTCCCCACTTTTTACAAAAATCCTATTAGAACTATCAACTGCTCCCACAAAATTAGACACCATATTGTATCCCGGGGAAATAGTATTCATTTCTGTATAATAATCATTATACTTCGAGATCGAAATATTTTTCGCAAGGCCTCCGGGGTTTAGTTCAGTAAGATAAACTCTTGTGTTAACAGAAGCACCCGAAGACGCGTAAGGAGCTTCCACCGAATAATACATTTTTATTGGTAAATCATCCTGATCTCCAGTATAAGAAGGTACGGATATATTATCTTTAATCGTGATATAACCATCCTGTGACGCTATCCATACTTTTACAACATCAGTAATTGGTACTGCCGGAATATCTGGAGTAACAATAGGATCTACAGGTGGTAAAAGCGGAGGTGCTATTGGCTTATCCTTCACAACCATATTTTCTGTAAATTCTGAATGTTTGGTCATTTCAGGCTGTTGCAAACCTTTATTATATTTGTTAAACCACACCTGTCCATTATTGACAATATCAACTAATCCGTCAGAATTAGCATCAATTAGATAGGTAGATGTTGTTCCTTTGGAAGTAGATTTAATCTGGGATCTACTGTATACTGTAGCTCCCATATCCCATCCTGAATTGTTGGTCTTGGTTTCGGTATAGGTAAAGTTATTATTATAATTTAATAAGGGTTTGGCTGGTAAAAAAGATAAATGACCGTCCTGATCCAATTTTCCCTGACTGAATTTCAGTTCAGAAGAAGTTCTGTAGATCATATCCTGAATACCGTCTCCATTAAAATCAATAAGCTGTTGGGCATTCTTTGCTTCGGCCGTGGAATATCCAAAAGGAAATCCAAACATCAGGTGCCCATATGCATCATTGGAAGAATAAAAGAAATTCAATCCGGCAGCAGGTCTAAAGTTCAAACCGTTTTCCGAAGAAATATTTCCATTGATTTTCGATGGTTTCAGAATATTTTCAATAAGCCCGTTATAAACATTTTCGGAATTTTGTACCTGCACCTGAGTATCAGGTCCAAATATCTGATTATTTTCTACCTGGTTATAGTATTCAAAAGAATAGTCATCAACAATAGGAAGCGGATTCACAATCTTAATGTTGTATACCTGACTGTATAATCTTTTTAACCTTGTTTTATTAAATTGTCCATCTTCGTATTCTACACCATATGTTCGTATTTTTTCTGTCTTATGTTTTATATCAATAGCTTTTAAAAGATATGATTCTACTCTTTTCAATCCTTGCTTTGCATTGATACTGATATCTTTTCTGCTAATCCCGGTTTCAGCAATAAAGTTGACACTATAATCCTGATTTTTTCCGTAAGTTATTTTTTGAATATGAAAATAAATTCCTCCGGTTAGGGCATTAGTTGATCCAAGATCCAATATATTTTTCTGATAGGTAAACATCATTTTATTACCATGACTGTCTTCTACCATTCTTAATCCCCAATGAACAATCTGGCCTTCGTCATTTTTTATAACAGAATTATCACTTCCGCCATAATAGCTTTTAGTACCATTTGTAGAAGTTACTATCCATGCATAATTAGCAGGAGTAGCTCCTTCCCTTTCTATAAGAGTAAAATCATGATTTTTTCTGAGATAAAATTGCTTTTTTCCTGTCGAATTACGAGTCTGTCTTGCTGTCGTAATATCTGTAGAGGTCTCACTTGTATTATTATGTCTGTGTGGTAGATAACCATTAGGATAAACAAGCATTTCACCATCTAAAGTATACAATTCCGTTTCCTGGCTACCGAACTTAGGCGTTCCCCATCTGGTATCCACTGTAATTGCAGATAATCCCTGAAGATCCCATCCTTCACCCATCCATCCGTTACCGACACCACTGTTGTATCCTATTGCTAAAGAAGGCTGTAATCCTCCCAATCCTGCAGGAACTTTAATAGGATAATTCATATTGGCATCTCCTTTTTGGTTTGCTGTAGGAGCATTCATCAGCTGCATTCCTGCCATAGGATCTGCAGCTTTCAATCCACTGATACTTGTTGGTGAAAAAGCTGTTGTCTGAGGAGATTCAGGAGCGGAAATAATTCCGTTGATATAATCATGGTCACCATCTCCTTCTACCATTACCGTTTTATTTTTCTCATCAACAACTGATTTGTCTGCTACCCATTGTTTCTTGACATAATCAAAATGGAAAATTTTGATATCCTTAGGAGAGAACAATCCCAGTCTTTTGGTATCGTAAGGAATAGTAATCTTTGCCTTTTTCTCCAGCTTTCCGGCCGTTACTGAAAATCTGTAAGCGGCATTATTCAACGTTACATTTTTAAGTCCCTGAGATACTGCCGGTATATCTTTTTCTCTTAATTTCAGTACTTCAATGTAAGCCGATTCTGATGTTCCTTTTTCTATAGAAACATTCATATTTTCATAGCTTATACTGAATTCTTTATCTTTTGAAATTTCAACACCTTTTGGTTTTGCATAGTAATTGTCAACTACTTTAAAGGCTTTTGTTGAAGCCGGAATTTTGTAAGCATTAGTTATACCTCCTGCAATAACAGAGAATGAACCCTCTGCCTTATTTTTTTCTGAAAGTTTGACAACTTTTTCAAACTCACCATTTTCTACAGCAACAACTTCATTATTAACTACCACATCTGTTAACGATGCTGTCTTTCCTTTTACATACAACTGATCTCCTGACAGTACAGAACTTATGATTAGATCATTATCATACTTTTTATCTTTTTCAAAAACAATACGTAAGTTTTTTACTTTGTATTTTACCCCGGCTGAAGGTGAAGTAAATAATATGGAATTAGAACCTGTTTTTATAAGTTCAGAATTGATTTCCTCTTTTTGATGGCTCCATTTTGCGCTTGGAACAATAATTCCTCCTCCTATCGCAATATTATGATTAATAGATCTGGATACTGACTCATGAGAAGCCAATCCAAACAGATCGTATTCAAGATATGCTACAGTGTTTTTTTCCGCAGATGGAATGTCAATGGTAAAGAAGTTATCAGAAACTTCATCTTCTTCCTGATCCGTGAAAGCACCAATAGTTCCTTCTTTTTCCTTTGATGGATAAAAATTCTTATTGTCGACAGCAACATCATTTTTAAACTCAGAGAATTCTAAATTTTCCTTTGCTGAATTTAAAAATACAGAATGATTTTCATCTAAAATATTCTTTTCAAGTAATTTTTCAGATTGTGTTAATTGATTAGAAGGATTTTCTTTTACATCCTGATCAATTAAATCAACTTTTTTATCAGTCCATTTACTTATCAGCTCTTTTTTGAATACCTGTAACTTCTGCCTGTCTTCTTTGGTAAAGCTCGCAAAGACAAACATCAACGCAAAAAAGCCTATCAGTAAACAAGACTTCTTGGTAACAGGAAATTGATCCGTATTTATTTTCATGGTATAGTTTAATCAACGATTAATTTGAACGTTTTTATGATTTTTTTATCTTGAATAAGATTAATAATGTAAGCACTTTGAACTTTCAACTGACCAGTGTAATGATTTGATTTTCGGTCAATATTATCAAATTTGACCAATCTTCCTGATCCATCATAAATGGAAATTCCAAGTCCTTCCATAGGAGGGAAAGTAACTGTAAAAGTTTGTCCTTTTTTAACTGGATTCGGATAAAGATTAATTTTAGTCAGATTCAGTGATAAGTCCCCGTTAATTAATAATCCAGAATCTGGATTTTGATTCGCTCGTTCATTCTTAGCACTTTTCAATGGACTTACTGCAAAAGTGAAATGAGCTGTATCACCACTATCAAAATCATTAAGGAAATCAACTTTATTAAAAATGATATAATTTGCAGCTTCAGATCCTTGAACTTTCAGAATACTTCCGTCAGGTTTTTTCAGGAACATCCAATAAGCAATAGGTAAAGACCTTGGATTCACCGTTTCTTTCAATATTCTTACACTATAATCGGTTTTAGGAACTTTATTACCTATAAAGTTGATTTCCCAGTTTTTTTGCAAAACATCAAAGGTACCATCGTTTTTTAAAGTCAGTTCATTATTATCATCAGACCAAATAACAAACTGATTATTCTCAAAAACAGATTGATTCTCAACATTTGTTCTTTCAATAGAATTTTTCCCAATTGTTAAAAATAGATCAGCCTGGTTGGACGACTGTTTTTGGTAGAGTTCATTACCATTGTCTCTTCCTAATCCAGTAGGTTTGTATCTAAATTCTTTATGTTTTTCCGGATCCCAGATTATCTTTCCATCACTGCTATAATATTTCCCCTTTTCCAGTGAAATTCCGTATTTAATAGAGAGATAGGAGTGTATTTTACCAAGATCTGAAGATTTTGCTTTTCTTGGAAAAAATATCATCTCATAAAGATTCTGATCTTCAAATTTAATTTTCAAGCTATCAGATTTATCACGGTTCGGATCTGCAACTGCTACAAACGAAAAAATACTTGGCCTTTTTCTAATTTCAACAGTTTTTTCTCCACCAGTTTTAAAGTTGTTATTTCCTAAGGAAATCTTTTTTTCAGTATTTTCCCATATCAATTCATCTTCCTTCGATCGGTGGACCGCTGTAAGAGTATGGCTCTTATTTTTACTGTATTTAATATATTTTTTGAAAAGCTTATCCTTGATACCACAATGAAAATTGAGTAAATTTTCATCTTTGCACTTTGTTACTTCGTGAAGTATTGGATTGGCTTTTTCCCATAATTGGACATCAGATCCCACCAGTTGAGAATAAACAGACACAGAACACGATAAACAAATTATCGCGAATGCCCTAGAATAAAGAGGGTTATACATATTAGATATTTTTTGCCAAATAAATAGTCAGCAATAGCCAACTGAAGTTTAGTTTGAAAATTAACCGAAAAAAGAAAACTATCTTAAAAATTCAGAATATAATAGTAGATAGAGATGGAAATGGCTGATTTCTTCATAGTATTATTATGGTATTAATTTTTTTTTGCAAATTTATAAAAGAAACAGATACCACAAGTTTTTTTTTAACAATTTTTAACAATGACAGAAACCTATAATTCTTTCATTTGACTGAATGATCAATGAAATCATTTATTAAAGCAGAAACCATGAACAAACGGGTTCAAATAAAAAAGTAAAAAAAAATGAAATTTTTTCATCTTTTTTCAAATACGATAAGTCAATGGTTATTAATCATGTAAAGTTTATAAAACCCCATTCACAAAAAATTAATTAAAAATTATTCTTCATTTTATTTTTTTATTTGAAAAAATATTATACCTTTGCAACCGCAAAAACGAAGTAAATATCGTTACTGATGACACCCTCGGGGCGTAGCGTAGTCCGGTCATCGCGCCTGGTTTGGGACCAGGAGGTCGCAGGTTCGAATCCTGCCGCCCCGACTGTTTTAGTAGTTTTCTCAAAATTACTTAATGGGTGCGTAGCTCAGCTGGATAGAGCATCTGCCTTCTAAGCAGACGGTCAAAGGTTCGAATCCTTTCGCGCTCACTTAAAGACTTACTGGAAACAGTGAGTCTTTTTTTGTGTGTACTCTTTTTTATAGCTCAGGAAATAATGCATCCCGATTTCAGTCGGGATGGCAAAGGTTCGAATCCTTTCGCGCTCACTAATTATTAATCAAAGATATTATTCCAAAGCCTAAAAGTTCAGATTTCCGAAGATAATGAAAAAATAACCAGATAAAAGATTTTATGCGGACTCAACAGCCTTATCTGAATCCTTATTTAACGGTTCAAGAATTGGCAGAAAAGGTCCAAATACCAGCTAAAGATTTATCGGTTTTGATTAATTCTTATATGGATAAACATTTTTTTGATTTCGTCAACGAATACAGAATTGAGAAAGCAATGGAAATATTAAAAGATCCTCTGCAAAAAGATTTAACAGTTTTAGAAATTTTATATCAAGTTGGTTTTAATTCTAAATCATCATTCAATACGTCTTTCAAAAAATATACAGGAAAAACACCAACAGATTTTAGAAAAAATTCATTCTAACACGAATTTTATCCGGAAAATGCGTTCGACTTTTTTTAATCGGTCGTATATGAAGACAATTCGGAGCATCTTTGCGGAAATTTTAAAAAATCAATCATATATGAAACTTATCTTGTTTGTCTGTTCTCTGCTTTTATCAATTAGTGGCTTTTGCCAACAAAACATCCGAAAATCAGAACAAGGAAAAGTTGGAAAAATAAATTTGATCCTTGAAAAATATCATCAGTTTGATCTTTTTAACGGAAGTGCGCTGGTTGCTCAAAATAGCAAGATCATTCTAAAGAAAAATTATGGAAAAGCCGATATGAGCTGGAATATTGCTGCTGCTTCTGATACTAAATTCAGAATAGGCTCCATTACAAAACAGTTCACGGGAATGCTGATTATGCAGCTCAAACAAGAAGGAAAGATTAACCTTGATGATAAAATAAGCCAGTATTTACCTTGGTATAACAAATCTGTCGGGGATAGAATTACCATTCAGCATCTTCTGACCCATACTTCAGGATTGCCCAATTACACTGATTTCCCTGATTTTAAAACAAAAATGGTTTTCGAAAACTTATCCAACAAAGACTTTGCGGTCAAATATTTCAAAGATAATCTGGGATTCGAGCCAGGAACTAAACAGAACTATTGTAACACAGGCTATTATTTACTCGGTTTGATTATCGAAGAAATTACAGGAAAGCCTTATGAAGAAGTTCTCAAGGAAAGAATATTTGATGTGATTGGAATGAAAAACACAGGCATTGAAAACCCGAAAGAAATCATTTCAAATTACGCTCAAGGTTATGATTTTGATTACGATGGCTACCAAAAAACAGATTACATCAATATGAAAACTGCTGTGTTTTCTGCCGGCGGAATGTACAGTACAGCGAATGATATGAAGAAATGGGATGATGCTTTGTACACCAATATTTTATTAAATGAAGAGAACAAAAAAATCTATTTCACACCCCACACTGGTAATTATGCTTATGGCTTGAATATTGAGAAACATCAGAATTTTTTAGGTTCAGGGAAAGATATTACAGTAATGGCTCATAGTGGCGGAATCAATGGGTTTTCCTGTAATATAGCCAGAATCCCGGAGGATAGAATATATGTTGTGTTGCTGGATAATACCAGAGCAGGGAAAAGGGGTGGACAATTGGAAGCGGTTATTGATGATATTTTCGGGGTTCTTTATAATGACAAAGTGAATTTACCTAAGCCTTTGGTCATCTATGAAGTGCATAAAAAAATAAAAGCATCCTCGGTAGAGGAAGGAATTCTTTATTTAAAAGATATTAAAAAGAATAAGTTTGACTCCTACAATTTCAACGGTTTTGAAAATGAGCTGAACAAATTAGCCTATAAATTTTTAGGTGAAAACAAGACAGATTCTGCATTGAAGGTCATTGATTATGCAGTCTCAGAATTCCCGAATTCCTTTAATGTATATGATACACGTGGAGAAATTTATTATATAAGAAAAGATTACACTGAATCGAAAAAGAATTATCACAAAACATTGGAACTAAATCCCAATAATGATAATGCGAAAGAAATGCTTTTAAAAATTGAAAAGGAAATTGGGAAATAATGCGTTCCCGAAATGTAACAAACACTTTTCTGAGTTGTCATATTAATTAGAAATCAATATCCCAAATGAAAAAACTACTTTGCATTGTCCTGCTCATCTCTGGATTTTATGCTTTTGCACAAAAAATACTAACCGAAAAGCAAATTTTTACTTCGATGGATGCTCAGGCAGAAATATTTTTAAAAGCGACAAAAGCGAATTCTTTCTCCATCGGAATCGTGAAAGATGGAAAAACCTACACCAAACATTACGGCGAAATCGACAAAGGAAAAGGGAATAAAGCCAATAATTCTACCTTATTTGAAATCGCTTCCATCACTAAATTATTTACCGGAACATTGATGGCTAAAGCTGTTTTGGATGGAAAAGTAAGTTTGGATGATGACATTAGAAAATATATCACAGGTTCTTATCCCAATCTTCAATTTAATGGAACGCCTGTAAAGATTAAAGGTTTGGTTTCATTAAAATCCGGTTTCAACAAAGATTTGCCGGACAAAAGTGAATTGTTGAAAGAAAGGAATTACAGCACTGCTTTCAAGATTGAAAAATTGGAAAAAGCATATACAAAAGAACAGTTTTTTAAGGATCTAAAATCAATAAAAGTGGAGACTTTGCCAGGGACAGTTTATAATTATAATAATGGAACTTTACAACTGACAGCACATATTCTTGAAAATGTTTATGGTAAAAGTTACGAAACTTTGCTGAAGGAAAATATCTTAATTCCATTAAAATTAAATAACACAACGCTTCATATCAATAAAAATGAAACCATCGCAAATGGTTATGATGGAAATGGCAATTTGATGCCATTTTTGCCATACTCGCTTTGGGGCTCTCAAAGTTATTTGAAATCAACCCTAACAGATTTGACCACATTTTTAAAATTTGAACTTGATAAAAAAAATTTGCTTGTTCAGGAATCACAAAGGGATTTGCTCAACAATAAAAATTACTGGAACGCTTATTTTTGGGATGAAGTGACCGTAAATCACAATGGACGAAATGCCAGAAAACACGGCGGAGCTTTTGGAACACAGAATCTGTTTTGGGTTTTCCCAGATTATAACATTGGGATTTCTGTGATTACAAATCAGGGAGGAGAAAATACTTACGGGAATTTATACAATGCTGTCCAATATCTGGTAGATGATTTGAAACCGTTTGGGAAGAAATTAATAGGAAGAGAAATCGAGAAAAAATGTTTTGAAAACATCGATTCGGGAATCGCTTATTACAAAGAATTAAAGAAAAGCAAACCAGATTCTTACAACTTTTCTGATGAATCTGAATTGAATACGCTAGGTTATAAATTGATGAGAAATGGCAACGTAATTTCTTCCATCAAACTTTTTAAACTCTATGTTTCTGAATTCCCCAACTCCGGAAATCCTTACGACAGTTTGGCAGAAGCCTATTTTAATAATGGACAATTTGAATTATCAAAACAAAATTATCAGAAATCTTTGGATTTAAATTCTAAAAATACAAACGCCAAAGAAATGCTTTTGAAATTGGATAAACATTGAAAATAAAAAGGCAACGTATACAGAAAAAGAAATCGAAGCAATGGGATTTGTCTCTACGCAGCAGGAATATTTTACAGGAAAAGCGTGGTTAAAAAACTATGTATTTTCCAGATAAATAATATAACGAAGGCAAAACATAAAAAATGAAAACAATAAAAGCATTGGTATTAGGTGCAAACGGAGCAATTGCACAACACGTTATCACATTTCTTTCCGCCAAAGAGAATATAGAATTAACCTTGTTTGCAAGAAATGCCGACCCCTATAAAACATTTTGAAACATCGGCAACCATCATTGAAGGCGATGTGCTAAGCACAGATGATTTGAACGAAGCAATCAAAGGGCAGGATATTGTTTATGCCAACCTTGCGGGAGCAGTAGATAAAATGGCAGGAGAAATTGTGTCGGCAATGAAATGCCAATAATGTGAAGCGTTTAATATTCGTAACCTCATTGGGCATTTATAAAGAAGTGGCTGTAAGTTCGGTCAGTGGAATGAAAGAATGATTGGTTCTGATTTAGCTCCTTACCGAAAAGCAGCTGATATTATCGAAAAATAGGATTTAGACTATACGATTATTCGTCCGTCTTGGCTGACCAACAATGATGAAACAGATTATGAAACCACCCAAAAAGGCGAACCATTCATAGGTACAGAAGTGGCAAGAAAGGCAGTAGCAGCTTATATTACTGACATTATTGAGCATCCTGAAAAAGATATAAAATCAAGCGTGGGTGTCAATAAACCTGGTGTTTATGGTGATAAGCCGGCTTTTTATTAACTTCAATATGAAGCTTGTTCAATGCCATACCACTCTAAAATACCCGTAATTTCCAATTAAGATCAGCAGCCAAAGAGTTTGAAGATCATCACAAAAAGACTTACTGGAAACAGTGAGTCTTTTTGTGTATTTATTCTTATCAAAAATTATAAGTATTCAAGAGTTATTGTGAATACAATTTACCTCAATTGATTTATCGTATTGTACAATTTGACAAAATTTGTTTTTTTGTCAAAAATATTTTATTTTTGTATTCCTATTTCAGATAATTTTCAGACAATGTCATCTCACACAGAACAAGATCAGCTTTCACAACAAATCCTGGAGACCGCTTCAGGGCTGTATTTGAAGTATGGTTTAAAGAAGGTGACAATGGATGATATTTCAAAAGCAGTTGGTAAAAGCAGAACTTCAATTTATTATTATTATAAAAATCGGGAGGAAGTATTTCAGGCGGTTTTGGAAAATTTGATCAAGGAAGTTATTTCTGAGATTGATTCCAAGATGAAGAAGAAAAGAACTTTCGAAGGAAAAATACAGGAGTTTTGTCTTGCTAAAGTAAAAACATCGGAAGAAAGATCTTCTTTTTTCAGAGCTATAGAAGCAGGAATGGACAATGAAGAGAAGTCAAAACATATCACCGATGCTCACAACAGAATGATGGAAGCGGAAAAAAATCTCCTGTTGAATTTATTTTCAACAAACATTATCAAAGGTTCAATTCCAGAAGTTGCCATTGAAGAACAGGAAACCATCATCTTTATTCTACAGAGCAGTATCAGGGGAATAAGGCGTGAGATGAGTTTAAAAAACAATTTCGAAAACTTAAACAGTACAGTAAGCACTCTAACCTCTATGGTTATTAAACATATTGGGTAAAAATTTTTTATCCAAATTTTGACACTTTTACATTATTTGTCAAATAGTCTATTTTTTAAAAAAAATGAACAAACTAAGTAATATCAGTACATTCCGGGCTTTCAGAAGCACCAATTATACATTGTATTTTTTCGGGCGTTCTGTCTCTCAATTTGGGACGTGGATGCAGCGTACAGCGGTAGTATGGGTTGTATACAGCATGACCAAGTCTGCTTTTATGCTGGGGCTCACCATTTTTGCAGAACAATTCCCTTCATTTTTATTTTCAGCATTCGGCGGAGTTGCTGCAGATCGGTATAACCGGTATAAAATGATACAGATCACTCAAATTTTATCATTAATACAGGCATCTATTCTAGCTTTCCTGGTAATGACGGGACATCAGAATATATGGAGTTTCATTATACTCAGCATTTTTCTCGGCATTATCAACGCTTATGACATTCCGGCCCGTCAGGCTATGATTAATGAAGTGGTAACGGATGATGAAGACCTTCCAAGTGCTCTTTCTCTGAGTGCTGCCATGGCAAGTATAGCTAAATTGGCGGGCCCTGCCCTTTCCGGAATTATCCTCCAAAAATTCGGAGCGGGAACATGTTTTCTTATCAACGCAGCCAGTTTTGCAGCGGTAATGCTTTCGATTTCTTTGATGAAAATAAAGATCATTCCGAAAAAAACAACTAAAAAAGGAACTTTCACAGAATTGGCTGAGGGTTTCAGGTATCTGAAAAAAGAACCATCCATCAGTCTGGTTATTATTATGCTGAGTATTACAGGTTTGCTGATTTTACCTTACGATACGTTAATTCCTGTTTATGCAAAGGAAATCTTCAAAGGTGATGCTAAGACATTCGGTTATATTTCCAGTTTCATTGGGATTGGGGCGGTTCTCGGAACTGTATTTCTGGCTTCTCTGAAGAAAGGAGCATCTATGAGGAATATTCTCATCCTGAGTACAGTTATTCTGAGTATTGGATTGATATGCTTTTCATATGCCACCAATTTCTATTGGTCTATGTTCTTTGCAGCGCTCACAGGATTGGGTGGTGTCGCGCAATTTACCACCTGTAATATTATTGTCCAGTCTGAGGTGATCCCTGAGATGCGCTCAAGAGCGATCAGTATTTTGCTAACCGCCATATTCGGGATGCTGCCTTTGGGAAGTGTACTTATTGGGTTTATATCGGAAAAAATAGGAGCACCCAAAACCTTATTACTGGAAGGAATTGCGGGAGTTTTAGTTGCTGTTGTCTTCAGACGCTTACTATTTAAAAAGAATAAGACAAAAGCAGTGAACAACCAACTTTTAGAAGAATCTGAGGAACAATTTATTAATAAAGTGTAATTAAAATGGAAAACATAAAAACAGCATTATTGGTGATGGACATGCAGTCATCAATATTAAGCAACTTACCTGACACACAAGAATTGATATCTAATGTCAACAAGGTCATTAAAGCCGCCAGAAATCGCCAAATTCCGGTTATTTATATCACAGTAGGGTTCAGACAGGGAATGCCGGAAATAAACTCTAATAACAAAGTATTTTCAGGAATTAAACAACATATGGCAGATGTCAATATGAAAGAATGGGTCGCTATTCATCCTGAGCTTAGCCCTGAAGAGGAGGACATTGTTATTACCAAAAGAAGGTTCAGTGCTTTTACAGGAAGTGATCTTGAAGTAGTTCTGCGTGGTCTGAATATTCAACATTTGGTACTGACAGGAGTATCTACAAGCGGTGTTGTTTTATCTACAGTGAGAGAAGCCTCAGATAAAGATTACAAACTCACAGTGATTGAAGATTGCTGTAAAGACGGAGATGAAGAAGTACATCATGTGCTGATGAGAAAAATTTTCCCAAGACAGGCTGATGTCATTAAAGTAAACGACTGGACATAGTAAGGAATGAATTAGTACAACGGGAACATTATAAATCTTCAAAATACGTTTCATTTGCTGAAAATTCCGTTTCACCTATCTATTTTGCTGAATCAGTTTATCTTTTAATTTGAGAGATGGGAAGACGTATTACTTTTACATGGTAAACGTAGCCGAAAGGTCACTTAGTTAGTTTTAATTAGTATCAAGGAAACATTGATTAAGGATCAATAAAAATCTTTTTGTGCTTAATTCCTTATAGCCACTTATGGTTCAACTATACACTTAATCATGTTTGGGTAGGATTGGTTTGTTCCAGTCCTATTTTTTATACCCTTTTTATACAATAAAAAAACCGCTGCTGCTACAACGGTTTAATTTATTTTAAGGAAATAGTATTATTTTAACTTATAAGAACTTCCGTTCCAAAGATAAGTTTTAGAAGAGCTTTTCTTCTTCTCTCTGTCTTTCTCATCCACTTCCATGTCTTCCACTTTTAGGATAAATGCGTTAGAAATTCCTCCTTTATCATTAGGAAAAACATATTCTTCACTGTGATAAAAAGCTCCGGCATCACCTACATTCATTAATTGTGGAAGGGTAATCAGTTTTTTATCCTTAAAAAGAACATACTGATCATAGCTTGCGATTCCGCAGGCTTCTCCGGAAACCATTGCTTTCAGGGTAAATTCAACATTCTGCAATTTGTGACTGCTTTCTATATTGAATGCCGCTGAACTCAACTCCTCTCCTCTTCCTGTATCAAAATATACCTCATCAATGAGTGTATTTCCTTCCATTACTTTTATTCCGGCAATGTTCTGTTTTTCGGTCTCATTGGATTCTTTATTCTTCCTGTCAATCGTTTTGGAAAGTCCAAAGAGAAAATCATATCCGTTTTTATTACGGTACCCTACACAAAGATTACCACCCCAGATATATCCTTCCAATATATTCTCTCCTTTCTGATAAGAGATTTTATACCAATTGGCCGCTCTTTCTCCCAATTTCAGGACAGTTTCTTCTTTTTTAAGAATCATCACCTGCTGATTGGTCTGCAATGAGTCTACAATCTGAGTATTGACTCCTGGATACAGCCTCACGCGGGTCCAGTCTGTAAAGATTTTCTGCGTCTTATTTTCTTCAAAACCAAAGATTCCATCTGCATATACTTCATTTTCCTGCGCTGTAAAAAACTGCAGCATCAGTAAAAATAAAGCTGTCCATAAAGTTTTCATATTCGTATTTTGTTTTTTGTGTGTTATTTTTCAAGCAGAAGACTTACCCATTCTTCACGCTGTAGCTGTTTTTTCAGTTCCAGTCCGCTTTCTTTACATACTTCAAGAATATCATCTACGTCAAAGAAACACAGTCCTGAAAGTAATAGTTTTCCACCGTCATTCAATACTGAAACATAAGTCGGGATATCTGAAATAAGGATATTTCTGTTGATATTGGCTAAAATAACATCAAAATTTTCTTTTCCTAAATTTTCAGCAGTTCCTTGTTCAATATCTAATTCAACACTGTTTCTTACTGCATTTTCTTTTGAGTTTTCTACCGACCATTCATCAATATCGATCGCTTTTGTATCTCCTGCTCCCTGCTGTTTCGCATAGATTGCCAGTACAGAAGTTCCACATCCCATATCCAATACCTTTTTACCATGGAAGTCAATATCCATCATTTGCTGGATCATCAGGTGGGTGGTAGGGTGATGTCCTGTTCCGAAAGACATTTTAGGCTGAATGATAATTTCATGCATTCCAGATACCGATTCATGGAATTCGGCTCTGATCAATACTTTATCATCAATATTGATTGGAGAGAAATTCTTTTCCCATTCTTCATTCCAGTTGATATTAGGCATTTCTTCGAAAGAATATTCGATTTTTACGTTTTCATTTTCAAAAATCGAAAGTGCTTTCAACTGCTCTTCCTGAAACAATTCTGTCTGGATATATCCTAAAATTCCGTCAATTTCTTCTGTAAAGCTGTCAAAACCTATTTCTATAAGTTCCGCCATTAAAATTTCATTCCAAGGCTGCAATGGAGAAATTTTGAAATTGAATTCTAAATAATTTTGCATGTGACTAATTTGCTGCAAAAATACTAATGTTATTACGGTTAAAAAAATGATAGCGTAATTTTTGGCTGAAACCGGGGATTTTTATGCTTTTTATCCCGCAGATGATACAGATTTTTTGAATTGCAGGGAAATTGTAAGTTTTGGCTAAGGCATAAAATGGAAACGTAAAAAGAGAAAGCGGGCTCCCTTCGTCTACGCTCAGGATAATAGCCCGCTCCTATTGATTTTTATTATTCAAGGTAGACTAACAATTCTCTGCTGATAACATTAAACTCTAAACCTTGAACTTTAAATTTTTAACCTCTTATGGATTCGTAGAGAAAATTGATCCGTTTGCAATCAGTGCTCTTCTGTTCATTTTAAGAATATCTCTTACCCATTCTGCGAAGTCTTCCGGCTGTAATACTTTATCAGGATTTCCGTCTGTAAGACCTCCCTGGATGCTCATATCTGAAGCGATGGTACTTGGAGTCAAAGTGATTACACGGATGTTTTGTTTTCTCCATTCTGCCATCATAGATTGTGATAAAGATACTACTGCAGCCTTTGAAGCGGCGTATGCAGACATATTCGGACCTCCTTTCAGACCTGCTGTAGAAGCTACATTTACGATATCACCTTCTCCTTTAGCTTTCATAAACGGATGAGCTGCTTTCGCTGCGTAATATACTCCAAACAGATTGGTTTTAATCACCTGCTCCCATGTTTCAGAAGGCATTTCTTCAATACTTCCGAAGTCTCCGATCCCTGCATTGTTGATTAGGATATCAATACCACCCAATTGTTCTGCTAAAGATTCAATTCCAGCTTTTACCTGAATTTCATTGTCTACAGAAAAAACTGCGTATGCTGAGTTTACGCCCAGTTTTTTGATTTCTTCAACCGTCATTTTTAGGTTTTCCTCATTTCTTCCTGTAATGGCAACGTTTACTCCTTCATTGGCCAAAGCAAGTGCTACAGCTTTCCCCAATCCTCTTCCACCACCTGTTACGATGGCATTTTTTCCGTTTATATTCATAGTAATAATACTTTTCTTTATACAAAGTTACGAAAGAACATTTTTATGAAATGGTTAAAACACAGATTTAATAGTTTTTTAATGGTTGGGAAGGGCAATTGAAACTTATATCTTCTTAAACCACAAAAATAGAAGCCGATCTGTTGGATCGGCTTCAAAATCTAAAAAAAAGGTATAGTAAAAAAAAATAAAAACTTAAGGAATCTGAATTGAATTCTGAACTTCAAATTCTTCTGAAGCTGTGAATTCGTTTCCATACATATCAACAGCCTTCACCTCAACTTTATGTTTTCCTAATGATAATTTTTTAGGAAAGTCTGCTTCCCAGATGTGCTTTGACATTTCAGGATTGGAAGGTCTTCTTCCCGGAAGAATTTTCTCCGTAGAATCCCATTTGAAAACAGAAAGTGCAAAATTCGGGTCTATGGTTTCATCATATTCCATTTCTTCCCATTTTCCATTATCTATTCTGTATTCTACTTTGTCTTTCTTGCTTCCTATAAAGAAATTAGCCAACACTTTTGCAGAAGTTCTTGAGGAAGGAATCACTTTTGGGATATATAACTTAATTTGATAGTCTTCCGGTTTTCCGGCTGTTCTGTATTTAACTTTATATTGATTGTCTGTAAAACTGATGAATGAATATCCTTTTGCTGTTCCGTCTCTCATGGTAGAAGTAGGAAGGCCGGCATCATCCGGTGTTCCTGAATACCAATCACCGCAAGTAGTTCCTACGTTATATTCATGCAATTCCTTGATTCCATTCCAGCCTGCTTTTTTCCCATAGAAAATCTGCTGTTGGATGTGCGTATGTGCTGATAGAAGCAATACATTCTGGAAAGGATTTAAGAAATCAAATAGTTTCTGACGGTCCGCATTTCTGAAGCTGTCTTCATTGCTATGTTCCAACGGAATATGGAAAGAAATGACAATCAGTTTACTTTTATCAACCAGTTTCAGATCGTTTTCAATGAACTGAAGCTGATCTTCACGGAATCCTCCCCAATATCCTTTTCCATCTCTCGGATCCGGATAAAGAATATCATCCAGAATGATGAAATGTACATTACCATAGTTGAAAGAGTAATTGGCCGGACCAAAATTCGACTCAAATGTTTCATCAGAAAGACGGTCTTCTTTCGCATCATAATTCATGTCATGATTTCCCATTACATTATACCAAGGAAGTCCGACTTCTTTCATAACGTCTGCATAAGGTTTCTGAAGACTTAAATTATCTCCTACCAAATCTCCAAGACTGATTCCCAACACTGCATTTTTCTTAGTGTTCTTCACTTCATTTACAATTCCTCTTTTGAAGTAATCCAGTTCTTTTTCTGTGTAAGGCTGTGGATCTCCAAAAACAAGGATATCAAAGTTCTTATTTTCGTTTTGTTTATAAAGTGGGAAGTTCAGTTCTTTGGGAAGATCTCCTGTAGCAGCTACTCCTTTGTATTTGAAATCTGCAGGAGAACCTTTTGGTTTATGATGGTAATAAAACTGAGGTAAGTTGTTCGCATTTAAAGCAGTCTGATACCCTGAAGGTTTGATCACAAAAATAGTCTGATCTTCCTGAACCGGCAGGCTGTATCGTCCGTTTTTATCCGTAAGAACTACCTGAACTCCGTTAGAAACGGCTACGCCTTCAATTCCTTTTTCGCGGTTTTCTTTCTTTTGATTTTTGTTACTGTCTTCGTATACATATCCGGAAACAGAAGTTTGTGAGAATGCCATTGCTGAAACCAGGATGCAAGGCATTAAAAATTTTATATTGATACTCATTATCTTTTTAATTTTTAAATTATTTTAATCTCTAAATCTCAAATTATTTATTCCACCACATTTTTACGTTGATATTGTCACCTCCCATAGATTGTACGGCTACGTTATAATTATCCGTATTCATCACTTTTGTGGTGGTAGGGTACATAAATCTTACAGGCATCTGCCCTCCGTTCTGAAGTCCTCCGTTGTTAGGAAGTACCGGCAGTTTTGTACGTCTGTATTCGTACCATTGCTGATGGTCTACAAAAAACAGGGAAATATATTTCTGAAGCATTAGCTTTTGTAAAGAACCGTCGTAAGCTACGTTTGCATTACTGAAGTAATTGGCTGGAACTGTTGCTCCCCACTGTTCAATAATAGATTTTACTCCGGTTTCATAATAGGTCTGCTGATTTCCTGCAATAATTCCTTTGTTAACCAATTCTGCCAGAATAAACTGAACCTCAGAATAGGTCATGATTAATATTTTTAAAGGTGCTTTCGCCAGATTCTGATTAAGGTTAGAAGGCTGGTAGTTGAAAGCTGTTCCTAAAGCATATCCTGACGGAGCTCCTTTATATCCAAGATCTTCCCCGGTAGTTGCTTTCGCTTTCGTAAAAAACATACTCAGCCTTGGATCATTATTATCTTTCATAGCATTTACAAAAAACTCACCTGCTGATCTGTAAGCTGTAAAATCCTGAGGGCGGGCAATTGGCGGCAAATATGGAGATACTCCTGAAAGTGGCAGCACTGCACTATCCGTATTATTTTGAAAAACAGGATATTGTGCAGGATTATTGATAATCTCCTGAATTCTTTCATGCACATTTACTTCACCGTTTCTGCTTAAAATTCTCGTTAATAATCTCAATGAAAGAGAATTACAGAATTTCTTCCATCCTAAGATACCGGTCTGGCTGTTGGTATTGGCATTGTAAAACAAATCTGTTTCTGCTAATGCCTGGTTTGTGTTGAATAGTGAATTTGCTGTTTTCAGATCATTTAAGAGTTGAATGTAGATGTCCTTCTGCTTATCATATTTCGGTCTTAAAATATTTTCTTCAATCTTCACTGCTTCAGATAAAGGTACATCACCGAAAGCATCAGTGAGGTTGGAAGCAATCCATGCATTCAGGACCATTGATATGGCCAGATAATTATTATTCTGTTCTTTCTCAGCATATTTCCTAAGATCACTTACCTGCTTAAGCCATTTATAAGAGGTATTCCAGTATCCGTTACCACTTTTTTCGTCCATATAATATCTGCTGTAGGTATTTCCTTCATTCGGAAAGTCTAAAGCAATCTGCATGATATCAAAAGTGAAATCATCTGCTCTGTTATAGCCATAGCTTCCCATTTCATACTGGATGGGAGCAAGAAGACTTCCCACAGAAGGATCTTTTATTTTGCTGGTATCTGTATTGATTTCTTCAAATGTTCTGTCGCAGGACTGAAGCATAAAAACAGAAACAGCCAATGTCAGATTTATGATTATTTTTTTCATTTTTAACGATTTTAGAATTTAAGATTTAACTGAAACCCAACTGTTCTTGCAGTTGGAAGCTGCCCCATCTCTACTCCCGGAGTAATGGTTGCATTATCCAGCGTAGCGACTTCAGGGTCAAACAATGGGAACTTCGTCCACATCCACAGATTTTTTCCGAAAATAGCAAGAGTAAGATCATCCAGACCCAGAGATTTTATGGTCTCTTTCGGGAATGAATAGGCAATTCTTGCATCTCTCAGCTTAATAAAATCTGTGCTGAAACTGTTGGTTTCCACATTGGCTCTTCTATAGTAATCTCCATAATAAGAAGATACCAGTACTCCTTTTATATTCGGGCTGAAAGATCCGTCAGGATTCTGAACAACACCGTCTCCTACAATCATTCCACCAGGATTATCTCTTCCCGGAAGAGTAGATTTCAGTTTACCCTGTTCGGACATTTTATGATGCGACTGAGAATAAGCAATTCCACCATACTGACCGTCAAACGAGAAGCTGATCGTAAAGTTTTTGATCTTGAAATCATTCTGAAGACCGGCTCTCCATTTCGGGAATGCATTTCCTACTTTTTCAATATCTGCAGGTCTTCCCGGAAGTCCGTTGTCTCCGTAAATTACTTTTCCGTCCGGAGTTCTTAATAATTTAAATCCATACATGTCTCCAAGAGAACCACCCACTTCCATTTTATAGAAGACAACATCTCCTACGTTGGACACGATTCCGTCAAATCCTTCAGGTAAAGTCATCACCCTGTTTTCGTTGGTAGACCAGTTCCCGCCTACTTTCCATGAGAAGCTTTCACCTTTCACAGCTAAGATATCAGCTGAAAGTTCAAGTCCTCTGTTTCTGATTTTCCCTGCATTGATCACTCTTTTAGAATATCCGCTTTCGGAAGGCAGCGAAACAGGAATAATCTGGTTTTCACTCATGTTTTGATAAGCCGTAAGATTAAGATTCAACCTGTTTTTGAAAAGGCTGAAATCCATACCCGCTTCAATATTGGTATTTTTTTCAGGTTTAAGAGAAGGGTTATTGAAAGTAGTAGGCGCCACCACACTTCCGGTAATATTACTTGCTGTATAGTAATTATCCAAAAGGTAAGGATCACTGTCTATCCCTACTTTCGCCCATGAAGCTCTTAGCTTCCATAAGTTCAGGTTATTACTTTTCAGGTTAAAAATATCTGATAGAATGAAACTGGTACTCACTGAAGGATAAAAGAAGGATCTGTTTTGCTTCGGAAGTGTAGAACTCCAGTCATTTCTTCCGGTAACGTCCACAAATATTTTATTGTCATATCCCAGCGTTAGTAATCCATAAACACTGTCTACATGTTTGTCTCTTGGTGCCGGATATTTAACCGGAATAGAAAGCGCATTGGTAAGGCTGTATTCGCCGGCTGTTTTCAATCCTATTGCCTGATAATCTGTCATCAGGTATTCATTATAACGGATACTTCCTCCTGCAGAGGCAGAAATACTGAATTTATTCCAATCTGCTTTGTAAGAGAATAAAAGGTCGTTGTTATATTCCTGATTTTTGATAAACTGTTCTCTATAGAACCCTTTCAGGTAATTTGCAGAACTCCATGGTCTTTTGGTTGTTCTTTTTTCATTCAGAATTTCAATACCTGACCTCAGCATTACACTGAAATTCTTATTAAACTGATAATCTGCCGTAATGTTTCCTGTAATGGTCTTTTTTCTGACCCCATTCAACATTTCGTAAGCGATCATATATGGATTGTCAATAAATGAGCTGAAAGGATGGATTTGGTCAACCTGTTCCTGACCCGGTTTCCAGATGGGCTTATACCATTCCAGATCCACATTGGGATTTTGGAAAATCATGAAATAGGAAATCGACTGGTTGTTGTATCCCGTCGCAGGAAGGTTGTCACTGGAAGTAGTATTATAAGCAAATTTTGTAGAGATTTTTAATTTTTGGGTAAGCTGATGGGCAAAAGACAGGGCAAAATTGAATCTGTCAAAGCCTGTATTCGGCATCATCCACTCGTTATTAAGATAGGTAAGTGAAGATCTGAAACTTGTTTTGTCATTTGAGCTTTCTACTGAAATGCTGTTTGAGTAGGTAGAACCTGTTTGCCAGAAACCTTTAATGTTATTTTCATAAGGTCTCCACAATTGTCTTTCCTTACTTTGTCCCAGTACATTGGGATCATATTGAAAATAATACTGTTCGGCGAATTTAGGTCCGAAAGCACTACTTGTACCTCCTGTACTTGGTCCGTCTGCGGAAAGGCCATAAGAATAGTAAAAATTTCCTGCTGTATTGGTTGCCAGAGTTCCCTGTCCGTATTCATACTGCCAGTCCGGCCATTTCAATACGGAATCAAAGCTTGAGGAAGAATTGAAGGTTACTCTCAGTTTTCCGTTTTTCGTTTTTCCGGATTTTGTAGTGATCATTAAGGCTCCGTTGGCGGCACGGGATCCGTATAATGCGGCTGCAGAAGCTCCTTTTAATACCGTTACAGATTCAATATCATCCGGATTGATGCTGTTTAATCCGTTTCCGAGATCAATAGGAACATCTCCTCCGGAACCTGCTCCGTATGCTGCAGTACCAGAACCTGTGGTAGAATTCCCCAATGGAACGCCATCCACTACAATAAGAGCATAGTTATGATCCATCATAATGGATTTCTCTCCTCTCAAAGTAATTCTGGAAGTTCCAAGCGGCCCTGCTCCTGCAGTCTGAATTTTAAGACCTGCCACTTTCCCTTCCATAGATTGTGCCCAGTTGTTATTTTGGGTTTCTTCAAATGTTTTGGCATCTACTTTCTCGGCAACATACCCCAAAGCTCTGTCATGTCTCTTGATTCCCAAAGCAGTTACTACTACTTCATCAAGTCCTTTAACTGTGTCTTTTTTAGCTTTCTGCTGAGCTGCCAGATTAACACTGACGAATCCCAACAGTGACAAAACTAACAGTTTTTGTGTCTCTTTACGCATTTCCTTTTTGTTTGCGCAAAATTAAAACGACATTATAAGGATGACCTTAACACAGTTTTAACGTTTCTTAAAAAAACATTAAACCATATATTAATTCAGCCTTAATAACATTACATAAGAATCTAATTAATAAACACTTAAGTAATTAAGTTTTTTTAATACCAGTTTACAAGCCTATTTACGTATCTTTATTGTCTTTCCTTGAGATAATACCACACAAAATACATATTTATTTGATTTACAATACAATAAATCAAATTTAATCATACTGTTTTTTATTTACCCCTTAAAAAAGAACAGTCTGTCTCTTTATAAGGGACAGACTGTTTAAATTGTTGATTACTGGCGAATGGTTGAGAAGGTTTTGTAAACCACCCCTTCAAAAATTCTTTGAATTTTCACCACCCCTCCGGAAGAGGGGAATATTTTGCCCTTCATTTGTACTATTTGTGAAGGATTTTCAATTACTATTTATTCTTTAACTGATCAGGAATATTGGTTGTTACAAACCCGATTCCTTGTTTTTTCAACTCATCGTATACAGCAACATCATTTACTGTCCATGAATTGGTAATTAATCCTAATGCCTTTGCTTCAACAATCCAGGTAGGGTTTTTCTGGAAAACACTATAGTGATAATCCATACCATCCAATCCTTCTTTTTTGATCTGTTCAGGAGACAGCTCACCGTTCAGGTATTGTACTTTAAAAGAAGGTGCCAGCTTTTTGATCTCTTTACAGATATTAAGGCTGAAAGAAATAAACTCACTCTGAGATTCCAGCTTCATATCCCTGATCATCTTGATTGTTTTCTGTGTGATCTCATTTTCAATTTCCGGAGTCTTGGCTGGTTTGATCTCAACGATCAGCTTCAGAGCTTTATCTTTTTTTCCCTGTTTCAAATAATCTTTTAACGTAGGAAACTTTTCTCCATTGGATAATTTCAATGCTTCCAATTCTTTGAACGTAGCTTCTGAAATTTCCATCTTACCATGATGTTCATCGTGATTGATCACCAATACACCATCTTTTGTCATTCTTACATCAAATTCAGACCCATAAATTTTTAATTTCTGAGCATTTTCCAATGATTGAAGCGAGTTCTCCGTTGTAGAAGGCTGTGTCTGGAAATATCCTCTATGGGCAATGATCTGGGTTTGTGCTTTCATCATAACTGTACTTAAAACTGCTAACCCTAAGATAAAATTTTTCATAATATAATTTAGATAATTTAAAAAAGTCCTGAAACTTTCTGATAAAGGTAGGTATTAAAATATGGAAACCACAAAGACATAAAAGATTTTAAACTAATAGTAAGAAGAGTCATTTATATTTCTTTTATGTCTTCAGTGGTTAAAAAAGATAATTGTTTAGAAGGAATACTTCGCACCAATCTGGATCTGATATGGATTTCCGGACATAGGAACCAAACCACCTCCACTTACGTTTTTGGCATACTCATACTGCATGGTATCCTTATTAAACCTGGTTACTTTATACAAAGATGTGTTTGTGTATGAATTGTTGACTCCCCATTCTTTGTTAAGTAGGTTCGCCACATTGAAGATATCTACAGAAAGTTCAAAAGCTCCTACTTTATCAAGTTTTATTTTCTTCGCTACACGAACATCCCAAACTCCATAGAAACCATTCTTACCTCCGTTACGTTCTGCAATTTTACCATTATACTCGTTGATATAATCTTTCAGAGCCTGTCCTACCTGCGGATCATCCAAAATAGATTTGGTAAGATTCGGGAAAATAAAAGCAAGGTCATTGGAATCTACGAAGTCACCATTGATATTTCCTCCTGTTGTAGCAGAAAAACGGGTACCTCCAATTCCTGAATATCTGATTCCTAATGTAAATCCGGCAATGGTAGGAGAGTTACCATAGATCACCACTTTATTACGAAACTGGTTGTCAGAATAAGTCATTCTTAAGTCTCTCGGATCACTCTGAATCATCGTAGATAATGTTGCAGAGTTCGCTACATTTCCGTTGTAAGAAGTATTGTCTTTGATATCAGACCATGTATAACTTGCCGTGATTTCTCCATCTTTCCAGTAACGGTAACTCGTATCTATTACGAAGGAGAACTGGTTTACTTTACCATCACTTGCCAATTCCAATACTCTTCCAAAGTTGTTATTGATTCTTCCTTGTTTCCAGTCGAAACTTACACTGTTATTGGCATTATTGGTAATAGCACCTGTAGGAATGAATACACCTCTTCCTCCCTCATTAGCTAATGTAAAGAACGGATTCGCCACCATGTTTCTGTCATAGTAATAGTAATTATTTCTACCTAATGCCATATATCCTGCAATTCCGGCTCTGAATCTTTCATTGAAGAAATGGGTATAAGAGATATTCGCTTTATAAACGATTGGAATTTTTGCATCTTTACCGGTATAGTTGATGGTTGGAATCTGCTTCTGAGAAAGTGAAGGCACCGAATTGTAATCGTTTCTATAACTGTTGAAATCCGGGAACGGAACATCTTTACCCGTTACATCCACTGTAGCCAAATGTTTCCCATCAAATACAAGATTGTTGATGATCATGTAATTGTTGATATCCGAAGAGAAAATTCCGGCACCGAATTTAAGGAAGTCTTTATTTCCTTCATTGATATTCCAGTCAAACTGAAACCTCGGCTGGATCACAAATGATTTGATCTGATTATCAGTTCTGATTCCCATTTCATCAAACAGTTTCTGATTGAATTCCGCTTTCGGGTAACCTCCGTAATCTAATCTTAAACCGGCCATTAAATCAAGACCTTTTGCCACTTTCGTCTGAAACTGCCCATAGACACCAAGATTCCAGATATTTGATCTTACAGACGGATCCTCCATCAAAGGAACTTCTCTGTAGAATCTGTAAGGAGTCATTGCATCAAAGTTACCCATTCCCTGGAAATGGAATCTTCCGTTCACTTCACTTCCGTACACAGATTTTGCGGTTGTATACATCAAATCGGCTCCGAAAGTATATTTTACTTTATCTGTATTGTAGTATAAGTTGTCAACAATCTGGAATACATTATTTCTAAAGCTTTCCTGTGCAAAACGGTGCCCTCCAATCTGAATATTGGTAGATCCGGCACTTGAAGCTACACCCTCAACAATCGCTCTAGGAACAGGTTTCCCTAGCTGATTGTTTTGATAACTGTCCTGAAAAGTATAAAGATACTGCGCCTTTAATTCATTGGTTAAATTAGGCCGCAGGTTTGATCTTAAGGTTAACAATAAACTGTTATCAAGGTTTTTGTCGTTTCCGTAAGATTCAAAGAAATTGATATTGGTATTATCACCCAAACCATTTTTATTAAGGTCGTAGGTGAAGTTATTTCTCAGGGTCAATAAGTGCTTCTCATTAATCTGCCAGTCTAAACGTACAAATCCTGCATCCGAGTTTCTTACTTTGTCAAAACTTCCAAACTGAGGACCGCTTCCCACTCCATATTTTGCTCTTGCAATATCTACAAACTGATTAAGAGTCTGCGTTGTTGTATTGAATCTCTTCTCATCATCCGGAGATTTGATATCGGCAATTATCAAAGGTCTTGAATCCAGCTGATGATCCCAGGCTACGAAGAAATGTAATTTATTTTTAATGATCGGTCCACCCAATGAAAAACCGAACTGAGAAGTAGAGAAATCGTTATCTCTTTTATTTCCCCTGATGTCATATGGGCTGGAAAGCCAGTTGGTTCTTAAATATTCCCAGGCACTTCCTGAAAATTTATTGGTTCCTGATTTTGTAACGGCACTTACCGTTCCTCCTCCACTTCTTCCCAATGTCACATCATATTGATTGGTTGTAATTTTGAATTCACGCACCGCTTCAATGGAGATGGAGAATGGCGCACCGCTTCGGCTGGTAGTAGCTCCTGCAGAAGTAGGGTTTTTCGCCGTCATCCCATCAATGGTAAAATTGGTGGAAGATCCTAGCTGTCCGGAAAGGTTTCCGCCTTTTCCGCTCAATGGTGACAGTTCAGCAAGGTTGGTAAAGTTTCTTCCGTTCACCGGAAGCATACTGATATTTTTAGCAGAAATTGCTGTAGCAGCTCCAAGGTTTCCGATCTTGTTTTTAAGGTTTCCGGTAATTTTTACTTCTTCAATTTGTTTCTCGTTACCAAGATCCATATTTACGGTAACCTGATCTCCGAAGTTCACATTGTAGCCTTCTTTTTTATCATCATTTACAATAACTGTATAAGGGCCCCCAAGAGGAATTTCCTTAAAAATATACTCCCCTTTTGAGTTTGTTTCCGTTTCCGTTTTGAATCCTGTAGACTCATTCACGATCGTTACTTTCACTTTTTCCTGAGCCGTACTTCCCGGTCCGGTAACTTTCCCTACAATAGAAGCCTGCGTGGTCTGTGCATACGCCATTGTCCCAAGCCCTAAAAACAATAATCCCAGTACAATCTTTACTTTTTTCATTTCTTCCGAAGATCTTTATGATTAATTTTTTGATGTTCGCCAGGAAACCTCTTTGATTTTCATGTTAATAGATCACGTTGAGGTTTCTTTCAATCAGATGTGCAAAGGTATTTTGACTTTAATGGCAGGGTGTTTAAGAAAGCTTTAACATTTTTTTAATTAAATCAGAACGTTATGTTAAATTACTTTAAACAAATGTTTTATTTCCTACAAAACCAATCTGTTAAGGCATATTACGTATTTTTAATTTTCCTGTACTATTTAATTCTGTTATTTTTTAAATGCAATTACTTTAGTTATTTTTGCTCAAAAGATAGAAACCAATGTCTGAAAACATTCAACAAAAGATAGAACAGCTCCGCAAAGAGCTTCACCAGCATAACGACAACTATTATCAACTGGATACTCCTACCATTACGGATTTTGAATTCGACATGCTTCTGCAGGAACTTCAGGATCTGGAGGCCAAGTACCCGGAATTTTATGATGAGAACTCGCCTACGGTACGTGTAGGGGGTGGTGTTACCAAAGTCTTCCCTACCATTCAGCATAAATTCAGAATGTATTCTCTGGACAATTCTTATGATTTTGACGACCTGGAAGACTGGGAAAAAAGAATCATCAAAACCATTGAAGATCCGGTAGAGTTTGTTGCTGAACTAAAGTATGACGGTGCATCCATTTCTATTCTTTATGAAAACGGAAAACTGTCACAGGCTGTTACCCGTGGAGATGGTTTTCAGGGAGACGAAATCACTCCGAATGTACGTACCATTTCAGACATTCCTCTGACTTTAAAAGGTGATTTTCCGGGTCAGTTTTTTATGCGCGGAGAAATTTATCTGACCAGAAAAAACTTTGATAAAATTAATAAGCTTCGTGAGGAAGAAGGTCTTGATCCTTTCATGAATCCCAGAAATACAGCCAGCGGAAGTTTGAAAATGCAGGATAGCGCTGAGGTAAGAAAGCGCGGACTTTCTTCTGTACTGTACCAGTTCATTTCTGATGAAGTTCCTGCAGAAACACATTGGGAACTCCTTCAGAAAGCACAGAGCTGGGGCTTCAAAACTTCTCAGCAGGCAAAATTATGTAAAACCATGGCTGAGGTACAGGAGTTTATCACATTCTGGGATACAGAGCGTCATAATCTGCCTTTTGAAATTGATGGTATTGTTTTAAAGGTTAATTCATTACAGCAGCAGAGACAGCTTGGTTATACTGCCAAATCTCCCCGCTGGGCAATGGCTTATAAATTTAAAGCTGAAAAGGTAGAAACAGAGCTTCAAAGTGTATCTTATCAGGTGGGAAGAACGGGTGCCATTACGCCTGTTGCTAATCTTAAACCTGTTTTACTGGCCGGAACTATCGTTAAGAGAGCTTCTCTGCATAATGAGGATATCATCAAGAAACTGGATCTTCATGAACATGATTTCGTCTATGTAGAAAAAGGAGGGGAAATTATTCCAAAAATTGTAGGCGTAAACACGGATAAAAGAACAGAAGAAAGCAAAGAAATAGAATACATCAAACATTGCCCTGAATGTGGAACTGAACTGGTAAAAATTGAAGATCAGGCCATTCATTTCTGTCCAAACGAACTTCACTGCCCTCCACAGGTAGTGGGAAGAATGATTCATTATGTTTCCAGAAAAGCCTTGAATATTGATAATCTGGGAAGTGAAACTATTGAACAGCTTTACAGGGAAAAGCTAATTGAGAATCCTGCAGACTTTTATGTTTTGACGAAAGAGCAGCTTCTTCCATTGGAAAGAATGGCTGAGAAATCTGCTCAGAATATCATTTCAGGAATTGAGAAATCTAAAGAAATTCCTTTTGAGAAAGTACTGTACGGAATCGGGATCAAGCATGTGGGAGAAACGGTTGCCAAGAAACTGGTCAAAAACTTCCCAACGATTGAAGAATTGAAAAATGCTACTGTTGAAGAGCTTTGCCAGGTAGAAGATATCGGGGCCAAGATTGCGGTAAGTATAGTAGATTTCTTCCAAAACTCTGAAAACGTATTGATGATTGAACGTTTAAAATCTTATGGGGTGCAGCTTGAAAAGGGAGAAAGCACCAATGAAGTACTATCCAACGTTCTGGAAGGAAAAACATTCCTATTCACCGGGAAATTATCATTATTTACCAGAGAATCTGCTGAGGAAATGGTAGAAAAACATGGCGGAAAAAATATTTCTGCGGTATCAAAGAACCTCAACTATCTTGTAGTAGGTGAAAAGGCAGGAAGCAAGCTGAAAAAAGCGCAGGATATTGGAACAATTACTATTCTGGACGAACAGCAGTTTCTGGACCTGATTGAAAAGCAATAATTTTTCAAGAAAAATATTTATTACATAAACCATTGAGATTCAATTTCAATGGTTTACTTTTGTTTTTTAATCATAACAATAACTCCAAACTAATAATACATGAAAAAAATCTACTTCATCATTTCTATGATGATTTTTGCAGTGTTTCAGGCACAGATTGTGAATATTCCTGATGCAGCTTTTAAGAACTTTTTGCTAACAGCTAATTACAGCAATGGCTATGCAAAAGATCAATATGGAATCAGTATTCCCGTTGACACTAATAATGATGGCATCATACAGCAAAGCGAAGCTAATAATGTTGTAAAGCTGTCTGATCTTTATTATGGAAACAGAGCCAATATTCAATCCCTCGAAGGTATTAAAAGCTTTACTAATTTAACAGATCTATATCTCTATGGGACTTCTGTTTCTACTGTTGACGTAAGTACTATGACTAACCTCATCGCTTTAGCAATAAACTATAATTCACAATTAACTTCTCTAAATATTGCAGGGTGTACATCTTTAGCAACAATGTCTTCCGAGCATAATAATATTACGAGTTACAACCTGCAAAGCAATTCATTGAAAAGTCTTCTTATTAACAATCTAAATTCTACTCAGCCTATCAATGCTATTAATCTTAGTCTTTGTCCTAATTTGAAATCTTTGGAGATCAATAAGACTAATATTCAATCTTTAGATTTTAGTAATATGAGTGCTTTGGAATGGCTTCAAATAAGAAACAGCTCTTCAACCAATAATATTAATCTGACAGGTTGTACAAATCTGAATAATCTGGGAATTTATAATTGTAATTCTTTAACATCACTTCAATTACATAATTTACAAAATTTAGACACTGTTTATTTTTCACAAAGTCCGATATCAACATTATCTTTCAATAATACAACAAATATAGAATCTCTTGGTTTACAATCTACAGGTTTAACAGCTATAGATCTTTCAATTTTTCCAGCTTTAAGACAGTTTAGTTCTCTAAACAATAATCTTACAACATTGGATTTAAGTATGAATCCTTTACTGGAAAATATCACGATCTACGACAATCCACTTCTAAAAAACATGAATCTGAAAAGCGGAGGAACTGTATTGAATGTTGCATCCTGGTTTCATATTAATAATAACAATCCTAATCTTAAATATATTTGCTGTGATGATGATGATTTCACAGCGATTAGTAATTATCTAACTTCTTATTCACTCAACAATATCAATTTGAATTCCTACTGTTCATTCACACCGGGCGGTACTTACTATAAAGTTATCGGTAATACAAAGTATGATATTAACAACAATGGCTGTGACCCCAATGATGTTAACAAATCGTTTCAAAAATTTTCGATTACAAGTGGATCTGCCTCAGGAAGTATGATCGCTGATTCGTCAGGGAATTATTCTATTCCTTTACAGGCGGGTACTCATACGATTACCCCTATTTCAGAAAATCCAGCCTATTGGACAATATCTCCGAGTACTTTGACCGTTAACTTTCCCACACAAACAAGTCCGCTAACCCAAAATTTCTGTTTAGCTCCTAACGGAACTCACCATGATCTTGAAATCCTTATAATTCCTACTACACCTGCTATTCCAGGATTTAATACAAAATATAAAATTGTTTACAAAAATAAAGGAACGGTTGCCCAATCAGGAAATATTGCTTTCAATTTCAATGATAACCTGATGAATTTCCTGAATGCAACAGTTTCTCCCGATATACAGTCTACAGGAATGTTAACCTGGAATTTCACCAATCTTCTTCCTCTGGAAACCAGAGAAATCACTGTAAAATTGAAATTAAATACACCAACACAGGCTCCACCGTTAAACAGCGGGGACATTCTGCATTACATGGCACAAATCAACGGAGCTACTGATGAAACACCTGCTGACAATAAGTTTATGTTGAACCAATCGGCTGTGAATTCTTTTGATCCGAATGATAAGACCTGTCTTGAAGGAACTACTATTACGCAAACCCAGGTGGGAGATTATGTACATTACCTGATCAGATTTGAAAATACAGGAACCGCAAATGCACAGAATATTGTTGTAAAAGATGTTATTGATACTTCTAAATTTGATATATCAAGTTTAGTTGCATTGAACGGAAGTCACAATTTTGTAACAAGAATTACCAATCCAAATACGGTAGAATTCATCTTTGAAAATATCCAACTACCTTTTGATGATGCGAATAATGACGGATATATTTCGTTCAAAATCAAAACAAAATCTACCTTAAATCTTGGAGACAGCTTCAGTAATACAGCGAGAATCTATTTTGATTACAACCACCCTATTGTAACCAATACTTACACAACAAGCGTTCAAAATGTATTGGCAACAGCAGAAATTGATAAGGAAAACCAGAGTATTTCTGTTTATCCTAATCCTGCAAAAGATGTTTTAAATATCAGATCCAAGCAGGAAATTATCAAAGCTGAAATCTATGATGCGACTGGAAGAATTATCAGATCAACAAATGTAACTGAAAATTTAATTTCTGTTTCAGAACTTTCCAAAGGAAATTATATTCTAAAAGCTTTCACAAAGGACAAAGTACTTGTACAAAAGTTTATTAAAGATTAAGCTTATAAAAATTTCATATAAAAAGGCTGTGATCAATTTCACAGCCTTTTTTATTATCGTAAAGTTGAGCTTTTAGATTTTATCTCATAGCGTTCAAGGATATCTTTTCTTTCTTGATGGGTTTTAACAGTCCAGATTATTTTTCTTTTAGCCATTCTTCAATATCCTGGTTGGCTTCGTCTTCAGTAAGGTATGCTTTATTCTTATATTCTTTTCTTCCTTCAGCAACTCTTTCTTTTTGCTCATCATTAAGAATATATTCATTCTGGTCCAATTCAAAATCAAGAATTTTTTGAATTTCTTCAATAATTCTGGCTTCCTTTAATTGGGTGATCCTGTTGATCAAATTAATTTTTAAATCTGACGTATTCATCTTGTGCGATTTAAATTCAAATTTAGAAATTTTATTTAAAACTATTTACTCAAATCATAAAATCTACAGTCTTTGCATCATATTACTTCAGCTTATATGTGCAATCCTATTTACTTGAAAACAATAATAGTATATGGAGAACTTTCTCCAGGCTTTGGCAGAATCAGCCTGATATGTTCCTTATTCCTGTAGTAGTCTCTGTATGGTTCTTTAGTAATAATCTTTCCTTTCCCGGTTTCTTTATATCCGGCTGCCAATATCAGTTTAAGGTAATGATCATATTCTTTCTTTTCTTTAAACTCAAATTCAATTCTATCTTCTGATTTTTCTTCAGTATATTCAAACTTTCCGATTTTTGAGGTATAGTCTGGGGCTTCGTATTCAGTTAAAAGAAAACCTAAACCTTCAGTTCTGTCATAAAACTTGAACTTTTGCTGTTTCATTTCCTTTTTAAACTCATCCATTGTCAGTTTGTTGAAGCCGTTAAGTTGTTCTAATGAAAATGTCTGAGCAGAGATCTGAATACTTAGTAAAATCAATAAAAGTCCTAATGTTTTTCTCATTTCTGTTTTTATCGTAAATATTAAATATAAAGAATAGGATTATCAGTTTTCTAATCTCCAGTTATGAAGCACAAGCGTAATAATAACGTCATTCCATAATTCAAAGCTCATCAACTTAGGTTTTACTGGAAGAATTGAGGTTTCAACCCATTGGCTTTTTCCTACAGTATACATCATTGCATCATATAAGAGATTTTTATCAAAGGGATTACTTACCTGAAGCATCATACCTTTATGTTTTTTATCTTCATCATCTTGCGAAAATTCTATTTCTATGGTCTTTGACGGGTTTATATTCTCCTTAACTACCTTCATTAATTCCAATTTTCCGTTTTTAACCTCTGCTTCTATAAATAAATGTTCACCAGGGTATATTTGTAAAGTATTTTCCTTAACAAAATAAGGAGATTTTTTAACTTCCTGCTGATAATACTTCACAGAATCAACCGCAAGTTTTAAAGTAAAATTTTCACGAAATTCTTGCTGACCAAAACAAAAGTTAGCGATTATAAATCCAAAAAAGAAAGCAATAGTTTTGATATTCACAGTTATAAGTTCTTTAAATTCTATGACACTAAAATATAACATTAATCGTTATGAAACCGGCAGTCTGAAGTAAAATGTACTCCCGTTGTTCAGAGAACTCTTCACTCCTATTTCTCCATGCTGTTTTTCAATGAAATTCTTGGAGATTGCTAATCCCAGCCCTGTTCCGTTCTGATGTTCTCCGGGAACCTGAAAATAACGGTCAAAGATCTGACGGTGATATTTTTCATCAATTCCGCTTCCGGTATCAACAATACTGAACTGAATAAATGAGTTCTGTTTTTCTACTACAATCTGAATATTTTCATCCTGAAAAGAGTGTTTCACAGCATTGGTAAGAAAGTTATTCATCACCCAGACTGTTTTATCAAAATCGGCAGTTACCGCATCGCTTTCTTCTAAAAGATATTCTGTACTAATGGTGATATTTTTCTGTTCGGCAAGCTTTTCAACATTCTTTACAGCAGTCTGTACAATTTCTTTAGGAGAACATTTTTCCACGGTCAGTCTGATATTTCCCGATTCTACCTGAGAAAGATTAAGCAATTCTCCTGTGATATCCAGTAAACGCTGCCCATCTTCATTGATGCTTTTCAATAATTCCTGCTGCTGCTCATTCAGTTCCCCAAACTTTTGATTTCCAAGGAGCTGAACGCCCATTTTAATAGCAGAAATCGGAGTTTTCAATTCATGGGAAATCGTTGCAATGAAATTGGTTTTAGCAAAATCCAGTTCTTTAAAAGGGGTAATATTTCTCAGCAAAATTACCTTTCCGATATATTTTTTCTCCTTTTCACCTGTTTTTACAATATTGATGGGAACAATATCCTGTTCAAAATAGTTTTCTTTATTATCACGGACAATCTTAATCGGGTCTTTTACCGGATGGTCAATATTTTTCAGCAGTTCGCGCATCAGATCGTTGTTGATGGCTACTTCATGAGCCGTTTTACCAATGATTTCTTCTTTATGGAGATTGGTGATCTTCAATGCTTCATCATTGATCATGTAGATAAAATGATTCTCATCCAGGCCAATCACCGCATCATGCATATTGTTCACCAGTGTTTCGATCCGTTTTTTATCCATCAATTGCTTGGAAAGTGTACTGCTTTCGTACTCCTGAAGTTTCTCCGCCATCGTATTGAATGAATCTGCCAGACTGCTGAACTCTTCACTTCCTTTGAAATGCACCCTCTCATTATAGTTTTTATCAGCAATCTGTTTGATACTGAAGGTTAACTGATTGATTGGCTCTGCAATAGTTTGTGGTAAATTGAAAAGCAGAATAAAAGCAATCAGGAAGCACACTGTTCCTAAACTTACGATCCAGAACGTGGCATTTTCTGCTGTAATGATGGCGATATCACTCTTCCGTTCTATGCCTTTCATATTCAAAGACATAATCTTCGCCAGATCCTCGCGGATTAGTTTTTCTTTATGGATGTCCGGTGCTTTCAGATAGCTGCTGAAATGCATATTGAGGTTCTGGGTAGCTTCTTTTTCTCCAAATTCTGTAAGATTCTTTTCCTGTAATTTATTATTTTTCCTAAAATCTGCTATTGCAACGGTACTGTCTGTACTGATATTATCCAGGGCCAGAAGCATATTCTTGGAAAATTCCAGACTGTTGTAATTGGCGGTAAGAATCTTTTCAGTATCAGATTTTAATTTATTGATGTATACAGAACCTATCACTGAAAGCAGAACGATCAGCAGAAATAAAAGGCCAACGCCTAAGGTAAGTTTCGTTTTAAGTTTCATTATTTTTATGATAAAATAATAATATCTATCTGTCTTTCATTCAGCCTGTTCATAAGGGTATAGATCCAGCTGTAGCCCAGCATTCGCTGCCAGAAACTGGCATGAGGTTTACCAATGCAGACCGTTGTGATATTATGGGCAATCACATATTCCAGGATTCCGTTATGAACACTGCTTTCTTTGATCCGGACTACTTTGGCGCCTAATTCCTGTGCTAAATTAAAATTATTAATTAAATACCGCTGCTTATCGAGTGCAATTTTTTCCGGATTTTCAGAAGGTTTCTGAACGTACAAAACAGTCCATGGACTGTTATAGTAACTGGCTAATCTCGCTGTTTTCCGGATAATTGTTTTGGCAATTTTCTCGTTGCTGCTGATACAGGCAAGGAATTTTATGGGTTTAAAATTTTCAGTTTTGATTTCTGTTTCTACCTTCCTTTCCACATGGGTAGCCACTTCTTTTAAAGCCAGCTCACGAAGCTGGAGAATATGCCCACTTTGGAAAAAATTGCTCAGAGCGGTCTGAATTTTTTCCTTTTTATAGATTTTTCCTTCCTTTAAACGGGTCAGCAGTTCATCAGCTGTAAGGTCAATGTTCACCACTTCATCTGCCAATGCCAGAATTTTATCGGGAACACGTTCTGCCACTTCTACTCCTGTGATTTTCTTTACTTCTTCATTCAGGCTTTCGATATGCTGGATATTCATGGCACTAATAACGTTGATCCCATTATCAAGGATTTCCAGGACATCCTGCCATCTTTTTTTATTTTTAGATCCTTCTACATTGGTATGGGCCAGCTCGTCTACCAAAACGACTTCAGGATGTTCATTAATGATAGCCTGAAGATCCATTTCTTCAAGATTTTTTCCTTTATAAAAAACCGATTTTCTTTCAATTTCAGGAAGTCCTTCTACCAGTGCCACGGTTTCTTCCCGACCATGGGTTTCTATATAACCAACCTTTACATCAATGCCATTTCGCAAAAGAGAATGCGCTTCCTGAAGCATACGGAAAGTCTTTCCTACACCTGCACTCATCCCGATATAAATTTTGAATTTTCCTTTACGGGATTTCTGGATAAGTTCTAAAAAATCTTTTGCTGATGACATTGATTTTATTCTTTTTAATTTTATTTTAAACACGTTCAACTGTGGTTAAACTGATCACTAAAACCAGGCTGCAAGACTTGTTGTGATGAAGAAATTTCCTTTTCTAAATTCATCATTTTTTGCAAAAATGGCATCTTTAGCAGTAAAACCTCTTGCCTCTGTACGGAAAACCACATTTTTAAAGATTGCATAATCTACATTGAGAGAATATCCGAAAGTCTGAAATCCATTGGGAGTTTCTGTACTGATAATCACACCGTTTTTATCATTGTAATATTCTAATCTTCCTGCCAGTGCCCATTTGTTGTCTAATTGATATTTCATTAATACATTGGGGCTGTACCAGATATTATACTGCTCGCTTCCTTTTGACTTCTGCTCTGCTCCGATATCAAATCCTAATACCGCTGAAAACTGATCTGTCAGCTGAAAGCTTCCATACAAATCATGGAAATAGCGCATTCTTTTATCATCCTTTGCTTTATCATTCCCGATGAACGAGCTGCTGTTCAGGGTAATTTTATCATTGGGTTTATAGGTCACCTGATGTCCGAAAGAAATACTCTGATTTCCTTCAGGCCTGGCAATTCTCTGCCAGCCATTCAAGACCAATCCGCTTAAAAACCATTTCCCATTATCTGAGGTATAAGAAATTTTGGCACCCGTTTCAAAATAAGGAGAATTTTCTGCTGCAAAACTTCTGGTCAGATTAATATTATCCTTTCCTATGGCACTTTCCCAGCCGATATGAGACGGCATGATCCCTGCATCAATCCACAGGTTTTTATTTTTAGAAATTTTGATTCCGATATTCGCTTCATTTACATAGCGCAGAGCATCTTGTTCAGCTGCCATATTATCCTGGGCATAAGTTCCGGCCATTAAAGCTACATTGGCACGGAGATTTTCACTCTGATAGTTGGCTTTAACTAATCCCAGGTTAAGATTCATTTCATTATGTCTGTTATATGAGTATAAAAAGTTTTGACGCATATGATTGCCCGGCTCATTAAAATCATAGGTATAAAAGAGTTCTGCATAAGCGGAAAATGTCACTTTATTCCCTGTTTTCAATGAATCTGATGATTGGGCTTTTGAGAAAAACATTCCCAATATGGCACCTATAGCTAAATATTTTTTCACTTTTATTAAGGTATGTTAATCATGTCAGGGTTTAAATCCTTGACATGATTATCGGTTATTAAATTTATTATTTTAACTGATCCAAAGCAATATTAAGCTTCAGAACATTGACTTTTGATGGTCCGAAAAGTCCTAAAAAGGGCTTTTCAGTTTGGTTATTGATTAAATTTTTGATCTGTTCTTCAGAAAGGCTTCTCACTTTTGCGATTCTCTTTGCCTGGTACAAAGCTCCTTCTTCAGAAATATCAGGATCCAGACCGCTACCACTTGCCGTAACAAGTTCTACAGGAACTTTAGTATTTCCCATTTCAGGGTTCTTCATTTTTAAAGTATCTATTCTTTTTTGTACAGTTTCCAGATATTCTTCATTGCTTGGCCCTTTGTTGCTGCCACCACTTCCTGCTGCATTATAATTGACAGAAGAAGGACGCCCATGAAAGTATTTTTCAGATTTGAATTCCTGTCCGATATTGGCATAAAATTTCTGCCCTTTATTATAAACAATTTCTCCGTTTCCTTTATTGGGAAGTATTTTAGAACCTCCGTATACAATTGCCAGATAAATACCTGTAACCACCAGCATTACAAGAGTTAATCTGAATGCTGAAACAATATGATTTTTCATTTTTAAAATTTTAATAAAATAAACTGATTACCAGATCAATCATTTTGATCCCAATGAACGGAACTATGACTCCACCCAGACCGTAGATCAAAAGGTTTCTTCTCAATAAGGCACTTGCACCAATTGGCTTATAAGCCACCCCTTTTAACGCCAGCGGGATCAGAAATGGAATGATCACTGCATTGAAAATAACCGCTGATAATATGGCTGTTTCAGGGCTGTGAAGATTCATAATATTCAGCTTCTGAAGCGAAGGAATAAAAGTGATAAAGAGCGCAGGAATAATGGCAAAATATTTTGCAACGTCGTTTGCAATACTGAAAGTTGTCAATGTTCCTCTTGTCATCAGCAGCTGCTTCCCGATTTCCACAATTTCGATCAGCTTTGTTGGGTCATTATCGAGATCTACCATGTTTCCGGCTTCTTTTGCCGCCTGTGTTCCGCTGTTCATTGCTACTCCTACATCTGCCTGAGCCAGCGCCGGAGCATCGTTTGTACCGTCACCCATCATGGCTACCAGCTTCCCTTCCTGCTGTTCCTTTTTGATGTAATTCATCTTATCTTCAGGCTTGGCTTCAGCAATAAAGTCGTCTACTCCAGCTTTTTCTGCAATAAATTTTGCTGTTAAAGGATTATCTCCGGTTACCATTACCGTTTTTACTCCCATTTTTCTCAGTCTCTGGAAACGCTCCTGAATTCCTGTTTTGATGATATCCTGAAGTTCAATTACACCCCATACTTTTTCATTAACGGCTACCACCAGAGGAGTTCCTCCATTTTCAGAAATTTTGGTCACCGCATCCTGGGTTTCTTTTGGGAAGATATTCCCGGCTTTTTCAGTCAGTTTTTTTATGGTATCATAAGCTCCTTTACGGATTCTTGTTTCGTCAAAATCGATCCCTGAAGTTCTAGTTTCTGCTGTAAAATCAATATAAGTAGGATTAGGAACCAATAAATCTTCAGGTTTCAAAGCACTTAATTCAATGATTGATTTTCCTTCCGGTGTTTCATCAGCTACAGAACTTAGTGCAGAAGCTTTAATAAATTCTTCAAGCTGAATTCCGTTTGCAAGATGAAACTGGGTTGCTTTACGGTTTCCGATAGTAATTGTTCCTGTTTTATCCAGCAGCAGAACATCAATATCTCCCGCTGTTTCTACAGCTTTACCACTTTTGGTAATCACATTCGCTCTCAATGCTCTGTCCATCCCTGCAATCCCAATTGCAGAAAGCAGACCTCCAATTGTTGTCGGAATAAGACAAACGAAAAGAGATATAAATGCCGCAATGGTAATCGGAGTCTGCGCGTAATCTGCAAAAGGCTTTAAAGTAAGGGTAACAATAATAAATGTAAGGGTAAATCCTGCCAAAAGTATAGTTAATGCGATTTCGTTAGGTGTTTTCTGTCTTGATGCTCCTTCTACAAGAGCAATCATTTTATCAAGGAAGGATTCTCCCGGTTTTGTTGTTACTTTTACTTTAATTCTGTCTGAAAGAACTTTTGTGCCTCCTGTTACAGAGCTTTTATCTCCTCCTGATTCACGGATTACAGGCGCACTTTCCCCGGTAATGGCAGACTCATCAATGGTTGCAAGACCTTCAATAATCTCACCATCCATCGGAATCTGATCTCCGGCTTCACAAAGGAAAATATCACCTAAAGTCATTTCAGCAGACATTTTCAACACTGTTTCTACCTGAAACCCGGGTTTATTATCAACCACTAATTTGGCTGGAGTTTCTTCTCTTGTCTTTCTGAGAGTATCAGCCTGCGCTTTTCCTCTTGCTTCTGCTATAGCTTCTGCAAAATTCGCAAACAGAACGGTGAAAAATAAAATAATAAATACTAAAAAATTGTAGGAAAAACTTCCCTGGCTTTTATCACCAGTAAGACTGAACATGCTCACAATGAACATGACAACTGTTCCGACTTCCACCAGGAACATTACTGGATTTTTAAACATAATTTTCGGATTCAGCTTTACGAAGGACTGCTTGATCGCTTCATTTACCAAATCTCTCTGAAACAATGTTTGTGACTGATTTTTCATTTTTTGAAAGAGTTTATATCATTGTAAATCAATAATCACCATTAAGGTCTGCCAAATAATAAGGATAGATATGGATAATATTAAGTGAACGTTTCAGTAAGTGTCAGACTAGCTTCCTCAAACTTCTCAGCATCCTTAATGGTTAATATTGATTGTAATTTTTAATGTTCACATTTATTTTGAGAAATACTGAATCTGCTCTGCAATAGGACCCAAGGTCAATGCAGGGAAGAAAGACAGTGCTGCAATCAGTAGAATCACTGCCAGTGTCATAAATCCGAAAGTAGCCGTATCTGTTTTCAGCGTTCCTGAGCTTTCAGGGATATATTTCTTCTGTGCCAATAGTCCTGCAATCGCTACCGGTCCTATAATCGGGATGAATCTTGATAGTAACAGCACAATTCCTGTTGAGATATTCCACCAAGGGGTATTATCTCCAAGTCCTTCGAATCCGGATCCGTTATTTGCTGCAGAAGAGGTAAATTCATAAAGCATTTCACTGAAACCATGGAAACCGGGATTATTCAATGTTTTTGTTCCAAATTCCGGTAAATAAGCCGTTAAAGCTGTTCCTGCAAGAATTAAGAAAGGATGGAATAAAGCTACAATCATCGCGATCTTCATTTCTTTGGCTTCAATCTTTTTGCCCATAAATTCCGGGGTTCGCCCTACCATCAAACCGCTTATGAATACCGCCAGAATGATAAAGATGAAATAGTTCAGAATTCCGACTCCACAGCCTCCGTAGAAACAGTTGATCATCATCGCAAGCAGCTCATTCATCCCTGAAAGCGGCATTGTACTGTCATGCATAGAATTCACAGACCCTGTGGAAATAACTGTAGTTGCGATACTCCAATAACCAGATGAAGCACTTCCGAAGCGTATTTCTTTGCCTTCCATTGCTCCCAGACTGTTGTCTGTTCCCATTTGTGTAATCAGAGGATTTCCTCCTGTTTCATTCACAACATTCGGAATGGTAAGAGCAAGAAAACCGACTGTCATTACGGTAAAGATCACCCATGAAAGCTTTCTTTTCTTCAGATAAAAACCCAGTGCAAATACCAATGCAAAGGGAATGATCATTTGAGTGACCATCTCTGTCATATTGGTTATATAATTAGGATTTTCAAGCGGATGTGCTGAGTTGGCTCCAAAAAACCCACCTCCATTAGTGCCTAAATGTTTAATGGCAACAAATGCAGATACAGGACCTCTGGAAACATCAGCTTTCTGACCTTCCCATGTAATCATATGATCCTTTCCTTCAAAAGTCATCGGACTTCCATTGATAGAAAGAATGAAAGCTACAATTATACTTATTGGAACCAGAATTCTGATCATTGATTTTGTGAAAAAATCGTAGAAATTCCCTAATTCTGTGCTTGTTTTTTCTTTAAAAGCTTTGAAAAGAACCGCCATTGCCGCCATCCCTGTTGCTGCTGTTACAAACTGTAAAAACATCAGATAAAGCTGGCTCAGATAGCTTACTCCCGTTTCTCCCGAGTAATGCTGTAAATTACAATTGACTAAAAACGAAATAGTTGTATTAAAAGCCAGATCGGGTGACATATTCGGATTTCCATCAGGATTTAAAGGAAGCCAGGCCTGGTTCATTAAAAGAAGAAAACCAATGATAAACCAGATCAGATTGATCGCCAGCATGGCATACATATTCTGTTTCCAATTCATCTGACGGGAAGGATTGATTCCCGATATTTTATAAATTAACTTTTCAATGGGTTCAAAAACCGGATCAAGGAAAGTTTTTTTGTATCCATAAACATTAGCTATGTATTTACCTAAAAATATTCCGATAACTAACGTGACAGCAAACATTGCTATAATGCCTAAAATTTCTGTATTCATGACCAATTAAAATTTTTCAGGTTTAATTAAAACATAACAGATATACACAAAGGCAAGTATTGAGAGGAAAAATAAACTCCACATAATTTATATTCTATCAAAAAATTCAACTGATTTATATAAAAGCCAAAACAACACTGCAAAAAGCAGAATTAAACTTATAAGCATCATATCTTAATCATTAGGGTTAAAAGAGTCAGTAATACATACGATACAATCAGCAGACTAAAAGTTGAATGCTCCCGTTTTTTAAACGTTTTTCTTGAAATTGTCATTTTAAAATATTTTATTCAGAGACTATATGCCAAAAGAAAGTCCATTCTGAAAAACAATCGAGTAAAAATCTATATATCAACACATTAACCTAAATAACCAAACTATATAAAAACAGAAAAGCCTATCAAAATGATAGGCTCTTTATTAAAATGATAAAAGATTTATTTCAATCCATATTCTTCAAGCTTTCTGTACAGCGTAGCAATACCGATCTCTAGTAAACGGGCAGCTTCTGCTTTATTTCCTTTTGTGTACTGTAATACTTTTTGGATATGTATTTTTTCCAGTGAACGAATGCTTAGCGAATCACTTTCCGGAACTGCTTTCTCGGAATAATGAGGAAGGCTTTCAGCATCAAGAATATTGTTATCCATTAAAATCAAACTCCGCTCTACAGCGTTTCTCAACTCACGAATATTTCCTTTCCATTCATTTACTTCTAGCGCTTTATAATAGTCCGGACTCACCTGAACAGAGGACAAGTGAAGTTTATGAGAAAAAAGATCAATAAAGTTCTTCGCAAGTACTTTCAGATCTTCTTTTCTATTGCGCAGAGACGGAAGACTGATTTCAAATACATTCAATCTGAAATAGAGATCTTCTCTGAAGTTTCCCTGCTTTATTTCAACCTCCAGATCTCTGTTGGTAGCCGCAATCAATCTAAAATCAGACTTTGAAACTTTCGTCTCACCCATTTTGATAAATTCCCTGGTTTCCAGAACTCTGAGCAGCTTAGCCTGAAGTTCTATCGGCATCTCACCAATTTCGTCCAGAAATAATGTCCCTCCATTTGCTTCTTCAATCAACCCTTTTTTATCCTTTATCGCCCCTGTAAAAGCCCCCTGTTTATGGCCAAAAAGCTCACTTTCCAAAATCTCTTTACTAAATGCTGAACAGTTGATTGCCACAAAGCTGTTTTTATTTCTGTCACTTCCTTCATGAATAGCACTGGCAAAGACTTCCTTACCCGTTCCTGTTTCTCCTGTAAGAAGCACAGCAGCATCCGTTAAAGCCACTTTTTCTGCTAATTTCTTAGCCTGCAGAATTAAAGGTGATTTACCCAGGATCTGATCAAAACCTTTCGTAATAACCTGCTGGACCATTCTAGATTTATTATCCTTTACCTTTTCAAGGGCTTTATACACCAATGGTATAATTTTCTCATTATCATCTCCTTTCACCAGATAATCGTAAGCGCCATTCTTCATGGCTTGTACTGCATCCGTGATATTTCCAAATGCAGTCATTAGAATAATTTCCAGCTGAGGATATTTGCTTTTAATAGACTTTATCAGTTCTACTCCAAAAGCATCAGGCAGACGGACATCGCTTAAAACAACATCAAAATCATATTGCTCCAGCATTGTCATCGCTGAACGTGCTGTAGAAGCTTCTTTTACATTAAAATTTTCTTGGGAGAGGATCATTCCCAGTAACTTAAGGAGTTTGATCTCATCATCGATGATCAGAATGTTTCCTGACATTATAATTATTTTTGGAAAACTAATACAAACTTATTGAATTTATTCGAGTAAAACTGGTTTCTACAAGGAAATAGTTTAGTGAACAACTGGTGATATTTTTGGAGCCTTCTCCCACTATCCATTCATACTCCTCGCGCCAGGCTGCCCTGCGCTGCATCCCATTGGCTCTCCCAGGCATGCTGCGGGGTAACCATCACTATCGGGGCTAGGGAGGAAGCTAATTATGAATTATAAGTTATGAATGATGAGTTGTGTGGCTCTGGGTTCTGCGTATGAACTGTGGGATGAGAAATGAGGAGTTCTAAATCGTACTAATACCCCTGTTCCAATAATGTCATTCCGTAGGAATCAAGGCTTATTAGAATCTTAAAAGTTCAAAGGAATACTATAGATGTTTTAATATTTAAGTGATTGATAAATTGATAATCTTAGATCTACTTAATTATAAAATTTAAAATGTATTGTATAGATTCCTGGGGAGTGGAGTATTGGTGATAAATGATAAACGGTAAATGATCAATGGTCGTGGATGACAATAGGGGACAGTCAATCATTATTGATTGCTGATTGCCTATTATTTATGAGTTGGGTATAACGCAAAAAAAAATCCTTTATCATAAGATAAAGGATTTTTTAAAAATAAAATAAAAACTGGCGGCGGCCTACTCTCCCGCTTTCGCAGTACCATCGGCGCTGGTGGGCTTAACTTCTGTGTTCGGAATGGGAACAGGTGAGCCCCACCGCTAAAACCACCCTAAAGAAGGTATATAAGGCTGCACGGTATAAGTAAAAGGATACAGGTTTTACCTGCTTCCCAATAGCTACCATCTGCTACCTGGTTATTTTCGATAAAAACTTTCACAAAGAGGTAACCTTGCTGCACTTTCGTGCGCCATATTAGGCTATAAATCTACGGGTAATTAGTACTACTCGGCTATGACATTACTGTCTTTACACCTGTAGCCTATCAACGTCGTCATCTCCAACGACCCTTAAAAGATGTCTCATCTTGAGGCGAGTTTCGCACTTATATGCTTTCAGTGCTTATCTCTTCCAAACGTAGCTACTCAGCAGTGCACCTGGCGGTACAACTGATACACCAGAGGTTTGTTCAATTCGGTCCTCTCGTACTAGAATCAAGCCCTCTCAAACATCTAACGCCCGCAATAGATAGAGACCGAACTGTCTCACGACGTTCTGAACCCAGCTCGCGTGCCACTTTAATGGGCGAACAGCCCAACCCTTGGGACCTTCTCCAGCCCCAGGATGTGACGAGCCGACATCGAGGTGCCGAACCTCCCCGTCGATGTGAGCTCTTGGGGGAGACTAGCCTGTTATCCCCGGAGTACCTTTTATCCTATGAGCGATGGCCCTTCCATACGGAACCACCGGATCACTATGTCCTGCTTTCGCACCTGATCGACTTGTAGGTCTCACAGTCAAGCACCCTTATGCCATTACACTCTACGCACGGTTACCAAGCGTGCTGAGGGTACCTTTGAAAGCCTCCGTTACTCTTTTGGAGGCGACCACCCCAGTCAAACTACCCACCACGCAATGTCCTTCCCTTAAGAAGTTAGGCTCCAAGTAAGTAAAGGGTGGTATTTCAACGTTGGCTCCACCTACACTAGCGTGCAAGCTTCAAAGCCTCCCACCTATCCTACACATTACTTACTCAAAGTCAATACGAAGTTATAGTAAAGGTTCACAGGGTCTTTTCGTCCCATTGCGGGTAATCGGCATCTTCACCGATACTACAATTTCACAGAGCTCATGGTTGAGACAGTGCCCAGATCGTTACACCATTCGTGCAGGTCGGAACTTACCCGACAAGGAATTTCGCTACCTTAGGACCGTTATAGTTACGGCCGCCGTTTACTGGGGCTTCAGTCAATGCCTTCGGTTTAACCCTAAGCACCTTCCTTAACCTTCCAGCACCGGGCAGGTGTCAGACCCTATACTGCATCTTTCGATTTTGCAGAGTCCTGTGTTTTTGATAAACAGTCGCCTGGGCCTCTTTACTGCGGCCACCATTGCTGATGGCGTCTCTTCTCCCGAAGTTACGAGACTATTTTGCCTAGTTCCTTAACCATGATTCACTCTAGCACCTTAGGATTCTCTCCTCGACTACCTGTGTCGGTTTTGGTACGGGTTGCTTCACTTCGGCTTTTCTTGGAAGCACTTTCCCTACAGCAGCTTCGCCCGAAGGCTAGGCCTTGACTATTCCGTCAGTCTCCAGTAAGTACGGCACTCCGTCCCCTTTTTAGTGTGAGCAAGTATGGGAATATTAACCCATTGTCCATCCACTACCCCTTTCGGGTTCGCGTTAGGTCCCGACTAACCCTCAGCTGATTAGCATGGCTGAGGAAACCTTAGTCTTTCGGTGAGCGGGTTTCTCGCCCGCTTTATCGTTACTTATGCCTACATTTTCTTTTCTATCCGCTCCACAATACCTCACAGTACTGCTTCAGCGCAAATAGAATGCTCTCCTACCAGATGTATCTAAAATACAAATCCATAGCTTCGGTAATATGTTTATGCCCGATTATTATCCATGCCGGACCGCTCGACTAGTGAGCTGTTACGCACTCTTTAAATGAATGGCTGCTTCCAAGCCAACATCCTAGCTGTCAATGCAGTCCAACCGCGTTGTTTCAACTTAACATATATTTTGGGACCTTAGCTGTTGGTCTGGGTTCTTTCCCTCTCGGACATGGACCTTAGCACCCATGCCCTCACTGCCGTAGAACATTTATTAGCATTCGGAGTTTGTCAGGAATTGGTAGGCGATGAAACCCCCGCATCCAATCAGTAGCTCTACCTCTAATAAACTTATATACGACGCTGCACCTAAATGCATTTCGGAGAGTACGAGCTATCTCCCAGTTTGATTGGCCTTTCACCCCTACCCACAGGTCATCCGAAGACTTTTCAACGTCAACCGGTTCGGTCCTCCACTCTGTGTTACCAGAGCTTCAACCTGCCCATGGGTAGATCACAAGGTTTCGCGTCTAATCCTACTAACTATACGCCCTATTCAGACTCGCTTTCGCTCCGGCTCCGGTACTTAATACCTTAACCTCGCTAGTAAAATTAACTCGTAGGCTCATTATGCAAAAGGCACGCCGTCACAGCTTAATGCTGCTCCGACCGCTTGTAGGCGTACGGTTTCAGGTTCTATTTCACCCTTCTATTCGAAGTGCTTTTCACCTTTCCTTCACAGTACTTGTTCACTATCGGTCTTTCAGGAGTATTTAGCCTTGGAGGATGGTCCCCCCATATTCAGACAGGATTTCACGTGTCCCGCCCTACTCATTTATCACTCAAATATGCCTTTCATATACGGGGCTATCACCCTCTACGGCCGTTCTTTCCAGAACATTCTATTAAACATATATCAGCTTTTGGGCTAATCCGCTTTCGCTCGCCACTACTTACGGAATCTCTTCGATTTCTTTTCCTCCGGGTACTTAGATGTTTCAGTTCTCCGGGTTTGCTCCTCTTACGAGGTGACTGGTCTTCAACCAGCCGGGTTGCCCCATTCGGACATCTGCGGATCAATTCGTGTGTGCCAATCCCCGCAGCTTTTCGCAGCTTACCACGTCCTTCGTCGCCTCTGAAAGCCTAGGCATCCGCCATACGCCCTTAACGATTTCTTTCCTAATAATTATATTAGTTCAGTATTTTTTGATAAATTTAATTTATCGATATTTTTATAAACTCGGCACTCGAAAGTGCTCGGTTATCTCTTTGTGATGTCTTTACCGTTAATGTCAATGATCTTAAATTCTTTTTGTACAACTGATGAACAGATATTGTTTTTGGCTCTATCCGTAACTTTTAAATCAGTCTTCCAAAACTGTGGAGAATAAGGGAGTCGAACCCTTGACCTCCTGCGTGCAAGGCAGGCGCTCTAGCCAGCTGAGCTAATTCCCCTCTAGTTGCTGTTGGCTATTTGCTTCTGGCTTCTGGCATTTTTGCCATCAGCTATAAGCTATTTGCCAGCCGCTTTAATTAGTAGTCTCGGGCAGGCTCGAACTGCCGACCTCTACATTATCAGTGTAGCGCTCTAACCAGCTGAGCTACGAGACTTTATATGAGTTATGGGAATGAGTAAGTAAGTTATACTTTTCCTCTTCTTCATTTCTCAATCTCTTTCCCTATACTAATTTCTAGTGGGTGTTGTATTTTTAATATAACCAACCAAACAAAAAACTAAAGCTTTACTTTGAAGTAAGTGCATGGTACATTTAAGTACCTTTGTTTTTTTATCGTCTTACGACGCTCTAAAATGAGATGTTCCAGCCGCACCTTCCGGTACGGCTACCTTGTTACGACTTAGCCCTAGTTACCTGTTTTACCCTAGGCAGCTCCTTTTACGGTCACCGACTTCAGGTACCCCAGACTTCCATGGCTTGACGGGCGGTGTGTACAAGGCCCGGGAACGTATTCACCGCGCCATGGCTGATGCGCGATTACTAGCGATTCCAGCTTCATAGAGTCGAGTTGCAGACTCCAATCCGAACTGAGACCAGCTTTCGAGATTTGCATCACGTCACCGTGTAGCTGCCCTCTGTACTGGCCATTGTATTACGTGTGTGGCCCAAGGCGTAAGGGCCGTGATGATTTGACGTCATCCCCACCTTCCTCTCTACTTGCGTAGGCAGTCTCACTAGAGTCCCCAACTTAATGATGGCAACTAGTGACAGGGGTTGCGCTCGTTGCAGGACTTAACCTAACACCTCACGGCACGAGCTGACGACAACCATGCAGCACCTTGAAAAATGTCCGAAGAAAAGTCTATTTCTAAACCTGTCATTTCCCATTTAAGCCTTGGTAAGGTTCCTCGCGTATCATCGAATTAAACCACATAATCCACCGCTTGTGCGGGCCCCCGTCAATTCCTTTGAGTTTCATTCTTGCGAACGTACTCCCCAGGTGGCTAACTTATCACTTTCGCTTAGTCTCTGATTCCGAAAAACCAAAAACGAGTTAGCATCGTTTACGGCGTGGACTACCAGGGTATCTAATCCTGTTCGCTCCCCACGCTTTCGTCCATCAGCGTCAGTTGTTGCTTAGTAACCTGCCTTCGCAATTGGTGTTCTAAGTAATATCTATGCATTTCACCGCTACACTACTTATTCCAGCTACTTCAACAACACTCAAGACCTGCAGTATCAATGGCAGTTTCACAGTTAAGCTGTGAGATTTCACCACTGACTTACAGATCCGCCTACGGACCCTTTAAACCCAATAAATCCGGATAACGCTTGCACCCTCCGTATTACCGCGGCTGCTGGCACGGAGTTAGCCGGTGCTTATTCGTATAGTACCTTCAGCTACCCTCACGAGGGTAGGTTTATCCCTATACAAAAGAAGTTTACAACCCATAGGGCCGTCGTCCTTCACGCGGGATGGCTGGATCAGGCTCTCACCCATTGTCCAATATTCCTCACTGCTGCCTCCCGTAGGAGTCTGGTCCGTGTCTCAGTACCAGTGTGGGGGATCACCCTCTCAGGCCCCCTAAAGATCGTTGACTTGGTGAGCCGTTACCTCACCAACTATCTAATCTTGCGCGTGCCCATCTCTATCCACCGGAGTTTTCAATTTAAAATGATGCCATTCTAAATATTATGGGGTATTAATCTCCCTTTCGAAAGGCTATCCCCCAGATAAAGGCAGGTTGCACACGTGTTCCGCACCCGTACGCCGCTCTCTCATTTCCGAAGAAACAATACCGCTCGGCTTGCATGTGTTAGGCCTCCCGCTAGCGTTCATCCTGAGCCAGGATCAAACTCTCCATTGTATGTTTGTCTGACTCACTCAAAGTTTTTTTTACGCTTTAGTTTTTCCTTACTTGGTTGTTATATTGTATGTCAATGATCTTTATATCTTTCGCTTTGTAACGAAGCACTCTCTTCTGTCAGTGGCGCTCCGTATTTGCGAGTGCAAAAGTAAAACTTTATTTCTTAATGACCAAATGTTTTGAAAGAAAATTTTAAAGTTTTTTAAGTAACCTTAATCCCTCTCCTAAACCTTAATCACTCTACTCCTGCGCTCCCTTTATTTGGGACTGCAAAGATACAAACTCTTTTTAAACTCGCAACTTTTTTTGATAAAAAAATTAAAGTTTTTTGTCTGCCTCTTTTTGAAGTATCATAATGTCTATGCTTATCTAAAAGCTCTCCTGCGCTACTGTATTACTCTCGTTTTTCAGTGGGGCAAAGATAACAACTTATTGCAACGCAAAACAACTTTATTTAACATAAATTTTACACACCCGTAATATTTAACCCTAATACGCTGGAACGCAGAGAGAAAAATTTTAAACATTTGTTTGGGAGATTCAAGGGAGCGCTTTGAGGGAGAAGAAATCATGAGTAATGGGGTAATGAAAGATACATTCTATTATATATATATAAGATAAAGGGAAGGTTGGGGGAAAGGTGCAAGGGGAAGCTTTTATAAAACAGGCTCCCTTCGTCTACGCTCAGGATAATAGTGCGTTCTTATGGAATGAGTACTGGTTAACCACAGATCACGCATTTGCACAGATGATGATGTATATTTAGTATAGGGTATTTCGGGGGAATTCATAATTCATCATTAACCTCCCCCTAGCCCTGATAGAAATGGGTACCCCGCAGCACGCGTTGGAGAGCAGGTGGATTTGAGAATCGCACAGCCCGGGCGTGAGGAGTATGAATGGATAGCAGGAAATAGCTCCTGAAAAAGATCATCTGTATAATAATGGATATTAAAGCGTATACTATTATATATTATATAGTATGAAAGATATTCTATAAAAATAAATTACCAGTAGCAGCCTTTATTTCCTTTCTACAATGGGTATTTCATTCTTATGATTTACCTTTTCAACTACAACAATAGATGTAATAGTGATAAAAAGCAGCTAACATTTTTTTTGATTTCATACATTTGTAGTGCATTCCGGATTCTAAGGAGTGAAATGAGTTTTATATGACAGACAGAAAATATAAGGAAACGGTTCATACTGATAAAAACCACTACGAATATATTACGATAACACATGACGAAAATAACGTCAGAATTTATACTTTGAAAAATGGGTTGAAAGTTTTTCTTGCTCAAAATTTTGATGCTCCTAGGATACAGACTTTTATTCCTGTAAGAACCGGAAGCAATAATGATCCGTCTGATAATACAGGACTGGCCCATTATCTTGAGCATATGATGTTTAAAGGGACTTCACAAATCGGGACTCAAAACTGGGAAAAGGAAGAAGTACTTCTGGACCAGATCTCAGCGCTGTATGAAGAGCATAAAGCAGAACAGGATCCTGAAAAGAAAAAGGAGATCTATAAAAAAATTGATGAAGTTTCTCAGGAAGCCAGTCAATATGCTATTGCCAATGAATATGACAAAGCCATTTCTTCTTTGGGAGCTACCGGAACGAATGCACATACCTGGTTTGATGAAACAGTATATAAGAACAATATCCCGAACAACGAACTTGAAAAGTGGCTAAAAATAGAAAAAGAAAGATTTTCTGAGATTGTACTTCGTCTTTTTCATACGGAACTGGAATCTGTATATGAAGAGTTCAACAGAGCTCAGGATAATGATACAAGACTTGTAAGCTATGAATTGATGGATGCTCTTTTCCCTACGCATCCTAACGGCCAACAGACAACACTTGGAAGAGCCGAGCATTTGAAAAACCCTTCTATGAAGGCTATTCACAAGTACTTTGATGAGTATTATGTTCCTAATAACTACGCTATGGTGCTGGTTGGTGATCTTGATTTTGAAGAGACCATTCAATTAGTTGATCAATATTTTGGCACCTTGCCTTATAAAGAGCTTCCGCAAAAGACACCGATTATTGAACAACCCATTACAGAAATTGTAACAAGAACAGTGAAAAGCCCTACTACTCCACGCACTCAGTTGGCATGGAGAACAGAAAGCTATGGAACAAGGGACGCTATGCTTGCAGATGTTGTTGCCAATATCCTCAGCAACAGGGGTGAAGCAGGATTACTGGATCTGCATATCAATCAGACTCAAAAAATGCTTTGGGCTCAGGCATTTTCTGTAGGGTTAAGACAATATGGATATTTTTCTATTGTAGCTGTACCTAAGGAAAACCAAACTCTTGAGGAAGCAAAGAACATGGTGCTGGAGGAAATTGAACTGATAAAGAAAGGCGATTTCCCAGACTGGATGCTGCCAGCAATCATTAATGATTTCAAAATTCAGAGAATGAAAGGCCTTGAAACAGCAGAAGGGCTTGCTACCACCCTGTACGATTCTTATATAAAAGGGATAACGTGGGAGCAGGAACTGAATGAGATGGATGAATATACTGCTTTTACGAAGGAAGATATAGTGAATTTTGCCAAGGATTTTTTCAAAGAAAATTATGTTGTTGTCAATAAAGAAAAAGGTGTCAATGACATGTTGATCAGAGTTGAAAATCCAGGTATTACTCCTGTTAAAATCAACAGAGATACTCAGTCTGAGTTTTTAAAAGAGATTTTAATGGATAAGACAGAGGATATTAAGCCGGAATTTATCGACTATCAGAAAGAAATTGCCACTGATCAGCTTAACGGAAAGAAATTAAGTTTTGTAAAGAACAACTATAATGATATTGCACAGCTTCATTTCATTTTTCCTTTTGGAAGTGACAATGACAGAGATTTGGGAATTTCCACTCAGTTGCTGCAATACCTGGGTACGGATACTCTTTCGCCTGAAGATTTAAAAAAGGAATTTTTCAAAATCGGAATCAGCAATGATTTCAAAACCACAAATAATCAGTTGATCATTTCTCTAAGCGGATTGGAAGAAAATATAGAAAAGGGAATTGCTCTTCTGCAGCACTGGATGCATGATGTAAAACCAGACCAGGAAATCTATAATCAGTTTGTGGGAACTGTACTGGAAAACAGAGAGGCCATTAAGAAAGATAAAAACCGTATTATGACAGCGCTGACCAATTATACAAAATTGGGTGCTCACTCACGTTTTACGGATATTATTTCCCAAGAGGAACTTGAAGGCAGCAATTCTGAAGTTTTCACTGACAGAATAAAAAAGCTTTTCAAATATCCATATCAGGTATTCTTCTATGGTAAAAGCTTTGAAAATTTCAAGGGATATATTGGTCAGTATATAGAAACTGAGAGTCTTCAGATTTCGGAAGCTAAACAATATCCAGAGCCTGCCACCGGAGGAAATGTAAATTTCATCAATTATGATATGGTTCAGATGGAAATGAGCAAAATCGGAAAAGGAAATCTGGTGAATCCACTTCATTTTGGAAAGATCAATGTATTTAACGAATATTTTGGACGGGGATTATCATCAATTGTTTTCCAGGAAATCCGGGAAAGTAAGAGTCTTGCTTACTCTGCTTACGTTTCTTATGCAGCGAACTCGGAACTCAACCATCCGGATTATGTAACGACTTATATCGGAACTCAGCCTGACAAGCTTATGATTGCTGTGGATACGATGAATGAACTGATGAATGAACTTCCTGAAGTGCCTATTCAGTTTGAGAACGCCAGAAATGCTGCTCTGAAACAGATTGCCTCAACAAGGATTACCCGAAATAATATATTTTTCAATACATTAAGATTGAAGAAACTGAATATTTATCATGATTTCAGAAAAGATATTTACAACCAGATTCAGGATCTGAAATTTGAAGATATCAGACATTTTTATCAGACAGAAGTTAAATCCATAGATTTTAACACCGCCATTATCGGTAAAAAAGAAAATCTGAATATGGAAGCAGTCAATAAAATGGGAACATTTAAAGAAGTAAGTCTGAAAGATATTTTCGGACATTAAAAAACAAACCGCCCGATAGAATTATCGGGCGGTTTGTTTTTTATAAATGATCAATGATAATTGATCAGTGATCATTTATAATTCATAATTCTATTACGTCATCATGCAATCCCCGTCCCCGTCCTGATAATTGGGATTAAAATTATTGGGAAGTAATTCTAACAGCTGTTGATGAAACAGATATTCTCTTTTAAAATCACGGTCATAAATAGGAGAAAATACTTTCGATTGTTGTATTGTCTTGTTGAGGCTGGTCTGATAACTTGTAAATCCTTTTACTTTATTGGTAATTATGAAATAATTTAAAAACCTGACAACCTCAGCCAGATCAGAAGTTGAAAAAAGGTAGGGAATTTTAAGGTATCCGTCGCGGAGCTGCAACAGGAAACAAGCCTTGAGTTGATTATTCTGATCGAAAATCTTAATCCAAAAGTATGTAAATGTATCCGCAAAACTTGAAAAGAAATATTTCACGTCTCTTTTTCCTTCCAAAATCCATGGATAATCTATAAAAGTATTGATTTCATCTGCATTCCGTACCCCGGAAAATCCAGTCATAAAATCAGCACTTTCTTTGTCAATACGAGGAAGAACCTCATATTTGAAGTCCGGTTTCTGTACCGGTAAGTTCTTTATTGAGATTAATAAATTGGCGGCAGCATCCAGAGACTGAAAAAGCGGCTTCAAGGGTTGTGTTCCCGGTTTTTTTTCAGGAATCATTTTAGCAGCATCAGTTCTGAAGTAATATCTCTTCCCTTCTTTAGGAAAGACATATTCAAAAACACCCATAATATTATAGAGGGCTTCTGCTTCTTTGGTAAATTCTGTAATGGCAATTCTGCCTTCGTATTCTTCAAAAACCTTTTTCAGTAATGCTTTTGCAGGTCTTCTTTTTCTGTAATCAGGGTTTGCATATAAAGTGCTTAGCCAGGCATAGCGGATTTCCTTTCCATCAATCTCAAAGCAATCCGGGAAACACCCAACATATCCAATAAGTTTTTCTTCAAAGAATGCCAGAATAAGAAGGGTATCTTCCTCTGATGCTTTAGGATTGTGAATATGCGACAATGCACGATGTTTTGTAATAGGAAGAAAATCATACTGCAGAAATGCTCCGGATGATATAAAATCTTCCAGTTCTTTTCTGTTGAATGTTTTCAGCGCTATCATTTTCTCAGAATGGTATTTTTGTTAATCAGTCTTTTCAGTTTGAAGTAAGCCGTTTCTTTTTTCAGTATTTGTTCCCCGCTCTCACCCATTTCCATTGGAATTCTTTGAAAATTTTTCTTTACACTATCCAGTTTTACCCCTGCACATCCAAAACTACAATAGATTTCCTCATTTTTAAAGAGCTCATCAAAAAAGTTTTTCTGAACTTCAAAATCAGTAAACGGAAATGCAAAACTTTCGTAGAGGAAATCATTTTCTTTCAAATAAGCAAAAGTTTTATTCGTAGTTTCCATCTGTTCTTTCAAAGATAAATCTCCATATTTAGGGTGATCCCAGCTGTGAGAAGAGATTCCGAAACCTTTCCTTGTAAGTTCTTTTAGCTCTTCTGTACTTAAATAGGGTTTACATTCTTTTGAATAAGCATTAAAATCCACTTCAAGCTTTTCAGCAAGCCTTTCCAAAATATTTTTCCCCTGATAATTAACCTGTAAAATATTCTTTTGTAAAACACCTTTGTCTGCATGGCTGTCAAGAGAAAATATACGATAAACCTCGGGATTTATAGTTTTATTCTTCTCAACTGCATCTGCAAGAAGGCTGGCTTTGCATCTGAACATCATATCTTTATTATCAATAAAAGCAGGGTTTACGAAATTGCAGGCATAAATTCCCTTTCGTTCCAAAACCGGTGCTACTATATCATAAAATTCTCTGAAACCGTCATCAAAAGTAAGCAGGGCAATTTTTTTCTTAGATTTAAAATCCCCGGACATACACTCTTTAAACTCCTGCCAGTTGACAAACCGGAAATTCTTCGCAAGATGATCAAGATCTTCTTCAAACTGTTTTGTATTCTTATAACGGATCACATGTTTTATATGGGGAAGTTCTCTGTCGGAGACACTGTGATAAAGCGGCAAACAGTAATCCAGCGGAAAAGATTTCCCGATATTACCAGATTCGAAAGCTGCCAAAACATTGATGATCCTGTCTTTCATCTTATTTAAAATAAAAAAGAATCTATTCAAAACTCAGTTTAAATAGATTCTTAAAGGTATAACTTTTAAAAATTATTTTATAATCTTCATTTCATCAACAAGCCACTTTGAGTCAGCAAACTTCTCGATGATGAAAAGGATATATTTTGTATCTACCATGATGTTTCTGCTGAAACGTGGATCATAGTTGATATCACTCATTGTTCCTTCCCACTGTCTGTCAAAATTCAATCCTACAAGATTTCCGTTGGCATCAAGAGCAGGGCTTCCAGAGTTTCCTCCTGTTGTATGGTTTGTTGCAGTGAATCCTACAGGAACATCACCTGTTTTATCTTTATAGTTTCCGAAATCTTTTTTGTTGTAAAGATCAATCAGTTTCTTTGGAACATCAAATTCGTAATCTCCGGGAACATATTTTTCCATTACTCCTGCCAGGTGAGTCTGATATCCGTAAGAAACTGCATCTCTAGGTGTAGATCCTTTTACTTTACCGTACGTTACACGAAGCGTTGAATTCGCATCCGGGAAGAACTTTCTGTCTTTATCCGTCTGCATCTGCTGTGCCATGAACTTTTTCTGTAAAGCATCAATTTTTGCCTGCATTGAGGTATATTGCGGATCTGCAGTTTTCATATATGTTTCTTTCATAGAAACATACAGCTGATAAATAGGATCTTTCTTTAACGTTTTGATCAATTTATCCTGATTAGAAAACGCTTTATCAATATCTGCAGTTAATGTTCCTCCATTCACAGCAGTTCTTCCTGTGATGATAGAGTTTTTAGACATATCTTCTATTACAGGGATATTCGGGCTTTCATCTTTGTATTTACTGAACCCTGTCGGTAAAAACTGTGGCGCTGTTTTATTAACGTATAAAGCCAATAATTTTGCGGTTACTTTAGCATCAAGCTCTGCACTGTAATCTTTGTAGAAAGAGGTTAATTTTGTTTTTAACTTTGTAAGTTCCTTTTCATCCATTCTACCCGCTTCTACAGAAGCTACGAAGTCATAATAATCACCAGCAAGCTTCAAAGTCTCAGCATTTCTTACCACTTCTGTAAAATAAGCATTGTTTAATGCATAAGGAGCCTGATCATTGTATAGTTTATTCAACTGATCCAATGTATTTTTGATCTCCGGATTTTTAGCCACCAAAGAACCTTCATACATTACTTTCTTTTCTACAGCATTAGATTTTTTCAATCCTTCTACTTCACCGATCCATTTTTTCCAGTAGTTCGCTACAGAAGCATATTTTGAAGCATATTTGATACGTGTTTCATTGTCAGCACGCATTTTTTCGTCTAATGTTTTTAAAGCAACATCACGTACCGCAATTCTTGCAGGATCAATATCCTTCATGATTTTTTCTACTCCTACCGCAGGAAGATATTCTGTAGTTTTTCCAGGGAAACCGAATACAAAGGTAAAATCGTTTTCGTTTTTATCTTTTATAGAAACAGGTAAATAGTGTTTCGGAACGTAAGGAACATTATCTTTTGAATATTCCGCAGGTCTGTTGTTCTTATCTGCATAGATTCTGAACATAGAGAAATCTCCGGTATGTCTAGGCCAAACCCAGTTGTCTGTATCACTTCCGAATTTTCCGATGCTTTGAGGGGGAGCCCCCACAAGACGGATATCTTTATAAGTTTCGATGGTGTAAGCATAGTATTTGTTTCCATAATACATAGGCTTTACCATGATCGATTGGTAAGATTCAATTTTCTGAGAGTTTTTGTAAACCTCAATATTGTTGTTGATCCTTTTAGTAAGTTCCGGCTCCGTTAGGTTGTCTGTACCTTCTAAAATCTGATCAGTAACTTCTTTTATATCTACAATAAAATCTACTTTTACTCCCGGATTAGGAAGTTCTCCCTGTGTATTTTTTGCCCAGAATCCGTTTGAAAGAAGGTCATTCTGAACGGTAGAATGCGCCTGAATCTGACCGAAACCACAGTGATGATTGGTTAAAAGCAGTCCTTTAGGCGAAATAATTTCCGCAGTACATCCACCGTTAAACTGTACTACCGCATCCTTTATGCTTGGTTTCTGAGGGTTGAAAATATCTTTTGCAGAAATCTTCATTCCCAAATCCTTCATTTCCTTTTCATTCAGCTCAGTAGGAATCCACATTCCGCCATATTGTTGTGCAAATGCCATTGCAGCTGGCAAAAGAAATACAGATAAAAGTATCTTTTTTGTCATAATCAAAATTTTGCCCGAATTTACAAAGAAAAATAAGAATAGGCCTTATAAAACGCGCGGAAAAGTTGTTAAGAAGTAGTTTTTGTAAAATGTAAAAAATAAAATGTATTGATAACAGGGAAAGCAGAAAACTTATTTAGAAATCTATCAATTTAAACCCGGAACCATATACTGACAATTATCGGCCAACAACATTAAACATTAAACATTAAACATTAAACTCTCCTCCCTCTGGCTTAGTTTTTGTTGATTGGAAGTAACTTTATTATTAAGAAACATACTTAAATCAATTATTATGATGAAAAGCAAAATGCTCATGTTGGGAATGGGAGCCGCTCTGTTCCTTGCCTCATGTTCTAAAAAAGAAGCAACTGAAACAACCGGTACAACCACAGATTCTGCAACAGCTGTTCAACAAGTTACTACAGACAGCATCACTAAAGCTACCCCTACAGCAGCTGGTGACACTTCTGAAAATGCATTGGATTGGGCTGGTACTTATGAAGCAACAATTCCTTGCGCTGACTGTCCGGGTATCAAGACTTCCTTAACATTGAATAATGATAAAACATTCAGTATTTCTGAAGAATATCTTGATAGAAATTCAAAAAATCAGGATAAAGGATCTTTCACATGGGATGCAACAGGAACTATGATTACTTTAAAAGGAAAAACAGCAAACTATAAATATAAAGTTGGTGAAAATATGCTGTTCCAACTGGATATGGAAGGAAAAGAAATTGACGGCCCCAACAAGGATTTGTATATATTCAAGAAAAAATAAAAATAAAGGCTCAGGCCTTTATTTTTTTACTTTCATATCTTCTAAAACTGATAGGCTCTGATTTTTGGATCGTCTACCAGACGTGTGATTAATTCTTCATGACGGGTATTCTTTCCGGTAAGCCGCCAGATAACGGTTAAACTTTCCGGTGAATACTGCTGCTTAATCATCAGATATTTCAGGTGATGTTCTTTAAATATGTTTTCACAATATTTGATATCCGCAGAACCTGTCACAGCAATTTTATACTCCCTTACTTTATTATAATTATCAATGAAATTCTGAAGGTAAGTTAAAGCACTCAAAATAATCAATACCAAAGCGGTTCCCAGCAGGGAAATATAGACATATCCGGAACCTACCGCCATTCCAATTGAAGCCGTTGCCCAAATGGTGGTTGCAGTAGTAATACCTTCAATTTTATTGTCTCCTTTGAAAATCACTCCTGCTCCCAAAAATCCTATACCGGTAATGATATTGGCTGCAAGACGGTCCGGATTGGCCACACCTATTTTGATGGAAAGAATCGTAAACAGACAGGCTCCGAAACAGACCAGAATAAAGGTTCTGAGTCCGGCAGATTTATTACGGTATTCGCGTTCGGCACCAATGAACAGTCCTAAAATGACAGAAATAAGGATAAGCAGCAATTCATTTTTGACAGCGTAATGGTCCTGAAGAAAATCCATTTTTTATAATTTATAACCTAGAATAAAATTACAATAAAAAAATTATCTCCGGGGTTATCATTGAACTTTGTTTAGGGCAAGAAGATTTTATTTGACTGAAAACTTTCGTAATATTACAGATTAAATGTAAAAGGCAGGTAAAGGAGTTATGAAACCTACATTTTTTTCGACAAAGGAAGAATTCAGAAAGTGGCTTGAGAAGCACCACGAAGGGGAAAAAGAACTGTTGACAGGATTCTACAAAACCGGAAGTGGAAAACCTTCTATGAGCTGGTCTGAATCTGTAGATCAGGCTTTGTGCTTTGGCTGGATAGACGGCGTGAGAAAATCAATAGATCACGAAAGCTATTCTATCCGTTTTACGCCAAGAAAGTCTTCCAGTATCTGGAGCAATATTAATATAAAGAAAGTTGAAGCGCTCACCAAAGCAGGGCTGATGACTCCTGCAGGACAAAAAGCATTTGAACTCAGAAAAGAGAACAAATCCGGAATTTATTCCCATGAAAAAGCAGAAGTTGCTCTTGATCCTGTTTATCAAAAACAGTTTACGGATCATCAGGCTGCCTGGGAATTTTTTGAAAGCCAGGCTCCTTCTTATAAAAAGGTAATTATACACTGGATTATGAGTGCCAAGCAGGAAAAGACAAGGCTTTCACGGCTTGAAAAAGCTATTGATACAAGTAAACAATTAAAAAGATTAGAATAAAAAGATTATTATGGATAAAGAAATTTCACACTTCTGGTTAGGGTATTTCAAGAATGAAGAAGATTTTTATAGTTTCGTAGAAGAGGATGAAAATTATTATATAGAGGAAGAAACCGACGATCAGTATGTTTCAAAATTCGCAGAATCACAGAACATCAAATGGTTTGATGATGACTTCATAGAATATGGCTTTGAGGATGAAAGTCTTGGACTTTACGACAAGTTTGCAGAATATTCTTACGCTGACCAATGGATTCCAATCCTGGAAAGAAAACTGAATGAACTAAGTCTGGATACGCCTGTGAATGCCATCATTTTTGCAACAAGATTTGTGATTCCTAATCCGGTTTCTGTAGAGAATGACGATTATTCGCTGCATTATGTGGGGGAAATAGAATATGAGATCTAATATCAGGGATTTTTACCGTCTATAACAAGTGACTTCATTTAGATATGGAGTCACTTGCTGTTAATAAAACAAAATTACAGCATCCGGGAAAGAAGATTACAAAAGAAATTGACCGTCTAAAATAACCCTCATACACTTATATCAGAAAAAATAGAACTATTTTAGCATCCGATGAACGTATATTCTACCTTACAAATCGGAGATTATCATATCAACCATTGTGAAGACTATTTGCTTGTTAAAAAGATCGATTCTGATAAAATAGTATGTGCTGTAATGGACGGCTGCTCTACAGCGATGGACAGTCATTTTGCTTCGGCACTTTTTGGAAAGCTTTTACGTAAAGTGATCATTGAAACAAGTTATAAATCTTTATATGAAAAAGATATTCAACGCAGTCTAGACGAAGATCTCAAAGAAATAGTTGAAGGCCTATTCAAAGAACTTGTATTTAGTAAAAATCATATGATGCTGGATGAAAAAGAGCTGTTAGCCACTCTTATCATCTTGGTTTATGACAAGGTAAAGAACGAAGGAATAATCTTAGCCATTGGTGACGGCGTTATTTGCGTCAATGGAAAGATAATGGAATTTGATCGTAATAATAAACCTGATTACCTTGCCTATCATCTTCATGAAAACTTTGAAGACTGGTATTCTAATCAATCTCAGAAAATAATTTTTAATGATCCGAATGATATTTCCATTGCAACTGATGGTATTTTGAGCTTTTCAAAAATTAAAAAAACAGATTCTGATGAAATGATCAATTTTGCAGAATATTTGATGATTGACCGCCAAAATAGTGATACTGAAGAAATGCTTAACAGAAAGCTTAAACAACTTGAGCATCAGTATGGAGTAAAACCTACAGATGATTTGGCTATGATAAGAATGATAAAATAAAACTATTCTGACAGTCAATTTTACATTATAAACAAAAACTTCCGCCCAAAAGACGGAAGTTTTTTATTTAAAGTATGATTTGCAGTATTGATTAATGCGCTTCCAGCCAATTGTCTCCTACCCCAATCTCTACTAACAACGGAACCTGCGTTTTTAAGGCGTTTTCCATTTCAGTTTTGATGAGTTTTGAAGCGGCTTCAATTTCATCTGCCGGTGATTCAAATATCAATTCGTCATGTACCTGAAGCAGCATTTTTGTTTTTAACTGCTGTTCCATGATTTCTCTGTCTATTTTGATCATCGCAAGCTTTACAACGTCTGCGGCACTTCCCTGAACCGGGGCATTCACAGCATTCCTTTCTGCATGACCTCTTACTACAAAATTGTTGGAATTGATATCTTTCAAGTGACGCTTTCTTCCTAAAATAGTTTCCACATAGCCCATCTGACGTGCTTTATTCACCTGTTCCGCCATGTACTCTTTCAGTTTTGGATAGGTTTCAAAATAAGCTTCAATCATCTGCTTAGCCTCTGTACGGGATAATCCAGTCTGCTCTGCCAATGCAAAAGCTCCCTGTCCGTAGATGATACCAAAGTTTACAGTCTTTGCCTGGCTTCTCTGGGTTTTGGAGACTTCTTCCAGAGGAATTTTAAAGAGTTTTGCTGCTGTGGAAGCATGAATATCTTCTCCGTCCTGGAATGCTTTGATCATATTATCTTCTCCTGAAATTTCAGCGATTAAACGAAGTTCAATCTGTGAATAATCGGCAGAAATAATCTTCTTCCCTTCTCCGGAAACAAAGGCTCCACGAATCTGCTGTCCTCTCAAAGTTCGGATCGGGATATTCTGCAGGTTTGGATTTACACTCGCCAGACGGCCTGTAGCAGCTGTCGTCTGTGAGAAATTGGTATGTACTCTGTTATCTTCTTTATCAATCTGCGAAGGCAGCGCATCTACATAGGTTGATTTTAATTTCTGATAGGTTCTGTATTCCAGAATATGCTTAATGATCTCATGTTTTGAACTTAATTTCTGAAGAACATCTTCTGAAGTTGCATATTGTCCTGTCTTTGTTTTTTTGGCTTTCGGATCCAGCTGCATTTTTTCAAACAGAATTTCTCCAAGCTGTTTGGGTGAGTTCATGTTGAATTCTTCCCCTGAAAGTTCAAAAATTGTAGTTTCTAACTGCTTCAGGTCATTTTCAAGATCTATACTTTCCTGTGCCAGCCATTTTTCATCTAGAGAAATACCTGCCAGTTCCATTTTTGCCAAGACTTCCATCAGAGGCATTTCAATATTATAGAAAAGCTCTTCCAGATTTTCTTTTTTCAGCTGTGGTGCAAAAAGCTCATACAATTGGAAAGTGATGTCTGCATCTTCTGCTGCATAATCTGTCTGCGTTCTCAGATCTGCATCTCTGAAGCTGCCCTGTTTCTTACCTTTTTTCCCGATGATGGTTTCTATGGATACCGGTTTATAGTTCAGGTATACTTCTGAAAGATAATCCATACCATGTCTTCCGTCTGGATTCAACAGGTAATGGGCAATCATCGTATCAAACATTGCCCCTTTAACAGTAATGTCGTATTGTTTTAAAACTTTATAATCGTATTTCAGATTGTGAGCAATTTTCAGCAGGTCTTCCTTTTCAAAAAACGGCCTGAAAATCTCTAACGTCTGTAACACTTCGGTTCTGTCTTCAGAAAGCGGAATATAATAGGCAAGCCCTTTTTTATAAGAGAAACTCATTCCCACCAATTCTGCTTCCAGTTCGTTTAATGAAGTAGTTTCCGTATCAAAGCAAACAACCTTTTGCTTCAACAGATTATCAACTAATTTTTTCTGGGCTTTCGGATTGTCGATAAACTGATAAAGATGATCGTTCTGCTCAATAGTAGATTTTGTAGAAGTAGCCTGTTCCAGCTCTTCAAAATTGGCAAAAAGATCAAGCTGCATCACCTGTCCTTTCATTTCTGTACCAGCTGGAGTCTGCTTCACTTCCACTTCACTCACAACCACTGTTTCTGTTGGAGCAGGTGCAAAAGCTCTGTAAAGGTTTTCGTAAAGTCTTCTGAATTCTATTTCATCAAAAACTTCTTTTACTTTTTCAAAATCCGGCGTTTCCAGATCGTATTGTTCCTGATGGAATTCTACAGGAGCATCACAGATAATGGTTGCTAATTTTTTAGATAAAATGCCACGTTCTGCAGAAGCTTCTACTTTCTCTTTCAGTTTTCCTTTCAGTTGATCAGTATTAGCTAATAAAGTTTCTATATTTCCGAATTCTTTAAGGAACTTCATCGCAGTTTTCTCTCCTACACCTTCCAGTCCGGGGATATTATCTACCGCATCTCCCATCATGGCAAGAAAATCGATAACCTGCTTAGGATCTTCAATCTCATATTTTGCCTTTACCTCATCAACGCCCAGAATTTCAATATCACCACCTTTTAAACCTGGCTTATAAATCTTAATTTTATCTGTAACCAGCTGTGCAAAATCCTTATCCGGCGTTACCATGAAAGTGGTGTACCCTTCTTTTTCTGCTTTGCACGCAATGGTACCTATTACATCATCCGCTTCATATCCTTCTACTCCCAGGCGTGGAATATGCATGGCTTCAAGAATTCTGTGGATGTATGGAACAGCAATTTTAATCGCCTCAGGAGTTTCGCTTCTGTTGGCTTTGTAATCTGAATAGTCATCAGTTCTTACACTAGCCTGTCCTACATCAAAAACTACTGCCAGGTGGGTAGGTTTTTCTCTTCTGATCAATTCGATCAAAGAATTGGTAAAACCAAAGATAGCAGAAGTATCCAGTCCTTTGCTGGTGAGTCTCGGATTCCTGATTAATGCGTAGTATCCTCTGAAAATCATCGCATAGGCATCGATGAGAAACAGCCTTTTATCTTGTGTTGCGTCCATATTTTGAATAATGAACAAATATAAGAAAATAGGCGTAAAAGTTGGTAGTCCGGGGAAGGGATTCGGGGCTCAAATGATGAATAGTAAATCGTCAATTTGCTTCGCTCGTGAATTTTTTTTTAGCGGTATTTACTTTTGAGGCAATATTCAGCATTTAGCAGGTAGAATTTGTCTGAACATTTTGCTTATTTTTTATATATGGTTATTAATTAGGTCATGGATAAAAAAGAGAAACAGCATACCAATGGTATACTGTTCCTTTTTTTTTACATTGTATTGGATTATTTACCTGGCCATAATCCAGCATATTGAGAAGTACCGTAGTCAATAGTTTCGGCACTTACTACAAAACTGATCAGCATACTGTTGCTGTCTACTGCATCGAAGTCTACTTCGTGCTGGATTACGTATCCATTCTCCCAATTCAAAGTAATTAATGTTCCTTCTTCGTGAGATTTGTTGAATGTAATTTCTCCTTTTGTAGGCTTGTATTTACCGTTTAACAAGCTTTCAAGGATGTCAGATTTTTCAGTAGCTTCTACTGTAACCTTGATTAATGCGTTAGAAGGATCTGATGCTACACGTCCTGATACGTCTGTAGATCTTGATACACTGTAATTCATTTTTAACAGTTTCTGTCCTTCTCCTCCGTTGAATTTTAAAATTCCTCTTGAATTTCTTTCTGCCATGATTGTAAATTTTAATCGTTAGTAATAAATTGTTATTCAATAATTATATAACAAAGATAGCTCCCTGGGTTTTGAAAAAAAAGCATTTAAACAGAAATATGAAAAAGTGTAGTAGTTATACGATTTGGTGTAGTAGTTCTACGATTTCATGTCGTAATTCTACGACAAAAGATTTAAAATAAAACATAATATATTATAAATAAATACATTAAATATCATTGGGAAATAAGAAAATTTCACCAATTATTACACCAATAAGAGAAATAAAACGTTAAAAGGGTAACTTACAAGAATCAAAACTGTTTTATTTATTCACTATAAATTTGAATGGGTTGAGACTGGAAAGTATTTATTATTTTATTCCGTTTTTCATTAGCTTGAACTTATATAAAAAAACAGAACAGTAAACTCGATGAGTATACTGTTCTGTACCAATTTTATTTTTACTAAGATGATGAATAGGCTTAATTACTACCTGCTGAAGGCCATAGTCCAGCGTACTGAGAAGTACCGTAGTCAATGGTTTCAGCGCTGATTACGAAGCTGATCAGCATACTGTTGCTGTCTACTGCATCGAAGTCTACTTCGTGCTGGATTACGTATCCGTTTTCCCAGTTCAAAGTGATTAATGTTCCTTCTTCGTGAGACTTGTTGAATGTAATTTCTCCTTTTGTAGGCTTGTATTTACCGTTTAACAAGCTTTCAAGGATGTCAGATTTTTCAGTAGCCTCTACTGTTACTTTGATCAATGCGTTGGAAGGATCTGATGCTACACGTCCTGATACGTCTGTAGATCTGGATACACTGTAATTCATTTTTAACAGCTTTTGTCCTTCTCCTCCGTTGAATTTTAAGATTCCTCTTGAATTTCTTTCTGCCATGATTGTAAATTTTGATCGTTAATATTTTGTGATTCGGTGATTGTTTAGCAAAGATAGAGGCTCTTTATTGCTAAAAAAAACTTTTCAATATAAATCTGAGAAATTGTAGTAGTTCTACGATTTCTTGTCGTAATTCTACGACAATAGATTTAAAAAACACGCTCAAAACATCATCAGTAAAGGATTTCAACATATTGAAAAAGAACAATAAAAACAATAATTTTCCACCTAAGTGAGAAATATTAAGAATCCTTTAATATAAAATTAGCCTTTTTTAACAGATCAGTTATTGCATAAAAAAAACAACCAACTGAACGTTGATTGTTTTTTTATTTGTACTTGAGATTATTTACTGTTGAATACTTGCTCCTTCTTTGATGGAACGAACCAGTATTTTATTTTTTCTGAGCAGGAAATCCGGCATAAGGTCAACAGGAAGATAGAAAGGGCTTTCTCCTTTTCTCTGCAGTTCTTCTACAATACCAGGATTCCACGTAAGGATTTTATCCATGTCTACGTTAAGCTCATCAGCGACAACTTTCAGATTGAATCCGGCGTTGATTTCCGTTTCTGAAAGCGCAGCGGTCATCTCTCTTCTGTTTCCGTCCTCAAAGAAAATTTTGTTGATTCTTGAAGAATTATAGTTACTTAAAACACTCTGAAGTTCTCCTGTAGCATAGCATGCATTGAGGTATTTCTTCACATGGTTAATAGTTTCTCCGGGAAGGTATTTAGAGAATTCGTGATATTGAGAGGAGCCTGCAGCTTCCATCGCTTTGGCAATATTGCCTTCACCGCAGTTATAAGCTGCCACAACGGTTACCCAATTGTTATATTTTTTATAAAGGTTTCCTAATGAGATAACAGCTGTTTTCGTACTTTTATAGACATCGGTACGATTTTGTTCCGTAAGCCCATATTGGTTGGCATGTGCAGTCATCAACTGCCATATACCTACTGCTCCGGCTCCGGAAGTGATATTTCTGTCGAAATGGGACTCTATCAGGGCCAGGTTTCTCAAATGCTTGGGAAGCCCTTTCTGAAGAAGTAACTGTTCAATAAATTCTACAAGATCTTTATTGGCATTAATGATGCCTTTATATTTTCTCACACTGCTTTCTGAAGTATCTGAAGCAGCAAGAAACTGCCCATTTACACTTATAACAGTTCCTAATAATAGTAAGCCTGTAAAAATATTTCTGACAATGGTTTTCATTTTATTTGTATTTATAAGCGAAAAGGTAAATATACTTTTTTTGCCTTTTCGCTTCCTAATTAATCTACTTTCCAGCTTGGTTTTTCTTCGTCATTATTCCAATCAACATGAATGGTCTGGCCGGATTTTACTTCTTCTCTAACAATCATTTTAGAGATCGGTCTTGCAAGCTGTGCACGGATTACTCCTGAGATCTGTCTTGCTCCATACTTGCTGCTGAATCCGCCTAATGCCAGATTTCTTACTGCATCATCACTAATCTTTAAGGTAATTCCCAATCTCATAAGTGAGGTATGAAGTGATTTCAGCTGAATATTGAAGATTCTTTCTGCAATAGATTCTGTGATCGGTGCAAAAGGAATGATCTCGGTGATTCTTGCTAAAAACTCAGGTCTGAATCGTCCTGAATTGGACATAATCTGCATCAATGAAGATGATTCCGGAATTTTTCCTTCTTCAAACTGTTTTACAATTTCTTCGCTTCCGATATTGGAGGTAAAAAGGATCAATGCATTGCTGAAATCTCCTTCTTTACCCAGTTTATCGTGTACTTTTCCTTCGTCCATAATCTGAAGGAATACGTCAAAAACTGAATGATGGGCTTTTTCAATTTCGTCAAATAAAACAACGGTATAGGGCTGTTGTCTGATTTTATTGACAAGCATACCTCCTTCTTCATATCCTACATATCCCGGAGGCGCTCCGTACAATAAGGCTGCGGAATGTTCTTCTTTAAATTCTGACATATCAAAACGCACCATTGCCTTTTCATCATTGAAAAGTAATTCTGCCATAGATTTTGCCAGCTCTGTTTTACCGGTTCCTGTAGGTCCCAGAAGGAAGAATGATCCAATGGGCTGCCCGGGTTTATTCAACCCACTTCGGTTTTCAACAATAGCATCGGAAAGGATTTTTAATGCATGATCCTGCCCTACGACTCTGTTCAGAAGAAGTGATTCCATATTCAGGAGTTTTTCTTTTTCCTGAGCCTGGATCTTTCCAATTGGAATATTGGTTTTAGCAGCCATTACAGCGGCAAGTTCAAGTCTGTCTACTTTTTCTCTTTTCTTCGCAGCATGCTGTAGAAGTTCGGCATAGGTATCTTCAATAATCTGCTGAATCTGATCTACCGGCATAGAGTTGTCAATGGCAGGCTGCTCACTCAGCGATCCCCAAAGGATCGGGCTTATTTTATCTCTTAATAAGTTGTAAGTCCAGATCAACTCGTCTGCTTTATCTTTGCTGTCTGCATATTCTTCATTTAAAATAACATCATAGCTTTCTTTCCAGCTGCTGAGTTCTTTTTCTGACAATTCATCAAGCATTTTGATGGCTGCCATTGTTCTGTCTAATAAGTCAATAGCAGCATCGGGTAATTTTTTACCTTTTGCATATCTTTTAGCCAAACGTACACATTCCGGAATTGCAGTTTTTTCGACTTCAATACCATGATGCTTTTTGTAACCTTCAAGCAGTACATCAATCATTTTTACGCAGGTTTTTTCATCCGGCTCATGTACTGTTAATACCTCAAAACGACGATTGAAAGCTTGTTCCGGCTCTATAATTTTTCTGTATTCTTCCTGTGTTGTAGCTCCAATTACGGTGATTTCCCCTCTGGCAAGCTCAGGTTTCAAAAGGTTGGCAACGTTTCCGATGCTTCCTTTGGGGTCTAAAAGGGTATGAATCTCATCAATGAAAAGAATGGCTTTTTCAATTTTCTTACATTCATTGATGACTTTTTTCAGACGGTCTTCAATTTCTCCTTTATAAGAAGTTCCGGCTAGTAATGCTCCGGTGTCGAGTTCTAAAAGGGTTCCGTTTTTAAGCATTTCGGGTACATTTCCTTTGATAATCTCAGTAGCAAATCCTTCTACTAATGCTGTTTTCCCTACTCCCGGTTCCCCGATAATGATTACATTGGGTTTGCTTCTTCGGCAAAGGATTTCCACCAGCATTCTTAGTTCTTTATCTCTACCAATGATATTTTCAATTTCTCCTTTTCTCGCCTGTGCCGTTCTGTCTACGCAGTAACTTTTAATGGAAGGAAAAGAAGAGTCTGAATAGTCTGAACCATTTGAAAACAATGAAGAGAAATCACCATCTTCTGAAACGGTAAACGGTGTATCTTTTCTATAAAGATTGAATATCTCATGTTCTCTCAACGGAAGTGATTTGAGCTGTTGAAGTGAGAAAACAACCTGTGGTTTTACAATTGCTGTCAAAATACAGATGGGAGTAATCTCATCTAATCCTAATTTTAAACGGATATCATCTGCCTCTTCGATAAGGGTATCTATCGCATCATCCTGACCTACTTCATCGGGAAGATGATTTGTTTTAGGGTATTCTTCAATGCGGACATCTGCCCATTCATAGAAATAGCCGGGATCTTTATCTATACTTTTCAGAAATTCATTAAGTCCGATATCCTTATGCATTAAAGCCTGCAGAATATGCGGGCCTCCATAGGTTCCATTATAATTTTCCTTCGCTATCGACTGAGCAATGTGAAATAGTTGCTTTACGGTTTCGTTGGTTACTAGTACTCCCATTTATAATTTTCTTATATTAATATATTTGCGTTCTGTTTTACTATGCAGATTTGATGGTATTGATCTGTATTTTTCATCCCTGTCTGTCAGAGAATGAAAAGTTCTTCTTTTGTGTAGCTAAAATTAATTATTTTATTCTAAACGAGATAAAGATAGTTAATTCTTCAATTAGAGAAGTAACAACGGTGTGTTTTTGTTTTTAAACCAGATTCTGATGGTTGAATTTTATAACAAATTAGCCTTCTAAGCCTTCTTTTTTCTTTTATATATTCAAAAAATATAATAAAATCAAACTGATCCATTGAAGTCCGATGTAGATATAGAATAACATCGCCGATGGTTCTGCCAGTTCATGTAGTTTTTCAATCAATGTAGTTTTGATAATTTCTGAAAAGTCTGCATTATCATCCCCCAGATTCAGTTCATCGAACTTTATTTTATTTAAAGCATAGCCTAAAATTCGTTTGAGTATTTTGTTTTCGGAACTATTTTTAAACTCATTTAAGAGTTTAACTTTAGCAATTGCAAAATCAGCACTTGTACGGATTACCGTTGGCTGTTTTGCTTTAAAAATCCCAATTATTTTATCTATAAACGGAATTACAATTGTTTTGGAATGATCCTGAAGGAGTTTGCTGATCACTACAGACATCGCGTATTTTGTAGCAAAAACAACAGTAAAAAATGGAGCAATAATAGTCAATACATAAAAAAGACTTGCTGAAACCGGTTTAGCTTTTATGGTTGTTATTAAAAATGCAACAGCTCCGGTATGTCCCAATGATGGACCTAAACGATCAGATAAAATATAAATTCCCAATATCAGGGTAACAATGGTAGAAATAAGGCCTATTGCATAAATTTTAAATATACTTAGGATGAATGCTGCGGATAGTTTGGAAAAATATTTCAGGTGATCCGTGATTTTATTCATTAGGGTTTGAGGTTATTTAGTTTAAGTGCTTTTACAAAAAGCAGGTTTTGTATTGATCATTTTTAATAATCAAACATGATTTAAAACCGCTGTAAGATATTCATTTTTAGAGAAACTTAATAATAAAATACTTGCACTTCTGAGCTGTTTTTTTTGGTATTGCTAATTTCTTTCTGAGTTATCCTTCCGTTATTATCCAGTATAAACTTAATTTTTTCCGAATCGGCAAGTTCTTTATTTACTTCTGTTTTTCCATTTTTAAACTTGTTGGAAAAATTGTAGGTATTGATTTCAGTATGAATTGCACCTGTCTCATATTGATACTTTTTATCAATTTCTGACAGTGGTGTTTCAGATCCTTCTTTAAATTTCTTCCAGGCTAATGCTTTTTGTTGTTCTACAGATATTGGGGTCCATTTTTTATCTGCAAGAACTGAAGCATTTACAATATTATATTCATACTTGTTCTCTCCCGTAATCTGATCTTTAGTATAGGTGTAAGTTGTCTTCGTAAAATGATTTACCCATTTTTTTGCATCTCCTTTATCTGAAATCCCGTAATATTCAACAATATTCATAAGGGTATCACTTGCAGGATCGTACTGAAATTCAACAACATGATTTTCATTTTCACTGTATTTTCTTACGATTTTTCCTTTACTGTCATATTGATAGCGCAAAGTATAAGTTTCATCTTTTACCACTTTACCGTTAGGTGCTATTACTTTTTCTTTTATATTTTCTACTAGAATATTATCATTTTTATCATAAGAAAATTCTCTTACTGACTGTATATCTCTGGTATTCTTCTTTTGAGAAATGAGCCTCCCGTTTTCATCATATATATTCTCCAACAAGATTTTATCAATCATTTTATCTTCAGCTATCCGCAATAACTGACCATACTTATTGTAGTGATACAGATATTTGTTTTTGGCATCCGGAAGATTTTTTTCGATACTTTTAACGAGCCCAAGCTCATTAAATTCTATAAGTGTAAAGAAATCACCTCCTGCCGTTCCGCTTCTTCCAATAGGGTATTTATAAAAAGTAGAATACTTTTGGGGTAAAAAATATTTGAAATGATTAATCTCCAGCAGATCATCCGTATTCAGAAACATTGAATGCTTTATATCAAAAACATGCGATTTCAGGTCAACTTTCGCATACCTTTCATGCAGTTTGCCGGGTAGGTAAAACAATACCATATCTCCATTTTTCTCATAAGCACTCTTCTGGCTGGGGTACAATTCTTTGGTGCTGAACTTTTCAACCTCTTTATTATATTCCTGCATATTTTGACTATTTGAATGACAACTTATTACTATGCCAATAAAAACTAACATCTTAAAGATGATGGATTTCTTATTTTTCAGTTTCATTTTTTTTCAATTTATCTATTGCTTTCATATCATCCGAGTCTTTATGAATCCTATCCCATTGCCACTTCCAAAAAGTGATCAATACATCTCCATAAATATAATCCATTACATTTTCTGTTTTCCCTTCTTTGAAGAGATGCCCTGCTTTTACGAAATCTTCAAAAAATCCTGCAATTTTATTTGATCCCGAATCGGGAAAAGAATGGGCCAGACCCAAAGAGTGTGCTACTTCATGAGGAATGGTTATCCAATCCTTTTTTGCCATAATTGCAGGTCCTACGATCACATTATCTGCACCGGCCATTATGCTTTCAGATTTACCAAATAAATCATCAATATCGAAAGGAACAAAAAATACAATAGTATCTTCATAACCGGGATTGTTTTCCCTGTATATTTTTTCCAAATAGTTTTGCACATACCCTGCATCTCCCTTATCAGAAAATATTCCGTCTTCCATCAATTCCCAGCTTGCACCATTTTTTTTCAAATACAGATCATCATCCATATTATCAAAATCTGCTTCCAGATATTCTTCTTTATCTATTTTGAAATGGCTTAATGTTTGGGAGAAAGTATCTTTAATTTTTTGTTCATAAGTTTTGAGAAATGAACTGCTAAACTTAGTTTCTAAAGTATTAAATTCATAGGTGTTCAGTTCTTGGTTTATTTTTAGCCTCGCTTTATTCTGAGTATCAATTTTAAGAATAGCTTCATTTTTCTCTGCTATTTTCTTCTGCAATGTTTCTTCACTGCTGTTGAACCACCCTGTTTTACCACTTTGCACCTCTGCCAATTCGGCTTCAAGTTCGGCTTTTTGTTTCTGGAGCTTCTGCTGTCTTTTAATAATATCTTTATCTTCGAAATAATCAGGTAAGGAAGTAGTACCGTTTCTTTTTGACAGATATATTTTCTCATCATATCCATCCACCTTGATCCAGCCTTTAAAGTGAACTTTTACATAACGGACATTCAAATCATATTCTATGCTGTTATTGTAAACATTAAGCATTCCCATCAATTCACCTGCGGTAATATAAATGGTTGGCATTGAATCAACTTTTTTTCCTGCAGCCTTATCTTCTTTCCATTGTTTTTCTTCAGCCTTTTCTTCTTCAGACTTTTTATGAAATGTAATGATTATACATGTGCTTTCCGCAATATAATCTAAAAATGTAATTTTAATATTTTTACTGAACTGTTTTGGAGTACTTTCTGATATCTCAAAGCTGCTGCCTCCTTCATCCGTAAATTCTATTTCTATCTCATCAGCATCACTGCCTATATCTATTCTTCCTTCTACAGGTTCTTCAATATTGAAAAACACATCAAGTTCATAGCTCTTGCTACTCCCCGATCCGTCTTTTGCAAAACCAGAAAACCAGGGAACAAAATAGGGTTTCCCATTGATATTCAACCCTGATTTTCCACTATTGGAACCTACGTTAATATAACCAAACTCTCCCAAAGAGATATGTTTTAAATGGGGAGCATATTCTTTTTTAAGACTGTCAACCCCATCCAGCACCAGACTTTCATAATTAAACGGCTCAGTATAGGTGGTCTCGTAATTTTCTCCTGCATACCAATCAAAGCCAAAGTCTGGCTGAGCGGAATAATTGCTTTTTCTCCGGAAAATGGCCAGTCCTTTTATTGAGTTTTTAACTTTTCTTTCATCCCCAGGAGGATTGTCATAAGTAACTCCTTGCTGATCACCTTTTTGTTTTACAAATTTCGAAGCAAAATTACTTATAAAGTTTCCGGCATTATTTTCAATCTCCTGGGTTGATAATTCAGATATCTTTCCACCTGCTATTTCTGTAATATTTCCCATGATATCAAATTAATAGTTAGCCCCTTTTTCTCCGCTATTATTTTTTACTTCTTTCTGAGCATTATGATGAATCGTACCTTCAGCAGAAATAACCTCTATATCTTTACTTGCATTTCTTTTCACATTTGTTGACTCAGAAGAAATATCTCCTTTTGCCACTTTCAAAATATTAGCAGCCATTAAAGAATAATCCAACACAGCATTCTGCATCATCATTCCTCCGGCGGTACTCATATGATTTACTCCCGCACCTTCTGTAATATTTAATCCTGCTGTAGATGTAATATTCTCTGAAGCACTTATATTTATATTTTTTGCATTAATATTAATCGTTTCCGGTGCCGTAATGTTAATATTGCTTCCGGTAGTATCCAGATGAATCTCATTACCGCTTTTATCTGTAATAATGATGCTTTCATCTTCTGTGAAAACGATTCTGTGTCCGCTTCTCGTCTGAATAGACTTTACACGGTTGTCTGCACCACCTCCAAGGCCTATTCCACCGTGAAACATTCCTCCCATGACAAAAGGTCTGTCGGGGTGACTGTGAACGAAATTAACCATCACCTGATCTCCTATTTCAGGAATCGCTACATACCCTCGGTTTTGAGTAATCTGATCTGTTCCCCCGGCATCAGGACTCATTACTCTTACAAAATGAGTGGTATCATTCATTTGCCAGTCGAATCTCACCTGAACTCTTCCCTGTCCTTCCGGGTCAGTATTTGAGATTACGGTTGCGATCTGTGGCTGTGCAGCGGGCACATTAAATTCCGGTTTGGGTAAAAAACCTGTATCTGCAGCAATAGATTCAAAAGTTCCTGAATAATGTCCGATGGTATCAATTTCATGAACAACCTCTGTTACCATCACTTTGGTAAAATAGGATGTTTCATTACTGTCCGGTTTTCTCATGTGAATATCCACAATACATCCAGGATGTAAAAACGGAACTGTTGTAGATCCGGAAACGGAAAATACATTTACCGCTTCGCTTCCTGAAGTGCTTCTTTGGGAATGTTCTACATCCAGATGGGTTGTAGCTTTAATAGGTGCAATCTGAAGCGCCGGAGTTTTATATATTTTATCATTATGACCGTATGCTGTACGGGCAAGATCGCCCATATGACTTACAGGAGTTTCCCCGGAAGTCAGTTTTTCGTTTTTGCTGCTGTTGTAGCCGTAGTATTGAGGCTTTGTATGAACAGCTTTTAACTCTACTTTTACATGATCTGCATTGCTGCCATAGAGCAGTTTGATAGGTTTATTCTGTGGAGGAAGTTTTCCAAAATGCAGTACCTCTCCATCATAATAGAATTGTTCCCCATAAGCTTCAGCCATTCTTGCCAGATAATTGTAATGGGTTTCATTGTACTGGCTGCTGTAAATGATCTGGGAATAATCATTGGTGTCTACCCGTATATCAAATCGTTCTTTATCAATTCCCTGTTTGATTACTTCTTCAGCTATGATACCCATATTAACAGGTTGTCCGCCGCCAAAACTTTGTATATGTGGAGCTCCATCCAGTAAAATTGTTGGACTGTATCCGGAAATTACAATATTTCCAAGACTCATTTTTTCCTGGCTGAATCCTACTTTGGTAATGATGCCTACAAAATTTCTTTCGGGACTTTTCTCAATATCTTTGTAAGAAATAACAGCAGTAAGACGTTTTCCCAAAAATTTATTAGCTTCTTCAAGCGTGTGGCTCTGCCTGTCTCCCAATGCGTCATGGGCAAGGGTAAGACTGAATTCGTGGTGGTGGCTAGCTTTTTGTTTAAGAGTGAAATGTTTGTAGTACTTAATAATTTTACCTTCCACAACCAGTGATAATTTAACCAGCCGGTTGATTCCTGCATGATGATTCTCGGATATTCCGTCTGCATTTTGTGACGGACGGAAGGAAGATCCTTTTGTCTTTGATTCGGTTTTCATATGCTTGTGTTTGTGTTTTGTATTAAAGATAACACTATTTTATATAACAGACACTATATAAATAGGTTATGAAGTAATATTTCCTGGTATAAGTTTTTCATTCAGGCAAAAAAAGACCGCCTTAAATAGGGACAGTCTTTTTTCTTATGAATGTTGATAATGTGTGTAAATTTTAGCTTGACGGCCATAGTCCAGCGTACTGAGAAGTACCATAGTCAATGGTTTCTGCACTGATTACAAAGCTGATAAGCATGCTATTGCTGTCTATTGCATCAAAATCAACCTGGTGTTGAATTACATATCCGTTCTGCCAGTTCAAAGTAATCAATGTTCCTTCTTCGTGAGATTTATTGAATGTAATCTCTCCCACTGTAGGTTTGTATTTACCATTTAATAAACTTTCAAGAATATCAGATTTTTCAGTAGCCTCTACTGTGACTTTGATCAGTGCATTAGAAGGATCTGATGCTACACGTCCTGATACGTCTGTAGATCTGGATACGCTGTAATTCATTTTTAACAACTTCTGTCCTTCACCGTTGTTGAATTTTAAGATTCCTCTTGAATTTCTTTCGGCCATGATTAGTAAATTTTAATCGTTAGTAATATTTTGTGATTCAGTGATTGTTTAGCAAATATAGAGGCTCTTTTTCGCTAAAAAAAACTTTTCAATATAAATCTGAGAAATTGTAGTAGTTCTACGATTTCTTGTCGTAATTCTACGACAATAGATTTAAACACTACATCGCAACACCCACCCATACAGCATTTTAAATTAAATCCCATTTTTAAGATAAAAAACAGTTTTGCACTATAAAGAGAAATAATTGAGAAATTACTGGTAAATAATGGATGACCAATTCGCTTTGCTGTGAGTTTTGGATTCAAGGTTTAAGGTTTAAGGTTTAAGGTTAATACACTTCAACTTTTCACTTCCGGTTTTTGAACACAAAAAAAGCAGAAGTATGTACTCCTGCTTTTTGATATTATAAAAATGAATTTCTTAATGCTTTGTATATTCCGGTTGTTCCGTCGGAATTCTTGAAGGGGTAAAGTATTCATTAAGCCAGTAGAAAGTCTGCCCGTTCTGCTGAATCTTTACAGCTGGGTTATTTCTGTTGGCAAGCATTCTGTCTGCTAAATTTTTGTAGTGATAGAAATAATTTTTCACGGTCTCACCAGGTACGACCTTTGATTTTTTCCAACCTTTAAGTTTGTACTTAGCCATCAGTTCTTCTTCAGAAAGATCAAATCCTGTACTCATTCCAATAGCATAAGACATTGGCTGCTCATAAAGAGCTCCTTTATCCAGGAATTTTATAGTCGGGTTATATTTCTTCAGCAGCTTCACATATTCTTTCACTGCTCTTGCCTGATTAAAGTCTGGACGGTCTGCCTTAGTATTCCTGTATACTTCCGTATAGAAAGCTTTTAAGTTGTCATATTCCGATTCAGAAATAAGAATTCCTTTTTCTATTCCAGGAGTATAATCTTTCAGATCTTTTGGAATGTATCCTTTTACAAGGAATGGACTTCCGTAGTTGATCAGCTGTGCCGCAATTCCTGCAGATACCGGATTGGTAAGACCCGGATACAGATATTTATATTTTACGTCAACATCTGTTTTTCCTGCTCCCACTGATGAATGGAAATATTCATTAAGTGATTTATCAATATTCTGGTTATCTAAAGTAACCTGTGAAATAAGACTGTCAACAGATTTTTTCAGGAATCCGGGAGTTGTAATATCACCTTTTTTAGGGAAGATAACAAATCCCTGAGACATACTCTGTTTAGGGTAAGCCAGTGAGAAGAATCCCGCATCACCTTCTACCAGGCTGAAGTTATTCTTAGTAAGAACATCATACTGATTGATGATCTTTTGTTTTTTAAGTTCAGCAATATTTTTGGCTGTATTGGTAACAACATTTTCAGCCATCAATACAAAATCGTTATAGGTATCAGATGATCTTGCACTTGTCTGGAACATGATCAGTCTTGCCTGAGCCTGAGTAAGTGAACTGATCACACTGTACATATTTCCGCTTTGGTTGGCAGAAGTTCCTACAGTAACTACAATATTGGTTTCATCAGATACGTTTGAAAGAAGGTTTCCTGCTGCAGTAAGAGCTTCTCCTACCGGCTGATACCCGTTATTGCTTGCGCAGTTCATCTCATTCGTTTTCTGATCAATAAACGCTGTCATTTTGCTGTAGTCTGCACTTAAGTTTGATACAGAAATATTTTCCCCACAAGGATTATTTTTATATAAAACCACTCCATATTTAACATTGCTAAAATAAGATGGTTTTTCAAATCTAAGCTGAAGATCCTGCAATAATGATTTTACAATAGGTGCATAAGGTGCATTTCCTGCGCTTACGTCCAATGCAAAAACAATATTAATATTTTTATCTCTTTCTGTGATCTCTCTGTAACGGTCAAAATAAATAGGTTCACCCAATACGTTTGATACAAAGTTCTTGCTGTAATCTAAGATATTGGTAAAATATTTTGTTTTTGAATCCGGAGTTGGAGCCTGTTCCAATGGAAGGTTTACAGGAAAGATATTCTCAAGCTGCGTTCTTTTGTTAACATCTGTAAGAAGAACTGCTTTTTTATTTTCAGCATCTGATCCTGATCCTCCAGGATATCCTTCATAGATTCCTAATGTAGAATCGTTGATCCCTGTTGTGTTTTTCAGTTTAATTGCAGAACGCTCTCCCCAGCTGGAAATCACGTTAGAACTTACCCATCCGTAAAGTCCTTTGCCGATGCTGTCTATATCAATTGAAGGTTTTTTACCTACTAAAAATCGTTTGTTGTTTTCAGCCTGTTTGTAGACATATACAATTTGTCCGTTTGGAATCTTTACATTGGCTGTTTCAATAAGGCTTGGTGAATTGAACACCATAATAGAGTCATTCTTATAGTACCTTTCGGCATTTTTGATGACTTCGCTGTTACTTGGCACTACGGCTACTCTTACAGGATACCCCGTTTTTTCACTTTTTAAAGCGTTATTCCAAAGAAGAAGGTCAGATTCCGGAATCCATCCATATGTTTTGATGGATTTTGACGAAACTTTTTTCATTAAAGCATCCGGAACATATTCCGCTACTTTTACCATTCCGTCTCTATGTTTTAAAACCATTAAAGGTTCAAGGAATTTTACTTCTTTGTAAGATTTCTCATCATCTTTATCCAGATAAGCTGTATTTCTCGATCTGTCTGAAATAACGATCCATGGCGCTGATTTTTTAGGATACCCGTTAACGACAGGGGAAGCATCCACCTGTCCATACTGTGACGGCTCCGGGGTTTTCTTTGACGGCAGTTTTACCTGGCAACTCGTCAATAATACTGATAACCCTATATAATATGCTGCTAGAGGAAATTTATTTTTCATCCTATTTTATCTTTAATGATTGGCGCATCCGTAAAACCGGATGATATTATTTGCTTTGGTTGATTTCTACTTTAGTTACACACTCCTGCTTATCATCCAGGTTCACTTTCACAGTCTGAATCACTGTGTTTTTGTCAAACTGAAGACCGGCACAATACATGTAGAAGTTGTTCACTTTACTGTCATTTACCTTTACTACTGTGTTTTCATTGTTACACAGATAGGTTCTCAACAGGTAATTGTAATGCATATTGAAACTGTTTCCATTCGCAATCTGCTGCAGGTGATATTTAAAATCACTATCTACCTTTGCGTAAGAATCTTCTACTGAAACTTCTTCTTCTGCAAGAGCATCATAAGCCGGAAGGATCTTAATATGGTGATAGATAGGCTCCTGAGATTCTTCAGTGTACAGCGTTACCACATAATCTCCGGGTTTTTTGTAAGAATAGATTGTAAACTTATCTTTAGAATCTGTATTTCCTGTTTCTCCGAATTTCCAGGCAAACACTTTTGCATCAGAAATGGCACGGAAAGATACGCTTTCATTTTGCATAGCCTGAGCTACAGCCTCAATGGTCGTTGCATTTTTTGCTGTATCTTTTGCTTTCTGAACGCCTCTTGCGCTTACCATTACAGGGAAAGATTTCGTATACTTATTGTCAACGATCAAACTCACCTGATAGTACCCCGGTTTATTATAGAAGTGAATCCCACTGTTTTTATCTGAAGTTGTACCGTCTCCGAAATTCCATCTTTTGGTTTTCGCAAACTGGGTCTTATCTTCGAATAAAAGTGTGTCTCCTACCGCCAGTGAAGACGGATAAACTACCCCAACAATATCATCGGCTGAATGGATGACTTTTTTCTGCAGCCATAGGGCAACCAATGCTGCGATAAGCAAAGTTGCAACAACACCGATAATAATGTTTTTCTTGTTCTTTTGAAAATAATTCATAGTTAGTAATTGTGATGTGTTTTATGTAAAGTTCCTGGTATTTATTACTTATTGTACTCTTGCTTTCAGATCCTGCTCACGCTGATAAAGCTTATTTTGCTTATCCTTAAATCCGATTCTACATTCATCCACCTGCTTCTGAAAGATTTTAATGTCTTCTGAAGTAGTTGAAATAACTTTTTTGTCATCATAGTACATTTTATAGAATTTTGCAATTTGAGGATAAGCATCTTTTCTGATATCAATAACATCGGTACTGTTAAAATAGCTGTTAATGTCATTAACCCCTAATTGAATATTATTTTCTATAAATGGTTGAGGACCGTCATCGGTAAGCTTCGTGATCATCGTATAGGTACTGTCCATGATAGGAATAACAATTTTTTGATGACGCTCAAATTCGGCTTTCTGTTCAAGATTCTGAATTCCTCTTACATCTTCATCAGAAAATGGAGATACAAAACCTTTTAAAAAGATGACTCCCAAAAATAACATGGCAGTCACAAGCATCAGTATTAAATAAAAAAACTGATAATGCCTTTCTTTCTTTGATAATGTGATTTGTCCTTGCATATCTTTATTTTTTATCTTCTTCTTTTACTTCCTGTGAAATTTCTTGTAGGGTCTTTTCTAAGCTCGTTATTGGTTACTTTTATTTTACCCATACATTCATCCAGATCCCTTAGAACTGTTTTTTTCTTATACTCTACCTCAATGATCTTGGCCTTTAAGGTCATCATAGGCACAATCTGCTTCATCAGTATAGCATAATGCTTAAAGCTCTGCGCACTGTCTTTGCCCATAATATTTTTGGCATCTCTCACGTTATCCATAATACTGGTTCTAAGGAATACCTCATTCTCCACCTTATTAATACTAAGCTGGTTCATTTTGTCATAAATATCATCAATGTGATCTTTCAGAACGTCACTTCGAAGCATCAGTTCTTTATAGGCTTCAGCATCCCGGCTGATCCCCTCACGTTGTATATCATAACTCTTAAAGAAGAGAAATAAACACGTAAAAGTTACAACTGACAAAACAACAAAAGACAGAATAAACTTCCAAATGCCTATTCTTACGTCAGATTTGTTTAATTTTTTTTCCCTGTTAGAAGACATAATTTGCGATTTGTTTGGCCTGTGAAAATATAAAAAAAAAAATTCATGCACAATACGTAGTTTCCCCAGACCTGTTTCGTGAAAACCCTGATTAAATTAATATTAATTTTCACTTTGATAAGTTTTTCATAAATTAGACCTCTAAATTTTAAATATCATTCGCCAAATCGATATTAAGAATGAGTAAAATATTATCTAATACCGTACGTTTTTCTATTGCTGACAGTGATTTTTATTTTAAAAAAATAATGATCAAAACACTCATGGAGAATCCTTTCTATATGCTTCTGAATGACTGTAACAATGGGCACGAGCTGGTAAACAGAATCTACAGAAGACAGGAGGATGTGTTCATCATTGAGCTATTTATGCCCGTATTAAGCGGAATTGAAGCCATTAAATACATCCGAAAAAACAACACAGAAACTCCTATTATCACCTATTCCGGTACTTACCAGGAAGATATGGCTGAAATTCTTTCAAAAATCCCTAATATCTATTATTGTCAGAAAAAAAGCACCATTATAAAGGATATTATTAAAGGAAGTATTGCTACTGAAGACTTTGATTATCAAACCTATTCCAAGGAATGGGAGCAGCAGCCCCTTGCCGTACAGGAATACATGGACAGGCAGAAAAAGGGCCAGGAAGAGCTTTCTCCGGCTGAAATACAGTTGATGAGATTCTGCTATGAGGGATTCAGCAATAAAGAAATTGCAGAAAAACTTAACCTAAGCACAAGAACTATTGACACTTATATCAACCGGCTTACAGAAAAACTGGGACTGAAAACCAAGCTTCATCTTATACGTTTCTGCGTAGAAAACGGATATTACAATTCCAGTTTATAAAAAATTCTGATTTCAAATTTAAAATTTAAAATTCCGGATATCTGGTGGAGACTGAGGAGGGTTCACAAATACTTAATATAAAGTAAGAAAACCCTGCAGAACCTTTTGCTGCCGGCATTTATTAAATTTTGTTCATTATTTTTTTTGTACCTTTATCCCGCTAGATTATTTTATTGTTAAATTGTTACAATCCTGCCTTAATATAGCATATACATTAAAAGCTCAACGATTTGAATAAAAATATTTTGCCACTAATTTGCTAGTATTCAATTTTTTTAACTAAATTTGCACACCTAAAATTTAAAATTAAAATAAGGAAATGACAAAGGCAGAATTGGTAAACACCATCTCAAATAAGTTGGGAACAGAAAAGAATGAAACACAGAAAGTTGTAGAAGCTTTTATGCAGGAGATCAGAACTTCTATGTATAATGGGGATAATGTTTATCTAAGAGGTTTTGGATCTTTTATCATTAAAACAAGAGCTGCTAAAACAGGAAGAAATATTTCTAAAAACACTGCAATTGAGATTCCTGCTCATAACATTCCTGCTTTCAAACCTTCAAAATCTTTTGTTGAGAAAGTAAAAACTAAAGTTGCAGTAAAATAAGAACATTAACTGAATATTAACTAGTTACTAAAAAATTAAAATTATGCCAAGCGGAAAGAAAAGAAAAAGACACAAGGTTGCGACTCACAAAAGAAAGAAAAGAAGAAGAGCAAACAGACATAAGAAAAAATAATCTCCTCTTCTCGAGATTTACAATATAATAATATAGTTGGTGGATTTAAATTCTTAAAGTTCACTAACTATATTTTTGTTTGCAACTATAAGATTCCGCGGAAAGCAGATGGTTTCAAATATTATTTTAATAAACATATAATGGTTTTCATTCAAAATCCTTATATTTAATAGATGAATTAATCTAGAAAACATCCACTTCCTATAATCTTAACAATTTTATCTTATTAAAAAATGAAGAAAGAACTAATAGTTTCGCATGAAGATGATCTTACAAAGATTGCATTACTGGAAGACGGAAGACTATGTGAACTTCATGAGCAAGAGGACAAAAGCGATTTTATAGTTGGAGATCTGTTTATAGGAAAAGTAAAAAAACTGGCACCCAATCTGAATGCAGCATTCGTCAATATCGGATATGACAAGGATGCATTTCTGCACTATCAGGATCTGGGGCCTCAGTATCTTACATACAAAAAGTTTTTAAAAGATACTATTTCTAAAAAACAAAGCACTTCAAGCTTAAAGAATTTCGAGATACAACCCGAAATAGACAAAAATGGAACGGTAGATAAAGTGATCGTCAAAGACGATATAGTTCTTCTGCAAATCACTAAGGAGCCAATTTCTACAAAAGGCCCAAGAATCTCTACCCAAATCTCTCTGACAGGACGCTTTCTGGTTCTGATCCCTTTCGACAATAAAGTTTCTATTTCTAAAAAGATCAGAAGTTTTGAAGAAAAGGAAAGACTGAGAACCCTTATCGACAGTATCAAACCTGAAGGTTTCGGAGTTATCATCAGAACAGTAGCCGAAGGAAAAAAAGTAGCGGATCTTCATAATGATATGAACCAGCTGGTTCAGAAATGGGAAAGCACTTTTAAAAACATCCAGAAAAATAAAGTTCCATCCAAAGTTTTAAGCGAAGAAGACAAAGCTTCAGCTATTTTAAGAGACAATTTTAATCAGGATTTCGTAAATATCATCTGCGATGATGAGCAAATGGTAAGCGAAATGACAAATTATGTAGAAGTAATTGCCCCTGAAAAGAAAAATATTGTCCAGTTTTATGATTCCCATATTCCTCTTCTGGAATATTACAATGTTGAAAAACAGCTTAAACAGAGCTTCGGAAAACACGTTAACATTCCAAGTTCCAAAGGAGCCTATCTTGTTATTGAACACACAGAAGCACTTCACGTCGTTGACGTCAACTCCGGCAACAATATTACTACCGGAGCCGCTGTCAATAAAGAACATGCACTGAAAGTGAACAAAATGGCCGCTACTGAAATCGCAAGACAACTTCGCCTCCGCGATATGGGAGGTATCATCGTTATTGATTTCATAGACATGCCAAATTCTGATCACAGAAGAGATCTTTACGAGCATCTGAAAGAGGAAATGAAGCGCGACAAAGCACGCCACAAAATCCTTCCTCCTAGTAAATTTGGTCTGATCCAAATCACCAGACAAAGAAACCGTCCGGAAAAGCAGATCGACACCAAAGAAGAAAACCCGAACAAAGACGGAGAAATTGTAGCTCCTATTGTTATCGTGGAAAGAATGGGTGAAACCTTAAGAAACATCCTGCAGAAAGAAAAAGGAAAAATCTATCTGCATGTACACCCGTTTGTGGAAGCCTACCTTACAAAAGGCATTAAAAGTATCCAGATGAAATGGTTTATCAAATACAAAAAATGGGTAACCATCGTTCCAAGAGATTCTTTTAAATATTTAGAATACAAAATCTACAATGCTAAAAAAGAAGAATTAATAGAATTCTCTAATTAAGACAAAATTCAACCTCTGGTTTTTACCGGAGGTTTTTTTATTACTTTTGTCAGACATAAAAACTCAAACAAATAATGAAAAAAATTTTATTACTGGCTATTCTGGTGATTCAGAATATCTCTGCCCAGATTGTGTCTAAAGACAATCTTTTTGCTTCAAATGGTATCTATTCTACCCCCAACTATGATGCCTGGTCTAAAATGGTTCAAAATTCAGACGGAAACATTTATTTTACTTATACCAAGAATACTGGAATGACTCCCTCACCCTCTTTTTTATCAAAGCTAACCGCAACTGGTACAATTGATACCACTTTCGGAAACAACGGTGAAATTCAATTACCTTACACTTCCAATGACAGCCAGCTGAAAATGCAGCAGGATGGCAAACTTTTAATTCAAGCATTTACGTCTGATGCAAATATCAACTACTCAGTGGTTATCAGAATACTTCCAAACGGACAATTAGACAATACCTTTGGCGTTAACGGAATCGCAAAAATTGCTGATATCAATCCTGATCTGAATGTTCGGGGATACGGACTTGTCCTTCAGAATAACAAAATAATCGTTTACGGACAGAAAACAATTATTCCCTTACAAGATCCTACAGGGATTATATGCAGACTGAATGAAAATGGAAGCATTGATACTACATTCGGGATGAATGGCTTTATCAATAATTTTTCAAACTTTAACTTAGTCGCTTTAGACAACCAATCCAATATTATCGGTTTTGGATACAACAAGGCAGATCCTACAGGTTCGGCATATGTGGGTGCTATGGCAAAATACAACGCAGATGGACAGCTTATTACGGGTTTTGGAAACACAGGTATTGTCAATCTAACTTTCAATCCAGGATATATACAATCTGCAATCCTTGACAGCAATAACAATATTATTTTTTCAAGCTTTGATCCGAACGCAGCCGGAAGTCTTAACAAAATTAATGCAAACGGAACTTTTGACCCATCATTTACAGCTAATTTCAATTCTTCCTTTTCCTCTTTGAATGATATTTTGAGTATCGTTGAAAAAAATGGCTACTACTACATCGGAGGAATGAATTATGCCCAGAACGGAGGTGAATTTTTCATTTCAAAAATTGCTCAAAACGGACAAATAGAACCTGTTTTCAATTATTCTGTGGAAACAGACCCAAACCTGACAACAGTTGGAGATATGATCATTAACGACAACAATATCATTGCTAACGGAAGCGGCTATATCGTAAAATACCTTCTTAATAGTATGACATTGGCAACCACTAATCCGGGCAAATCTTCTTCTGTAGTTGCCATTGAAAACCCCGTAAGCCAAAACCTCATCTTCATATCAAAGGATAGAGTGACTAAAATAGAAATTTTCTCCGTTGGCGGGCAGGTAATAAAAACAATAAAAGACTCTCACTCTTCTGTTTCAGACTTATCCAAAGGGATCTATACCGCAAAGATAACTTTCGAGAATGGTAATACGACCAGTAGAAAGCTCATCAAAAATTAATAAAAATTCATATTTTATTTAAAAAAAAAGTATTTGCTTAATTTTAGCAGATACTTTTTTTATTTCAATTCAAAATGGAAAAACATCATCGTTACAAAATCACCGTCCAATGGACAGGCAATCAGGGAACCGGAACCAGTGGATATAGAGATTACGAAAGAAGCCATACTATTTCTGCAGAAAACAAAATTATTATCGAGGGTTCATCAGATCCTGCTTTCCATGGTAACAGAACAAAACATAATCCGGAAGAGATGCTTCTATCCTCACTTTCTTCCTGCCATATGTTGTGGTATCTTCATTTCTGTTCCGAGGCTGGCATTATTGTGACAGATTACACCGATGAAGCAACAGGTATAATGGCAGAAACAGCCAACGGAAGCGGATATTTTACAGAAGTAACTTTACATCCTGCAGTAACCGTTGCAGAAGAATCTATGAAGGAAAAAGCAGAACAGCTTCATCATAAAGCCAATGAATATTGTTTCATTGCCAACTCGGTTAATTTTCCGGTAAAGCATATCCCTACCACGTTAGTTATATGATACCACATTTGAAAACAAACTTTAAAAACAACGATAAACAATACGTTTTAACAGTAATAACTCTAAAAAACTCCACAAAAAGAGAATTATTTATTAAATAATTAATAAAAACAACATTTAACCACTAAGAAAAACAACATAACTTAAAATTATTTATCAATTTTGTTTAAAATATAAAGTTTTTTTCATATTTTTATATAAACAAAACAAACCATGATGAAACCAAAATTGACCATTTTTGATGAGCCCATGCTTTATACCGAGGGATTATCAAGACTGCTTACACAAAGCAAAATTTTTAGCACAATTGACATTTGTAATTCTTTAGAAACCCTCTCCAAACACTTAAAAAAAGAGCCATCGGAAATGCTTGTCATGAGTTCCAACATGCTCATGCTTACAGAAATCTGCAAGTTGGTAGAAAACATTATTTCTGAACATAAAAACACCAAAATCATTGTCATAGGAAGCTCTTATGACGTGATAGATATGCGGAAGCTTTTCAACAAAGGCATCAAAGGTTATCTGGACAAGAACTGCACTTATGATGAGTTCCTGAAATCCATTAATGTTTTACTCCTCAATGAGATCTATATCTGTGATCATGCAAAGGAAAAAATGATGAATTTCATCAGCAGTGAGCAGGGAAAACAAAATCCCCACATCAAAGAACCCCTCACCCGCCGTGAAATGGAAATCCTGAAACTGATCTGCGACGGATGCAGCAGTAAAGATATCTCTGAAAAACTTTTTATCAGTATCAATACGGTAGAAACACACCGAAAAAGAATTCTTTTGAAACTAAATGCGAAAAACTCAGTCGGAATTGTAAAATATGCTATTGAGAATCATATTATCGACTGAAATTCTCCCATGAAAAACTCAAAAAAATTCCAAACTTTACAGTCTGGAATTTTTTATGCCTAATCCATTTTTATTCTAGAATCAGGGCGTAACTTATTATTAATCCTTATTCATTGTAAAACCAGAAGTGAGACATAGAGATCAGAAATTGAGCTATGAAAAAGCTTATATAACTTTGACTTATTGTTTATGTGCAAACAACCCAAATCTCTAATCTCTGGCTCACAACTTGGAACTTTAAACTTTAAAACCCTGGACTTTTAATATCATGAGTTAATTTGTTTTGCAAAACCAATCATTGAATCATAAAAAGTAGCGAAACAAGATTAAACTTTGAATTTAAAAACCTTGAAGCTTATTCATAATCCGGCATCTCCCCGTTGCTGAAAAGCGCTGTTCGGGTAAGATCCGTCATACTGCTGTTAAGATCAATGGCCATTACATTTCTTTGCGAAATATTATCATTGGAAGTATTCATAAAAATGATCTGTGCATTATTCGGTGAGAATCTTGGGTCAAGATCATTGGTTCCCATCACTTTTTCGCTTTCAGCAGAAATATCACTTATAACATCTGTGACAAGATTATAGATGAAAATATGTGAATCCAGCTGTCGGTAATTTCCACTTCCGTCCAGATATCCTGAGACATCACGGGTAAAGAGAAGAAGCTGTCCGTCTACGGAGAAATTCAGTCCACCACTGGCTCCCGGGGAACCGGACAATACAGTTTTAAGAACAGTTCCCGTCATATCTATAACATAAACTTTGGTATTATAGCCGTTATAATCGTTGGTTTTCAAAGCTATTTTACTACCATCATAACTCCAGTCGCATTCGGATATCATACTTCCGTCAGGAGTGGTATACACCAGACTCAGACCGCTGCCGTCTTTATTGATCCTGTACAGTTTGTTGAAATTAGAATAAATAAGCTCCTTACCGTTTGTACTCCATGCAAAATCCATTTCATAATTATTAAAACCTGCTACAGCTACTGTTGTTACTTTAAAAGGATTGGAACCGTCAGGATTGGCTGTATAAATATGAGTACTTCCGCCTTCTGTACGAAGGAAAGCAATGAGACCTGCATTGTTGTTCTTACGTGGCCGCCAGCTGTTGTAGGAAGAATTGGTAAACTGGAAATTACTTCCCTGATCATCACTGGAGATGATCACAAAATTCCCATTCTGTTTTTGGGTATAATGATACCTGTTGGCCGGTACCGTATTGGTAGTAAATTTACTGATAGAGCTTAAAACTGGCTGGTGAATGCCGTCCGAAACAGACACCTGCCAGAAGTAACTTACACCAAACTTCAGATTTGAAAGCGTATAATGATTCGCTGTCAAATCATTAACCTGAATCACATTAGTGTCAAGATTATTTTTAATTGCCAAACTGTATTTTAAAACATCCGCTGTATCCGGATCTGTTGCGCTCCAGGTTAATTCGACGCTCAAAGGTTGATTTACTGCGTTATCTATCGGACTTAGCAACTGTGGTGTAGCGGGAGGAGAATTCAATGATGTATCATCATCCATCTCAAAAACTGCTGTTACCACTTGATTTTGATTCTGTATATTGACAGACTGAAAGCTGGTAATATATCCCGAAAGCTCTGCTTTTACAGAATAATTGCCTACCGGCATGCCTGCGATTTCAAAAGAGCCGTCTGTACCAGTGAAAACCGTCTGTGTTGTAGGATTGGTAAAAATCTTCACATTGGAAAGCGGCACATTACTGCCTCTTTTTACAACTTTTCCTTTTAGTGTTCCTGTTTGAGCCTGTTCTACAAGGTCTTCATTGCATGAAAACAGACAAAAAGCAAAGATGAATATGCTGAGTATTTTAATTAAAGTTTTCATAATTCGTGTTTTTATTTGTTTCCGAAGTAAAAATTGATTCCTATACCAAAGCGTAAAGCCTGATCTTTCCTTTTCCCATTCACAAGGCCTTCCCAGTCATCTTTGAATCCCAGGTCATATTGAGCCGAAGCTCTCAGTGAAACATTCCGGCTGATCATATATTCCAGCCCTCCTCCGAACTGTGTTTTATATTGAGGTTTATATTTTGAATACATAGCCCCAGCTCCACCGTAAATGTATGGGCTGAATCTGTATTTAGGAAAAAGCACATATTCCAGATTCACTTCGGGACCGAAATAGTTTCTTTTCACAATATTTGAATTTTCCAGCGTAAAATAACTGCCATTCAATTCTATATTCAGGTAGGGAGTAAGGAAATATTTGAATCCTATTTTACCTCCAACATTCATTTTAGGGCCTACATAATCATCTTTCACTTTCTGCCCTTCAACATTGGCAAATACAGAAACTTTCTGTCTGTAGTTCTCCGGATATTTGCCACCTACTGCTCTTCCGTCATTTTGCTCCTGCTCTCTGTTATATTCATTGATTAAAGTCTGGTATCCTCCATTGGGATCCACTGCTTTTCCCCAGATTTTATCTCTTATTCCTTCTACAATAAGAGATTTTACGGCTTTTTCAATAGCCTCGGTTACAGCAAGCTGAACGGGCTCATTCTGGGTGAGTCCTACCTCAGCTTCAAGGAGTCTTTCCGTATCAATATATCTGAAAAAACTTCCGTTGACGCTGGTTGAAAGAATGGTTTTAGAGGTATAAACTGTTTTAAGAATTTCTCCATTAAGAGTAGAGACAGCACGAAGGTAAATAGTAATTCTGTCCTGGCGGTATTGTGTGGAAGCACCGATTCCGAAATACCTCGCTCCAAGCCCTCCGGTGAGAATATTGCTGTCATAGGAGATTACGCCCCCTTCAAGAAGAATTCCGGCATATAAAAGAGGAGGAAGTGCCTGACTGTTTTTATCTGCATCCTTTATATATTCCTGTCGTGTGGAACGGATGATTTGTCTTTCATTGAGAAGATTGGCGATATTTTCCCTTTCAATAGGGATAAACCAATGGCTGTCTTCCAGTGCTTTGATAAGAATGGTGGTGGTTCCCTGAGGGACTGCCGTGCTCCAGTTGTTTCCGTTTTCGGAAGGTTTATACTGGCCGGTCTGATCCCGGAATTTGTAGACCCCAATTACAATTTTTTCTTTGGGAAGGGGAAGGTTTTTCAGTTCTGCGGTAGAGGAAGTAACCTCACCCATTGTTGGTTTTTCGGGATCCGAAGGTAAACCAAATATTGAGCTACAAGCCTGCAGAATGCATAGCAGGAAACTACAGAAAAAGATTCTGGTGTAAGTGTAGGTTGTCATGGTAAGTTTATTTTTAGTTATTCCTATTTCGGAATTACGATCTCGGACTGATCGCCATTACTGGTATCCAAAATATTGATTAAAAGTCCCTGATTAGTATTGGTAATCTGTAAGTAAAGCGATCCGAAAAGATAATTTCCGGGCTTTATATTTCCATCACCAAACTGTTCATCAAACAGTTTTCTTGAAAGTTCACTGAGAATCTGCCTGTTGAGACTCTGGGTAAAGCTGTCAAGAGAATTTACACGATCCAGCAGATCGCTGAAATCATTTTTTTCGTCAAATTGGTTTTGTGCATTGGCAGAGCTTAAAAGCCACTGATAATTAAACGTGTCTCCTCCAAAAGCCGGATTGACCGGTTTGTAGACGAGCTGCTGAGATTTTCCGTAGAAAATACCTGCAATAAAGGTCAAAATAATGATAAAGGTTTTCATGGCGGACATTTTTAGTAGATAAATTCATTTTTAATAAGGTTTTTCTTAGCGTTAAATTCTTTGATATATTTTAAGCTGTAGACCAGCTGCTCTTTTAAATAATCTTCTGCAGGATTGGTCATAAAACTGTAAATAATCTTATCCTCAATCTGAATATTAATCTGGCCGCTTGTTCCGCGAAGGGGAAGTTCTGTAATTGTAATAGCACTGATGCTTTTATCCGGAAGCTGGCTGTATTGTATATAAAAAAGATCATAAAAATCTTTTCCAACCTTGGTTTTAGTTTCATCAATGGTCAATCCTCTCAGCTCATAAGCCGCATCTTCTTCTACCTTTGCTGTTTTCTTTTTAAAAAGATCACTGTTAAGCTCCAGACTGTCTTTGGCGACCAGCTTTTGTGTTTCTTCATCCCTGATATAAAGGAAGGCTTTCAATGCATCTTTTGATTCAAGATTGACATTGATTTCCGATAATATTTTAACTTCATTGGGATTCACAGAAAATTTACCACTCTGCTGATTGTTTGAAAGGTTCCCGTCATTTCCTTTTTTAATAGAAACTAAAAGGTAATTTAATTCCTTATAAACGGTGGTATTGTTCATTACAATTGCTTTCAGTATAATCTGATTTTCAAGGAGGCTGCTCTCTATTCTTGCATTTATTTTTTTATCTTCCTGCCCATAAGTCCATACAGACAGGAAGCTAAAAAATGTGCTCAGGCTAAGGGAATATAAAAGTTTCATCATTTGTATTTTAATAGTTTCTCATGAAAACTGTTTTATTGTCTCCCTTTACATTGATCTGAACTCCATCCGAAATACTGTTGCTTCCCGTGACATCAATAATATTATTGTTTCCTTGTGCAGTAATGGCAGCTTTAGATTCTTTATCTGTAAATGAATTGATAAAATAAAGTGTATTAAAGTCTCCCAGTTGTTTTACAACAATATTAGTTCTGGCATTAAGAGAAAGCTCGGCATTGTTATAATCACCCATCTGAATGATATTAGTACCGTATGAAATCTGATCAATCTGCTGCCTGGCTATAAGATTAAAGATTGTATTGCTGTTGATCTTATCCCAGTCTATTTCCTGTGCCTGTAATGGCAATAATATGAAAAGAGCAAAAACACTCCATCTTAAAGTAAACATGGCCTCTATGTATTAAAGATACTGACGCAAACCGAAGAAAACCGGAGGTAAAAAAGGAGAAACCCTGTAGTTTCTCCTTTACAATTTCTAAGATTTACAGTATATGTTATAGGGCTTAATTGGATTGATTCACAATCATTGAGTTTCCGTTACCCATCTGAGCTCCTACGTGAATATGGCCATCACCACTCTGAGCTACCCAGGTGAAGTTACCATTACCCATCTGAAGGTCAATAGCTGTGTTGGAATCTCCTACCTGGAACTGATAAAGCTGGTTGGCATTACCAATCTGTAATCCAGCAGAGGTATTATCATCTCCTACCTGAACTGAAGCGGCAATATTACCTGTTCCTGCTTGTACGTGAGTAGCACTGTTATCATTACCATCCTGATACTGAACAAGGATATTGTTGGCTCCTACCTGAAGTCCGCTGGCATCATTTCTTCTTCCCAGCTGAACCTGGTAAGCTTCATTACCGCTACCTAACTGAATAGCTGAAGCATCATTTCTTCTTCCGTCCTGATATTGAACGACAGAGTTCCCTAATCCTACCTGTACCGAAGAAGCATCATTTCTTCTTCCTATCTGAGTTTGTTCTGTAGAGTTAAGAACTCCAAGCTGCCATGTTGAAGCAGAGTTTCTGTTTCCCATCTGCATTACTTCATTTGAGTTTCCAATACCCACCTGATCTACATCTATTGAGTTTCTGTTTCCTATACTTTGTGCAGTATTAACGTTCAAAATACCTACCTGATCAATGTCTGCAGTATTACGATTCCCTGTCTGTGTCAAAGAGTTGATGTTCAAAAGACCAGTCTGATCCACAGTAGCAACATTTAAGTTTCCTGTTTGGGTAGTTACATCAATATTGAATTGTGCAAATCCGAAACTCATGGCGAATAGTGTAAATACACCTGTAAGTAAATTTTTCATCTTAGTAAAAATTAATTGGTTAATAGTAAGGCAAAGGTAGCCTCTGAGCCAAGATGAAAAACCACCATCAAAGTGTAAATTTCAAAAGTCACTGTTTATAGTTGTAAGGGTCACTATTTGCCGTTGTACGGGTGTCATTGTTTTCAGTTACGGAAAAATACGGGAGTTATTTTAACAACTGTAAGTAGCTCATTCAGTGGTGAATATTAAATTTTCTACGGCCACGATTTTCACTCATTTTTCAAAATTCATCATGAGTAGTAAAACTTCACAGTGCCGGGTGTTAAAATCTTTACCACCCCACAATAATTCACCTTTCATTGGTGAAGCAAAATTCACAATTACTCATCTTTTCATTCTAATACGACATAGGTTAATTAATGTTAAGGCCCTTATTTCTTCAAGATATATTGTTAAATTTGAGGTATGGAAAATTTTGGAAAAGATTTATTACGAAAAATAAAAAGTGTAGAGCTTCCTGGTGAACACGCCCATGGAGTTTTCTCACCTCCCTCCCGCCCCGTTTTTACTTATGATGAAGTATTGGCAAAGAATCCCAAATTTGCCGCGGTCAACATCCTTCTGTATCTGAAAGACAATGAATGGTATTTTCCATTGATTCAAAGAACGATTAACGAACACGACAGACACAGCGGGCAGATTTCACTGCCTGGAGGAAAGCGTGAGGAGATGGACAGAGATTTTGCGGAAACTGCAGTTCGGGAAACTTCCGAAGAAATTGGAATAGACAAACATTATGTAAGGATCATCAGAGAAATGTCTCCTATTTATATTCCACCGAGCAATTTTTATGTATATCCCTATATTTCTTATACTAAAAAGAATCCCGCCTTCGTTCTTCAGCAGACGGAAGCTGTGGAAACCATAGAATTTCCCATCACTTCCTTTCTAAACCTGTCTGGTACCCCCGAAATCATGGCACTGCCTAATGCAAACGGATATGAGGTTCCTGTTATCAATTTCAACGGATACATTATCTGGGGTGCTACAGCGATGATATTAAGTGAATTCAGCCAGTTGCTGAAAAAAATGTAACTTTGCACTACCGTGTTTAATTGAGAGATGGCGAAGAAAAATATTTTCACCGATGCATTCGGAACACCTTATTTTTTGAAAAGGTTTATTATTTTTATTTTAGGAGTTGTATCATACAGAAGATTCAACGGCTTTAATAAGTTAAAGATAACCGGAACAGAACACCTTGTGGATCTTCCGGATTCTAACGTACTTTTTGTATCCAACCATCAGACCTATTTTGCAGATGTGGCAGCAATGTACCATGCTTTCTGTGCTGTAAATAACGGATATTTAAACACGATAAAAAACCCGATCTACTTATTGAACCCTAAGATCGATTTTTACTATGTAGCAGCAGAGGAAACCATGAATAAAGGTATTCTTCCCAAAATTTTCAAAATTGCGGGTGCTGTAACAGTAAAAAGAACATGGAGAGCTGAAGGGAAAAATGTCAACAGAATGGTAGATATGAGTGAGGTAGACAACATTATGAAAGCATTGGACAATGGCTGGGTAGCGACTTTCCCTCAAGGAACTACTTCCGCTTTTGCACAGGGACGAAGAGGAACTGCCAAATTGGTGAAAAATCAGCGTCCTATTGTAATTCCAATCAAAATAAACGGATTCAGAAGAGCTTTTGATAAAAAAGGACTCCGCGTAAAGGTAACCGGTGTAAAACCTACGATGGAATTCAAAGCTCCTTTGGATATTGATTATGATAATGAAAAAGCACCGGAAATTTTATTGAAAATCATGACTGCCATTGAGCAGACAGAAGATTTCAACTTATTACACAGTTATGATGAAGAACTTAAAGCTAAAAAATTAGAACAAAAGGACTCAAATAATTAAAGTAATGACAAAAATTATGAACAAAATACTTGGAATCTTATTTGCAATCATAGTATTAGTTTCATGCAACAGCCAGAAGGTATATTCGGATTTTGATATCAGCTATTCGAAAAGTGGAGGCTATGCTCCTGTATATGAAAACATGCTTATAAAAGGGAATAATGTACACTACTCTTTTGAAGGGCAGGGTAAAAAATATAAACAGGATTTTAAAATTTCTGATGAAGATTTAAAAAAACTGGATCAGGTTCTTTCTCAGAACAATTTCAGAAGAATACAGGAAGACCGCAAAAAACTGTACGATAATATTTCAACTTCCATCAACATCAAGAAAGGTCCAAATGAAGGGAGTAAATCGGATGCCAGCATGATTATTCCGAATTACCAGACCAACTGGAACAACATTCTTGAAGTTTTCCAGCAGATCATTAATACTAATGTTAAAAAACAGTAAATACAATTGAAAACCCACTTCATTGCCATTGGCGGAAGCGCCATGCATAATCTTGCGATTGCATTAAAAGACAAAGGATATCAGGTGACAGGTTCTGATGATGCTATTTTTGAGCCTTCAAAATCCCGCCTGGAAAAGAAAGGAATTCTGCCTCAGGAAATGGGATGGTTCCCGGAAAAGATCACTCCGGATATTGATGCTGTTATTCTTGGGATGCATGCCCACCAGGATAATCCTGAGCTGGCAAGAGCAAAAGAACTGGGTCTGAAAATATATTCTTATCCTGAATTCCTTTACGAACAGTCAAAAAATAAAACAAGAGTTGTCATTGCCGGATCACATGGTAAAACAACCATTACTTCAATGATCCTTCATGTTTTGAATTTCCACCAGAAAGATGTGGATTTCATGGTAGGCGCTCAGCTTGAAGGTTTCGACTGTATGGTAAAACTGACTCAGGATAATGATTTCATGGTTCTGGAAGGTGATGAATACCTTTCTTCTCCTATCGACCTTCGTTCTAAATTTTTACTGTATCAGCCGAATATCGCTTTGATGAGTGGCATTGCATGGGATCATATCAATGTTTTCAAAACATTTGATGATTATATTGATCAGTTCAGAAAGTTTGTAGCAAGCATTACACCAGGTGGAGTTCTGGTATACAATGAAGAGGATCCGGAAGTAGTGAAAGTAGTGGAAAATGCAGAAAACTATTTCAGAAAAATCCCTTACAACACTCCTGAATACGAAATCAATAATGGTAAAGTGTATTTAAAAACTGAAATGGGAGATGTTCCGCTTTCTGTTTTTGGAGCCCACAACCTGTTGAATATGGAAGGAGCAAGACATATCTGCCGACAGCTTGGTATTATGGATGAAGACTTCTATGAGGCTATTATGAGCTTCAAAGGAGCATCCAAACGTCTTGAAAAAGTAGAAAGAGAAGATAAAGGAATACTTTATAAAGATTTCGCTCATGCACCAAGCAAGGTGAAGGCAGCTGTAAAAGCATTTACGGAGCAATTCAAAAATGATAAGAAATATGGATTTCTGGAGCTTCACACCTATTCCAGCTTAAATCCGGCCTTCCTTGAGCAGTATGATCATGCAATGGACGGCTTGAATGAAGCCATCGTTTTCTACTCTGAAGATGCTTTGAAGATCAAGAGAATGGAGCCTATATCTCCAGAATTTATCAAAGAAAAATTCAAGAATGAAAATTTAAAGGTTTTCACGAATGCTGAAGATCTTCATGCCTATTGGAATACATTGGATAAAACGGATGGTGTTTATTTAATGATGAGTTCCGGAAATTTTGGCGGTCTTGATTTAACAAAATAAATAAAAAAGCTTCAGCATATGATCTGAAGCTTTTTTATTAAGCATTATTTCTAGTTATTCAATCTTTTGTTGTTGACCAGCTCAATACTTTTGATAGATCCTACCGGTGAAATTTTTACCGTTTTGTTTCCTTTTGCCAGATAGATATAATACATACTGTTTGATCCTATCAGATGAACCAGATCAGAACTATCATCACTATAGTTTAATTTATAATCATATTTAAGTCTGTTCTCCTTTATTCTTTTCGTTAATGTCATCCCTTCTCCCATACCTATTCCTACAAAGAAAGACAACAGCATCATGGCCAGAAATCTTACAAACATATTGGTAAAATGATTCTCAATAGCCTCTTTACTCATATTTTCATGTTCTTTAAGAGAAGCCATTTTCAGTGCCCATTTTTTATTCTTATTACTTTGCTTTGATAAATAGGACGGAAAGGCAAATGAAGATACAACGATAACAAGCAGGGCAATCAGTATTACTGGATGAGCAGTTAAGGTAGCAATCGGACTTATTAAAATATCCATTATTGTTGAATATTTCAGAATATTAATGCCTATCTGATAGTAGAAGACACTCTCTTTAAGTATTCCCATTACAACAAGAAATAAGTATCCGAACGGGAGTGATTTTTGAATTCCTTCTGAAAATTTCATTTTTATTTTCGCTGATTTTAGTTTTTATATTTCACGAAAATAGAAAATTAACAGCAAATTGAAAACATATTGATCTATCTTTCACATTCTGTGATCAGATTTCTCAAAATTTCTTCTGTGGAAAGTTCACTATACTGATGAATAGACTGTCCAACCCAGATTCCAACAAATTCCGGATTTTGCAAAGATTTTGCAGCTTTACGCAGTGCATTGGTCAGCTTGTTCTGATAAGGATATGGTAAAATATATTCTGAATTTTCAACCGTTTCTATAAACTGATTTTTCACTCCTCTGGCATATCTTCCGGAAAAGCTTTTTGTTAAAACAATCTCTTCTTCCCGTACTTTTTTCAGTCTTTCTTTTTCAAAAGGCTGCAAAGCACTTTCCTGAGAAACCAGCAGAAGATTTCCAACCTGGAATCCCTGAGCTCCTAAATTTTTAACGGCTTGCAATGTCTTGGCTCCATAAATTCCTCCTGCATAGATCAAAGGAACATTTACATGATCATACACCTGTGACAGCAAAGATAAACCTCCGATCTGCGGAATGTGCTCCGCCTCAAAACTTCCCCTGTGGCCTCCCGCCTCTATTCCCTGAACACAGATGATATCAATACCTGATTTTTCAAGCTGCAAAGCTTCATTCACAGAAGTACAGGTTCCGATAAGGGTAATTTCGTTTTCTTTTAATTTCTGAATACTCTGATCATCCAGATTTCCGAATGTAAAACTCAAGATCTTACAATTTTCTTCGATGATGACATCCACCTGCTCATGATAAGGATGTATACTGATCGTCTCAAGTTCCGGAAGTTCTACTTCAATATTATTTTCTTTCGCCAGCTGCTCAAGGAACTGCTTCGTTTTGATAAACTTTTCTTTTAAAGCGTCGGTCACTTCAGGAATGTGATGTACAAATATATTGGCTGCAAAAAGTTTATCAGTCAGTTTTTTCGTTTCCCTGATCAATTCAACAGACTGATCCGCAGAAAGATCTGCCAGCGCCAGTGATCCCAGACAACCTGCTTTTGCAGCAGCTGCCACCATCTGTACCGTACTTACTCCAAACATCGGAGCCTGAATTACAGGGTATTGTATCCCTAGTTTTCTACTGATTGTATCCGGCCAAAACATAAGAATTATTTTTATTAAAATTTACGAAGAAAGTGACAATGAAAGTCATTCAATACCATGATATTCCTCAGTGAATTTAAAGTTCAACGTTTAAAGTTTAAGGGTTAGGGTTATTGAAAAACGTCTATTGCACATTGTGCAAGGCAAGATTTATTTTGCTTTCCTCAGTCCTTTATAGTGTAATTTTGATACTGGATCAAGCTTTTCTGTAGCGTAAGAAAATGTAACAGCAGACATTGTTTTAGCATAAGTAGTGAGAAAATCATGTAGTTTCTCCTGGTCTTTTTTTCCAGCCTCTCTGATCCAGCTTCCTACTGCTTTATTCACCAGTTCATTAGGATCATGAATAAGGATTTCTGCAAGGGCAAAAGTATCTTTTACATCATTTTTCCTGATAAACGCATGAGTGCTTACAATGGCTGTTCTCCTTTCCCACGGACTGTCGGAATAAGCAAGCTTATACAAAATATCTCTAGGCTTGTCAAGAAGATATTCTCCAATAATATTTCTGGCCGCCCTGTCTACAAAATCCCAGTTATTCAAACGGTCATGGCGATTCAGGTACAGATCAAAAAGGTCTTTTTTCTGATCTTCAGTCGTTTTTTTATTTCTGGCCTGGAAATCCATGATACTCACTGCCCCCATTCTTACTTCATAAAAATCGCTGTCAAGGAGTTTATTGACCTCATCCAAAGGCATAGCAGAAAACTCTTTAGCCATAGTAAAGACATCTCCGAATTTCACTCCGAAACTCTTTGTAATCCCATCATTTCCTTTGAAAAACTTCTCTACTTTATCGAGTTCTTTTTCATTCCTGAATAACGAGAGTGTTTGTATGAATTCTTGTGCAGTCATGGGTTATTATTCATTTAAAATCCCGCAGGTTTCACAATAACTCAGATTCCTGATCTGTGTTCATGAAACCTGCGGGAATTATTCATTTGTCAATCTGAAGATTAAATATCCGCTACGGAATTCAGCATTTTTTGCTCCCATTCAGGATCTTTAGGATCAAAGAATAATCTTTTCCCTGTATCCAGAGAACGAACAACATTCATTTCATCTTCTGTAAGTTCAAAATCAAATACATTAAAGTTTTCTTCAATTCTTGATGGTGTCACAGATTTTGGAATCACTACAAATCCTTCCTGAAGATGCCATCTCAGAATTACCTGAGCTACGGTTTTACCATATTTTTCAGCAATTGCTTTCAGATCAGGATTACTTAAAAGCTGGGCATTCCCATTTCCAAGCGGACTCCATGGCTGTGTTATGATATTATTTTCTCTGTCATATACCTGCAATTCTTTTTGCTGGAATACCGGGTGCAGTTCAATTTGGTTGATTACCGGCAACACGGTTGAATTGGCTTTTAATTCTTCCAGTTTCTCAATCGTAAAATTACATACTCCTATAGCTTTGATCTTTCCTTCCTTGTATAATTCTTCCAAAGCTTTCCAGGTTCCTAAAAAGTCTCCATAAGGCCAGTGGATAAGGTACATATCAAGATAATCCATCTGCAGTCTGTCTAATGTTCTCTGAAAAGCACTTTTAGCTTTTTCATACCCATGATCCTGAACCCATACTTTTGATGTGATAAATAATGCTTCTCTGTCTACTCCGCTATTTTTTACCCCGGCACCTACAGCCGTTTCATTCTGATAAATAGCAGCCGTATCAATCATTCTATATCCGCTCTGAATAGCTTTTATTACTGCATTCTCACATTCTTTCAGGTCTTCCATCTGCCATACTCCAAAGCCTAAAGCAGGAATATCCACTCCGTTATTTAAGGTTACCACAGGCTGTCCTGTATAGGTTTTCTTTTGCATAAGTCTTTATTTAATTATTAATATAAAGTGATAAACAAATTTGCAACAAAATTTTGAAAATCCCGCCTACCAATTTTACTGTTTCTATTAAAAAATGGCTATGTAATGAGGTAATTCCAGCTTTCAGTTACTGATTTTTTTTACTGATTTCTGGTTTCTAATTTACGGTCCAGCTAGCATTCCAACACTATTTTCTTTATTTTTGTTTAAATTTAAAAAATCATGTCACAAAATATCAGACTGGCTGCTGCAGAAGATTATCCGAGAATTATGGAAATCTGGGAATCGGCTGTAAAAGCAACTCACGATTTTCTTGCTGAAAAAGATTTCAATTATTTTAAAGAAGCCATTCCAAGAGAGTATCTTCCTAACCTGGAAGTTTATTTAATCACTGAAGATAATGAAGCTAAAGGATTTGCCTCTGTAGCAGAAGGCAACCTCGAAATGCTTTTTATTCATAATGACACGCGTGGAAAAGGCTACGGAAAAACGCTTTATCAATTCATGAAAGAGAAAACCGGATTGACCAAAGTGGATGTGAATGAACAAAATCCTCAAGCCATCGGGTTTTATGAAAAAATGGGTTTCAAAAAAATCGGAAGATCTGAGAAAGACGGTTCAGGAAAAGACTATCCACTTATTCATATGAGTCTGTAAATGGAAGATTTTACTTTTAATCTATTAAATTCTGATTCGGAAATTCCTTATCATCTCTTGCTGCTGGCAGATGAAACCAAGGAGGCGATCAATCAATATATTTTCAATTCTGACATCTATCTTCTGAATAATGGTACTGAAAATATTGCTGTGATGGCACTGTACAAGAAGAGCAATAGTGAACTGGAAATTAAAAACGTCGCAGTGACTGAAAGTTGCCGAAGTAAAGGCATCGGAGGAATCCTGATGGATAAAGCAAAAGAAATTGCAAAAGAAAATCATTATAAAACACTGACTGTCGGAACATCGGATACCGGTTTCCAACAGATCAGATTTTATGAGAAAAACGGATTCATCAAAAATGGAGTTCTGAAAGATTTCTTTATTAAAAATTATCCAGATCCTATTTATGAAAACGGTTTACAGATGAAAGATATGATTTTACTAGTTCATCACCTTACGGAATAAACCTTTAATATGTTCAATTTCAGTTTGATAATTGGTTTTCTTACGGCATCCGAAGTACAATGTATTTTCAAATTTCTTCTTTCCTTCCCAGATTAACTGAACTTCACCGCTTTCGATATCGCTTCTGCATAGAAAATCGGGAACTACAGCTAATCCTGTTCCTCCTTTCAGACAACGGATGATGGAATTCATATTGGGAACAATATAATTGGGACGGAAATTGGGTTTATGACCAAAATTCAATATCCAGAACTGGAAAAGGTGTTCCATATCTCCGGTGGTTCCGTACCATTTTTCATTCTTCAGCCATCCTTCAATCTGCTCTGCATCTTTTGTTTTTAACATTTTATTGAAAGCAGCTTTATCCACATCTTTCCCTCCTACAAGAACGATCTGCTCGGAAGAAAATGCTTCATGCTCGATATTGGGTGAAGATCCTTTTTTCGGCGTAATGATAAGATCAAGAATTCCTTTGTCCAGCTGATCCAGCATTTCCGGATATTCTCCAAAACTGATAATCAGATTAAAAGGCAATGAAGAAACATACTGTTCCAAAGTAGTCTGAAACGTTTCAAAACACATTCCCACACTAATGGTAGGGGTATGTTTTTCTGTAGATTTCTGGAAGTTTTTTTCTACATCTTCCAGTTTGGTAATAGGTTCAGCAACGGCATTAAACAATACTTTCCCGCGTTCTGTAGGAATCATTTTTCTACCGGTCCTGTCGAATAGTTTGTATCCTACATAAGCTTCCAATGAGCTTAAATGCAGACTCACTCCCGGCTGTGATATGAATAAAGCATCAGCAGCACCCGTCAATGTCCCGGTTTTATATATCGCCTTAAAAGTACGATACCATTCTAAATTGACCATGATTTATTTATTAATATTCTGATGCAAATTTACAAAATAATTATAATATTAATACATTTTCATTCTTCAGAAATGAGGCATAATAATCAGGAATCCCGCTTTCCCATATCTGACGGACTGTTTCATCAATCGGATATGGTAATTGTACAATTTCAGGGGTGATTTTTTCTTCGTCTAAAGTCAGCACCAAATAGGAAGCCAGTCTGTTTTCTTCTTTAGAACGTCCTACAGAGCCACAATTAACAGCCCAGGTATTATTTTCAAACTGTTTTTTAAATGATAAATGGGTATGTCCCATCACCACAATATCAGCTCGGGAATCTTTTAGCATATTCTCAAAAACCTCATCATTTTCTGATTCATAAAGATAAGTATCATTACTTTCAAGACTGGAATGAACCAATTGAATATTCCAATGCTTTTCCCCTACTTTATAATTTAATTTTAAATGAAAAGGCAGCTCTGATAAAAACGTTTTATTCTCTTCTGTAATATGTTTTTTAGAATGATCGATTGCTATGAATCTGGCATTCGTCTCTTCTTCCGAATGCTTGGACAAAGGAACAACAGGAATATCAAAAGCAATTCTTTCATCATGATTTCCCATCAGGCAGGGAATGTTCAGGTTTCTTATTTTTTCTATCACTTCATTTCCCCAGGGTGCAAAATCCACCAGATCTCCTAAGCATAACTTCTGCCTGATTCCTCTCTGCTCAATATCTTTCAACACTACTTCCAGGGCAGGAAGATTTCCATGCACATCACTAAAAACCGCTATCTGTATCATTGTCCTTCAATTTGTTAAACAAATTTACATGACAGAAAGGAATTTCAGTTCAGATATGATATGACATTTTACCATTAGTGCCGTCAATGGTCAATTTTTGCTGCGCAAAGTCAATGGTGAATTGGCATACTCATAAAAATTCACAAGTGAAGCGGATTGACTATTCACTATTGACTATTCACCATTCACTCTCGACCTTCAACTTAAACCAAAAATCCTGAACCAATCCAACTATAATTTTAATAATACTTTCCTATAATTTATATTATTTTTATTATACAAACATCCATCCTAACTTTGCAGAGTAAAATTTAAACAATCATAAAAAAATGAAAAAAGTACTAATCATCAACGGAGGACAGAATTTCGGACATTCCGGAGGAAAATATAATCAGACTATTGCAGAAAATACATTAGCAGCCCTTAAAGAATTTGATAATGTAGAAGTGAAGATCACCAATGTAAGTGAAAATTATGATAACCATGAAGAAGTGCAAAAGTTTGTCTGGGCAGATTACATTATTTACCATACTCCAATCTGGTGGTTTCAGCTTCCGAACGGATTAAAAAGATATATTGATGAAGTTTTCACAGCAGGTCATGCAAAAGGAATTTATATGAGTGATGGAAGAAAGGCTGAGAATCCTGAAATCAATTATGGTACAGGAGGAATGCTTGGTGGCAGAAAATATATGCTGACTACCAGCTGGAACGCTCCTGCAACAGCTTTTACACTTCCCGGAGAATTTTTCAGTGAAACAAGTGTAGATGATGGACCATTATTTGGTTTCCATAGAATGAATGCCTTTGTTTCGCTGGAGAAAATGGAAAGTTTCCACTTCCATGATGTGGAGAAAAATGCTAATATAGAGCGTGATATGAAGCTTTACAGAGAACATGTAAGAAATGTATTTGAAAAAGAATTAAAACCAGAATTAGTATCATGAAAAAAATATTGATAACAGGTATTACCGGCTATATAGGAGGTACTATCGCTAAAAAACTGCTTGACAGAAATTATGAAGTAACCGGATTAGTTCGTAACGAAGCTCATGTACAGGAACTGGAATCGTTGGGCATTAAAACCATTATTGGGAATATCCACAATGAAGATTTAATAAAAACAGCCGTTTCCGGCGTTGATGCAGTAATCCATAATGCTGATTCTGCGGATGATGCTTATGCTGTGGATAATTTTATCAAAGCAATGGAAGGAAGCCATAAAACATTCATATTTACTTCCGGATCTGCTATTTTCGGAGGTAAAGAAAATGGTAAAAGAAGTGATTTTGTGTATACTGAAGATTTCCCTCTGACTCCAAGACTGGAAATGGCATCAAGGGTTCTCATTAACAATTATGTTCTTCAGTCCGTTCAAAAAGGGATAAGAAGTATCGTTATTGTTCCTACTATGGTTTATGGAGAAGGTCTTGGAATAAAAAAAGACAGTATCCAGATTCCGGCTTTGGTTAATTTTTCTCAGAAAAAAGGGCACGGTGTTTATTTTGGAGAAGGTGAAAATATCTGGTCCAACTTACATATTGAAGATTTGGCAGATCTGTATGTGCTGGCCTTGGAGAAAGCGAAAGAAGGCTCTATCTATTATGCAGAAAATGGTGCTTCATCTTTAAAAAACATTGCCGGAGTTATCAGTAAAAAATACAATCTGGAACCAGCCCAATCTTTAAGTATACAGGACGCTGTTGACAATTTCGGTCCTGCAGGCGGCTACTTCGGCTTTGCATCCAACAGCAGATGTAATGCAGACAAAGCCAGAACAGAACTGGAATGGAAACCTATCTATAACTCAATTGAAAATTTTATTTAATATGAAAATTCATCTTACAGCAATTATAAAAGCCAAAGAAGAACATCAGCCAGAGGTATTGGAAGTTCTTCAGAATATGGTAAAAGAGACAAGAAAAGAAGAACCATGTGAGCTTTACAGCCTCCATCAGGGAATTGAAGACAAAAACGAATTTGTTTTCTATGAAATCTGGAAAAGTAAAGAGGGACTGGATCAGCACAATCAACAGCCTTATATTCAGGCTTTCGGGGCATTGGTAGATGAAAAGCTTCAGGAAAAACCACAGATTTATATTACCAATATCATTTAATAATGAAAAAATTAGCGTTTTTAATGCTGGCGATCTTCACGATAGGATTCGCTCAGGCACAAACTAAAAAATCAAAAAATATGAAAAAGAAAATCTTATTCGTCGTAACCAGCCACGATAAAAAAGGCAGTACTGGTGAAGATACAGGATATTATCTGGGTGAAGTTTCTCATCCATGGGAAGTTCTTCACAATGCAGGATATGAAATTGACTTTGTAAGTCCGAAAGGCGGAACTCCTCCGGTAGACGGATTCGATTTGAAAGATCCTGTAAACAAAGAATTCTGGGAAAACAAGGAGTACAAGAACAAAATTGACCATTCTATGACACCCTCTCAGGTAAACCCGAAAGAGTATTCAACCATCTTTTATGCAGGAGGACATGGAGCCATGTGGGATTTTGCAGACAATAAAGACCTGGCAGATATCGCTTCAAAAATCTACGAAAACGGAGGTATTGTGGCAGGAGTATGTCATGGTCCGGCAGGATTGGTAAATATCAAACTGAATAACGGGAAATATCTTGTAGACGGAAAAAAAATCAATGCTTTCACTAACGAAGAGGAAGCTGAAGTAAAATTAACAGATGTAGTTCCTTTCCTATTAGAAAACAAGCTGAAAGAAAGAGGAGCACAATTTGAAAAATCAGGGCTTTGGCAGAACCATGTAGTTGCAGATCAAAGAGTGATCACAGGACAGAATCCTCAATCTGCAAAGAGAGTTGGAGAAGCTATTTTAAAAGAATTAAATAAATAACAAATAATTTTACCACAAAAGTCACAAAAGTTTTAAATACTTAAGTAAATAAAGTTATAATACAGGCTGTTGATAAGAACACTTAAGTTTTTGAAAATCTCCGATTTTCACGAATACTACAATTGAAACATCGAGAATTCCCCTCCACTGGAGGGGTGGCGAAAATTCAAAGAATTTTTGACGGGGTGGTTTACATATAACAATTTTAAAACAAAATGGAATATAGAAAATTAGGAAATACAGATCTAGAATTATCAGCAATCACACACGGAGCTTTTGCTATCGGAGGAAATATGTGGGGAGGAAATGAAAAGCAGGACTCTATCAACTCTATACACGCATCATTGGATCATGGAGTAACTTCTATCGACACAGCACCTTTCTACGGTTTCGGATTGAGTGAAGAAATGATTGGTGAAGCAATCAAAGGAAAAGACCGTTCAAAAATTCAGCTTTTAACAAAATTCGGATTGGTCTGGGACGGAAGCAATAACGGAAAAGGAGAATTTTTCTTTGATGCTGAAGACGAAGGAAAAGTAATTCCCGTATATAAATTAGCTTCCAAAGAAAACATCATCAAAGAAGTTGAGGAAAGCTTACAAAGATTAGGGACAGATTATATTGACCTTTTACAGCTTCACTGGCCGGACAGCACCACTCCTATCGGTGAGACAATGGAAGCTATGGAATTATTAATCCAGCAGGGAAAAATCCGTACTGCAGGGGTAAGCAACTATAGTGTAGCTCAAATGAAAGAAGCTAACAGAACTTTAAAGCTTGCCAGCAACCAGGTTTCTTACAGTATGCTGAACCGTGCCATTGAAAACGACCTTGTTCCCTATTCTTTGGAAAACAATTCAGGAATTATCGTATACAGCCCAATGGAAAGAGGTCTTTTAACCGGTAAATATTTTAAAGAAACCCAATTAAAAGATAACGACCACAGAAACGGATATTTCTCGCAGTTTGATTTGAATAAAGTGAAAACTTTCTTAGAAAAAATTGAACCTATTGCGCAGGAAAAAGGTGCCAGCCTTTCTCAACTGGTATTAAGATGGACTACACTGCAGCCGGCAATTACAGTAGTACTGGCAGGAGCAAGAAACGCACAACAAGCTATCGAAAATGCAAAAGCTATGTCTATTGACCTTTCTCAGGAAGAATTGAACATCATCAATTCAGCTTTGAGCGAAATTTAATACAAAAGCTGGAAGATAGAAGTTATTGATGCCGGATAACCAATAGATTGGTTTACAATTTAACTTCAATTGTCATTCCGACGAAGGAGGAATCTCTTTGTCACATGCAGAAAAATGCAATAAAAGCCTACTGATTATCAATACACTAATAAAACTTCCCTCTTCCAGCTTCCAACTTCTTCCCTTTAACTCTCATACCTCATAAAAATGAAAAATAATCTGATTAAAATATTCGGGTTAGTAACCCTATTGACTCTTAACAGCATTACATTCAATGCTCAGACACTTGTCAATCCGGAAGATAAATCATGGTTTCCTTCTTCTTACGGAGCGCAGGACGAAATAGGAGCTGCTAATTTATTGACTCCTGAAGTTGTAAAACAGGCTCTGGGACTGGTAAAACAGGGTAAAACCTTAGCTCTTGCAGTTCCTATTGACAAAAAACTTCCGGCTTTCAGACACAGAAGCTTCAATTTATATAATATCCAGCCCGGAGAACAGGGTGGAAAAAGCATAGGTCCCAATAAATTTACATTCAATGATGAACTCGTAAACGGATGGACCGGAGTGGGAACCCAGCTGAACGGTATCGGACACATCGGTATTGACAATATTTACTACAACGGAAATAAAGCAACAGACTTTGTGACTGTGGAAGGCGTAAAAAAACTGGGAGTTGAAAAAGTCCCTCCTTTCGTAACCCGTGGTGTAGTCCTTGATATGACCGCTCATTATGGAAAATCAATAGTACCCGGAGGAACAGAATTTACGGTAGAAGATATCAAATCTGTTTTAAAGAAACAGGGCCTTACCCTGAGAAAAGGTGATATCATTCTTTTCAATACCGGATGGCTTGAATTGATCGGTAAAAACAATCAACAATTCTTAGAAACTGAACCGGGAATCGGAATGGATGCTGCAAAATGGCTTGCCGATCAGGGAATCGTAGCTTTTGGTGGTGACACCTGGGCTTCTGAAGTCTATCCTAATCCGAAAAGTAAAGAAGAATTTCCCATCAACCAGTTTATGCTGGCTAAAAAGGGAATTTATAATCTGGAACTGATCGACAGCCGACCTTTAGTGAAGCAAAAAGTCTGGGAATTTTTATTCGTATTGGGACAGCCTTTATACGTAGGCTCTACTCAGGTGAATGTGAATCCTGTGGCTATTTATTAATTTCTTTAAAAAACAGAGTAACAAAATAATTCCGGTTAAAAAAATAAAGCTAACCTTAGAATTTATTTTTAGAATTAATACCACAGCCCTATTACATTGTTGCTTTGAATCTTACAGAAAACGGCCTTTCAAAATTGAAAGGCCGTTTTTATAAAAAGTAAACATCCGTAAATTATGCAGGCTTCATGAGCATCCATCTTCCTGCTTCATTATTTCATTATTTTGCAACCGGAAGATGCGTGCTTATTGCAATTCTGTTCCATGCATTGATGGTTACAATCGCCATAATAATCTGAGAAATCTGGCTGTCATCAAAGAATGATTTCGCCTTTTGGAACGTTTCTTCTGTTAATCCATTTTGGCTAATCAGTGTAATTTCCTCTGTCATCTTCAAAAGCACCTGCTCTTCTTCTGTGAAAAATTCTTTTGCCTCCGTCCATCCGTTTAGAATGAAGATTCTCTGAGGTGTTTCACCATATTTAATGGCATCTTTTGTGTGCATATCAAGGCAAAAAGCACATTTATTAATCTGTGAAGCCCTGATTTTAATTAATTCTTTTTGAATGTGAGTTAAAGAAGTTGTCTGTAAATATCCTTCTAATCCCATCATCGCTTTGTAAGCTGCTGAATCTACTGTTGCAATATTTAATCTTGCGCTCATTATATTATTTTTTTTTGGTTAATTGATCTATACTTAAAGAATATTGCTGCTGAACCGCCAATAAAAGAGCTGCGGCACTTCCTACCCATACAGAATAGTTGAGTGGAGCTTTAGGTCCTGAAGCAATGGTCATGGATATGGCAAAAACCAACAGCAGAATACAGCTTCCATACGCTGCAATTCTGGTTTTGAACCCTGCAATCAGCATAAATGGAAAAAGGATCTCAAAGAAAGTAGCGGCATACGCCGAGAACGTACTCATTGTTTCCGGAAGAAAAAATGTCAGCTGTCTTGTATATTCTTTAAAACTCTCCATATTTCCCCATGATGAATTTTCTTTACTCCACCATCCAAATCGGTCTGCCACTGCAGAAAGCATGGTTACAGCAAGAGCAAGTCTTAAAAATAACTGCGGAAATCGATTTTTGGTATCTGTCATTGTATTGGCTTTTAATAACATGACAAATTTCCGGCTTTTGATCCGTAAAAATCTTAAACTGGTTTAAGATCGTAACTTTGCCCTGATTTCACTTAAATATTCTGGGGTAAATCCTAAAAAGGAAGCAATTAAATATTGCGGAATTCTCTGTATAAACCAAGGATACAACGTGCTGAAATGTACATAATATTCTTCTTTCGTCATCTCATAAATATAACGGATTCTTTTTTCAGCGGCAGCATAAGCCGTTTGGTAGACCATTCTGAAATAACGTTCCATAACGGGATGCTTTTCCAGTAAAAGTTCCTGAGACTGAAAATCAATAACTAAAATTTTAGAATTCTCTACAGACTGAATATTAAAGTCTGACTTCATCTGTTTTTCAAAAGCAAAAGTATCAGACATCCACCAGTTTTCTATAGCAAATTCTGTGGTTTGTTCTACCCCTTTTTCGTTCACAAAAAACTTTCTCAGGCATCCTTCCACAACGAAATATTTAAATTTACAGATATCACCTTCCAGCATCAGATTTTCTTTCTTTTTCACTTTTAAAACCTGAAAAAAAGAAATGATAGAAGTAAACTCCTCGTCGGTGATCGTAATGAATTTATCTAAATGTGCCTTGAAAGTTTCCATTGTAATATTTAGTAATCAAACTTAACTTTATTTTTTTAGTTTTACAATTCCAAAAAACAATAAATCATGGACATCGTTGCAAAAATTTTGATCGCCTTAGTCGCAATAGAACATATCTACATTCTGTGGATGGAAATGTTTGCCTGGGAAACAAAAGGAAAAGAAGTCTTTAAAGCAGCTTTGCCTGCAGAAATGTTTAAACCTACCAAGGGACTAGCCGCCAATCAGGGGCTCTACAATGGTTTTCTGGCTGCCGGACTGATTTGGTCGTTTTTGATCAAAGATCCGCAATGGCAGACCAATGTGGCACTATTCTTTTTAGGATGTGTAGCGGTAGCTGGAATTTACGGAGCGATTTCTGCCACAAAAAAAATATTCTTTGTACAGGCACTACCCGCAATATTGGCAATTACTGCTGTTTTACTAAAGTAATTTTCATAGCTCATATTTGGAAAGATCACCTTCGAGATCTTTACCATATCAATACGCTCTTATCTTTAATGGTAAGAGAAAAATCACTCTACATATCACCTTCCATAACCAGACTTAAAACCAGCTTCTTACGTCCAAAAAAATCCATTTAATATAAAATTCGTAAATTTGCATCGTCATAAAAAATTGATATACAGGTTTTTTATGCTGATCTGCATTTTGATGAGATGTAGAAATTCAAGTTGTTCAGTACACATATCTGTAATTACCTCATCCGTAATTTAATTGTAGAATCTATGTAAGAGATTAACCTCTTTTTACATGCTACACTCTTTTTCTAGAGTATAATCTAATTGAAATATTTAAAAATAAACATAAGGCCCAATGGTCTGTATGCTCTTATTTTTTTGTTAAAAGCTTTTATCACTATAAGCTCTGCAAATTATTTTGCACTATCGTCATCAGCAGAACAACAAAGATTAAACTTATATAATGAATTGGTGTACAATTTTTTATATCATTTATTAATTCAAAAATTCTGAATATGGAAAAAAATGAAAACAGTAGAAAAGTAAAACTTAAAGTTGAAGATCTGACTATTATTTTTGGCAAAAACAAAGAAAAAGCACAGGAACTTTTAGACAAAGGCTTTTCCAAAAAAGAAATTCTTGAAAAAACAGGCTGCACCATAGGAATCAACAAAGCAAGTTTTGAAATCTATGAGGGAGAATTTTTTGTCATCATGGGATTGTCAGGAAGCGGAAAATCTACGCTGCTGCGCTGTCTTAACAGGCTGAATGAGCCTACCTCAGGAAAAGTATACATCAATGATGATGATATTACCGGCAAAAACAATAAAGAACTTCTGGAAGTAAGAAGAACGGAAATGAGTATGGTATTTCAGAAATTCGGATTACTTCCCCATCATACTATTTTAGACAATGCAGGTTTCGGCCTGGAAATCAGAGGAGAAGACAAAGCTTCCCGTGATGAAAAAGCACAGAAAGCCCTGGATATTGTAGGATTGAATGGTTTTGAAAACCAGTATCCTTCCCAACTTTCAGGAGGAATGCAGCAGAGAGTAGGTTTAGCAAGAGCATTGGCAAACGATCCTGAAGTTCTGCTTATGGATGAGGCTTTTTCTGCACTGGATCCTCTGATAAAATCTGAAATGCAGGATCAGATGCTTGAACTGCAGAATACATTGCAAAAAACCATTGTTTTCATTACCCACGATCTGGACGAGGCTATTAAAATCGGAGACCGTATCGTCATTATGAAAGATGGAGTCATAGAACAGATAGGAACTGCAGAAGATATTTTAACCAATCCTGCCAGCGACTATGTAAAAGCTTTCGTAGAGAAAGTAGACCGTAAAACAATTATCACTGCCAGATCTCTGATGTTTGATAAAGCTACCGTAGTACGTTTCAGAAAAGACGGTCCGGAAGGGGCATTAAGAAAAATGAGAGCCACCGGATTAGAAAACTTACCTGTAGTAGATTTTCAAAATAAATTTCTGGGCTTTGTAACCCTTAACGATGTTGTCCGAATTGCCAAAAGAAAAGAACCTACAGTGGAATCAATTATCAACAGCAATGTTCCTTCAGTCTATCCTGAAGTCACTGTAGAAGAAATGCTGCCGTTAATTTCCGGAAGTAAATCAGCCATCGCAGTAATTGATGAAGACAATAAATTTTTAGGTCTTGTCACTCAGTTATCTCTTGTCATAGAAGCGACCAAGTTTAACGAAGAAGAAATCATTGAATTAAAAGAAATCGCAAACAATCAATAAGATGAATAAAACTATAGATATAGGTCAATATGTAGAAACTGCTATCAATTGGCTCACAGAAAATGGAAAACCTGTATTTGATGTCATAAAACACGTTGGAAATGCCTCTATTATGGGGATTGAATGGGTTTTAACAAACACACCCTTTTATGTAATCATTCTCTTCTTTACACTGCTGGCACTATGGAAAGCAGGAAAAGGTATTGCTGTAGTAACCGCAGCCGGACTAAGTTTAATATTTTTAATGGGATTATGGAAAGAAACCATGGAAACACTAGCACTTATATTTGTTTCCACCATTACAGCTCTTATCCTTTCTATCCCTCTGGGAATTTTGGCAGCTAAAAATGCAATAGCAGCAAAGGTTATCCGTCCATTACTGGATTTAATGCAGACAATGCCGGCATTTGTGTATCTGATTCCTGCTGTACTGTTTTTCAGCATTGGTAAGGTTCCAGGAGCTTTTGCAACCATTATTTTTGCGATGCCGCCTGCCGTAAGATTAACAACACTGGGAATTGAAGCTGTTCCGAAAGACATTGTGGAAGCCGCCAGAGCTTTTGGAGCCACCAACCGACAGATACTGTTTAAAGTAGAGCTTCCTTTAGCCATGAAAACAATTTTAACCGGGATCAATCAAACCATACTTTTATCCTTATCCATGGTGGTTATCGCAGGAATGATTGCCGCAGGAGGCTTAGGAGAAAAAGTATTGGAAGGAATTAATAATCTGGATATCGGATTAGGATTTGAAAGTGGATTATCCGTTGTGATTTTAGCCATTATCCTCGACCGTATTACCCAGGGATTTGTAAAGAAAAAACAATAAGATGAAACAATTAAAATATCTGTTTTTTCCCGTTTTAATGTTGGTATTTGCTGCATTATATTCGTGTGAAAATATAAAAAACTCCAAATACATTACCATAGGAATGGTAGATGGCTGGGCAGAAGATGTTGCCATGACGCACGTTACTAAAGCTATTTTAGATCAGCAGGGCTATCATGTCATTATTCAAAAAGCTTCAACAGATATGATTCTGGCTTCTATGAATAATGAAGATACAGACCTTTTCATGGGGGTCTGGCTTCCTTACACTCACGCTAAAAAACTTGCTAAATTCCCGGGATTAACTCATCTTGGCACCAATTACAACAACGGCCGTATAGGATTGGTCGTTCCGGAATATGTTCCTGTTAACTCTATTGAAGAACTCAATCAGCATAAGGAGGAATTCAGTCACAGAATCATTGGAATTGAAAAAGGAGCTGGACTAACAACCGGAGCAGATAAAGCAATTATCGATTATAAACTGGATTATCAGCAGATCAACTCCTCTACCATTGCCATGATCACCGAATTACAAAATGCCATACAACGTAAACAATGGATTGTGGTAACAGGATGGCAGCCCCACTGGATGTTTGGTAAAATGAAGCTTAAGTTTCTTGATGATCCCAAAAAGATATTCGGTGAAGCAGAACAGATTAAGACTTACTCCAGGAAAAGCTTTGGAAAAGACCATCCTGAACTCGCCAAATTCTTTTCCAGACTCCATTTTGATGATGAAAATATGTCTGATCTTCTAATGAAAATGGAACAGAGTAAAAATAAAGAAGCCACCGCCAAAGAATGGGTGAAAGACCACTCTGAGCTGGTACAGTCATGGCTAGATAAAAATTAATAAACAATTTGGTATTATTTAAAATCCTCAATCCTATACGGGTCTGAGGATTTTTTATTGAGATTTATAGTTCAGAAGAATTCATAGATTCTTTGATATTTTCCCGATGAAGCAATATGTGTTAGTAATCGCAAAGGCGCAAAGAAATTTAATAATATTCTGCTTTAAGGTGCAAGAAAAATCAAAGATTTTCAGCAAGGAATAACCTATAAAGTATTAGGAATATACAATTTTATCGCAGATAAAATCCTTGCGCCTTAAGGCATGTTTAAAGGAAAATCTTTGCGTCTTTGCGTTTTCCAATAACTCATAACTACCCCATTGATTCCTTGATCTTTTCTCTATGAAGTATTCCCCAGTTTACCAATGTTTCCGTCACCGGAAAAACAGACTTTCCATATTCGGTCACAGCATACGTTACAGTGATAGGTTTCGTATCCTGAATCGTTCTTGTGACCAGAAGGTTCGTTTCCAGTTCTTTTAATTCCTTGCTCAGCATTTTCGCAGAGATTCCTTCAATACTGCGTTCCAGCTTTTTAAAATGAATCATCTGATCCGGTCTGTTGGTAAGATACCGTAAGATCATAAGTTTCCATTTTCCTCCCAATACATCCAGACTGTCCCGCATCGCGAACAATTCTTCGGTACAGCTTGCTTCTCTTTCGATGCCGTTTTTAGTAATTTTTGCCATAATAGTTTCGTCAAGGTAACTAGTTACCATTAGTTAACTAGTAGCAAATATAAACTATTCCCTCTTTACATTTGTGTATCAAATCAGTAATATGAAATCGCATGATTTCTCAAATACAAATACTTACCTATGAAAGCAGTTATTTTGAATAAAAACGGAAATCTGGAAGATAGTTTTACCGAACAGCCTCAACCCAAGGACCATGAAGTTTTAATCCAGATTAAAGCCAGCGGTTTTAATCCTATCGACTACCAAATGCTGGAAAACGAGCTTGAACGGAAACTGATCAGTTCTCCTATATTAGGAAGAGAATTATCCGGAATCATTGTCAGCAAAGGTCCCGAGGTTACGCAATTCAATATCGGTGATGAAGTCTATTGTGGCAGCGGCTCTATGGGAAGCAACGGCACTTATGCAGAATATATTGCCGTTCCTGAAGCTATTGTTTCTTTTAAACCAAAAAATATCTCGTTTGAGCAGGCGGCTTCCATTCCTTCTGCAGGACTTACCTCTCTGCAAATCTTTAACCGCCTGAAATTAAACCCGGAGAATACACTCCTTATCACTGGCGCAGCCGGAGGCGTTGGTTCATTTTTAATCAAACTTTTATTAGCCCATAATATCCCACAGGTCATCGCAACTGTTGGTAGTGAAGAAAACAGGCAGATGCTTCTCAATTTAGGATTAAAAAACCATCAGATCGTTAATTACAGAGATAAAAATCTTATTGAGAACATTTTAAAAGCCAATAACGATCAGCCCTTTGAGTTTGGAATTGATCTCGTTGGAAACTACATGTCTGAAGTGACGGCAGAAGTTTTAAAAATTAACGGAACTTATGTGGATGTGACCGCCTTAGTCACTAAAGATGCTCATGAAACATTGTTCAACAAAGGAACTTTGATTATGAATATCTCCAATTATACTTATGGAATGATTAAAAAATATGAATATTATAAAAACAGTTTACTTGAAATAAAAAAGCTCATTGAGAACGAAACGATTCTTCCGCCACAACATAAAGTAATTGGTAATCTTTCTCTGGATACTGTTCTGCAGGCACACTCTATTTTAAAAAATAATCAGACCCAAGGTCATAAACTCATCATGAAACATTAATCTATGAACACAATACCAAGACGAATCGTAACAGGAATTAAAAACGGAAAATCTATTATTATAGAAGACCAGCAGGTAGAAAACGCAGTAGAACATTTTCCGGGATTGATCATTTCTGATGTATGGAATACTCAGAAAACACCGGCAAGCCTGGACTTTGAAAACAGAATTCCGAATACCGGATTTCCACAAACTCCCAAAAACGGTACTTACTTTCGATATGTAGTGATTCCTCCTGATAAAGATTTAGGGGTTGAATGGAAAAAGAATGAACCTCATCCGATGATGCACCAAACTCCCACATTGGATTATATCATTATCCTTTCCGGTGAACTCTACCTCATCATGGAAGAAGGTGAAACGCTTTTGAAACCGGGAGACATCGTCATTCAAAGAAGCACCAATCACGCGTGGAGCAACCGTTCTGATGAACCGTGTATTCAGCTCGCTGTGTTGATAGATGCGGAAGGGGAGAATTAAAAGATTTAATTATTTAAAAATTTAAAGATTGGGATAGTTCTCACGAATTTTAAAAGTTCAACAAGCTTAAAAATCTGTATAATCTGTGAGAAATAAACAGAAAATCTTTAAAGTTGGACAAACGCAAAGGCACAAAGAAAATAAATAATAACTGTTTTTAAGCGCAAGAAAATCAAAGATTTTCAACAAGGAATGATCTATAAAGTATTAGGAATATACAATTTATCGCAGATAAAATCCTTGCGCCTTAAAACATAAGAGAAGAAAAAAACTTTGCGCCTTTGCGTTTTCCAACAAGAATCCCCCAATTTACAAAGCAGAAATCTCCAACAGCTTCTGCTTCATTTTTTCAGGTGTCATCTGTCCTTCCTGATAATATACCAGATTCTGATGCTTATCCAGAAACACCCATAAAGGATAAACAGGCTGATTTTTATTCTTAGACAAAGCCAGCGCCAACTCATGAATTCCGGAGTTTCCATTCTGCAGATACTCAAACTCCTGATTCTGAAAATGAATTTTCTCCTTCGTCTTTTCTGCCTCGAAATTGACAAAATAAAAATGATCATTGATCATATTAACCAGTTCTTTATCTTTATTTAAACGATAAGATTCAATTTTACAGACGGCACACCAATCCGTATAAAGGTGAATGACAACCGGCTTTGGATTTTCCTTCTGCTGAATCTCAAGATCAGAAAAAGTGCCTGTCTTCATCTGAGACAGATAAAAACAGGGCACTAACATTAAAAATAAAGTTATTTTTTTCATTTTAAAGTATATTTTACTCCCAGAAAACCTCTGATACGCTGCATTGGAGCATAGCCGTATGCCGTGTCAAAAGTATAATGATTAGGATTGTTGATAGGATCATCAACATGTTTATCAAATGGATCAAAAGGTCTCATCAAAGGATCTTTAGGAGTAAAGTTGAATAAATTTTTAATTCCGCAGTATACTTCAAATCCTGATTTGAAACTCTTTGATACCTGAATATTGGCCAAAGAATAGAATGGTGAATATTCAGGGCGATAATCATTCTGCAGAACAGGAAGCCTCATCGGTCCGTAAAACTGTCCTGTAAAATCTATGGTCAGGTTACTTGGGAACTTATATGTCAGATTATATGTTCCACTCCACTTTGGAGCATGCAGCTGTTGTGTTTTTTGATTTTCATTATCAAATTTCTGGTACACATCAAGATAAGTTACTCCAAGATTGACACTTAGCGGAAACTGAAATGCAAAATCCACATTCAAAGAAGCTCCTCTTGAAATTCCGTATCCGTGAAGATTATCATAAATAATTTTATTAGGATCAGAATCAAAATCACCCACGATTTTATTGCTGAAATAAGTATAGAATGCAGAAGCATCAAGATTTACCATTCGGTTTCCTACAGGAATTTTCCATATATAATTCAGGTTTCCGTTCACCGATCTTTCCGGTTTAAGATCAGATTTTACCACCACTTCGCGGGAACCCGTCAATGCTGCATGATCTTCAGTAAATAAATTCACCACTCTGAAGCCCGTTCCAAAATTGAAACGCAGGGTATGATACGGATTGGGTGAAAACTTCCATGCTAATCTCGGTGAATGTACGGAATGATGCACTTTATCATAATCATATCGGTATCCCAGCAACAAGGTATTTTTATCATTAATTTCCCATTGATCCTGGACAAAAGCTCCCCAGATCGGAGATTTCATCGGCGCATTGGTGATTCCGTCTGAGGCTAATGTTCCCGGGGTATTGTCATCATAAAAAGTTCTTTTAAAAGTAAGTCCGGCCGTGATATCATGCTTTCCGAAGCTTCTGTCCCAATACGTCTGCACAAAAGCTACTTTTTGTGTGGCATTGAAAGGATTTGATCCGTAAAATGAGTTCTGGTCATGATAGTTGTAGGAAAACTGAGTTACAATATGCTCTTTCATAGGCCATTCATACAAACCGAAAATTTCCGCTCTATTGGTATAAATACTTTCTCCATATACCTGATCACTGCCACGGTAAGATTTATTCCATTGCATTTCTCCCCCGAAACGGTCTTCATACAGATATCTCATCGCAAAACTTGCCTGTCTGTTTTCCTTTCTTTTAAAATTCCATTTGTTGAAAACCGAAATCCTGCTCTGTAGAGTAGCGTCTGTGAAATTATCTTTATTCTGGTCTATTCTTTCCTGAAAACTGAAATAATTCAAACTTAATAATGAAGCGGCATTCTTTCCTACATTGAACTTAGTTGAAATATCCAGATTATTCTCACTCCAGGTACTCGTCATCATATCTACACTCAGCTTAGGAGCAGTCAAAGCATTTTTAGTAATAATATTAATTACTCCTCCCATCGCTTCTGAACCGTAAATGGATGATGCAGGACCTTTTACCACCTCTATTCTATCCACCAGACTATTCGGGATTCCACTCAAGCCATATACCGTAGAAAGTGAGCTTACAATAGGCATCCCGTCAATCAGAATCATCGTGTAAGGTCCTTCCAGTCCGTTGATATGGATATCTCCTGTATTACACACAGAACAATTCAGCTGAGGTTTTACTCCATTTACCATAGCAATGGCTTCAAAAATACTGGGAGTCGGATTTTTCTGAAAGAACTTCTGGCTGTAGATTTCTACTGCCACAGGACTTTTTGATCTGCTCATCGGTTTTATGGTTCCGGTAACCACTACATCTTCGATGTTACTTGTTTTGATTTCCCTCTTCATAACTTTTGCAGAATCCAGATTTTTATTGGGCTGCAAACTTAAGCTGTCTGTCTCCTGCGCAAAACAATAGGTTGATAAAAAAGTGATAGAAAATAATATTCGCTTCATGAAATTAAAATTGTTAGACAAATCTAACAATTATTTTTTAAATACAAAACTCTTGAAGAAAAATAATAGGTTGAGACAATTCATGAAAAATGATTAAATTTGAGAAACTACATAAGAAAGTAAAATGAGATATCATCTAGCGGGAAATATCCCACCAAAAAGACATACGATCTTTAAGTCACCGGAAGATAAATTTTACTATGAACAGCTCTTTGGTACAGAAGGCTTTCATGGTATTTCTTCTCTGTTATATCATATCCACCGTCCTACACAGATCAAATCTATCGGTGAGCCGAAAGATGTCACTCCAAAAATTGCCGTGGAAAAAAACATCGCTCCGAGAATGTTTAAGGGAATGAATGTCACTCCTGAAGACGATTTTATGGACAGCCGAAAAATCCTTTTAATGAACAATGATCTGAAGATGGGATTGGCTAAGCCAAGAAAATCGATGGATTATTTCTACAAAAATGCGGAATGTGATGAACTTTTATATGTTCATCAGGGAACCGGAATTTTAAAAACTTTTGTGGGAGATCTTGAATTCGTTACCGGAGATTATCTTATTATTCCGAGAGGAACGATCTATCAGGTAGAGCTGAAGTCTGATGATACTGTATTTTTTGTATTGGAGAGCCACTCTCCTATTTATACTCCGAAAAGATACAGAAATGAATTCGGACAGCTTTTGGAACATTCTCCATTCTGCGAAAGAGATATGATTGCTCCTGCTTTCAAAGAACCTATTGACGAGAAAGGAGAATTCCTGATTAAAGTAAAAAAAGAAAACCAGATTACAGATTTCATCTACGCAACACACCCGTTTGATGTAGTAGGCTGGGACGGATATTTTTATCCTTATAAATTCAATATTAAAAACTTCGAGCCTATTACCGGAAGAATTCACCAACCGCCACCGGTTCACCAGAATTTTGAGGGACACAATTTCGTAGTGTGTTCATTCTGTGCAAGAATGTATGATTACCATCCACAGGCTATTCCGGCACCTTACAATCATTCCAATATTGATTCTGATGAGGTATTGTTCTATACAGAAGGTGACTTTATGAGCCGTAATCATATTGATCTGATGGACTTTACCCTTCACCCGGGAGGAATTGTACACGGACCTCACCCAGGTGCGATGGAAAGAAGTATCGGTAAAAAATTCACAGAGGAATATGCGGTAATGGTAGATCCGTTCCGTCCTTTAAAAATTACCGAAGAAGCTTTAAAAGTAGAAGATCCTTCTTATAAAACTTCATGGTTAGAATAAAACAATAAAAATTATAACAGCTTTAAATTTTACTATCAACCACAAAATCTAAACACTAAAGGTTATAAGTGAATCTTTAGTGTTTATAAAGAACACTAAAGTTTTGAAAATCGAAGATTTTCTTCTGATGTATACTTTATGTAACATTCTTATTACCTTTATCAGTGATCTAAAATACTCAAAAATAAACTTTTGTGACTTTTGTGGTTAAAAATTCTAATAGATTTATTCAACAGTAAAAAAGTCTATCAGGTTCATATCAAAAAGTATTACTGAATACATACAAAAGACGCTTTAAATCCTTTATTTAAAGCGTCTTTTTTCGTAAATTTGTGAGGTATGGTTAACATATTAGCCATCATTATTTTTCATGACGCATCCTAAGTAATGGTGGTTTAAAACAAAATCAATATTACATGTTAGAAAGAATCAGATTAGAAAGTCTACACCAAAAAGTAACCACGGCAGAAAATGCTGTAAAAATTATTAAAGACGGCATGACCATTGGGTCCAGCGGCTTTACAAAAGCAGGTGACAGCAAAGCAATTTTGCCTGCACTGGCAGAACGAGGAAAAACAGAAGACTTTAAAGTCACTTTGATGACCGGAGCTTCACTAGGCCACGGTACTGACGGAAAACTGGCAGAAGCCAATGTGCTAAAGAAAAGAATGCCTTTCCAGGTAGATCCTGTCTTAAGAAACAAAATAAACAACGGTGAAATTCTCTTCATCGATCAGCATTTGAGTGAAAGTGCTGAACTTCTTCACACCAAAAATCTTCAGAGCATAGATGTAGCCATTATTGAAGCGGCTTATATAGAAAGAGACGGAAGTATTGTTCCTACAACTTCTGTAGGTAATTCCGTGACTTTTGCTGCTTTGGCTAAAAAAGTCATCATTGAAATCAATACGGAAGTTCCGGAAGAAGTTTATGGAATTCATGACATCTACCAGGCAGAAGATTATCCTTACAGAAATGTTATTCCTATTGTCGCTCCATGGAACAAAATCGGGAGAAAAAGTATTCCTGTTGATCCTGAAAAAATTGAAGCCATTGTGTTTACCAATCGTAAAGACAGTCCGGCAGATATTGCGGAGCCGGATGAAAAGACAACAGCTATCGCCAAACATCTTCTTGCTTTTTTTGAAAATGAAGTTCTTTTGGGACGCCTTACAGACAGATTACTTCCTCTTCAGGCAGGTATCGGTAAAGTAGCGAATGCCGTTCTTACAGGATTCAAAGACAGTAATTTTTATGACCTGACCATGTTTTCCGAAGTGCTTCAGGACAGTACATTTGATCTGATAGATTCCGGGAAATTGAGTTTTGCTTCAGCATCATCCATTACTGTTTCTCAGGAATGCTATGAAAGAGTGTTAGGAAACCTGTCAAAATATAAAGACAAATTCGTTTTAAGACCTCAGAATATTTCCAATACTCCCGGACTGATCAGAAGATTGGGAGTAATTGCTATCAACACTGCTATTGAGTTTGATATCTATGGAAACGTAAACTCTACCCATATCGGAGGAACAAAAATTATGAATGGAATCGGAGGTTCCGGAGACTTTGCAAGAAATGCCTATTTAAGTATTTTCGTGACTCAGGCTGCTTCAAAAGGCAATAATATTTCTCACGTTCTTCCGATGGTCTCTCATACGGACCATACAGAACATGATGTAGATATTCTGGTAACAGATGTGGGATTAGCTGACTTAAGAGGATTAGCACCGAGAGAAAGAGCACAGAAAATCATAGACAATTGTGTTCATCCGGAATATAAAGAAGAACTGCAATCCTATTTCGACAGAGCATGTGAAAGAGGCGGACACACCCCTCATTTGTTGGAAGAATCATTCAGTTGGCATCTGCGATTCTCTGAAACCGGAAGTATGAAACAGAAAACAGCTGTTGAAACTGCCAATTAAGATTTTAAACAAAATAATAAATGATATAAAAGGACTGAATGCCAATGCATTTGGTCCTTTATCTTTTAAATTGTATCTGGTTTATTTATATGACAAAAGTCTGTGCAATATCCTTAAACTATTTATATGAATATAAAATTATAAAGGTTATCTTTGAAAGAATAGAAGTATTTTATGTAATAAATAATGCTCTCAACCTCCTTTGAAAAAAGATTAAATATGAATAATTACATCAGTGCAGAAGAAGCAATATATACGATAAAAAGTGGAAACCGGGTATTTTTTCACGGCAGTGCATGTACTCCCAATTACCTGATTGATGAGCTGGCAAGACAGGCTGGCCGGCTACAAAATGTAGAAATGGTCTCCATTACCCAGCAAGGAAATGTGGAAATTGCAAAACCGGAATACAAAGACAGTTTTTTCATCAATTCGTTATTTGTTTCCACTCCTGTGCGTGATGCCGTAAATTCTGACAGAGGAGACTTTGTGCCTGTCTTTCTAAGTGAAATTCCTATTTTATTCAGAAAAAATATTCTGCCTCTTGATGTAGCCATTGTTACGGTTTCTCCTCCGGACAGACATGGTTTCTGTACGCTGGGAACTTCTGTAGATATTGCAAGAGCGGCTGTAGATACCGCAAAAATCATTGTTGCTATTGTCAATCCCAGGATGCCAAGAACCCACGGAGACGGGATGATCCACATCAGCAGAATTCATAAACTGGTTTGGCATGAAGAGGAACTTCCAACCGTAGATTATGGTTCAAAAGTAGGTCCTGAAGAAATGCTTGTCGGAAAAAATGTGGCTGAACTCATTGAAGACAGATCTACCCTTCAGATGGGTATAGGAACCATTCCTGATGCTGTTTTGAAATGCCTTACCAACCATAAAGATCTGGGAATTCATACCGAAATGCTGAGTGATGGTGTTATTGACTTGATTCAGGATGATGTGATCAACAATAAATATAAAGGATACAACGATAATAAAACCATTACAAGCTTTTGCTTCGGAACCAGAAAACTGTATGATTATGTAGATGACAATACTGTATTTGCTTTCAGAGATGTAAGCGAAGTAAACTTTCCGATCAATATCATGAGAAACAAAAAAATGGTTGCCATCAATTCCGCCATTGAAATAGATCTGACGGGACAGGTATGCGCCGATTCTATCGGAACAATGCAATACAGTGGAATTGGAGGACAAATGGACTTTATGCGCGGTGCCGCATTAAGTGATGACGGAAAACCTATCATAGCCATTACCGCTAGAACGAAAAAAGGAATTTCCAGAATCGTTCCTTTTCTTAAACAAGGAGCTGGTGTAGTAACCACAAGAGGACATATCCATTACGTTGTTACTGAATACGGAACGGCTTACCTGTATGGGAAAAACCTTCGCCAGAGAGCACAGGAACTCATCAGCATTGCCCATCCGGACGATAGAGAAATGCTGGAGAGAGCAGCCTTTGATAGATTTAAACACTGATAATCAAATAAAAAGGATTTCCAAATTGTTTTTTTTATTTAAAATCTCAAAACATATTTTGAAACCACATCTGCAGAATCATAAAAAAGCGCTAATCTTTTGGCAGTATTTTTGATAAAACTCACTCAAAAACAAGGAAATTGAAAACTATATATAATTCGATACGAGAAGAAGTTGTAAAGCATTCTAAAGTAAGGAATTCTGTTTTGGGGAATGTGAATGAATGGAAGAGAAGCCATTATATTATTCTTTCCGAAATTATTAAAGATGAACTCTCTGAGGCTGAAGAACTGAAGGGGGGAAAAAAATTTGAAATTGGAAATACCATTTCACATGTTACCCTTCAGCGTTTTTTTGAAAATGATTACCAGGATAAAACCCATAATGATCTCAGGTTTCTTAAAACATTAGATAAAATCTGTATTTTCTTAGGCTACAAAGACCTTAATGATTATATACTATCTGTAAGACATAAGAAACAGGATCATGAGGAATCTGATAACCGGTCAAATCTTACGCAGATGGTTTATGATTACTGTGCTGCTGCTTTTGAATTTTACAAGCTGTTTCCCATTCACAATACTGAACTGTTAAAAGATCTGGTATTTGATGATTCCCCGTTTCTGGAAAGAGCGTCACAATTCAGTAAAGAACTGTGTGATAAGGATTTTCATCTGGTTACTAAAAACAACCGGTCCAATTATGAAGTTTTTGATATTCACATCGTTACAGATGAGCCGGACAAAAAAATACTGGAGTCTCAGGAATTCTGGAACCTTCTTTTCAAAGTGGGAGAAACGGGAGAAGAGCATTTTGTCAACCAGCTTAGTACCCAGATCTACTTCATCCGGAAGATAAATAATACCTGGAAGATATGGGATAATTATAATCCTGATGCCGGAATGCTAAACAGAAAGATTGAAACAATATAAAAAGAAAGCCGTAGAGAATCTCTACGGCTTTCATGTTTCGAAATATTTTTTTCACTTGTCTTTTGTATTACAAATGTAAGTAGCCGATTTCAAACGTAAGAAACTTAAATATACTTAAGTAAACTCTTCTTTAACTTTATGTTAAATATATTCAATGAATCCAAGGGAATATTTTCGCAATGTCTAAGTTTTTTGTAATTTGCATACCAATAAAATAAAAGTAAAAGAGAAAATATGTCAACACTTACATTTGCCGAGAAAATAGCTCAAGCAGAAAATTTCTTACCGATCAACGGTACAGATTACATTGAGTTTTATGTAGGAAATGCAAAACAGGCTGCCCATTATTACAAAACCGCTTTCGGTTTTCAGTCTGTAGCTTATGCGGGTCCTGAAACAGGAGTAAGAGACCGTGCATCTTATGTGCTTCAACAAGGAAAAATCAGATTGGTACTAACAACAGGACTTAAGTCTGACTCTCTTATCAGCGAACACGTAAAAAAACATGGTGACGGAGTAAAAATTTTGGCACTTTGGGTAGACGACGCTTATGCAGCTTTCGAAGAAACAACTAAAAGAGGTGGTAAACCTTATTTAGAGCCTGTAACTTTAACTGATGAGCATGGTGAGGTAAGAATGTCCGGTATCTACACGTATGGAGAAACCGTTCACATGTTTGTAGAAAGAAAAAATTACAACGGAGCTTTCATGCCTGGATATGAAAAGTGGGAAAGTAACTATAAGCCTGAAGAAGCAGGTTTATTGTATGTAGACCACTGCGTAGGAAATGTTGACTGGAACAGAATGATCCCAACAGTAGAATGGTATGAAAAGGTAATGGGATTTGTAAACATTCTTTCTTTTGACGACAAGCAGATCAATACAGAATATTCTGCATTGATGTCTAAAGTAATGTCCAACGGAAATGGATTTGCAAAATTCCCTATCAACGAACCTGCAGAGGGTAAAAAGAAATCTCAGGTAGAAGAATATCTTGATTTCTACGAAGGAGAAGGCGTACAGCACATCGCGGTTGCTACGAAAGATATCATCCATACCGTAACTGAATTGAAAAAACGTGGTGTAGAGTTTCTTTCTGCTCCACCGGAAGCTTATTACGATATGGTTCCTGAAAGAGTAGGTCATATTGATGAAGATCTTAAAAAACTTCAGGATTTAGGTATACTTATTGATCATGATGAAGAAGGGTACTTATTGCAGATCTTTACCAAGCCTGTAGAAGACCGTCCTACTCTATTCTTCGAAATTATTGAAAGACACGGTGCACAGAGTTTTGGTGCCGGAAATTTCAAAGCTTTATTCGAAGCATTAGAAAGAGAGCAGGAAAGAAGAGGTAATCTTTAATTTTACATTAAAAATATAGGTTTTGTCAGGATTCAGTATTCTGGCAAAACTTTTTTATAAAACACAGTATATGAGAAAACTTTTAATCGGGATTTCCCTTTTAGGAACTTTAGGGCTTAAAGCACAATACGGTTCTTTGAATGAAATCCTTAACCGACTTGAACAAAGAAAAGGCATCAATCAGCATCTTGAAAATGTAAATATTGATAACAAAAAATTCGTTTTTATTAAAGATGAGGCTGATCATACGGAACGGGACTTTATTATTATCAAAGGGAACAATGCCACTTATGTAGAAGTTTTCGATGATAAAGCTACAGGAGAAAGCAGTTCTAATGTTTTCACCGGCGATATCATCAGGAAAAAAAATATTATTTCTTTAAGAGCAGATATGCTTGAAAATAAAAAAATCCCAATGCCTGTTACGAAAACGTTATTGTTGACTCAGCAGGATAATATTCTATATCTCATCGATGTCAATACCAGAGACAGGTGGATAGATGAAGCATCTTACTCAAAAAAGGCAAAATAAATATTCTTTGGAAACACTCAGCAATATTTTAATCTAACTAAAATCTAAACTTATGAAATCATTTGTAGACTATTCCTCAAACTCGGATTTTTCTATACACAATATTCCTTTCGGAGTCGCAGTTTTTAACAAAGAATATATCGGATGCTGTACAAGAATCGGAGATCAGGTAATTGATCTTGCTACCTTGTATGATCTTGGTTATTTTGAAGATATTGAAGGATTAGACGACAATGTTTTTGAAGCTTACACCATCAACGAATTTATCGAACTGGGTAAACCAATTACCAATGCTGTTCGTACCAAAATTCAAACATTATTACAGGAAGGATCAACATTATCAAAAGATCAGAAAACAATAGAAGAAGCTTTCTACGACCTTGATAAAGTAAAAATGATGATGCCTGTTCACATCCCGAACTACACGGATTTTTACAGCAGTATCGAACATGCTACCAACGTAGGAAAAATGTTCCGTGATCCGGCAAACGCTTTATTACCTAACTGGAAACATTTACCAGTAGGTTATCATGGAAGAGCATCTTCAATTGTAGTATCCGGAACAGAAATCAACCGTCCAAAAGGACAAATGAAACCTGCTGATGCAGATACCCCTGTTTTCGGACCATGTAAACAATTGGATTTTGAATTGGAAATGGCTTTCATCATCAATAAAAATACAGAGATGGGAGAAAGTATTTCAACGAAAGAAGCAGAAGATGCCATCTTCGGAATGGTTGTTTTCAACGACTGGTCTGCAAGAGATATTCAATCTTGGGAATATGTTCCTCTAGGGCCATTCCTTGCGAAAAACTTTGGTTCTTCTATTTCTCCATGGGTAGTTACTCTTGAAGCTTTGGAGCCATTCAGAACAGCTTCTCCAGTACAGGATCCTGAAGTTTTAGAATATTTAAAATTTGAAGGAGATCAAAACTATGACATCAACCTTGAAGTCTATATTCAACCAGAAAACGGAGAACAAAACCTGATCTCCGAAAGCAACTATAAACACATGTACTGGAATATGAACCAGCAGCTGGCCCATCACACAGTAAACGGATGTAATGTAGAAGTGGGAGATCTATATGCCAGCGGTACCATTTCAGGAAGCGATCCAAAATCATTCGGTTCTATGCTTGAATTGACCTGGAGAGGACAAAATCCTTTATCATTAAGCAATGGTGAAGAAAGAAAATTCATTGAAGATAATGATACCGTTACAATGAAGGCTTGGGCTGAAAAAGATGGTGTGAGAGTAGGTTTCGGGGAAGTTTCCGGCAAAATTATTCCTACACGTTAATATAAAAATTAATCATTAAATGCTTCGACTTCGCTCAGCATGACATCGCTAGAAATATGCTGTAAAACAGTTAGTATTAGAAATATCATGCTGAGCAGAGTCGAAGCATCTTTTTAATATCATTTGAATACTTAATTTAACTTAAGTGTTACAACAAAAATATGAAAACAGTAATCCCTTCCGAGATAACTTCCGTACAATTACAGACCATCATGCAGACGGCTGTTTCACCGCGCCCGATTGCTTTGGCATCTACTGTGGATAAAGATGGTACCATCAATTTATCTCCGTTCAGTTTTTTTAATATGTTCAGCACAGTTCCTCCGATTTTGATTTTTTCACCATCGAGAAGAGTTCGTGATAATACAACCAAACATACGCTGGAAAATGTTCTTGAAGTACCGGAAGTAGTCATTGGAACAGTGAATTTTCCTATTGTACAGCAGATCTCATTAGCTTCTACAGAGTATGAAACCGGAGTCAATGAGTTTATAAAATCCGGACTTACCATGAAAGAGGCTGATCTTGTACAGCCTAAACTGATTGAAGAATGCCCTGTCAACTTTGAATGTAAAGTTTTAGAGGTAAAGCCATTGGGAGATCAGGGCGGTGCCGGGAATCTTGTGATCTGTGAAGTTCAGAAAATTCACATCAGAGAAGAATACCTGAATGAAACCGGAAATCTGGATCAGAAAAAACTGGATATGGTAGCCCGTTTAGGCAGTAACTGGTATTCCAGAAGTAATGAGAACAGCCTTTTTGAAGTTCCAAAACCTTTGGTAACAAAAGGAATCGGCTTTGATCTGTTGCCTGATTCTATTAAGTACAGTAAAGTATTTACTGGGAATGACCTTGGAATGCTTGCCAATACAGAAGTATTACCTGCAGGTGACTTCCATGCGGATGAGCATATTCACCTTAATGCCCAGAAACTGCTTCTGGAAAGTAAAATTGAAGAAGCATGGACCATTTTGACCATTAAATAAAAGAAAAAAGCCTGAAATTTCAGGCTTTTTTTATTTAAAGAGGAAGTTAGAATCCGGAGGTTCATAAGGTTATGAATAACTTTTACTCAGTTAATAACCTTTTGGAAAATAGTTCTATTTTGATTTCAATAGATATCGAATGCCATTAGCAACTCCCAGCTTCTATCTTCCCACTTCCCTTCTTATATTTTATTTTGTTTTCAATGTTTCGGAAATCGTTATTTTCCCTTTTTCAGCAAAGTCTGTTACCTTTCCGTTTTTATCAATAGAAATATTCAGATTATCATTCTTGGCATCATAGTAAATATGTGTTGCATATGCCGGACAGTCGTGCTGCTTACATCCTGACAGTTTATAAATTCCGTTTTCTGATGTAATAGGACTTTCTACATTAAAATTCTTCACCATCTCATCATATTGAGTTCCTGCAAGTTTTTTCAGTCTTTCAGTGATGCTTTTATCTTCAAACAACTTGATATCATGAGGATATTTACCCACATTTTTAGTGATACTATTGTCGTCCGGAGCCGGAGCAGAAGGAGGTGGTGATGCTACAGAATCATTTTTTGTAATGACAGAATCTTTAGACATTACTGTAGCCAAAGTATCTGTGCTTGCTGAAGATTCTGTCTTTGCTTCTTTTTTACACGAAATAACACATAATGAGAGCGCGAATGCGCCTGCAATAACTTTTTTCATAATTATACTGATATGGTGGTTAATTTATAATAACGTAGTTTTAACCGTTTTATTTCAATTTTTCTTTGATAAAATCAATACATTTTTCGGTTACAGTATTCAGATCTTTGGGTAAATCTGTTTCTGTCCAGGGCTCTTTTGCTCCGAAAGTATGATTAGCATTTTCAATCAGGAAAAGTTCAGAATTCGGATGAAGAATATGAAGATGCTCTGCTTGTTTTACCTCTACAGCTTCATCACCCGTTCCATGAATAATCAGCATATGAGCTTTTGCCATCTCCGTTGCCCGTTCTACATCAAAACGGTGAACATTCTGCTCATAGTTCTCATAAAACTGATAATAGTGGGGCATTTCCTGCTTGGTACGCCCGTTCAGAGCATAATAAACTCCGTCCTTCTTCCAGTTTTCAAAAGCTTCTCCTGTGGGAAAGCGGTCTAAAGTATCCACACTGGCCAGAGTAATCAGACCATTGATTCTTTCATCTTCAAAAGTTTTAATGATAGAAATTCCTCCTCCCCTGCTGTGACCTATCAGAATGATCTTTTCTTCATCCACACGAGGATATTTACTAAAGTGATCAATCACCACTCCAAGGTCAGAAAGCTCTTTAGAATAATTATTATGGCCAAAAGCTTCAAGATCTCCAAAGTTATGCGGATCATCCGGTGTAGTTCCGTTATGGGAAAAATTAAACTTCACGAAGAAAAAACCTGCTTCAGCAAACTTTTCCGCCATAAGATTCCACGATCCCCAATCTTTATAACCTTTATATCCATGAACAAACAGTATCAACGGAAGCTTTTTTCCAATGTCTTTATAAAAAATATCAGCAAGAAAACCTTTTGTTTCTTTATTTTCTAAATATATATTCTTTTCACTAATCAAATTCATAAAATAAATGGGGTTTATTTAATATTATTTATATTTATGGGATTAATTTAAATTGAAATTTATGAAAAAAACTCTACTTCTTTTACTTTTAATTACTTTTTCTTTTATCCTCAGCCAGACAACCAAAAGGGTGTTCTTTATCGGAAACAGTTATACTTACGTTAATGATTTGCCTAACCTCATCCAAAGTATTGCTGCTTCTAACGGCGATGTACTGGAGCATCACAGCCATACACCTGGCGGGTCAACGCTGCAGGATCATTCCAACAATCCGGATGTGATTTCAACCATCAACCAGGGAAACTGGGATTATGTCGTATTACAGGAACAGAGCCAGCTTCCGTCATTTCCGGATTCTCAGGTTCAAAATCAGGTATATCCTTATGCTCTTCAGCTTTCCAATTTGATTAAAACATCAAATCCCTGTGGAAATGTAATCTTCTATATGACCTGGGGCCGTAAAAACGGTGATGCTGCGAATTGTCCGGGACTTCCCGCTGTCTGTACCTATCAGGGAATGGATACTCAGATTTATAACCGCTATATGGAAATGGCAACAACCAACGAAGGTATTGTTTCCCCTGTAGGTAAAGTGTGGAGAGCAATCAGGGAGCAAAACCCAGCTATTGAATTGTATGATCAGGATGAATCACATCCGAGTTATATTGGGTCTATGGCTGCTGCGTATACATTTTACACTATTTTATTCAAGAAAGATCCTGCACAGATCCCTTTTAATGGAAATCTTAGTCCGGCACAGGCACAGCTAATCAAGGATATCGTTAAAACAGAGGTTTACAATCAGCCTGTAAAATGGTTTGTAACGAATAATGATGTTCACAGCAGATTCACCTATCAGCTTACCGGAGCAGGAACGGTTCAGTTTACCAATACAACACAGAATGCAGCTGCCTATTCATGGGATTTTGGTGACGGTACAACCTCAACTCTAGAAAATCCGGTACATACCTACCCTGCAGGAGGAACTTATACCGTAAAGCTGACAACAGCTGCCTGCGGAGCCACTACCACCAAAACAAAACTGATTGTGGTAAGTACCTTAAATACAGCAGAAACAGCTATTCAGGATCCTGTTCAGATTTATCCTAACCCTACTCAACATCATATTACCATTACTTCTAAAAAGAGAATTGAAATACTTTCACTTACCGATGCTTCCGGAAGAATTGTTCATTGTCATTTGAGTAAAACAGATTCAGGATATATTCTGCCACTTCAGCATTTGAGCAGTGGAGTTTATTTTTTACAGTATAAAGCTGATGAAAAGGAATTCACTAAAAAGATTATAAAAAAATAAGCTTATTTTTGCTTCATGCAGAATTTAAGAACTGTAACCGTGACGCGTTACATTCTGCCATTGAGAGAAGGAGGATCTCTTCCTGCTCTGGCAGAAGCTGATGATGATTTCAAATATGTATTAAAATTCCGTGGTGCAGGCCATGGGGTAAAAATGCTTATCTCTGAACTTTTGGGTGGAAAGATTACCGAAGCATTGGGACTAAAAATTCCTGAACTGGTTTTTATCAATGTTGATGCCGATTTCGGAAGAACGGAAGCCGATGAGGAAATACAGGATCTCCTAAAATTTTCTGAAGGTCTGAACCTTGGTCTGCACTATCTTTCCGGTTCTATCACTTATGATCCGGGAGTAAGTGTTGATCCCCTTCTGGCTTCAAAAATAGTATGGCTTGATGCCTTTATTACTAACATTGACCGTACTTTTAGGAATACAAATATGCTGATGTGGAATAAAGAGCTTTGGATCATCGATAATGGTGCTTCATTCTACTTCCACCATTCATGGCAGAATTTTGATACAGCAGCAAAAACGCCTTTCAAATATGTGAAAGACCATGTACTTCTTCCTAAGGCAAAAATGCTTGATGAAGCAGATCAATTTGCCCATGAAGTACTGAATGATATACTTTTCAGGGAGATTGTCAATACAATTCCTGAGGACTGGCTGCACTGGAATGATGCTGATGAAACGCCTGAAGAAATTCGTGAGATCTATTTTCAGTTTCTGAAAACCAGATTAGAAAATTCTCAAATCTTTATAAACGAAGCTAAAAATGCAAGAGGATAAAATATATGAATATGCGGTAATACGCTTGGTACCTAAAGTTGAAAGAGAAGAATTTTTCAATATCGGACTGGTTATGTTTTCCAAAAGGGAAAAATTCATCAGGGTAGAATTCTATTTATGTCCTGATAAATTTAAACTCATGCACAGTAAACTGGACTATGAAGATATTATCCAGAATCTTGAAAGTTTTCAGAAAATTGCCAATGGTGATAAAGACGGCGGTCCTATTGCACTGCTTGATATTCCTGAGCGTTTCCGCTGGCTGACAGCTGTAAGAAGTGCTGTGGTACAGACTTCCCGACCTCATCCGGGAAAATCCAAAGATCTAAACAGTACTTTTGGTAAACTTTTTGAGGAGTTAGTAAAATAACACATCCTTAAAAATTTATTATGAATTTATCGATAAACAACATATCAATCTGCAGGTTTTTCACAAACCTGTTTTTTGTTTTATTCTTAGGTTTTTCTAATTTATTTTTTTCCCAGAACTTGTCACAAGTACAGGTTAAAACACCTCCTGTAAAAAGTACAGTACTTCCTAAGATAGCCCATCTGTCTGAGGATATTGTATATAAAACCAATAAAAAAGGGAATCCTCTTGCTCTGGATTTATATATTCCTAAAAATGTTGCCACTGAAAAAATACCTGTACTGATCTATGTTCATGGAGGCGGATGGATTGAAGGCGATAAAGTAGTTCATGCAGACAATTATCTGGAAACCACTGTTGAAAAGTTAATGGCAAAGCAATATGCCGTGATCAGCATTAATTATACGCTGCTGAATGATAGTACTCATTTTCCACTGCCTCTGGAAGATACCAAAGATGCTATCAGGTGGGTAAGAAAAAATGCAGATAAATATCATTTCGATACCAATAATATAGGTCTGTTTGGGGCTTCAGCCGGAGCTCACCTTTCCCTGATGGCGGCTTATACTCCCGACAATACTTATCTGGGAAGTCCGGAACTTTCGTCTTATTCTGCCAAAGTAAATTATGTAATTGATCATTATGGTCCTGCTGATCTTAATAAGCTTTTCCATACAAGACTAGGAACAATTCCGGTAGGAATGATCGGGTTGATGTCAAAAAAGATTGTCGGTTTACAGGAAAATCTGGTAAAAGGAATTTCCGGGTATGATATCAGAAAAGATCAGGATAGAGCCATCGATTATCTGAATACCTTATCTCCAGTTAATTTTGTTTCGGAAGGAGTTCCAACTTTAATTGTTCAGGGCAATAATGACAAAATTGTTCCTTTAAACCAATCTAAAAAACTTCACAGAAAATTAAACAGAGCCAAAATACAAAACGCTCTTATCATTGTTGATGGCGGAGTACATGGTTTTGGAACAACTGATAAAGCTTATCTGGACAAAATTACTGATGAAATGGTGGATTTTGTTCTTTCACAAAAGAAGTAATATACATTCATCTATTCAATTACAATTCAAATAACTATAAATCAATATAATAAAATACATTACAACAACAAATTTGCTAGATTGATATACATATTGATATTTTTTCATTGAGAATTAATTACCTTGGCTATTGTTTAAATTATTAACAACAAAAACACCAATCAATTAATTATTTATCAATAAAAATAAGCAATATGGAATCTTTAAACAATATCAATGCGCTTACTCTCATATTTGTATCTGTTCTTATTTTTGCGATAGCTTACCGTTTCTATGGTATTTTTATTGCCAATAAAGTTCTCAGGCTTAACGACCAAAATATGACTCCTGCTGTAGAATTTGCAGATGGTAAAGATTATGTCGCTACGAATAAAAATGTACTTTTCGGACATCATTTTGCTGCAATCGCTGCTGCAGGGCCATTAGTAGGACCTGTTCTTGCCGCTCAGTTCGGATATCTTCCGGGCGCATTATGGATTCTGATTGGATGTGTATTGGGAGGCGGAGTTCATGATATGGTTGTACTCTTTGCTTCTGTGAGACACAAAGGTCAAAGTCTTGCGACTATCGCTTCTAAAGAAATCGGAAAAGCAACCGGAACCGTAGCTGGTTTTGCAATTCTATTTATCCTGATTCTTACGCTGGCGGGTTTATCGCTGGCTTGTATCAATGCAATGCATGAAGCTTCATGGTCTCTTTTTACAGTAATCATCACAATGCCTATCGCCATCATCATGGGACTGATTATGCGTTATAAAAAGAACAGTGTTTTGTTTGCAAGTATTTTAGGCGGTATCCTTTTGATTGCCGGAATCATCGGAGGACATAGTCTGATGCAGAACCCTACCATGAACAATTTATTTTCCTGGGATATTAAAACAATTTCTATCGCGATTCCTTTGTATGGCTTTATTGCTTCTGTATTACCGGTATGGCTGCTTTTGGTTCCAAGAGATTATCTTTCCACTTATTTAAAGATAGGAACTATTATCATGCTGGCTATCGGGGTCATTGTGATTCATCCTACCATACAGATGCCAGCAATCACTGCTTTTGTAAATGGTGGAGGGCCTATTATTGGCGGACCTGTACTTCCTTTTATTTTTATCGTGATTGCCTGCGGAGCAATTTCTGGTTTCCATGCTGTGATTGCTACGGGAACAACTCCTAAAATGCTTAATAAGGAAAGAGAAATTCTTTTTGTAGGATATGGAGCAATGCTTGTGGAAGGTTTTGTAGCATTGATGGCACTTATTGCGGCATGTACACTGATGCCGGGTGATTATTTTGCGATCAACACCCCTAAGGAAGCTTATGATTCTTTTCTTGCAACACATCCTTCACTACATGGTGTAGACATAGATTATTATTCACAAAAAATAGGGATTGACCTGTATGGAAGAACCGGAGGTGCTGTATCTCTGGCTGTAGGAATGGCCCATATCTTCAACAAAATCCCTTATATGGATCAGCTGACGGCCTACTGGTATAATTTTGCGATTATGTTTGAAGCTGTATTTATTCTTACTGCTATTGATGCAGGGACAAGAGTGGGACGTTTCTTCTTACAGGAAATGCTGGGTTCTGTAGTTCCAAAATTCAATGATAAAAACTGGATTCCGGGAATTATTATCAGCAGTCTTCTTTTCACTTTTGCCTGGGGATATCTTGTGTATACCGGAAACGTAAACAGCATCTGGCCGTTATTCGGAATCAGTAATCAGCTGCTGGCTGCCTGCGGACTTATCGTCTGTACAACAATGCTAATCAGGATGAACAGGGGAAAATATGCTTTATGCTCAGCTATTCCCGGAGTTTTCATGGCCGGAATTACATTCTGGGCCGGGTATATCCAGGTGACCGCCATTTATATTCCCAAAGGACAGTACTTACTGGCTGCACTAGCAGCAACAGCCATGATTCTTATGCTTATTGTATTTATAGGGGCTTTCCGAAAATGGTATCAATTGCTTCAGATCAACAAAACAGTAATGGATCATTATGGAGAACCTGTGAAGGAACTTGTGGAAAGATAAATTCATATGATCATAAATAAAAAAACAGTTCAGAAATTCTGAACTGTTTTTTTTTATAGAAGTTCCTTAATCTGATAAAAATGCAGAATATATACATTAAAACCATTAAGAAGGATTTAAGTTAAGATGAATCATTCTGATTTTTAAGCTTAAAGCGAAGCTTATCTTAATACTCTCAATATCTTAATACAATCTTAATGTTTCAAAATATAAAACTTTAAACAATTTCATAAGTCATAAGTAAGATCTGCTATTGAACTTAAAAATTGAAATTAAGTCTCGCGAAAACATATCTACCATTTTGTCCAAACTGTGAAGTAGAACGTGAATAGATAAACTGGTCATTATTGGTAGAAGCAGTAAGGTTTTTTGTTGGATAAATATCAAACAAATTGTTCACCCCCAAAGTCAACCCTACGTTTTTAGTAAACTGGTAAGCAGCAGATATATCGGTAATGATCTTATCTCCGATCGGTTGGTGTTCATTAAAATCTATGATTCCGTCTCCGTTCACATCAATAATATCAGCACCTGTTACTTTTCCAAAATAAGTATTTCTCAGATAGAACGTAGCATCCTTCCATGAAAGGGTGTGCGAAAGACTGGCTTTCACTCTAGGCACAGCTTCTTCCAGATACACTCTTGATTTTTCAGAAAAATATACTTTCTCAAGCTGTGGTGACTGTAAAAGTCCTGCAGAATGGATATCTCCTACCTGTTTGGTCTTATTAAGGTTAATAGCAAAGTTATTATCGAGTTTTATACCTGAAAATCTTACATTATGTGAAATCACTACATCCAACCCTTTTGTTTCCGTATCAATTGCATTGGTAAAGAACTGAGCACCGTTCACATTTAATTTATCATACTCTTTTTGTGCATCTGAAGGCACATCTTTTCTTAAGAACTGGTCCGTAAGGATGATACGGTTGTCGATTCTTGTGAAATATCCGTCTGCTGTAAAGCTAAGCCCTGCCGAAGGAATTTTGTAGGTAAATCCTACACTTGCTGATTTGGAAGTTTCCTGCTTCAGTTTTGGCATACTTAGCAATCCTGCCAGCTGGGAATCATTACTGAAAGTTCCTACTTCCAAAAGTTGATTATTCGTAAACAATGTAGAAGTTACATTATAATAAATCTGGTGGATAGACGGAGCTCTGAATCCTGTAGATCCTGCAAATCTCACATTGAAATTAGGCGCTATTTTGATTCTTGAAGCTAATTTATAATTGAATGTCGATCCGAAATCAGAATAATTTTCATATCTCGCAGCAGCGTCTACCAATAACCAGTTGGTGAAGTTAAATTCTACATCTGCATAAGCTGCCACCGACTGTCTGTTTTTATCCACAGCATTCTCAGGTTTAAATCCATTGAATACCTGTGATCCTCCCGGCAGAGGCAGTCCAAAAAAGTCCGTAGCTCTCTGGCTTGGATCTCCGTTCCAGATATTTCCAAATTGATCATATGTCTGATACGAAGCTTCTTCACCTTGGGTAATTTTAAAATTCTCATAGCGGTGCTCAGCTCCGAAAGCGACATTGATCCCTTCCCATACATCGTATTTTTTAGAGAAATCTAAATTGATTGTGTTTTGGGAAAATCTCAGCCCTCCTGCATTAAATTCTCTTGGCGAAGCAAAACGTAAGGAGGTATTTCCGGTGTTTTGAATATTATAGGCAAATGAATTCTGCCCGTATGTATTACTGAAATCAATATTCCAGCCGTCCCATTTCCCTTTGATTCCTGCAGCCAGGGAAATATCCTGGATATCCGTTCCAATCTGTGGAAGATAACCATTAGGATACAATCCTGTAAAAGTTCTGTTTTCAGTTGGTCTTCTGTAGAATCCTCCGGAAGTTCCGTGTCTTATGCTGTAACCACCAAAAGTATACACTTTCCAATTGTCACTTACTGGGATTTCGGCATTCACAAAAAGCTGATGATTATTAAGCTTCGACTGCCCTACCTGCATATTAAAATCCTTCCTTTCCTGCCCTCTGTACGCCAATTCCTGATCCGTAAAGTAATTAAGCTGATCTCTGGTAAAATTTCCTGATTTCAAAATACTTTGTAATGCAGAAATGGTATTGGCTCCCTGGATTGAATTTTGCAGCTCCTGAGAAAAGTAGTTTACATTTTGTGCATACTGATGTACATAATTTACAATCTGCTGTGAATTGGGTGTATTCCCAATATTCGTAAAAAGAGAAGAAAGATTAACTCCGTCATTTAGTGCACGTTGTTCAATGGCATTATAAGCATTGTAAATAGGTCCATTTTCTGTTCCGGCTCTATAGGTTGGATTTCTGAACTGTGAAGACCAAGTGATATTGAAGAAACCTCCTTTGGTTCCTATTTTATTACCATAGTTCAGATCCAGCTGAATATTCTGTCCGTCAAAATCGCCGGTATGGTCATTAGCTGTTGGTGTTAAATTTCCTCCATAACTTATTTGTCCTGCCAGTTTTCCTGTATCTCTTTTCAAGTCAAGATTAATTACTCCGGCAATGGCATCAGATCCATATTGTGCTGCAGCTCCGTCTCTTAATACTTCTATTCTGTTTAATGCAAAAGACGGAATGGCATTTAAATCCGTTCCTACGGTACCTCTTCCGGGTGTTCCGTTTACATTCACCAATGCTGAAGTGTGTCTTCTTTTTCCGTTAACCAAAACCAATACCTGGTCCGGTCCCAAACCTCTCAGCTGAGCAGGATCCAAATGATCTGTTCCGTCTGAGTTAGTCTGAATCGTAGAAGTAAATGATGGTGCTACTGCATTCAGGATTTGTCCAATATTTGTTTGTGGGAGAATGATTGAAGATTCTTTCACATTGAATACATCTACAGGAACCGGGCTGTCTGTTTTAGATCTGGCTCCAGCTCTTGATCCCAGCACCACTACTTCTTCTACATTATTGGTTTTTATACTGTCTTTATTTGTTTTGATGCTGTCTTTTTCCTGTCCGTAAGTATATACTCCAAGAAAAAATAAAACAGAGGCCGAAAGAATAGTTTTTTTATTTCTCATATAGTTTAATTTGATTGAACATTTATGTTTTTACAAGCTGCAAATGTAAAATATATTTATTAGTCTACAAAATCAATAGACTTTGTTTTTATAAAAAATGGTTATCGTTTCTTTCTATCCCTATTTAAAGTTAAGATAAATTAAGGAAACATTCATAAAAACATTGCTTTATAGATGGTTAAATTCAAAATAGATAGAGAAATATATTACCGTTTAAACGCTATAACCGCAAAGGAAAATTTACAGCTTATTATTCTTATGTTCGCAAAGGCACTTCGTTCAGCAGAGAAATTGTCTTCAATAAGTGGAACGTCATTGCGAACGAAAAATAAATACATCTGAATGAACACATTGCGAACTTTGTGTTTAAAATAGGTAATCTAAACGCTATGACCGCAAAGGAAAATTTACAGCTTATTATTCTTATGTTCACAAAAGCACTTCGTTCAGCAGAGAAATTTCTCTTTGCTAAGTGGAACGCCTTTGCGAACGAAAAAAATAGACAAAGTGCAATAGTTACATTGCGGGCTTTGCATTTAAAAATAAAATAAAACGGATCCAAAAATTGAACCCGTTTTATTTATATTGTATTGTTCTGAAATTAAATCTTAGTCAGTTTTGCATATTTCAGAATCAGGTTTTTCTCTCCTTCATGGATGAAAATAACTTTTGCTTTGATATTCTGAGGATCCGTTCCATCCAAGAAGCTAACTTCTCCAATTCCAAAACGGTCGTGTCTCACCTTATCTCCTACTTCAATATCCTGAGAAGAAGCTCCACTTGGGTTGATAATTTTAGCTGTACTTACAGGTTTCAGTTTTCTTACTTCCTGAGCAGGTTTTGAGGCATCACCTCTATCGAGAGTCTTCTTTTCAACCTTTTTGAAAGATTTCATGTCAGAAGGATGTTCATCAAAAATATTGGATCTTACCCCTGAATTATTGATAAATCTTTTTTCCAAAGCAGGATTAAGGAATTCAATATATTCATCATCAATTTCACTTAAGAATCTTGAAGGTTCTGCATCTGTGATTTTCCCCCATTGAAAACGGGAAACAGCATATGAGAAAAAGACCTGTTTTTCAGCCCTTGTCAGTGCTACATAAAATAGTCTTCTCTCTTCCTCAAGGTCTTCTCTGGTGGCAGAGCTCATAAAGCTTGGGAACAGATTTTCTTCAAGTCCTACTAAGTGAACTACTGGAAACTCAAGTCCTTTTGAAAGGTGAATAGTCATCAATGAAACCATATCATCTTCCAGGTTCTTATCCTGAGTATCTGCTGAAAGGGCGATATTTTCAAGGAAATTGGAAAGACTCGGATCTCCGTCTTCCAGCTGCATCTGCTCTTCAATGAATCCCTGCATGGAGTTCATCAATTCCTGTACGTTTTCTACTCTGGAAATTCCTTCCGGAGTCTGATCATCTTTCAAAAACTTGATTAAGCCGCTTCGTTTTGCCACTTCCATAGCAACACTGTAAGCTGTTTCTGTTTTCAGCAATACCTGAAAAGCTTTTATCATAGACCAGAAGTCGTTCAACTTGTTCAAAACTCCGTTGTTCAGGCCCAATTGAGGTGCATACATCGGAAGATTTTCCAATACTTTTGAAACCGCAATATTATGAGCATCTGCAAAAACGATCAGTTTATTCTGTGTTGTTTCTCCAATTCCTCTTGCAGGATAGTTGATGATCCTCATCAATGCTTCAGAATCATTTTCATTGATCAGAAGTCGAAGATAACCAATAAGGTCTTTTACTTCTTTTCTTTGGTAGAAGGAAAGTCCTCCATACACTTTATATGGAATATTTTTACGTCTCAGTGCATCTTCAAAAGCACGTGTCTGAGAGTTGGTTCTGTATAAAATGGCAAAATCACTGTATTTTCTCTGGTCACGGTTACGGAGTTCCCAAATATTTCCGGCAACAAAATTCGCTTCATCAGCATCGGAAAGAGATCGGTATATTTTGATCTTATCCCCTTCTTCATTGTCACTGAATACATTTTTCTTAAACTGCTGTAAATTTTTTGCAATAACTACATTAGCCGCATTTACAATATTCTGTGTAGAACGGTAATTCTGTTCCAGAGATACTGTTTTAGCATCTGTATAATCTTTTTTAAAGTTTAAGATATTGTAAATGTTAGCTCCACGGAAAGAGTAAATGGATTGTGCATCATCCCCTACCACACAGATATTCTCAAATTTTGAAGCTAATGCTTTTACAATAAGATACTGAGAGTGGTTGGTATCCTGGTACTCATCCACCATGATATATCTGAACCTATCCTGATATTTTGCAAGCACTTCAGGAAAACGGGTCAGCAGCTCATTGGTTTTCAACAACAGGTCATCAAAATCCATGGATCCGTTTCTGAAACACTGATCTACATATTTCTGATAAATCTGTCCGATGAATTTCATATTAGCCTTTTCATCCGCCTCCATCAGTTCCGGGTTGTTGAAATAAGCTTTTACCGTAATCAGATTATTTTTATAGGTTGAGATTCTTGCCTGAACTTTTTTAGGTTTATAAAGATCTGCATCAATATTCATATCCTTCAGTACTTTTTTGATCACATTCAGGGCATCCTGCTGATCATAAATGGTAAAATTGGAAGGATATCCAAGATAATGAGCCTCAATTCTTAAAATTCTTGCAAAAACAGAGTGAAAAGTTCCCATCCAAAGACTTCTTGCATTACTGTCTCCTACTACTTTTGCAATACGGTCTTTCATTTCACGAGCCGCCTTATTGGTAAAGGTAAGCGCCAGGATATTGAAAGGGTCTATTCCATTATGTATTAAATGAGCAATACGCATGGTAAGTACACGCGTTTTCCCGGAACCTGCTCCGGCAAGCACCATCAAAGGTCCTTGTAAAGAGGTAACGGCTTCATATTGTGATTCATTGAGTCCTTTCAAATAGTCCATACAGCAAAAAAATTTTGGGAACACAAAATTAATGTATTCAGAGGAGAATTCAAACTTTCATGAGAAGTTAGAAATTGCAACACTCAAATTTTAATACTTAAAATATATATCAATAGTCAATTTTGCTTTAAAATGTGAGTGGCTCCTATTAAATATTCAAAATTAAACGCTAATGTCCGCAAGATTTATTAATCTTATATATTTTGTTCGCAAAGGCATTACATTTAGCAAAGATCTCGGGCAAGCATTGCTGAGTAAAACGCCATTGCCACCGATCTGAAGGTTATTTAAATATCTTAGTGGACTCTGCGTTAAAAATACTATTTGCAGGCAAAGTAAATTGATAATTAACATTATAAATTCCTACTTTTTAAACTTTTAATTTCTAAAAATTTTCTTATTACAACATATATTTCTATACATTTTGTAACATTTAATTCACTTTTCGTACTAATTGATAAACAATTTCTAAATTTTATGAAAAAGCGACTTCTTTCTGCTGCTGCCGTAGCTTTCTTCGGGCTAATGCTGAATGCACAGCAAATCAAATTCGAAGAGTATGACCTTCCCAATGGTCTTCACGTAATTCTTCATCAGGATAACTCGGCGCCGGTTGTAACAACAGGTGTAATGTACCATGTAGGTGCAAAGGATGAAGTAAAAGGCAGAACAGGTTTTGCTCACTTCTTTGAACACCTTTTATTTGAGGGAACTCCTAATATCAAAAGAGGAGACTGGTTCAAGATTGTTTCTTCCAACGGAGGACAGAACAATGCCAACACCACCAATGACAGAACGTATTACTATGAAACATTCCCTTCTAACAACGAACAGCTTGGACTTTGGATGGAAGCTGAAAGAATGCGTCACGCGGTAATCAATCAGGTAGGTGTAGATACACAGAGAGAGGTTGTAAAAGAAGAGAAAAGATTAAGAATGGACAACCAGCCTTATGGAAATCTTTTCACAACTATTCAGAAAAATTTATTTACCAATCACCCGTACAACTGGCCTACAATCGGCTCTATGGAAGATCTGAATTCTGCTAAACTAGAAGAATTCCAGGCGTTCTACAAGAAGTTTTACGTACCGAATAACGCCACTTTGGTTGTTGCAGGAGATATCAAACCTGAACAGACTAAAAAATGGATCGAAACCTATTATGGAGGAATTCCAAAAGGAACTTTATATCCAAAAGATTTCCCTAAAGATACTCCTATCACTCAGGAAAAAGAAGTAACGGCAACAGACCCGAATATCCAGCTTCCTGCTTATGTTTTCGCGTACAGAACTCCGGCTAACAAAGAGAAAGATGCTTATGTTTTAGATATGCTTTCTTCTTATTTAAGTAATGGAAAATCTTCGGTTTTATATAAAAAATTAGTTGATCAGGACAAAAAAGCACTTCAGGTAGCTGCTTTTAACCAAGGGCTGGAAGATTACAGTATTTTCGCCTTCTTCGCGATCCCGATGGGACAGACTACAAAGCAGGCTTTACAGACTGACATTGACGCTGAAATCAAAAATCTTCAGACTACACTAATCTCTGAAGATGATTATCAAAAACTTCAAAACCAGTACGAAAATCAGTTTGTAAATGCTAACTCAAGCATTCAGGGAATTGCTGCTTCATTGGCAACCAACCACGTATTGATGGGTGACACGAATTTGATCAATAAAGAAATCGACATTTACAGATCTATCACAAGACAGGATCTTCAAAATGCTGCTAAAAAGTATCTTAATTCCAACCAAAGAATAATCATTAACTACGTACCTGAGAAAAAGTAATCATTTCAACTTTTAAGGTTACAATATGATTATTAAAAATTAAATTTTTACAAATGAAAAAGCAATTAACATATATAGCTGCAGCGTTTTTCTTTACAGGAATGGTTTCAGCACAAAAAATAGATCTTAATGCAATGCCAAAGCCGGGACCTACTCCTGCGATTAACATTGCTAAGCCAAAAACTTTCCAGCTAAGCAACGGTCTTACAGTAATGGTAGTTGAGAACAACAAGCTGCCAAGAGTAAGTGCAAGCCTTTCTATGGACAGACCTCCTTACAATGAAGGAGCTGTAACTGGGGTAAGCGGAATCATGGCTGAACAGTTTGAAAACGGAACTACGAATATCTCCAAAGATGATTTCAACAAAAAAGTGGACTACCTTGGGGCAAATCTTAATTTCTCTTCAGGAGGTGCTTCTGCCAACTCACTTTCAAAATATTTCCCTGAAGTATTAGGCCTGATGGCTGATGCAATTATTAATCCTAAATTCTCTGCTGAGGAAATTCAAAACTCTAAAGAAAGAGCTATTGAAGGATTAAAATCTGAGGAAAAAAATGCTTCTTCTATCGCGGAAAGAGTTTCAAACGCTTTGATGTATGGAAAAAATACTTCAAGAGGTGAATTTGAAACTGTTGAATCGATTAACAAAATCCAGCTTGCCGATGTACAGAACATCTATAAAAAATACTACGCTCCGGACAATGCTTATTTAGTAATCGTTGGAGACGTAAAGTTTGACCAGGTAAAACCTTTGATCGAAAAGGCCTTCAATAGCTGGAAAAAAGCAAATACCCCTGTTGCACAATTAGAGCCAGCTTCTAATGTTGCGAAAACAGAAATTAATGTAGTGGATGTTCCTTCTGCTGTACAGTCTGTTGTTTCTCTAAAAAACCTGAACACGTTGAAAATGAAAGATGCCAATTATTTCCCTGCAACAATTGCCAATTACATCCTTGGAGGTGGTGGTGAAGCAAGACTTTTCATGAACCTTAGAGAGAAGAACGGATTTACTTACGGTGCTTATTCAAGTATGGTAGCAAGCAAGTATTCTCCTGAATTTTCTGCAAGTGCGAGTGTAAGAAATGAGGTTACAGACAAAGCGGTTAAGGAATTCATGAATGAACTTAATGCTATTTCTACGGTAAAACCAGAAGAATTGGCAAATGCAAAAGCAAAGCTGAAAGGTTCTTTCATCATGTCCTTAGAGCAGCCTGCAACTATTGCAAGGTTTGCATTGAACCAAAAAGTTCAGGATTTACCAGCTGATTTCTACACCAATTACCTGAAATCTATCGATAAAGTAACAGCTGCAGATGTTTCAAATGCTGTCAAGACTACCATTTTACCAAACCAAAGCAGAATTTTCATTGCAGGTAAAGCATCTGATATTTCTGAAGGATTGGAAAAATTAGGTTACCCTGTAAAATATTTTGATAAGGATGCAAATCCTGTTTCAAAACCAACTGTACAAAAAGTAGATGCAAGTGTAACGGTTGCCTCTATTGCAGATAAATACATCAATGCTATCGGAGGAAAAGCTAATTTGGCTAAAATTACTTCATATACTACGAATGCTTCAATGTCTATGCAAGGACAAAACATCGATTTTAAAATCGTTAAAGCACAAGGCGGAAAGGAGCTGACAACTGTAACAGCAATGGGACAGGTTGTTCAGAAGCAGGTATTTGATGGGAAAACCGGTTATTCTATGCAGATGGGACAAAAAATTGACATCACACCGGAAGAAATTGCTGAAAAACAAAAGAACCCGGAGCTTTTTGAAGAATTAGGTTTTGCAAAATCTGCTGATTATAAATTAGGAGGAATTGAGAAAATCGGAGGTGAAGATTCTTATGCAATTAAAAGTGGGGATACAACGTATTACTACAGCGTTGCAACAGGATTAAAAACCGGAGAAACAAAAAAAGTAAAAGCTAAGGGCCAGGAAGTGACAATCCCTACAACATTCTCTAATTACAAAGATGTAGAAGGGGTAAAAATGCCATATACAATCTCTGTAAGCCAGATGGGAATGGATATGACCATGAATGTAAAGTCTTATGAAATAAATAAGGCTACTGATACTGATTTTAAATAATAACATCCAATTTTTATAGAAAAAACGGCAACAATTGTTGCCGTTTTTATTTTTATCAACATTTGGCGATATCTTTCTTTGTCATTCAGTAAAAAAAGATTAAATTTGCCCATTCAAAAAGATATCAGAATTAATGGATACTATATTTACACTATTGATGGTTCTTGTTATGGTTGCCAGCGTTTTATTGGTAATTATCGTTATGGCACAAAATCCAAAAGGAGGAGGCCTTTCCAGTACATTCGGAGGTGCATCATCTGCACAGTTTGGAGTACAGAGAACCAATGATTTCATGGAAAAAGCAACATGGACTCTAGGCGGAACTATCATCGTTCTTATCCTTTTAAGCGTTGTTATTACAGGAAAGCCGTCTCAGGTAGCTCCTACACAAAAACAACCAGTGAAGAAAGAAGCTCCTGCAAAACAGTCAGCTCCTGCTTCTTCTACAACAACTCCGGCACAAACTCCTGTAGCACCGGCAAAATAAGAAGAATACCATCTTATATAAAACAAAAGCAACTCCAATTGAGTTGCTTTTTTATTTTAACTTGATCTTTTCAATCTGATAGCGAAGTTTCAGCCCTGCCTTTAAAAATGAATATTGTACAGGCTTCGATTCTTTATAATATTTATCAATAAAGATCTGCATGGCTCCATAAAATCTCTTGAGATATACTTCATTCTTAATAGTGCTTTCTCCTTTGTGATGAAGAATAGAAACTTTACCATAATAGAAGTTTTTGTAACCGTTTCTTAAGAAAGTATAGCAAAGATCAATATCTTCTCCATACATAAAATAAGCTTCATCCAGCCCTCCTATTTTTTCGTAAACGTCTTTTTTAGCCAGTAAAAAAGCGCCTGTCATAACTTCTATTTCAGCAACCGCATTTTCCTCAATGTCGTTTCTGTAATAAGACTTGGAATTATTCTTTTTAAAATTTGTAAACAGCTTTTCAAAAGAGTTAAACATATCCGGAACAGAACGTTTACTTTCAGGAAGAAAATTACCTTCCGCATCATGCATCCTCACTCCCAGACATCCGAATGCAGGCTGAGAATCGGCAAAATCCAGAAGTTCCTTCATATAAAACCCTTCAAATTCTGTATCAGGATTCAAAAGTAAAATATATTCTCCTTTTGCTGCCTGAATCGCCCGGTTGTTCGCTTTTGAAAAACCTCCGTTTATTTCAGAAGCTATAAAATGTACGTTCGGAAACTCGGGAATAAGATCTCTCCAGGAATTGTCTGTAGAGGCATTATCAATAACAATCACTTCATAGTCTATCTCCTGTATATATTTATGAAGTGACAAGAGGCAGCTTCTGAGCAATTGTACAACATTATAATTAACGATAATAACAGACAGCTTCATATTAATCCTTTTCGTTATATGGCAGCCTGTTGATAATGGATCTTCCTAATGAAATTTCATCAGCATATTCCAGTTCATCTCCTACTGAAATTCCTCTTGCAATGCTGGAGAAATTCACATTGAAACTTTTAAATTTCTTATAGATATAATACGCTGTTGTATCTCCTTCCATCGTGGCACTCAATGCGAAAATAAATTCCTTCACCTTTCCATCATTCAATTTCTTTTCAATACTTGGAATATTTAACTGCCCGGGTCCTACTCCTTCCATTGGAGAAATTTTTCCGCCCAGGATCAGATACTTGCCTGTATATTTTCCGGTATTCTCAATAGCAATTACATCCCGTACATCTTCAACGATACAGATCAGTTCACCATTTCTCTTTTCATTGCTGCATATTTCACAGATGTCAAAATCTGAAAAATTATGACATTCTTTACAATATTTTATTTCATTGACAAGGTTAATCAGGGAATTTCCAAGACTTACAACTCTGGAATTGGGCTGCTTCAACAAATGCAGTGCTAATCTCAATGCGGTTTTTCTTCCAATCCCAGGCAGTCCCGAAATCTCGTCTACCGCCTTTGCCAATACTTTACTTGGATAATCCATAGGTACAAAAATAAGGATTAAAGTTGATAATTAATAGTGAATAGTCAATCGTCAGTTCGCTTCGCTTGTGAATTTTTATACAGTATAATAAATTTTTAACGCTGAGCGCGCTAAGATGTCTAAAGGTTAAAAAAATGATCGCAAAGGCGCTTTACTCAGCAATAAGAAAACTTGTATCTCAGCTGAACGAAATGCCTTTGTGAACAAAACATATAAAAAGAGTAAACAACCCTTGCGAACTCAGCGTTTAATTTTATTTTTCACAAAAATCACCTTATAAATTTCCGTCAACACAATGTCTCAATATGATATTTTAAATTTCACCCTTACCTGAGAACTCTAAAAAAACCTTTATATTTGCGGCTTAAATTAAATATGAAAAAAATTAACTAACATGGTACTTAACAATCTTAACTATCCTCTGGATTTCAAATTCAAAATCACTACTTTAGCAAGTGACTTCAATATTACTGACAAAAACGGAAATTATGTAGCGTATGTGCGTCAGAAAATGTTCAAGTTGAAAGAAGATGTTATCGTTTTCAATGATGAGAGCAAGTCTAAGGAACTTTTCAGAATCAAAGCTAATAAATGGATAGATTTCAACGCTTCGTATTCTTTGAATGATCTTATTGACAATAAAAACTTCGGTAGACTGGCAAGAAAAGGAATGCGTTCTATCTGGAAAGCAAGTTACGATATTCTGGATGCCCAAGATCAGCCTAAGTTTAAAGTTCAGGAAGACAGTGCATGGGTGAGATTCTGGGACAGCTTTGTAGGAGAACTTCCTATCATCGGAATGTTCACAGGATATTTCCTTAATCCATCTTATACGGTGACTGGTATTGATGGGAAAGCTTATTTTAAACTTAAAAAAATGCCTTCATTCTTCGGAAGAAGATTCCAGCTGGACAGACTGATCGATATTGATGATGAAGAAGAAAGTTTAGTAATCCTTTCTTTATTAATGATGACACTTCTTGAAAGAGCAAGAGGGTAAGAAAAATAATAAAACCACAAACACATGAAATATTTAATCATTTTATTTTCCGCATTTCTATTGGTAGCTTGCAAAAAGGAAAAAGAAACGGTTTCAGGTTCTCCTTCTGCCGATTCTTTACCTATTGCAAAAGATTCTGCTTCAACAGGTACATCTTCTGGAAATATTCTGGTGGGAACCATTCCGTTTCCTAAAGAAATTAAAGAATGCTCCTGCTATTTTGCGATAAGCAAAACTGATTTTGAAAATGAAAGATACATCTACGCAGATGATGCCGGAAAAACTGCTTACATGATGCTGGATGGCAAAAGACTGGCTCTGAATCTCATCTCTTCAAGTGATATGGAGGTAGATGAACTGCTTACCAAAGAAATAGAAAATGATGATTACAAAATTTCCGTAAAAGGTAAAAAAATAAAAGGCGAAGAAGCTTTACTGTTTGAAGGGACTCTGACTATAGAGAAACCAGACGGAACTACATTTACGACTCCGATCTATGGAGAGTGTGGATGTTAATAAAAGCGAAATCATACAACAAAAATGCTTCTGTATCTCACGGAAGCATTTTTTATTTTGTAAATTTGAGAAAAATAAAATTCAATGGAATTATCTAATATAGAACCGCAGATTATCTGGAAAAATTTCTCCAGATTAAATGCTGTTCCAAGACCTTCAAAAAAGGAGGAAAAAGTAATAGCTTTTATCAAGGGATTTGGTGAAAATTTAGGACTGGAAACTACGGTAGATGAAGTAGGAAACGTTATTATTAAGAAACCTGCCACTGCTGGCATGGAAAACCGTAAATCTATCGTGCTTCAATCGCACCTTGATATGGTTTGCCAGAAAAATAACGATGTTAATTTCGATTTTGAAACAGAAGGAATCAAAATGGAGATTGACGGTGACTGGGTAAAGGCAAAAGGAACTACTTTAGGAGCTGATAATGGTTTAGGAGTAGCAACCATTATGTCTATTCTTGAAAGTTCAGATATTCCACATCCTGCATTGGAGGCTCTTTTCACTATTGATGAAGAGACTGGAATGACGGGTGCTTTAGGACTAAAGCCAGGGCAACTGACAGGACAAATTCTATTGAATCTTGATACTGAAGAGGATGATGAGATTGATATTGGCTGTGCAGGAGGTGTTGACGTAACTATCACTCAAAACTATGCTGCAGAAGCTCCAAAAGGACAAATTGTAAGACTTGAAGTAAAAGGTCTTCAGGGTGGACACTCCGGAATGGATATTCATAAAGGTTTCGGAAATGCCAATATTATTTTGGGTAGACTTCTTTACAGCGGTTTAGAAAATCAGAATATTGAATTGGTTTCTATCGACAGCGGAGGTCTGAGAAATGCAATTCCTAGAGAAGGTGTAGCTCTGATTTCCGTGAGAAATGCTCAGGAATTTATAGAAAACGTAACGATTCTTAAGAAAGATATTTTAGAAGAATTTGCGACTGTAGAGCCGGGAATTCAGATCAATATTGAGAACTCCACGTCTTCTGACAAAGCAATTTCAGAAGGAGATTCTAAAAAAGTAATCCTTACTCTAAAAGCTCTTCATAATGGAGTATACAGAATGAGTCCGGATGTGGCTGATCTTGTAGAAGCTTCTAATAACGTAGCAAGAGTAGAATTGAAAGTTGGAGAACTTAAGATTTTAAACCTTACAAGATCTTCTGTAGATTCTTCAAAATATTCAGTGGCAGAACAATTGAAATCTGTAGCAGAATTGGCTGGAATGAATGTTGAATTCAGCGGTTCATATCCAGGATGGAAGCCAAAACCAGGTTCAGAGATCGTACAGCTGATGGAGAAACTTTATACTGAGAAGTTCACTGAAAAACCTCATGTAGTAGCTTGCCATGCAGGTCTTGAATGTGGTATCATTGGAGCCAACTATCCTGAAATGGAAATGGTAAGCTTTGGACCAACGATCAGAGGGGCTCACTCTCCTGATGAAAAAGCGAACATTCCTTCAACTCAGAAATTCTGGAGTTTCCTGAAAGATATTTTAGCCAATATTCCTCAGAAATAGAACATTAAAATTACTATATTGAATATCCAAAGTCTTATGATTTTGGATATTTTTAGTTTTAATTGAAATAAAAATGCTTCGACAGGCTCAGCATGACACAGCTAAAAATTTATACCTAAAAAAAAGTTAGTATTAGAGATGTCATGCTGAGCTTGTCGAAGCATCCAAACCATAAAAAACCTTATACAATGAAAAGTATCACCGTATTCTGCGGCTCAAGTTTCGGCTCGCATGACATTTACAAAGAACAGGCATTTCTCCTTGGACAAACCTTGGCTAAACATGATATACAGCTTATTTATGGAGGTGCTGATGTTGGCTTGATGGGAACGATTGCCGACGGAGCATTGAGTGAAAATGGTAGCGTCATTGGAGTCCTTCCCCACTTTCTACAATCTAAAGAAATTGCTCACAAAAATCTGACCGAACTCATCATCGTGGAAACCATGCACGAAAGAAAAACCAAAATGAATGAACTTTGTGATGGTGTTATCGTTCTTCCCGGTGGTTACGGCACATTAGAAGAATTCTTTGAGATGATCACATGGGCACAGCTCGGGCTTCACAAAAAACCGATCGGAATTTTGAATATTGATGGTTTTTATGATGATCTGATTAAACTGGTTCAAACCATGGTGGATAAAGGGTTCTTGAAGCAGATAAACAGTGATATGCTGCTGATCAGCGACACTATAGATGACTTACTGGAAAAGATGAGAAATTATCAGGCTCCTACGGTTGGAAAGTGGATTTCTAAGGAAGAAGTTTAAATAATAAACTCTTTTAAAAACAAAAACCCGTCCGAAAAATTCGGACGGGTTTCTTATTAAGATTAAAAAATATTTTCTAAGGATAAGGAGCAATTTCCACTTCGAGCCCTTCCATTGCATCGGCAATATGTAGCTGGCATCCCAATCTGCTGTTTTCTTTCACATGGAAAGCTTCACCCAACATAGCATCTTCTTCATCTCCCATTGGTTCCAGACCAGGATCATTGATTACATATACCTGGCATGAAGCACACATCGCCATTCCTCCACATACACCAATAGTACCTTCTTCTGCCAATTCATAGGAACGGATAATTTCCATTAAGTTCATGGACATATCCGTAGGAGCTACGACATCATGGGTTACCCCTTCTCTGTCGGTAATTTTAATATTAACGTCTGACATAATTCTGCAAAATTAGTCAATTTTTTTCACAACTGCCTTCTCTGCTTCTTTACGGCTTCCGTCGAATCCGTCAACACCACTTACCGTTGTATATTTTAATACGAATTTTTTACCAGGATTCAGTCTGTTGTAAACACTCTGACACATCAAAGTAGCTTCGTGGAAACCACAAAGGATCAACTTCAGTTTTCCAGGATAGGTGTTGATATCTCCAATTGCATAGATTCCGTCAATGTTCGTCTGGTAATCTAAAGCGTTATTTACAACGATTGCATTCTTCTCGATATTTAATCCCCAGTTTCCGATCTCTCCAAGTTTTGGAGTCAATCCGAATAATGGAATAAAATAATCTGTTTCAATATCATAAGCTTCTTGACCGTCAACCTGTACCGTGATCGCTTCTACTTTTCCGTCACCTTTAATAGCTGTAACTTCTGCTGGAGTGATTAATTTAATCTTCCCTTGATTCTTCAGGTCCTGAACTTTTTCTACAGAATCCAAAGCGCCTCTGAATTCATTTCTTCTGTGAATCAATGTAACTTCGCTGGCAACATTTGACAAGAAAACACTCCAGTCAAGAGCAGAATCACCACCTCCGGCAATAACTACTTTTTTATTTCTGAAATGCTCAGGTTCTTTCACAAAGTACTCAAGGCCTTTTTCTTCGTAATCTGCAATATTATCCATCGTAGGTTTTCTAGGTTCAAAAGTACCTAAACCACCGGCAATGGCAATAGCTTTACATCTGTGAACAGTTCCTTTGTTGGTAATTACTTCAAACCATTCATCATCTACTTTAGTATAAGAAACAGCGGTTTCTCCCAAAGTGAATCCAGGCTGAAACTGCTTGATCTGTTCCATTAAATTATCCACCAATTCTCCAGCATTCACTGAAGGATAACCTGGAATATCGAAGATAGGTTTTTTAGGATACAGTTCTGCCAACTGCCCTCCTGGCTGTGGAAGCGCATCAATAATATGGCACTTCATTTTTAATAAACCAGCTTCAAAAACTGCAAAAAGTCCTGTAGGTCCCGCACCTATGATCAATATATCAGTGGTTATCATAATATTTAAGATAATTTAATTATACATGTAACTGCAAATTTACTAATTTTAATGCGAAGCATATTTAATTGATTCTAAATAAAAACCTGAGATTTGTCAAATATCTATCATTTAAGATTTTAAATTTGGCAATGTTTTTGTAAATGTCTTGTTATGAAGAAAATTTTAAACCTTTTTGCAGTATTTATATTCTTTTTAGGCTCAGCCCAGATTGATAACATCGCGGACGGAGAATCTATCACTCTCAGAATACATTACGGCTTCCTTAACGCAGGAACAGCGAACCTTACTACAAAACAGACCAATTACAAAGGGATTCCCCATCTGTATGTAAAAGGAACAGGACAGACTACCGGCGCCGTAAAAGCATTCTTCAAGGTGGAAGATTTATATGAAAGTTTCATCAATACCCAAACAGGATTACCAAGTTTCTACGTCAGAAATGTACGTGAAGGAAGCTATCGCCAGCATTTTGAAACGGTTTTTAATCACGATAATAATACATTAATTTTAACAGATAAAAAAACTCCTGCCAATGGCTCTAAGGTTCTAAAATCAGTAAAAGGGGTTCAGGATATGCTTTCATGTTTTTACTATTTAAGGAGTAAAAGCCCGGATGAATTGAAGGTGGGAACCATCATCAATATGAATGTATGGATTGATGACGAGATGTTTCCATTTCAGTTAAAAGTAACAGGAACAGAAAATTTAAAGACAAAATTCGGTACCATCAATTGTTTAAAGATTATTCCATCTGTAAAAAGCGGAAGAGTATTTAAAGAAAAAGAAGGCGTAACTATGTGGGTTTCCAATGATGCCAATCATATTCCGATGCTGTTGAAAGCTGAACTGGCAGTAGGTTCACTGAAAGCCAGTATTGATGATTACAAAAACGTAAAATATCCTTTAAAGTTCAGCAAATAACAATTGTAAGTTTTTAAAGATACAGCCTGTAAATTTTACAGGCTTTTTTTATTGCTGATGTAATATATCCTTAACACGGATTGTCTTAATAATAGAGGCAGATAAAAGAGTTGCAGCATGTCAATACTTCCATTGAGGTACCAAGCGGATCCGAACCGAAGTATAGATATAAGAGACAGACACGTGTAAATTTTTCAATAAGATCAGTTTTTAATTACGTTTTGTTTCTTAGGTCAGTAATTAAAAACAAAAAACCTCCGGAGCTCCGGAGGTTTGATTTTTTATAGTGTTTTGAACTGTTCGAGTGTTCTGATATCATTTTCAAAGAACATTCTGATGTCACTCATCTGGTAAAGAAGCATTGTAATTCTTTCAATTCCCATTCCGAATGCATATCCTGAATATTTCTCAGAATCGATATTCACATTTTTCAGTACGGCAGGGTCTACCATTCCACATCCCATGATCTCCAGCCATCCTGTTCCTTTTGTAATTCTGTAATCTGTTTCAGAGTTTAATCCCCAATACACATCAATTTCAGCACTCGGCTCAGTGAACGGGAAGAAAGAAGGTCTCATTCTGATCTTAGATTTTCCGAAAAGTTCAGTAGTAAAGAACTGGATTGTTTGCTTTAAATCTGCAAAACTTACATTCTCATCAATATATAATCCCTCAATCTGGTGGAAGATACAGTGAGAACGTGAAGAGATGGCTTCATTTCTGAAAACTCTTCCCGGAGATAAAATCCTGATTGGAGGCTGATTTTCTTCCATAAAACGAGTTTGTACAGAAGATGTATGTGTTCTCAAAAGAATATCAGGATTCTGCTCAATAAAGAATGTATCCTGCATATCTCTTGCCGGGTGATATTCCGGAAGATTAAGTGCCGTAAAGTTATGCCAGTCATCTTCAATCTCTGGTCCGTCTGCTACTGCAAAACCAATAGATTTAAAGATTTCAATAATTCTGTTTTTCACCAGATTAATTGGGTGTCTTGAACCCAATTCCAATGGAAATTCAGGTCTTGTAAGATCTTCTTTTTCTACGACAACAGAAGATTCAGAAGAATTTTTCAAATCTTCCAATTTTACAGCAACTGCCTGTTTCAAAGTATTGATCTTCTGTCCGAAATCTTTCTTCTGGTCGTTAGGAACTTCTTTTAATGTTTCGTAAAAATCATTAAGAACCCCTTTTTTACCGTTGTACTTGATTCGGAAGTTTTCGATATCTTCCCTAGAGGTAGCATTGAAGCCGTTTACTTCGATCAGTAGTTCTTCTATCTTTTCTATCATTATTTTACCCTTTCAAAATGTTTTGCAAAAATACGATTTTAAGTTGAATAATAAGTCCGTCAAAAAAAAATCTGCCTCTTTTTCGGGAGGCAGACTTCAATCACTTATTTCACTTAAATAAAAAAATTATTTCTTTTCTAAAGCTTTAACGTTGATCTGAAGAGTCACCTCGTCTTTAATCACACCGTTTTCAGCAGGAGCCTGGAACTTCACCCCAAACTCTTCTCTTTTGATATCCTTTGGTTCAGTAGCTACACTTACCACTCCGTCTTTTACAGAAACATTAGCCTTAAACTGAACGGATTTTGTAATTCCTTTAATTGTTAAATTACCATCCAAAAGAGTATTATAATCACCTTCTGTAGCCGGAGTAACTTTTGTAATTTCATAAGAAGCCGTTGGAAATTTTTCAACTTCAAAGAAATCGCCGCTCTTCAGGTGGCCATTTAATTTTCCCATATCTTCCGGACTGTCTTTCAAATCCACAGAAGTTAATGAGTTCATATCAGCAACGAATTTTCCGCTTTCCAGTTTTCCGTCTTTCACTGTCACATCTCCGCTTTCAAACCTGATTGTTCCAAAATGACTTGTATTCTCAGATTTAAAAACTTTATATCCCTTCCATTCAACTTTACTGTTTAGCGTATCCAAAGTGAACTGGCTACCTTCTTTGGTAGTCGTCACCTCATTACTCTCACTGGTAAGCGGTTTATCTTTTTTACAAGAAACCATTACAGCAGCAACGAATAAAGCAGGAATCGCTATCGAAAACAGTTTTTTTCTCATTTTTGATTTATTTTTATTAGTTCCGCTAATATAATAAAAAAAATTATGTTTTCATAAAAACCTTACATTTGTAATATGCTATTAGAAATAAACAATTTATTTTTCTCTCATAACAAAGAAAATCCCCTGTTTCAGAACCTTAATCTAAGGTTTGAAGAAAACAGAATTATAGCTCTTGCAGGAGAAAGCGGATGCGGAAAATCCACTCTTCTCAATCTTATTTATGGTCTTCTTGATTGGGAAAGTGGAGAAATTATTTTTAACGGAACAAAGCTTTTGGGACCGAAAGGAAATCTTGTTCCCGGGGAACCGGAAATGAAATTCGTAGCACAGAATTTTGATCTTATGCCTTATGCTACAGTTGCCGAAAACGTAGGAAAGTTTATTTCTAATATCAATTTAAAACAAAAAAAAGAAACCGTAACGGAACTTCTGGAAGTGGTGGGTCTTCAGGAATTTGCGAACGTACTTCCCAAATATTTAAGTGGTGGACAACAGCAGAGAGTGGCCATTGCCAGAGCATTGTCTGTACTTCCAAAGCTCCTGATTTTAGACGAACCATTCAGTAATCTGGATTTTCCGAGAAAAATTGAGCTTCGAGAAAGACTTTTCAGATATGTAAAGCAGCATGGAGTTTCTTTAATTATCTCTACTCACGAACTTCAGGAGATTATGCCGTGGCTGGATCAGATTGTTATTCTTCAGGACGGAAGACTAATTCAGAATGACAGTCCGGAAGAGACCTACAGACACCCTTACAACTCTTATGTTGCAAAATTATTCGGAGAAGTGAATATTTTCAGTGAAAACGAGGCTGAAGACTTCCAGCTTCCCAAATTCTCTTATTATCCCAAAGAAATCAAAATTACAGAATCCGGCCTCGAAGCCGAAGTTCTGGAAAGCAGATTTGCAGGAAACTATTATTGGAATAAGCTAAGAACAAAGGAAAAAGAACTTGTAGTTTATACAGATGAGAGCATATCAGGATCTATAAATATTTCATTTATTTAAAGACAAAAAGGCAGGGCTATTATTATATACGGGATATTTTCCCTTTTCTCTGTGTTTTACATAACTTATACATTTACTTACACTTATCTATAAAAAAAATACAAACATAAGAATTGGTTATTCAAACTTTTTCTTACATTTGTACTTCCAAAGCTTAAGGAAATTTTTGGTTATTTCTCTTTCTGCCTTCCAGACGGACATTAGCAATCTTGCAATTAAGTCTTAGAAAGATTACACTGTCCAATTTTTTCCTTTTCTTATTTTTAAGACATAAGAAAACAGTAATTTTCTTATGCTTTCTTTACAAACTCTGATTTAAGAGCCATTGCCCCGAAACCATCAATTTTGCAGTCAATATTATGATCACTTCCTGGTCTTAAACGGATATTTTTCACTTTGGTTCCTGCTTTTACCGGTTTTGGAGCTCCTTTTACAGGAAGATCTTTTACTACGACTACAGAATCTCCATCCTGAAGTTCGTTTCCATTTGAATCTAATATTTTTCCTTCGTTAGCTGCTTCAGTAGCCGCTTCTGCAGGATTCCATTCGTGGAAACACTGGGAACAGACCATCATATTATCGCTCGGATAGGTAAACTCAGAGCTGCATTTCGGACAAAGTACTGTATCACTCATATTTTTAATTTTTTGCAAAGGTAGAGCTTTTTGGAGGTTGAAGTCAAGTGCAGTATAATTACTGTTGAAAAGTCAAACTAAACGCTATCGTTCGCAAAGCTTGATTAAAAATATTATACTTCGTTCGCAAAGTCACTTCGTTCAGCCAGAATATCAGTTTAATCATTGCTAAGTGAAACGCCTTTGCGATCCTTCTTAAAAAACTATAAGATTTCTTAGCGGTCTTTGCGTTAAAATTTATTTATACTTATAAAAATCTACAAGCTAAGCGGATTGACCATTCACTATCACCATCAGCCTGCCATTCTTAAACTCTCACATCCCAAATTCCAAACTCTCAATTAAAAGTCGTATTTTTGCAGATTCAAACAGCGAAGCAAACTTATGGAACTTATTCACAGAAACTTGGCAATCGGAATTCACGATGCCTTACAGGAGACATTTTTTGAGAAAAACAAATATGCAGATAAAGTTATTGAAAGACTTTTGAAAGCAAACAGAAAATGGGGAAGCCAGGACAGAGCTGTTGTTTCTGAAATTTTTTACAATATTATCCGTTGGAAAAAACGTCTTGAATATTATATGGGGGAGGGTGTAAAGCCCAACAACATTTACAAGCTTATCATCGCCTATTTACTTTGGAGTAAAACCAATTATAAAAAGTTTGAAGAATTTGACGGAATCAAAATTGCCGACATTCTTACCAAACTTAAAAAGAATACAGTTCCTACAAAAGCAATAGAGCATTCTATTCCTGAATGGCTTGCTGAAACTCTTGAAAAAGAACTTGGAGCTAAATGGGAAAGAGAAATGATTGCTTTGAATGAGCAGGCACCCACTGTTTTAAGAGCAAATTCTTTAAGAACAACAACAAAAGAACTTATTTCTGACCTTACTGATGAAGGTGTTGTTTCTTTTCCTATTAAAAATTATCCTGATGCTGTTCAGTTAGAAGAGAAGAAGAATGTTTTTCTTACCACAGCGTTTAAAGAAGGATTATTTGAAGTTCAGGATGCTTCTTCTCAAAAGATCGGTTATTTCCTTGATGTGCAGGAAGGACAAAGAGTGGTAGATGCATGTGCAGGTGCGGGAGGAAAAACACTTCACTTAGCAGCATTAATGAAAAACAAAGGCCAGATTATTGCCCTGGATATTTTCGAGTGGAAACTTGCCGAATTGAAACGTCGTGCTAAAAGAGCTGGCGCCCACAATATTGAAACCCGTATGATTGCCGATAATAAAGTAATCAAACGTCTTCATGAAAAGGCTGACAGACTTCTGATTGATGCCCCATGTTCTGGTCTTGGAGTTTTAAAAAGAAATCCGGACAGTAAGTGGAAAATTGATCAGGACTTTATTGACAGAATTAAAAAAGAACAGCAGCAAATCCTTCAGGACTATTCTAAAATGCTTAAAAAAGGAGGAAAAATGGTATATGCAACATGTTCTATCCTTCCATCTGAAAACAATCTGCAGGTAGACGAATTCATCAAAAACAACCCCGGATTCAAAATGATTAAGGATGAAAAAGTAATGCCTAGCGAGGGTTATGACGGATTCTATATGGCTTTGATTGAGAGAATTTCTTAATCCAAACCCAATAACAATATATAAAACTACTCTATTTTTTGGAGTAGTTTTTTTTTATTTAAAAATCTTTCTAAAAAAATGTAACATTTTTTGTAACATTTAAAGCACATTGTCTACTAACTGTATAGATTAAACCGGTTTGATGCTCTGGAAACTTTAGAATAACTTTGCAGCAAACTCATTTTATTTATGCATACAAGAATTGTTTTCAATTTTCTAGCCATCTTCTTATACTGTCTGTTTTCTGCACAGACCTATGAAATTCAGTATACCAGTTCATATAACGGAAAAACAAATACAGACCAGCCCTCTACTATCGTTTGGGTTAATGAGAAAGAAAATTTCATTCTCAACAGTACAATCAAAGAACAAAAAAGCAGCTTCCCTTATGAAATCACTAAGGTAGAAAAGCCAACAAACATTATTGTTTCATATGCTTTTTTAAAACCGGGATCTACTATTTTAACATCAGATACTGAGTCTGTGGGAAAGCAGGATTTTGAACTCACCAATGAAACTAAAAAGATTCTAGGCTACACTTGTAAAAAAGCAGTCACAAAGGTGAACTCAAACACCATTGAGATCTGGTACACGAATGATTTGAAGCTAAAGGGTGGGCCTTCTGTTTTAGGACAGAATTTAGGACTGGTTCTGGAAGTCGAAAGAAATAAAAACTCTTTAATTACAGCCAGTTCGATCAAAAAAATCAAGGATACAGGAATTGAAAATATAGTAAAGGGAAATATACAGACAACGGATCAGTTGGGGTATAAAGATTTGCTTTGGAAAAGCAGATTTACTACGCTGAATGTTTTTGAAAATGAAACCATCAATTTCTCTGATGCCTCAAAATCTGATGAACAGATAAAAAGATATGCCAACGGAACCATCATTCTTAAAAAAGTAAAATTCCCTGCGATTACAGAAGGAGAAAATATTTTTGTAGAACTGAAACAACAGTCGAACGGGGATGCCTATGACAGAACCGGAACAGTATTTTTCATCCCTCAGGATAAGGAAAAATCTTTTTTTGATGGATTGGAAAAAGGAGCAAAAACACTTCCTGTCTATGAAAATGGAAACGGAAAGCAATATTACGGGATAACAACTACCGATAACTATAGCCCCGCTACGGAAATGATGAGATTTTTTACCGCTTTTGGAATCCAGAAGTTCAATCATATTCAGCTTAAAGGAAAAAACTGGCAGACTATCAGTCCTTACCGGCAGGATATTACAGAGCTTAAGCCTGCATTATCAGGAAAAGAAATTTGGGTAGGTACATTTATTGGCAACTATGACAAAGGCGGACATAAAGTAAGCCTTGATATCACCATTCACAAGAGTGATCAGACAGTTAATAAAAACAATACAGCGATACCATTATTCAATACTTTAAATATTATGGAAATGGCCGGGCAGGACTACTCTACGATGTTCAATCAGGATAAAGGACTCCTTGTTAATTTCACTTTAAATAAAGATTTGAAAAATGCTCAGTTAAGATATACTACAACCGGACATGGAGGCTGGGAAAACGGAGATGAGTTTGTTCCTAAAGCCAATTCTATTTTCGTTGATGGAAATCCGGTATTTTCATTCGTCCCATGGAGAACAGACTGTGGTTCGTACCGTTTGTACAATCCGGCATCAGGAAATTTTCAGGACGGTCTTTCTTCATCAGACCTCAGCAGATCAAACTGGTGTCCGGGAACAGTTACCAATCCTAACTTCATTCCTCTTGGAGATTTGAAAGCCGGAAAACATACGATTCAGGTGAAAATTTCTCAGGGAGCTTCCGAAGGCACAAGTTTCAGCTCATGGAATGTTTCGGGAACGTTACTTGGGGTACAATAAAACAAAACCTTCTTGCATGAGAATTGCAAGAAGGTAAAAACACAAATGATGAAAAAAAATTATTTCGAGCCACAAAGTAAGGGTTAAAATTCATATAATTAATTACCATAGATTAATAAATATGTCATTTTTATTTTGTATGGAAAAACCATCAATTTCGGCTCAACGAAAAAAATTAATCAAAAACATGTTAATTTCAAAGAATAGTTAATACTTTTAACTTTAAATAATTAATTAATTAAAAATTTTCGCTTTTAAATATTTTTCATTGTTATTTATAAACATCCCTTCTACTTTTGTCACATAAATAATAGAAATTATGTGTGGAATTGTATGTTTATTTGATGCCAAACAGAAAACTGAAGTATTAAGACTTCAGGTGCTGGAAATGTCAAAAAAAATCCGTCACAGAGGACCGGATTGGAGCGGCGTTTTTCAGGACGAAAAAGTAATTTTCTCTCACGAAAGACTTGCCATTGTAGATCCTACCTCTGGAAAACAACCTTTATTTACAAAAGACGGAAAAGTAGTATTAGCCGTGAATGGTGAAATCTACAACCATAGAGAATTAAAAGAAGAATTTTCTGATTATGAGTTTCAGACTCAATCTGACTGCGAGGTAATCCTTGCTCTTTACAGAAAGTACGGAAAAGATTTCGTTGAAAAACTGAACGGGATTTTTGCCTTCGCATTATATGACACTGAAAACGACATCTACCTTATTGCCCGTGATCATATGGGAATATGCCCTCTTTATCAAGGTTGGGACAAAAACGGAAACTATTATGTAGCTTCTGAACTGAAAGCACTTGAAGGAGTATGTAAAAAAATTGAAACATTCTTACCGGGACATTTCGTTTACAGTCCGGACGGCGCTGAACTTCAGCAATGGTATACAAGAGACTGGGACAGTTTTGATCATGTGAAAGAAAACGAAACAGATATCGCAAAATTAAGAAAGGGTCTTGAGGATGCTGTTCACAGACAACTGATGAGTGATGTTCCTTATGGTGTACTTCTTTCCGGAGGTTTGGATTCCTCAGTGATTTCAGCGATTACCGCAAAATTTGCCCGCCAGAGAGTTGAAAGTGGAGACACACAGGAAGCCTGGTATCCAAGACTTCACAGTTTTGCTGTAGGACTTGTAGGTTCTCCCGATCTGGCTGCTGCACAAACAGCTGCAAAACACATCGGATCTGTTCACCATGAAGTTAACTTTACCGTTCAGGAAGGGCTGGATGCTGTACGCGATGTAATTTATCACCTGGAAACTTATGATGTAACAACAATCAGGGCATCCACCCCGATGTATCTTCTGGCAAGAGTAATTAAGTCTATGGGAATAAAAATGGTGCTTTCAGGAGAAGGTTCTGATGAATTATTCGGTGGTTATTTATATTTCCACAAAGCTCCAAACGCAAAAGAATTCCACGATGAAACGGTAAGAAAATTAGGCAAACTTCACCTGTATGACTGCTTAAGAGCCAACAAAGCGCTAATGAGCTGGGGAATTGAAGGCAGAGTTCCTTTTCTGGACAAAGAATTTATGGATATTGCCATGACTCTTAACCCAAAAGATAAAATGATCAATACGGCTGAAGGAAAAATCGAAAAATGGGTATTGAGAAAAGCCTTTGAAGATATGCTTCCTGATTCTATTGTCTGGAGACAGAAAGAACAGTTCTCAGATGGTGTAGGCTACTCATGGATCGATACCTTAAAAGAAGTTGCAGAAAAAGAAGTGACGGATGAAATGATGGCTAACGCAAGATTCAGATTCCCGCTAAACACTCCTCAAAACAAAGAAGAATACAGATACAGAACTATTTTTGAAGAACATTTTCCAAGTGAAACAGCAGCTGCTACCGTACCTTCTGTTCCATCTGTAGCCTGCTCCACTCCTATCGCTTTAGAATGGGATGAAGCATTCAAAAAAATGAATGATCCAAGCGGAAGAGCGGTGAAAGTACATGAAACTTCGTACTAGAGGGGTTGATTAGTGAATAGTCAATCGTCAATCCGCTGTGCTTGTCAATTTTGTTATGTGGTTCGGGTTGCGAGATTCGAGATTAAGAACCATCAATACAGAGGTATTTTCTGATCTACTGTTAATCATTCACCATTCATTTTGCGAAGCAAAAATTGACTATTGATATTTAATTTCATCGCTTCAAACACCTAACTTCCTCAGTTATAATTTATCAATCCTGTAGTAATACAGGATTTTCTTTTGAATTAACAATAACAATATGGCATAATTTAACTGACAATCCAAAATAATATCTAATAAATAATTATATTTGAAAAACGAAAATATCAATTATAAAAAAATGAGAAGAAACCTTACTGTTTTATTTGCCTTATTAGCCATAAGTTTTGCTTTTGGACAAGGAAAATATGGCAAATATCTGAATTCGAAGAAGCTTGCTTTGGCTTATAAGAGCGTGAAAGATCAAGATAAAGATGATTACTACCAGCAATTCTACTGGCTTGTAAAAGCAGAGCAGCTAAAAACGTATCCTCACCTTAAAGATATAAAACCTGTCGTTTTATATGAATTCGTAAAATATGTAAACCCTCAGAATCCAACAAAAAAATTGGATGCCAGAGGTAAAGAACTTAGAGCAACTGCAGAATTATCTTTAAATCAATATTTTAAAAATAAGAAATTTGAAAACAATTCTGTTTTGATGTACAATCTTGAAACCTATGTAGATCCTTCAAAAGGACAATACTACACAAAGGTTGATCCTGAGAAAATAAAGGAACTTGTACCGAAAGAATTATTTGCCTTCAACTCTTTCAACAGAAATATGGGAGAGGAAAAGACATATTATCTTTGGATTGACAAGAAAAAAGATGATTTGAATATTGTAGATATCATTCCTAGCGAAAAAGAAGACAAAGCTTTCTATGCAAGACTGAAACAATATCTTCCAAGCTATAAGTTTTCAAAATATGTTCCTAGTGTAAAAAAAGGAAACAAATCTGATAAGACAGATATCGAATATTATTACATCATGCCATTTGAGCAGAATACCGATAACATCGAATACAAAACAAAGGATTTCAAAACTTTCACTTTAAGCCAGTATAGAAAAGCCGGTGATGAATGGAAAGGAGTAGAAAAGCCTAGAAAATAAATCAAAAAGTCCTGTGAAATCTCACAGGACTTTTTTAATTTTATATGGATTTCTTTATCTAAAGATCAACCTGCTTAAAGCAAGCAGATTCTTCAAATAAAATAAGTCTGGACGTTTTTAACGGTTCAGCCTATACGAAATGACAGAAACAAGCACACCACAGACATCCATAAAGAAAATATTACCTTTGATTCTGGCTACCGCTATTTTTATGCAGATGCTGGATTCAACCATCCTGAATACTTCCCTGCCTTCTATTGCAAAAGATCTGCACGAATCTCCGCTTAATATGCAGAACGCCATTATCAGTTATGTTCTTACATTAGCTGTTTTCATGCCTGCCAGCGGATTTCTGGCAGACCGGTTCGGGACCAAAAAAGTATTTATTTTCTCGTTGGTACTGTTCAGCTTAGGTTCCTTGTTTTGTTCCTTGTCTCAGAATCTTACCCATTTGGTAATTTCAAGGGTCATCCAGGGAGTCGGAGGAAGTTTAATGACTCCTGTCGGAAAGCTGGCATTAATCAAAACATTTGATAAAAGTGAGCTCCTTAAAGCAATGAACTTTGCCATTATTCCGGCTCTTATTGGTCCTGTACTTGGTCCGTTAGTCGGAGGTTATATGGTAGATTACCTTTCATGGCACTGGATATTTCTGATCAATATCCCGATTGGTGTTTTAGGAATTCTTTTAGGATTAAAATTCATGCCCAATTACAAGTCGGATGATGTTGATTTTGATTTAAAAGGCTTTTTAATTTTTGCAGCGGCCTCCCTCCTGCTTTCCGTTTCACTGGAACTTTTTGGGGACATGCAGAATATCACTCCTGTTTTACTTGTATTCATTATGGGCTTCCTGTTTCTGTATTATTATTACAAACATGCTAAAAGAGGAGGAAATCCTATCTTCCCGTTAAACCTTTTTCAGGTGAGAACTTTTCGGGTAGGTATCGTGGGAAACCTGGCCACCAGATTAGGAATCAGTTCTGTTCCGTTATTGCTTCCCCTGATGATTCAGATTGCGTATAAACAATCAGCAGTAACTTCAGGCTGGATTATTGCTCCCATGGCTTTAACGGCAATCTTCGGGAAATCCTCAGTAATTAAAATTCTTGATAAATATGGCTATCGTCAGACTTTAATGATCAATACATTCATCATCGGAACGCTGATCTGCCTGCTCGCTATACCTGATATACATACTTCCTTATATTGGTTTATTCCCATTATCGCAGTATTAGGTTTTTTCAACTCTATACAGTTCACCTCTATGAATACCATTTCTATTGCTGACCTTCGGAATTTTCAGACCAGCAGCGGAAACTCTTTAATTTCAGTGAATCAACAGCTAGCTATCGGTTTCGGAATTGCATTCGGACTGATTGTTTTAAAGCTGTTTGAAAATACAGATCTTATTAATGGTGAAATTCACAATGCCTTTCGACTCACATTTCTCACGGTAGGAATATTGACAATTTTATCAGGATTTGTTTTCAGAAGGCTACACATTTCAGATGGAAAGAATATGAAGTCGAAGGAAGATTAAAGAATGAAACTTAAAATGGTAAATTTGAAACTTCACGCTGTACATTTTGCCTTTCTACGTTTCCTACGAACTTAACACAGATCAATGCTTTTCGCATATAACTATGGTAATTTTGTTAACATAATCAACAATGTGATGGCAACTAAAAAAATAGAAATCGTAGTATCTCCGAGACCTGCACACTTTGTAGGCGATGGATTCAGGGTTCATAATTTTATTCCGGGAGTATCCGGATTAGATATGAAAAGAATGGACCCGTTTATTATGCTTGATTACAATTCAAAATTTCATTTCAATGGTTCCGACAGACCAAGAGGAGTGGGAGTTCATCCGCACAGAGGTTTTGAAACAGTAACAATAGCGTATAGCGGAAAAGTAGAACACCATGACAGTGCTGGCGGCGGCGGTGTTATAGGAGAAGGTGACGTTCAGTGGATGACCGCAGCAAAAGGAGTTCTTCATAAAGAGTACCATGAAACAACATGGGCAAAAGAAGGAGGAATTTTTCAGATGGTTCAGCTTTGGGTAAATCTTCCGGCAAAAGATAAAATGAGCTGCCCGAAATATCAGGCTATCGAAAATTCTAAAATGGAAAGAGTAGATTTAGGTGAAAATGGTTTTGTAGAAATAATTGCCGGCGAATATGACGGTCATAAAGGTCCTGCAAGTACTTTCACACCGGTTCATATGATGAATGCCAAACTTAAAGCAGGTGGAAAAGCTGATTTTAATTTTCCGGCTCATTTCAATACTGCAGCTTTGGTTATTGAAGGAAACATTACCGTCAACGGTGAAGAAACCGTGAAGTCTGATCATTTTGCATTATTTAAAAATGAAGGTGAAACTTTCACTATTGAAGCAAAAGAAGATGCTGTTGTTTTAATTATCAGTGGTGAGCCTATTAATGAACCGATCTACCCTCATGGCCCTTTTGTAATGAATTCCAGAGAGGAAATCATGCAGGCTTTTGAGGATTTCAACACCGGGAAATTCGGATATCTTGAAGATTAAAAGAATTAAATTTATCTTAATCTTAGGTAATTCCTTTTTTATTAACTTTATATAATTGCAAACCTTATGGGTTTTGAAAACCTGTAAGGTTTAGCTATGATAACAAATAAGCTTTGCTCTATTACAGAAGCAGGCAATCCTTAATTCAAAAATTATGAAACCAGAATTTGAAAATATACCTCTTGTAAAAGCGGAAAAAAGATTTGAAATAGAATTCAACGGGCATTATGCATTTATAGATTACCGTGAGACAACACACCAGATTGCTTTGGTACACACTGAAGCAGATCCTGAACTGGCAGGAACAGGTGCAGCAGCAGCTGTGGTAGAGAAAACGCTCAATTATATCGAAGAAAGCGGGAAAAAGCTTCTTCCCTTCTGTCCTTACGTTTTCGCTTTTATCAAGAAACATTCTGAATGGAAACGTATCGTGGATGAGAAATTTGAAGGATATGACAAACTTTAAATTTCCTGTAAAACCTCTCAATCTATTTATTTAACATTAAAAAAAGTATCACATCATCATGTCAAATATTGGACTTATCATTGAAGAAAAAGCAGCAGATATCGGAAATTTTCTGGTAGGAAGGCTTCTGCCTTTCCGTGAGAAAAGAGCGGTTGGCCCTTTTGTTTTTATAGATCACATGGGACCTTCAGAATTGAAGGATTATCAGAACCTTGATGTTCCCCCTCATCCCCATATCGGATTATCCACATTAACGTATCTGCTGGAAGGTTCTATTTTCCACAGAGACAGTATTGGAAGTGCTCTTGAAATAAAACCGGGTGCTGTCAACTGGATGACTGCCGGAAAAGGAGTTGTACATTCGGAAAGAACCCCTGAATATTTAAGACACACCGATAAAAGACTTCATGGATTCCAGATCTGGGTGGGACTTCCGAAACATCTTGAACAGTCTGAGCCTACATTTCATCATATTGAAGCTGATGAGATTCCGGTGTGGGAAGAAGATGGTATTCAGTATAAACTAATTGCTGGTGAAGCATTTGGCAGAACATCTCCGGTTCCTGTACACAGCAAGTTATTTTTCATCGAAATAAAAACAAAAGAGGCTAAAAAAATAAGCATCGGAAAAGATCTTTACGGAGAAGCTGCAATGTATGTTCTGGATGGAACGGTTACCACAGAAGGAAATTCTTATGGTTCAAAACAGCTGATGATCGCTAAAGATACCAAGCTTTGCGAGTTTGATATGAGCGAAAACGGAACAGTTTATCTTTTCGGAGGTGAGCCATTCGATGAAGAACGTTTTATATTCTGGAATTTTGTTAACTCTGATAAGGAATTACTTGATCAGGCAAAAGTAAACTGGAATGACCAGAATCACGAAGCTTTTCCTTTGGTTCCGGGAGATGAAAATGAATACGTTCCGCTTCCAAAGGCTATTTTAAACAGAAAATAATTTCAGTTCAAACCATGAAAATATTAGCATTTGCCGGAAGTACGTCTTCCACTTCTATCAACAGGGAACTGGTAAAGTTTGTTCTGAAAGATTTTCAGGAAGATGAAATCAATTTGATCGACCTCAACAATTTCACTATGCCTGTATTCTCTGTAGACCTTGAAAAGAAAGGTTTTCCGGATGAAGCCCATCATTTTTTAAAAGTTATTGATGAATGTGATGTGATCATCTGCTCTCTTGCGGAACACAACCGTTCTTACAGCTCAGCTTTTAAAAATGTTTTTGACTGGTCTTCCAGAATTAATGTAAAAGTATTTCAGAATAAACCAATGTTTTTGATGAGCACTTCTCCGGGAGGCTATGGCGGAGGAAATGTAATGAATACGGCAAAAACATTTTTCCCACAGTTTGCAGCAGATATCAAGGAAACTTTTTCATTGCCTAAGTTTTATGAAAATTTTGATATGGAAAGCGGAGTCATCAATCCGGATATGCTGAATGATCTGAAAGGTAAAATACAAAACTTTAAAAATCAGGTTAAAACCAATGACTAAAGGAAGATTAGAGGCCTTCAGTGACGGTGTCCTTGCTATTATTATCACCATTATGGTACTTGAACTGAAAGTACCGGAAGGAAATAGCTGGACCAGTCTCAAACCTCTCCTTCCTAAGTTCCTGGCTTATATTTTCAGTTTTATTTATGTAGGAATCTACTGGAACAATCATCATCACTTGTTTCAGACGGTAAAAAAAGTAAATGGCAGCATTCTTTGGGCCAATCTCCACCTGCTGTTCTGGCTTTCTCTGATGCCTGTTGCTACAGAATGGATCGGAACCACCGGTTTTGCTAAAAATCCTGTTGCAGTATACGGGATCGGACTCATTATGGCGGCAATTGCCTATACCATTATGGAGCATGTCATTATCCGGTGCGAAGGGGAAGATTCAAAGCTGAAAGAGGCCATCCATTCGAAATATAAAGAATATATCTCTATTATTTTTTATGTTCTTGGCATCGTTACTTCGTTTTTTTATCCTTATATTGCCATAGGTTTTTATTATCTAGTGGCTCTTATATGGCTGATTCCGGACAGAAGAATCGAAAAATCATTAAAAGAAAATTGATATGGAAACACACGAATATCCCAACGGTAACATCACCGTCATCTGGCAGCCTCAAAAGTGTATCCACTCGGCTGTATGCGTAAAATTGCTTCCCAAAGTCTACAATCCTAAAGAAAGACCCTGGATAAAAGCAGAGAATGCAAGCCCGGAAGAACTTAAAACACAGATAGACCAATGCCCTTCAGGCGCATTAAGTTATAAATTCAATACAGAAAAATAATGGCGGTAACGGTAAAAGCAAGTTTAGGAAAAACAAAATATTATACAGAAGTAACAGCCGGCGAAAATAAGATCATTACGGATGAACCGATTGATAAAGGCGGACAGAACAAAGGTTTTAACCCAATGGAAATTCTGGCTACGTCACTGGCAAGCTGTACAGCAGCTACCTTGAGAATGTATATTGAAAGAAAGGAATGGGATGTAGAAAACATCAATGTAGAAGTAGAGCTTGAAAATTTCCCATTAACAAAAAGAGCGGTTTTCAAAAGAGATATCAGCTTTGAAGGTATTCTGGATGATGAGCAGCTGAAAAGACTGCACACCATTGCTGATGCATGCCCAGTTCATAAAATATTTACCAACGACATAGAAATACTAACTAAATTCTCATAACATGATCGAAGTAAAACAAAACAACGACGAGAAACACGGAAGTTTTGAAGCTTTCATAGATGGAAGTAGCGCAGGAGTGATGACATATACCTGGGCGGGAGAAGAAAGATTTATTATAGACCACACCGAGGTGGAAGAAGCCTACAACGGAAAAGGTGTAGGTAAGGAAATGCTTCTGGCTGCAGTGGATTTTGCCAGAAAAAATGGGAAAAAGATTATTCCCCTCTGCCCTTTTGCTAAGGCAAGTTTCCAGAAAAGTGAGGAACTTCAGGATGTTTTAGTGAATTAACCACTGTTTTCCACCCTTACAATACAAACCTTTCAGAGTATTTCTGGAAGGTTTTTTATTTTTATGCAAATTACAGACTGTAAAGCAAATTAATAATCACAATTTGTTCTAAAACTAACAGTATTTTAAATTCATGATTCACGACTGATCTTTTTTATATATTTGCTAAAATTTAAAAATCAAGCATGAATTCAGGAACTATCCTTTTGCTATTTGTTTTCATCTATTTTATCGGCCTTTTGGTGATTTCTTATTTCACCAGCCGGAATTCTGATAACCAGTCATTTTTTATCGGTAATAAAAAGAGTAAATGGTGGCTCGTTGCATTCGGAATGATAGGAACCAGCTTAAGCGGAGTTACTTTTATTTCCGTTCCGGGAACTGTAGGAAAAATGACCGGCTCCGAATATATTTACGGAGGTTTTGAGTACTATATGATGGTCATCGGATTTTTCATCGGATATTTTATCGTTGCAGCCATATTGCTTCCGCTTTATTATAAGATGAACCTCACCTCTATTTACACCTATCTGGGGAAAAGATTCAATGTAGAAGCTCATAAAATAGGTTCTATCTTCTTTATTATTTCAAGAGCAATTGGTGCTACGGCAAGATTATATCTGGTCGTCAATGTTTTACAGATATTCTTACTGGAAGGACTGGGAGTTCCATTTTGGGTAACTTCTCTTATTCTTTTGCTGATGGTCCTTCTGTACACTTTTGAAGGGGGGGTAAAGACAATTGTCATTACGGATACCCTGCAGACTTCTTTTATGATTATCAGCCTTGTAGCATGTATCGTTTATATTTTATCAAATCTGAATTTATCATTTGGGGAAGCATATACTATTCTGGAACAGAAAAACTACACCCATTTCATCAATTTTGATCCTAATTCCAAAACCTTTTTCCTGAAAACAATTTTAGGCGGAATTTTTATTACGATTGCAATGACTGGGCTGGATCAGGAAATGATGCAGAAAAATATCTCTGTAGACAATCTTAAGAATTCAAAGAAAAACATGCTGACCTTTGCAGGAACACTTCTTATCGTGAACCTTGCATTTTTATTCCTGGGAGGACTGCTTTATCTTTTTGCATTACAGCACGGAGCAGAATATGGAACTCTGAACTCTGAAACAGTGACGAATATTTTCGGATTTAAAGATAGTGCCGGAAATATTAAAAATATAATGGGAGACGACCTTTTCCCGGCTTTATCACTTCAGGGGCATTTCCCAATGATGATTTCCGTTATTTTCATTATCGGATTGATCTCAGCGTTGTTCCCTTCTGCAGATGGTGCTTTAACGGCTGTAACCAGTTCGTATTGTGTAGATTTATTAAACCTTAATGAAGATAAAACCAAAACTGAAAAAGAAAAGAAACGTCTTCGTATGAAAGTGCATTTGATTTTCACCGTAGTTTTCTTTATTCTGATCATGGTTTTCAAATCATTGAATGACAAATCTATTGTTTACCTGATCATGGAAATTGCAGGATATACCTACGGACCGCTTTTAGGCCTTTTTGCTTTTGGAATTTTCACAAAGTTTCAGATCTCCAGAAAATATTCCATCCTTGCAGTAACTATTTTAGCACCTGTACTTACCTATTTGATCAATCTTGCTGTTACCACTTATACCGATTACAAAATTGGTGTGGAACTGATTGTTCTTAACGGACTGCTGACCTTTATCGGTCTTTGGCTGGTAAAAAACAAAAACTATTTAAAAGTCGTTTAATCTTTATAAAAATCTAAAAAGGCTGTCCTCAATTGAAGACAGCCTTTTTTATTTCAGTAAATGGATTCTTTATTCTTTAATCCACTTGATTGTTTTCTCTATATTCTTAGATTTAACTTTAATCAGATAGTCACCTTTCACCAACTGAGACAAATCAAAAGTACCTACTTTATCATGGTTCAATTTATTATTAGCCTGAGTGAATACTAATTTTCCGCTTACATCGTATACAGTCATATCATACACTTCATTTGAATTGGTAAATTTAATATTCAGAAGCCCTTTACTTGGATTAGGATATACCACGAATACATCTTTATTTGTAGCAATTTCATTCACACCCAGTGTTTGAGTGATGGTAAAATTAATAGGGTTAATATTATAAAATACATTCGTTTCTGCTGCCACCATAATTCTGGCCTGCGTGGTCGTTACATTAGGAATGGTAACGGTCTCGGAGCCATCATTTGCAGTGGAACCTAAAATAAGTGTTGGATACGTAAGACCTCCGTCTGTGGAAAGGAAAATATTTACAGTAGCACAATTTACAGGGAAAGCAGTTGTATTCGCTACATCCCATGTTATGGTCTGAGTAGAATTACCTGCCCAGTTTACCGCTGTAGTAGGTGCAGTTACATTGAACGGTCCTGAATTTCCATCAACAGTAATAATAGCATCATCATTCGTAACTCCTGCACAACCTGCATTATTATCTCTTACAGTCAGTCTGAACTCCATGGTTCTGGCATAGGCTGGTCTAACTTCTCCTTTGGATACCGTTCCATTGATCACGTCTGTAAGTTTCGGGAAATATCTGTAAGGAACGGTTACAGGCACATATGATCTGAATATAGCAGCATTCCCTGTTGGGGCATTCCAATCACTTGCTGGTCCTACATCATTCTGTTCCCAGCTGTAAGTAAGCGGATTATTGTCTATATCTGTAGCAGATCCCTCTAATCTGAACGGTGTACTCTTAGGGATGGTATAATCACCTCCGGCATTTACAGAAGGCGGAAAATTGTTAGAAGGAATGGTCACCTGACATGTTGTTGACTGAACTTTCGCTGTAATAGACTGGAATGATTTGGTATGGAAAGTAGGAATACTGTTAGAAGCCAAGTTATTTGTACTTCCACAAATTCCGGCATATGCCATAATCGTAATTCCGCTTCCGGGCTCTACGGCATTGGCAGCACTTCGGTTTCCTCCTCCACAGCTTCCTGTAGTTGCATTAAAAGTATGCGGACCTCCAAACTGATGTCCTACTTCATGCGCTACATAATCAATATCATAAGGGTCACCAACAGGGTTAGGGGAACCGGTAATTCCTCTTCCTTTATTGGTTGCATTGCAGATTACTCCTAATCCGGCTAATCCACCACCACCTGTACTGAAAGTATGTCCGATGTCATAATTAGTATTTCCTATCAGTAAATCAATCTGAGTCTGGCTTTCATTAATTAATGTTCCTGCAGCATTATTCCCGTTAAAAGGATCAGTAGCAGCATTTGTAAAAACAACATTTGTTTCATTATCCACCAATACCAGTCTTGAAGCAACTTCCTGCTCATAGACTCCATTTACTCTGTTTACTGATGTTACAATTGCTGAAAGTGTCTGTGCTATAGTAGGAGCGGCTGAACCAGTGGCTGCTACAGCATATTCTCCAGTACAAGCCACAGCCAATCTAAAAACTCTAATTTGAGTTCCTACGCTTGGGCTTACGGTTTTTTGAGCGTTTTTTTTTCCCAATGGAGAATCGTCCTCATCTTTTACTCCGCAGGATCTTGGATTTTTATCAATTAAGTCACTCTTTTTATAAATAATATAATTGTTAATATCCTGTTTTGCATAAGGATCAATGTAAGTATCCCCTGCTACCACAGATTTTATCTGCGCATGGAAACCAAGCTCAGTAAAATCAAGCTTTATAGTAGCATATTTATCATCAACTCCCTGTCCTGTAAAAGTAATGATCTGTGGAAACTGGCTGGCTAATCCAGGAGCCATTACCGAAGATTTCCAGATTTTGAATTTCGCTTTCGTACCGTCAGGCATTGGCAACACAATAATGGGTGCATTATCTTTACGGTCGCTGTCTTTCAATTCCGGAACGGAATTAAAATAACTTTTCATTCCAGCCACATCCAATGTATAGGTTAATGACTTTTCCGGTTGTACAGTCCTGTTTTTAGGATCTGCTTTGATGGACCTCTCACTGATCACGGTAAAAAAGTCCTGTGCTTTCCCTGAGGAAATAGATATAATAAATATCCCCAGATAAAATAATTGTTTAATTTTCATATATAATGGTTTGTAATTTTTATTAATTCAACTAATAATACCAAAAACTAAGAAATAATCAGTTAAAGGTTCATAAATCAAATAATATTGAATTATAAAAATAGTTAAACTTATCCAAATTTATATATGAAAATTTAAAAAAAGCATGTTTTTTTTGTACAAACAGCAACAATCTAGCTACCACAAAGCCTTCAACTTAAGAAGTAAATTTTTCTTTATTTAAATAACTAATTTTATAGACTTTTTCATTTTAATTATCTTTGATCCGAATGATATAAAGTCATTCAAAAATTCAACAAAATAAAAAGAAACAAAAATCAAAAAACTATGAAAAAAATTATCTCAATTTTAATGTTTGCATTCACATTCGGATGTATGAGTGCTCAGGAAAATTTTGAAGTGTCAACATTAAGAATCGGACCGTTTAAAGTCTTCATGCCCAAGGCTGAAGCTGAAAAACTTGCAGGAACAAAACTTACAAACTCTAATGGGGAGAAAAAAAATACAGTAAAGTATAATGGGGAGGCCATCCAGATTGATCTTTTTGACAATTATATTAACGAAGCCAATCCTAGTGTGCCTTCTATTACTTACATGACAACAACGAGTAAAAAATTTAAGACCAAAAGCGGAATTGGGGTTGGAAGCACCAGAGATGACCTTATCAATGCTTACAGAAATTATCCCAACTTCAGTGTACGCCCGGATTGGGATGACAATAGCAAACCTATTAAAGATTCCGGTTATTTTAATATTGAAGACAGCCAGGCAGGAACTCTATTAAGCTTTAAATTTATTAATAATATAGTAACCGAAATCTCTGTTTACCTCAATGAAGGCTGTTAAAAGCAGGAAAATATTCAAATTAATCAAAATCCGGGTTTTCATATCCGGATTTTTGCATTTCCATAAGCCGGTAAAAAATTGTAAATTCGCGTGCAAATAAATCAGACATAATGAGTAAAAGTATTGAAGAGCTAAAATCTCTTACTACACAGATCAGAAGAGACATTTTAAGAATGGTTCATGCTGTAAATTCAGGACACCCGGGCGGAAGTTTAGGTTGTACAGAATACTTCACAGCCCTTTATGGAAAGGTAATGAACTATAAACTTCCTTTCACAATGGAAGGCAAAAATGAAGATCATTTTTATCTATCAAACGGGCATATTTCTCCGGTATTCTACTCTACTTTAGCAAGATTTGGTTTCTTCCCTGTTGAAGAACTGAGTACTTTCAGAAAATTAGATTCAAGATTACAGGGACACCCTACTACTCATGAGGGACTTCCGGGAATCAGAGTCGCTTCAGGTTCTCTTGGACAAGGACTTTCTGTAGCTCTTGGTGTAGCTCAAGGTAAAAAGTTAGATGGTGATCAGTCTCTTGTTTACACTCTTCACGGAGATGGTGAGCTTCAGGAAGGTCAAATCTGGGAAGCATTGATGTATGCTGCTGCTAAAAAAGTAGATAATATCATCTCTACTATAGACTACAATGGTCGTCAGATTGATGGGGATACAGATGATGTATTAAGCTTAGGAAATCTTCATGCTAAACTTGAAGCATTCGGATGGATTGTTTTGGAAGAAAAGAACGGTAATGATCTTGAAGCTGTGATTGCAATCCTTGAGAAAGCAAAAACAGAAACCGGAAAAGGCAAGCCGGTAGCCATTCTTCTTCATACAGAAATGGGTTACGGGGTTGATTATATGATGGGATCTCATGCTTGGCATGGTAAAGCTCCTAATGATGAGCAGCTAGAAACAGCATTCAAGCAATTGTACCTAGAAGCTCCAGCTGATTACTAATATCTTAACATCTCGATTAATACAATAAAAATGAAATATACATATACAGAAAAAAAGGACACTCGTTCAGGATTCGGAGCAGGATTGGCAGAACTGGCGGACAAAAATCCTAATGTAGTAGCACTTTGTGCAGACCTTATCGGTTCTTTGAAAATGGAGAAATTCATTGAAAAAGCTCCGGAAAGATTCTTCCAGATAGGGATTGCAGAAGCGAACATGATGGGGATTGCTGCAGGTCTTAGCATTACAGGAAAAATTCCATTTACAGGAACTTTTGCTAACTTCTCTACTTCAAGAGTATATGATCAGATCCGTCAGTCTATCGCTTATTCTAACAAAAATGTAAAAATCTGTGCATCTCACGCAGGTCTTACTTTAGGAGAAGATGGAGCTACCCACCAGGTTCTTGAAGATATTGGTATGATGAAAATGCTTCCTGGAATGACGGTTATCAATACTTGTGACTACAACCAGACTAAAGCGGCTACCCTGGCGATTGCAGATTTTGAAGGTCCTGTATATTTAAGATTCGGAAGACCGGTAGTTCCTGTTTTCATTCCGGAAGATATGCCTTTCGAAATTGGAAAAGGAATTATGCTTCAGGAAGGTACTGATGTAACGATTGTTGCAACAGGACACCTTGTTTGGGAATCTCTTGTAGCGGCTGACGAGCTTGAAAAAGAAGGTATTTCTTGTGAGGTCATCAACATCCACACAATTAAGCCTCTTGATGAAGAGATCATTCTAAAATCTGTTGAAAAAACAGGTAAAATTGTAACGGCTGAGGAGCACAACTACCTTGGTGGTTTAGGAGAATCTGTTGCAGGTATGCTTGCAAGAAAAAGGCCTACAAGACAGGAGTTTGTAGCGGTAAATGACACTTTCGGAGAGTCTGCAACACCTGCAGAATTGATGAAGAAGTACAAAATTGATGCTGCTGCAGTGAAAGAAGCTGTAAAGAGAATTTTAGCTTAAGATAAGCTATTTTTATATAGACAAACCCCGGCTGTTTCCTTGAAACAGCCGGGGTTTTTATTAGATATTTGTAAAAAGTTGATTGTTGTAGTGCATATAACCACCCGTCAAAAATCCTTTGAATTTTGTCACCCCTGCAAAGGAGAAGAATGGTTATATTCCTTTTTCATAGTATTAGTTTTTATCCTTCATTATTGTTCTGATTGATGATTTAGGGGAACTCCAGCAACGATCAAAACAGGAAATAAGATTTTTTCTACATACTCATCTTCTCTTTTGTCTGAAGCTTTTGAACCAGAAAAGTAATTGCTGATTCTGTAGTTTTTCACAAACTGATTTCTCTTTTTCCCTATTGAATAATAATAGCCTCCTCTTTCATCATTGACAAAATAGGTCATTTCATCAAAATTCATGAGCTTTTTGGAAAGTAAAAGTTTTCTGTAAATACACTTCTCTGATTTATCAAAAATATATTTCACCGGAACCCTGAAAAATAAGTCAAACAGGAAGTAAACCATGTAAATTATCCACAAACCCAATGCAATTTTGAACTGGTCACCGGACATTTTATCCATAAAAAAGTATATGATCAAAGGAAGAGCAATAACACCCAAAGCCAACCACCATACCAAAACACGCAGGAAATTGTAGTTGGGCATAAAGCTTATTTCACTTCCGTTTTCCTGAAACTTATAGCGGTCTCGGATATCCATTCTCTGGATTATTAATGTTCATAATATCCTCCGTTTCATTTACCATCTTCTGTATTCCTCTTTGTGTAAGAGCCTGGCCTATAGTAAGCTGCTTTTCTTTACCATTAACTTCAAAATAAACAGACAGCATCACATTGGTAGTGATAAAACCCATGTATTTTGTTGCCAGCACATGAAAGTTTCTGAAATTCTCTATCGGATAGGTTCTGGCCGGAACAAAAATGGTATGTTTTCCTGTAATCGTCATGCGATCCATATCAATGATGAATTTCTTGGTGAAAAAATTAATCAGAATAAGTGCTACCACAGCAATGATAACGTAGCTAAGAGTCCTTACGCTGTTAAAGAGCAATCCTGCCACAATCAGAAAGATAATGCAAAGTACCGTTATAAATACCGGCTGGTTCTTAAAGATATACTGATTACCCTCCTGTTTATAAAATTTGTAGTTGTTCATAATTAATATAATTATTGTTTATAATTTGATTTGTTTTTAATGTTCTGAAAAGGTTTTATTGTAGGACAGTTATTCATAACGCAGTGCTATTTCATCCTCATTAATGGTTTTCAGGGTATTTAGATCTGTTCTGAAATAGGTATCATGAATTGAGAAATAGGCATCTGTTTTTACGCCGGTCTGTTCTGATGCTCCTTTCCAGACATCAAAAAACCATTGTTCAAATAACCTGTATTTTTCATCATTATATTCATCCAGAATGTCATCAAAATCATCACCTTCATAATTGTCCTCAAAATCTGAAGCTTTCTGCCATATCTTCTGTGGAATCAAGCCGCTCCATTTTTCATTTCCATTATCATTGTTATTCTTTTTGGTTGGCAAAAACATGATTTCTGTTGCAATTTCTCCCTTATGGTCTACGCCCCAGAATACAATATTCAGATAGTCAAATTCATATTCAAAATAAAAAGCTTTGATATGAGCCTGCGTATTTCCGTTCAGATAATTGATACTTTCACCTTTCAGCAAATGAATAAGGTCTTCGGTAAACTTTCCACTGATTCCTGCCAGATAGTTCTTAAATTCAATATTGAGGTTTTCAAGATCTTCCATAGATTGAGGTTTCATTTAAATTTTAACGGTCGATTTTCCTTCCTACCCATTTCTCCAGCTGCGAGAACATTTCATCAATAGACAAAACTTTCAGATCTGGATGGTTCTTCAGCCATTGCGAATGAAGCTCTGTTAAGTTTTCATCCAGACTGTAAAAGGAATCATTTTTCAAAATATCTCTCGTTTTGTTAGGTCCGAAATATTCACTTTCCAGGAACTCTTTCTTTTCTCCTTCTTCCATATTTTCTACTTTTGAAGACTGTTCCAGAAATAGTTCCCAATGTTTTTGGGCACCTATTTTCTTTAAACCTTCTTCAATAATCCTGTTTAGTTCTGGTGACCATCCGGAATTCCAGACAAACTGAGAAAAATTTCCATTTTTATACTGACTGACATAATAGTCGACATAGTAACTGGTTATTGAATCTTCATGCATATTTTCTTCTCCAACTCCTTCTTCGTGTAAAAGATTGACAACAGAAATATTGGAATTGATGACATCATAAGGATCACTGCTGTTAAAAGAGGCTTCTGAGACAATTATTTTATCGGGCTTCATATGTATATATTTAAAGTGTTTTTTTAATTTGTCATACTTTTAATTGCCCCAGGTAGCCATCCAGTTAAGATATTCACTTTTATATTCATTATCATTAAGTCTGACGATAATATTTTTCAGTTCCTCCTCTTCAAACTCATAATCTGAGACCGTGAAAATCAGGAAAATATCTTTGCCTGTTATCTTTGTGAAAAAATTCTCATTTCTAAGCTTCTCCAGCACTTCAATGCAGATGGAATATAACTTAGTCTGAAAACCTTCAAACCATTGATCATCGTCGTCATGATTATCCAGTTCTTCTCTCAGTTGAGTACAGATATCACCAAATTCTTTTTCCGCTCCCTCCATTTCATAAGTCCATTCTGCCGGTTCATATTTATTATAAAGAGCATCATCTTCATCTGCCATTTCCATAACTTTCATTGTATTGACAGCAGGACATACCGTCATTGCGCCTTCATCACTGTACAGTGCAAAACTGTAAACTCCCTCTGCCCCATGCTTTTCATACACTTCTAAAAAAGCCTTCCTGGCAGCATTTTCTATCTGCTGTTTTAAAATTTCAAAATCCATACGTCTTTTCTTTTTTAAAATGGGCGGTAAAATTACCTTTATCTTATCAAATCAGCACATTATATTCTTTAGAAGGCTGTTCAATTTCATGATTATAGCTATCTGTTTTTATTATACAGGAACAATCCGGGAATCAAAATAGCTGCCCCAATCAGCAAAGGAACCAATTCTCCATATTTAAACAACCAGAAAGCTTCTCTGGATGATCCTATTTTCCGAGTATCATATGTATATACCTTACTTTTATATTTAAACCACATAAACTTTTCACCACGGTGTTAAAAAATTTCATTTTTATGACTCAATATTGTCTATCTGAATTAATTTATCTGAAACCAATGCTTTTTCTGTGAAAATTCACAAAAAAAGCACATCATTTTTGAGCAGAAAATCAGTACTTTTTTATAAAAACATGCTTTGTAACATACAAATTTCTTTCAAAATAAAAGAATTATCGTGTGATTTCTAATGTTAAATTCATTCATTCCGCCGTATTGTACAATAGAATATATTACTGCATAATATCCTATACTATTCCTAAGCTTTCTTTACATTATCGGACTTCACTTTATACTTTTCAATATTTGGAATATTTCACTAAATCCTCTGACATATACAGAATTTGCACATGAATATGTGTACACAAAATAAACAACTCATTTACATGTTTTATCCCATTGAAGTGAACTGAATATTGATAGATTTGAAAACATCAACGTTGACGGAAGACATTCTACATTTTTGCATTGTATGTGTACAGTACATGAAAACATGTGAATTATTCACCCCAAATGTCAGGGTTTACATGACATAAATAATTTACACAACACAACAAAAAATTATCAACATGAAAAAGTTAATCGGTATGAAGAGTAATTTCTCTTCTTTGGAAAACAAAAAAATGAAAAGTCTACAATCTATCAAAGGTAGTGGAGACACTGCAATCAACTATGTTTCTACAAACAAAGGAGAAGTGTATGATAAAGAAACCTGGGTAGACCACAAGCTTTCGTCAACTTTAGACGTCGGATAAAATTTATCTGCAATATATCATACATTGTAAGGGAGGAGTTATTTCCTCCCTTTACAAAGAAAAAAAATCTTAATTGACTTTATAAAACGGATTATAATGAAACGAAATTTGATTTTGAGATATATAGGACCCTTACTCATCATTAGTTTTATATTCTTTTCCTGTAAAAGCAAAAACAACAATTATATTGTGTATTACAACAGGGTAAATGAAATTGACAGCATCTATAGAATCGCCAATCAGCCAGAAGAGGCAATAAAACAATACCGGAAATTATTCAAAAAATATAGTCCGAGAAATCAGGACCGTATTGAAGAGTATGAGACGTACATTAAACTGGCTGATCAATATCAAAAAGATTTCGGAGGAAAGAAAGGTCTTTACAAGCTTATCCCTTTGATTGCTCCTTATGAAGGGTCTGAGAAAAGTTACTTCGGTCTGTTCCAAAAATACGGTATAGACAGCACTGAAGTGAGACAAAGAATTGCAGACTGGAAAAAAGGTTTAAATAAAAGGTTAGTAGATTCTTTCAGTATTGCTTTCATCCGTGATCAAGCAGAAGGACGAAGAAATCCACAGCTTATGAAAAAAAATGACAGAATAAATGCACAACTGTTGAAATGGACCTTTGAAAATTATGGTTATCCTTCTATACAGAAAATAGGACTTATTGGAAATGATGGGGTTTTTATGCCCATGCATCCCTTGTTCAGCCATATGATAGAATCAAAAGAGTATCCGTTTTTTAAAATGAAAATGTTTGAATATGTAAAATCCGGAGAATGTATACCAAGGGATTACGCTAATATGGTAGACAGACATGATCTCCAGATCAAAAAAGAAGAGATGCCTTACGGCTCCTATCCAAGTTATAGATCTGTCATTGATACTGTAAAAGTAAACCGTATCAGAAAAAACATTGGATTGCCAGCTCTAAGACGTTCTTCCAAAGCCAAAAATAAATTGTGAGATGATTCTTATTATTTCCAACAACAATGAAAGAACCACCATGGTGATCATAAAATGGCTCCTTGCTATGAAAAAGAAATTTATCCGCATCCATGAGGATGAAATTTTTGAAATTAAAACGGAAAATAAAAAGATCTTTTTAGAAAGCAACAGAAGTTCCTTTTTTTTGGATGAGATTACCAGCGTATGGTATAGAAGAGGCCGATTGAATATCAAACGTCTGCGGTATGACAATACCTCTGTGAATGCCCATATGAATGAAGTACAGCATTGGCTTGAAGATTATGTAAGAACAAAACTGGAATCCAGGAAACATATCAGTAAAGAGAGTAACAGTGATATTAATAAGTTATTAGTATTGGAAGAGGCTATAAAAGTAGGATTAGAAGTTCCGAAATATTTTTTGGCCGATAATACAGATCAGGTTTCTTTGAACACAACCATTGTAAAAACGATTGGAGGAAACCCTATATTGGATGATATTGATACGGATTTAAACGGCATTATGTATACTTCAACTGTACATAAGCGGGAAAAAATGAAGTTTTTCACTACATTCTTCCAACATAAAATTGATAAAGAATTTGAAATCAGAACATTTTATCTTAATGGAAAGTGCTACTCAATGGCTATTTTTTCTCAAAATGACGAGCAGACTAAAACAGATTTCAGAAAATATAATTTAGAAAAACCAAACAGAAATATCCCTTACCTACTTAGTGTTGACATTGAGGAAAAAATTCATCTACTGATGCAGACATTAGACCTTAATTGTGGATCATTGGATTTCATCAAAGGAAAAGATGGTAAATTTTATTTTTTAGAAGTCAATACAATTGGGCAGTTTCTGGGATTATCTCATACCTGTAACTATTCGTTGGACCAAGAAATTGCTGATTACCTATGAAAATTAAAGTTAAAGAAAAAAACAAGCTTCCACTTACTTTCAAACATGTTGAATCCTTCAATGATCAGAAGCTTAAAAAACCAAACGATATTATTTATGTTTTAGATTGTGAAAAGTACCAAACCAATTTCTATATCAGAGAAAGACCTATAAAATCACTTGTAAGGCTATTATGAAGCTATTATATTTTTTCTTTATTGTTATGGTATCTGTATTTCTAAAAGCACAAAGTTCAAGCTTCATATATCAATTAAATTACAGAGCTGATTCAGATAATTTTAAAAGTGAAAAAAATATTTTTTACCTAGATATTAAAAATAAAGAATCTTTGTTTCGATCAGATAAATTTCGTGAATCTGATTCATTAAGAGCAAAAAGAGGTTGGGGAAACGGATTTGATATGGAATATAACCACAAACAACTTTATGTTTATAAGAAAAATGGAAATAATGAAATTCTAAAGTATGTATTTGTTCCTTTAATTTATAGCACGTATGCTATTCCTATTAATGAAGAATTTCATTGGGAAATTATTGACGAAAAAAAGAAAATTGGGAATTATAATTGTCAAAAAGCAAAAGTAGAATATGGGGGAAGAAACTGGACTGCATGGTTTACAAACGAAATTCCTTTACAGCAAGGTCCATATGTCTTTTATGGTCTTCCAGGATTGATTATAAAAATTTCTGATGAAAAATTGGATTATGATTTTGAGCTCATTCAGATAAGAGACTTCAAATGGAAAGAGCTTTATACAGATAAATTTCAAAAGAAAATTACCTGGGAAGACTTCAAAAAACTTCAAAAAAATTTTTACAATGAGCCGCTATCCATGATCAATAAATCTGAAATAACATCTTACGACGAAAGTGGAAATAAGATAAGAACCAATTTTAAAGAAATGACAGGAAATATTCAAAAACGAATTTGGGAGAAAAATAATCCTATTGAGCTAAATCATAAAGTAGAATAGAAATAGGTTTAAATGATACTAATTATCTCAGAGAATTGTGTACAAGTAGTGAAATAGCCATTGTAACAGGAAAAAACAGTTTCAATACATAAAGACTATTTTTTTAAATCAAGGTAATAAACACAGGTAATTTATTTTATAAAATTTAAGAAATGAAATATTCTAATTTAAAAACACAAAGCCCCCAATATTAATTTTAAGCCTACCATTTACCTGATTCTCTGTCTATTTCTTTGTGCCTGCAAAAATCGAAATTATATTTTATATTATAATAAAGTAAACGAAATTGACAGTATATACAGAATGGCTAAACAACCTGAAAAAGCCATAAAATTATATAAACCATTATTTAGAAAATACCCCCTCTCAATCAAGAACGTCATGAAGAATATGAAACTTATATAAGGCTCTCTGATCAGCATCATACAAAATTTGGAGGAAAAAAAAGTCTGTACAAACTTATTCCTTTGATAGCTCCTTATTGGGAGTATAAAAAACAAGATCCAAAATTGATTAAGCTGTATAAAAAATATGGAATAGACAGTTTGGAAATGGAGCTGAAAGTTACACAGTGGAAAAAAAGACTTAATCAAAAGCTTGTAGACTCTTTTACTGTTGCATCTATGCGTGATCAGAACAGCCGAAGAGATCTAAATTATCAGGAAATTACTAAAAATGATAAAAAGAATGCTGAGCTTCTAAAATGGATGTTTAAAAATTATGGATTTCCAAGTATGCAAAAAATAGGTTTATTAAATAGTGACTTTTTTATGCCGTCAGGACCTATACTGCTTCATATGGCAGATTATGATGAATACTACCCTTATTTTAAAACTAAAATATTAGAATATGTAAAATCTGGTGAATGCCCACCTCGTGATTATGCTGCGATGATTGACAGAAATAATCTGCATCATAAAGTTCCTTATACTTATGGAGTTTATCAGGGATATGAAAATATAAAAGATTCATCAATAGTAAATGATAACCGAAAAGGCATTGGTCTTCCAAGTTTAACGTACCGAAACAAATTAGCAAAAGATTTAGCCGATAGTTTAAAAACCAAATGATAATGATTTTCTCAAATGATAATGACAGAACAACGATTGAAGTTATGTGGTATCTCACTTCAATGAATAAAGACTTTACTCATATTCATGAAAATGAAGTTTTTGAAATTAAAATAAACTAATTTTTTTCCCATATAATTTATTAATTCATGAACTATTTCAACCTATTCAGCAACATTCTGATCACCAAAGGAGCAACCCGGATATTGATCTCAGATCTACAGAGAAATGTTTCAGAATTGTATCCGTTAGAATTCTATGGAATCATAGAAGAACTTAAAAACCAATCTATTGAGGGGATATTGAAAGATTATGATGAAGAATCCAGAGCAATTGTCCATGAATATATCAATCTCCTGCTGGAAAAAGAATATGGATTTGTTACTGAAAACGATTGGGACAGAAATTTCCCTCCTCTTTCTTATGAATATCATGAACCCAGTGATATAACGAATCTCTTTATTGAAATGGAAGATATTGAGATCGTAAAAAAAATAAAACCTTCTATAGAAAACCTTGGAATTAAACATTTGGTTATTTACAGTTTAAAACCATTAACAATAAATGAATTTATAGAAATTGATGATGTATTTAAAACCTCTGTGCTTTCGGGAATAGAAATATTCTCTCCGTTTCATAAGGAAACCAATCTATCTTTTATACAGGCTCTTCAAAAAAATACAGTCAGAATATATAGTCTCATTTTCTACAATTGTTCGAAACCTCCTTTCAAAGCTAAAGATGAATATAGATTCTCGCTGAATTTCCTGAAAGATGACCTGAAAATATCTGTCTGTGGAAAAGTGGAACTGAAGTATTTCAATACCAACCTTCCAAAAGTACTGGAAGCGATAAACCACAATTCCTGCCTGTATAAAAAGATAGGCATTGACCGAAACGGCACCATTAAAAACTGCCCGCTGATGGTTGAAAGCTTTGGAAACATTCGTAATAACAGTCTTGAAGTGGCTATAACCCAGCCCGATTTCAAAAAATACTGGGATCTGACCAAAGACAATATAGAAATCTGTAAGGACTGTGAGTTCCGTTATGTCTGCACAGACTGCAGGGCATATACCGAAAATGCAGAAAAAAGCAAAGAAGGTCTGAATGTATCAAAACCTTTAAAATGTGGCTATAATCCCTATACGGGAGATTGGGAAGACTGGACAAAAAATCCTTTGAAGCAAAAAATTTTTCATTCGTTAGAACTCAGATAGCATTTCTCATCCCCTTATATTATATATATTCAAAAACGGCTTTTAAATTCCATTTAAAAGCCGTTTGTTATTTTTATTATAAAGTGATTATATTCCTATTTGAAAAACTTCCATTTCGGGATAATGGCAAGCATTCCGAATCCTGTAAACAGAAAAAGGTTGGTAACATCTGTATACAGGAATGTAGACAGGTAATAATTGTGCATAAAGAAGTGCATTACCAGTAAAGCCGGGAACATGAAGATTCCTATTTTTCTGTAGAAGAACATCAGTACCAACCCAATCATCATCAACACATCAATTGAAAAAATAACATAGAAATACCACCTTGGGATCTCCAGGTATTCATGCTGCAGATATTCATCCACATCTATTCCAAGCCCCATTATGGTAAACAACATTAAGGCTGCAAATGCCAGTACAAATCCCCATCCTTTCTTCGGGTCTTCGTCAAAATAACTGTATTCTTCCATACCTACAAAAATAAAGAACTTATGAGAGATTTCATAAGTTCTTTTATAATTATTCGTTTAAAATTTGACTTATATAGAGATCGCGTTGATCAATCTATTTTTGTCACTTAAGAATTCTTCCATAGAAATCATACTTTCAGTTCTCATTACGTCCTGAATGTCATCTATCTGATAAATAATTCTTTTAGCATCATCTGTATTCTTAGCTCTTACTTTACAGAAAATATTATATTTTCCTGAAATAACGCTAGCTTCAATGACGTTAGGTAAAGTTGACAATTCTTTCAATACTTCCTGAGTACGGTTTGATTTTGTCAAAAGGATCCCTATGAAAGCTGTAAAGTGATAATCCAGCTTACCATAATCGATATTAAGAGATGATCCCAAAATAATACCTGCATCTTCCATCTTTTTCACTCTTACGTGAATTGTTCCAGCAGAAACATCCATCTGCTTTGCAATTTCAGTAAAAGGCATTCTTGTGTTTTCTACTAAGAAATCAAGAATTTTCTTGTCTATTTCGTCCAGTTGATAGTTCATATTAGTTAAATTACAATTTCTTTAAAAAATCTATGTATTTTTTGCAAATTTACGAAAAATAATTTAACTAAAAAATATATATCAAATATTAACAATAATTAACACAGATGATAAAAATCATTAAAATATTCTAATTATTTACCATTTGATTTTATAGAATCTGTTTTTATTTCACCTTTTGCATCTGAAGTTTTTTTGTCTTTTTTCTTCTTTTTAAACAAAGAATTGAAGCTTTTACTCCACACGACCCCTCCTCCATAGGCTTGATTTGCAGAACCGTTTGTACTCACCATTCCGATGTTCGTAGGCTTGGAATAAGCGCGTATAACCAACGTTCCGTCGTTCTTTTTAGATAAATCATACTCTACAGAGCCTTCTGTAGACAAATAGTTGTTTTGGGCACCATCTGTTTTCGATAGTGGAATACCCAGACCTGTTTTTATATTCACTCTTGGGGAAAGGGCTACACTCAATCCCGCATTTGCTCTGTCTCCAAAGTTTGAGTTCTGGTCACCTTTTACATAATTAAGGTCAATCTGGAATTCATTACTCATCGTATTAAGTACAGATCCCAATTGTTTCAGAAGCATATTATATCCGGAAGACTCTGCAACATTTCCCACATTCACATCTACCCCGCCAGAGTTTGAAACGTTGAAAGTACTCAACAGCAGGACAGATCCGAACTGAAGAACCTTCTCCCCTTCCTGACTCATTTTGGCAGCAAGCGTTTCCCTCACCTGGCTGGAAACATCCATAGCAGTTACGTTAAGGTCAATATTAGGGTCTACCAACGACTGGGTAATGTGAGCCTGCAGCAAAATACTTATAGGCTGTAGTTTTCCCATACTAAGATACTCCCCGGCATTAGAAACCATTCTTATATAGTTGGCATTAATGTCTAATGCAGGCTTCATGGCATCACCATCCCATCTGATACTACTGTTCCTTTCTATCTGGAAAGTTTTATTAAGAATTGCCTTAGAGACAAATGTTCCGTTATCTACTTTATAAGTACCGCTCATGGCGATATTCCCTTGTCTGTTCATGTGGAACCTCAACGGATCTGCGGAACCTTTTACTGTAATATTTCCTACATCATCTCCTACCAGCACATTTACAGTAGTTCCTTTATCTACGGCCAGATTGAAATCAATATTCATATTGGCTCCTGTTTTTTTCTTTTCTTCCAGTGTAATCAGACCGTCTTTTCCTTCTTTCAGGAATCTCAGCATCTTGAATTCTTCAACATTGGATGTAGAACTGGAATTAAAGGTAAAGGTACTTCCGTTAAGCGCCTTCATATTAGGAGTTGTAATACTTAATCCTGAAACAGGTCCGTCTACATAAAGATCTCCCTGTCCGTAAACTCTTCCCCAGAAAAGGTCAAAATCTTTTTGTGTTGTATTTAGCATGAGAAGGTTATCAGCTCTCATTACGAGAGATACCCCCATTGAAGAAAGGGTCTCAAACTGAATCGCCCCGGAAATATTCCCTTTGGAATTGGTTCTTCCATCGTGTACCTCAATATTGTTGAGAATGGCCAGCCCTTTGGTCAGCTGAATGACAGTATCATCAAATGCATAATCTACCCCGGTAAACAAAAGCTTTAGTCCAAAATCTTTTAAAGCAATATCACCGTTATAATCCAGATTATTAAGCTTTCCGTTAATTTTAAGATCCCCGGTAGCTTTACCACGAAGGTTTCCAAAAACAGTCTGCACAAACTGTTGTGTAAATGACAGGTCAAAATCACGCATTTCAGCCGTAAGGTCAATAATCGGAGAAGAGGTGTTATTATTAACAGTTCCTGTAAGATTAAGGCTGTTATTTCCAAGGACTCCTGCAGAATGAACTTTCACATCAATATCATAAACATTCAGTGAGAAACCATTGGTAGCAGAAATAGAGATATCTCCCATATCGTTGCCATTCATCTTAATATTATCAATGTTAAGATCTACCAGTGGCTGCAGGGTACTTTTATCCATTTTGATCTTGACACTTCCGTTGGCAAGACCTTTTATATCCATGCTATTTCCTCCGGACTGCATTTCCAGAAGCTTTTCTACAGCAAATTCATTGATATCGGCATCTACATAAAAATCTTTTGCTGATTTAAATTGCGCTTCTTTAATAAACAAAGCACTTTTATCGGAATACACCCTTAGGTTCCTGATATCAAAATCTCCGGTATTCCTTCTATAGGTAATGGAGTGATTCAGTTCCGGACTTGTATCTATAGCCCAGGTCACTTCATTGAATTTCACTTCGGTAGGCTCAAATCTGAATACATAATCTCCCGCCGCATCCGTAGACTGATCTACATTAATAGCATATTCTTTAAGCTTTTCATTAATTTCATCATCAGGACTTCCATGCTTAAATACGGTAGCTAAATGAAGGGTATTTCCATTCTCATTATTCCCTTTAAGCTCAAAATCTTTGATTACATTTTTATTATAAACTACTCTATTGATCTTTGCATACAATTGCTGGTTAAGGTCGGCTGTATTAATTCTGACTTTAACACTGTCTACCATTGCACTGTCTCTGTTGAGATTCTTTCTGTCGTGAACCTTATAATCAGGGCTGGAAGATGCCAGTGCCTTATCAGCATCGGTAATTTCTTCCTCTTTTGTCATAACATATTTCAAAGAAGCGGCATCCAGATTCAGAATCAGGTTGTTTGAATTTCCATCATATTCTCCTTCCACTATAGCTCCCTGCGGTAGTTTAAGTTCCGGTAAAAAATAATTGACCAATCCTTGCTGAACATCAAATTTCAGTGCAAAATTCTGTCCACGGTATAATTTTCTCGGTGGTGGCCCTACCAATATCTTTCCAACTCCGTTTTCTACCATTCCTGCAAGATCAGCCAGGCTGTATCTTCCCGATATCTTCCCTGTAGCAGCTCCCGGAGCATCTACATCAATCACACGACCTCCTGCTTCTACAAAAGTTTTTAATTTAGCATTCGGAATATTATATTTTTGAGTTGCCGTAGCAAAGTTCAGATTATTGGCATTAACATCCAGCGTAAGATCATTAATGGAAGACATTGCCATCTTTCCTTCAACCTGACCGCTTACCACCTGGCTGCCAGGCTTATTGGTAAAATAGTTCATATTCAGGTAAGTGACATCCGCGTTGACATCCATAGCCACTCTTGAAGTACTGAAATCTATCAATCCTTTGATCGTAGCTTTTGCCTGTTCATCATTAACGGTAATAAGTCCGTTGTATTTTTTATGATCCAATAATCCATCCAGATACAGATTATTGATCGTTTTATCCATAATTTCAACGCTTGCAATCTGAGATTTAGTCGTCAGACGCATGGTATTGACATCAAAGCTTTGTCCGTTAAGATCGAATTTACCGGAGATTAAACCTACCGTTTTATTCTTTGTAATGACAGAAGTATTAAGGTCTTTCACATCAAGATAACCGGAATATTTAGGCATTGCAGTACTGTAACCGGATAAGGTAAGTTTGGAAATTTTAGCCTGCCCTATTCCTGTCATTAAATTCCCGCTATCCACATAGATCTGATCCGGATTTACTCTTGCTGTCCCGTTGTATTTCAATTTTCCAAAATCATCAGCAAAATTCTTCATCTTTTTGGAGATAAAAGAAGGCATCATTGCTTTTAGATCCTTGTAAGTAAAATCTGCAGAAAGATCTTTTGTTTCAATGGCAAAATGTCCTTTCAGCAGGTTATCAACCTTCATTGTTTTGGTTGCAATGTTGACATCAGGATTTCTGATCAGGAAATTCTCCAGATGAAATTTATTTAAGGGTCCCGTCATTGTCCCTGAAAGGTTGAACGGTTTGATATTATCCCAGTTCGTCACAAAATAGCTGATATCATAACCACTGATCTGACTTCCCTGTTGAATGTTCATATCCCATCGTACCCTGTCAGCAAAATCTGACCACGATCCATCATGAAGATTAAATTTAATATCTCCCTGAAGTAATGTATGGTCGGTATTCAGCGTAAGATCTTTTAATGACAAAAATTGTTTCGTTAAAGACAGTTCTGTTGAAAAAGTATCCACAATATGAGATTTCCCCCATCTTGAGGTCACAAAGGACATATTATTGATCAATGCCGAAACATTTGGTCCGTTCACTTTTACGTTCGGTGCTTTTAAGTTGAATTTTTTTGCTGTTAGCCATTTCCCCTGTTCTCCGGGAGAGTTTTCATTGATGATGGAAACTTCAGAATCAATAATCTGTACTCTGGAATTCAGCTGAAAAGGAGGTTTGTTCGGATTTCTTTTCTTACCATCATCAAAGAGTTCTGTAAATCTGACAAAATTGGATATACTATCTCCTTTATAGGTAATTACTCTTACTTCGGCATTAACGAGAGTCAGAGAATTGAAGCTTAAAGAATTGCTTTTTCCTGAAATAGCATTCACAGCCAAAGATATCCAGTCCGAATCTGCACGGAATTCACGGGCTTTAATAAAATCAAACCCTTTATAGTCTTTTACTTTTAAACCTTTGATTGTTACATCTCCAAAGTAGTTAACATCCACACTTTCTGTAGAAAACCCTGATTTAAAATCTTTATTTACGATTTGAAGAGCCTGATCTGCCGCCCATTGCTTCGTTACCGGAAGGTTGATGATAACCAATATACCTCCTATTACAAATAAGCCAAGCCAAAAGAGAATCAAGAGAAGCTTTCCCCACCAGGTATAGCTGGTAACATCTTTCATGGCCTGTTTCCCAAACTCTTCAGCCGTTTCCACAGGATGATGTATGGCATCTGAAGCCAGCTCAGATGCTTCTTTTACTGTCTCCCGAACTTTTTCTTCTACATTTTCGACAGTTTTCTGTACCTGATCCCCTAGGTTTTCAGCTACCGATTTTTTATTCTCATTCTCGTTATTATTCTCTAACTTTGCCATTATTATGAGCGACTCTATAATTTTAGGTATTGAATCGTCCTGCGACGACACCTCAGCAGCTATCATCAAGGGAAATTCTATTCTTTCAAACATTGCCGCAAACCAGGCCATCCATAAAGAATATGGTGGTGTTGTCCCTGAACTGGCTTCACGGGCCCATCAGCAAAATATTATCCCCGTTGTTGAAAAATCTTTTTCTAAAGCAAATATACAACAAAATGCTATCTCTGCTATAGGATTTACTCGCGGACCGGGACTTTTAGGATCTCTTCTTGTAGGAACATCATTTGCTAAGTCTTTGGCTATGAGCCTGAATGTACCTTTAATTGAAGTAAATCATCTTCAAGCCCACATTCTGGCCCATTTCATCGAAGATGCAAATCCTGTGCCGCCTACTTTTCCATTCTTATGTCTTACGGTAAGTGGCGGACACACCATGATTGTACTGGTAAAAGACTATTTCGATATGGAAATTATCGGAAAAACCATTGATGATGCCGCAGGAGAAGCTTTTGATAAAATCGGAAAGATTTTTGATCTTGACTACCCTGCCGGACCTATCATTGACAGACTTGCCAAAGAAGGGAATCCTGATGCGTTTAAATTCAACAAACCGAAGCTGGAAAACTACGATTATTCTTTCAGCGGTATTAAAACTTCGGTACTGTATTTTATTCAGAAAGAAGTCAGAAAAAATCCGGATTTCATTAAGGAAAACCTAAATGATCTGTGTGCATCTGTACAGAAATCTATCATTGAGATTCTGATGAATAAACTTGAAAAAGCAGCCCAGGATCTCAACGTCAATAAAGTTGCTATTGCAGGTGGTGTATCTGCCAACTCTGCGCTGAGAAAAGCAATGGAAGACAACAAAGAAAAACTGGACTGGAGTATCTACATCCCCAAGTTTGAATATACCACAGATAATGCTGCGATGATTGCCATGGTAGCGAAACTGAAGTTTGAGAGAGGTGAATTTACAGATTTGAGAACTTCGGCAACAGCAAAATACGATTTATGAAAATACTCTTAGAAGAAAAAATACTGGGAACGCATTCTAAAAAGAATTCAAAATATTATTGGGTATTAGAAACGGTTACAGGAAAAAATGAAGATGTAGAACATGCCTTAGATTACTTTCCATCAAGTTCTGAGACAGGATATATTCAGGATATAAAAGAGGAAATTATAAAAAAAATAAACTCTGAGCATCTTTTCAGTTTTCCTTATACTCCAAAAGAAGGAGATTATTTATCAATCAAAAATAATTTAAGAAAACAGGAATATTTAAATCTGATTTTTATTAACAATATCTGGATTGAAGAAATATACATGTGTTCTTACCGTGAATGTGATACAGATATCTACACAACTATAAAAACAGGAGTTGCCTTCTTAACTCAGGATATATGAAACTATTTTACGGTGAAATAACGGATCACGGGGTCATCATCAATGATGAAGAACAGCAGCATATTGTGAAAGTACTTCGTATGAGAGATGGTGAAGACATTCATGTGACGGATGGAAAAGGAAAGCTGGCTTCAGGAAAACTGGTTATAGAAGGTAAAAAAGCAGGTATTGAGGTATCTGAAATCAAAGAAAGCCTGCCGGAATTCACTCCTAAACTTCATATTGCTATTGCTCCTACCAAGAATATCGACAGAATTGAATTCTTTGTGGAAAAGGCTGTAGAAATGGGTATTTCTGAGATCAGTATTATTGTAACGGAGAAAACCGAACGTAAAAATATTAATATTGATAAAATCAGAAAACAGGCTGTTGCTGCATCAAAACAGAGTCTGAGATTTCATTTTCCGGTCATCAATGACACTGTAAAACTGACGGACTTCTTGAAAAATACTGATCCTGACCATACGTTTGTAGCACACTGTCATGAAAATTTAGAAAGAATTGATCTTAAAAATATTCCTCAACTGAAACAGCTTACATTTTTAATAGGTCCTGAAGGTGATTTTTCTGAAAAGGAAATTGCATTTCTGGCAGACAATAAAGTAAAAGCTGTATCACTCGGAAATCAAAGGCTTAGAACAGAAACAGCAGGTGTTTTTGTCGCCGCATGGAATTATTATAATATGATATAGATAACAAAAAGAGAAGGTTCATGAGCCTTCTCTTTTTTATTTTTGAATGACTTATTTCCAGTCAATATTATTTTCTCTCAGATATTTTTCAAAGATCTGTTGTCCGCTTCTTATTGAATTTACCGTCCAAAGGATTTTCATCCTTAAAAGTTTTTCTTCGTTTAATTTATAATCAATATCAGATTTGATCAGCTTCTGTTTCAATTCATACATACAGATTGAAGCTGCTACGGAAACATTGAAGCTCCTTGTAAAACCATACATCGGGATAGCCAGCGTTTCATCCGCAAAGTCTAAAATCTCCTGGGAAACTCCTTCCATTTCAGTTCCGAAAACTAAAGCAATCGGTTCTGTAATTTCATATTCAGGCAGCATTTTAGCATTATTTTCTAATGAAACCACCACAATTTTATATCCTCTGTCTTTAATACTCTGAAAAGATTCCATATTTCGGGGAAGCTTTTCTACCTCAACCCAGGTATCTGCGCCCTTTGTGACCCGAAGATTGGGTTCAAAACTATACTCTTCCTGTAAAGCGACCACTTTATGAAAGCCGCAAGCCTCCACAGAACGTACAATTGCAGCTGCATTTCTAAACTGATAGACATCTTCTACAACCGGAAGCACAAAGTCTGAACTTTCCTGCGAAAAATGTTCAATTTTTGCCAGTCTTTCTTCGGTTAAAAACTGTTTTAAATATTCATAAGTCTGCGATAAATCACTCATCTGCATTTAGTTATTTTTTCCAATAGCCCAATGTAACGCCTACGATTGCCATCTTATTTTTATAAAATTTTGATATAAGCGTTTCATTCATTTTCAAATCTTTGCAAATTAACGTAATTTTGACCTATGAACCCTAATCGGGCTCCAATTCTTAATTAAAAATAGTACATGAAGCGAAAAGTCCTGCTTATCTATACCGGTGGAACCATCGGAATGGAAAAAGATTATGAAACCGGAAGTCTCCGTGCCTTTGATTTTGGTAATATATTTGAAAAGATGCCCGAAATGAGGCTCATGGAATGCGAAGTCTTCGTTCATCCTTTCGCCAAACCACTGGACTCATCGGATATGGGACCCGAAGAATGGAGAGTGATTGCTAATTATATTCACAAAAATTATAACGACTACGATGGTTTCCTCATTCTTCATGGAACAGATACCATGTCTTATACAGCATCCGCATTAAGTTTCATGCTAAAAGGGTTAAGAAAACCTGTAATCATGACCGGTTCTCAGCTTCCCATTGGAGATCTGAGGACAGATGCCAAGGAAAATCTTCTGACCAGTCTTTATTATGCCAGCCTTTACGAGAACGATGAAGCGGTTATTCAGGAGGTTGCCATTTATTTTGAGTACAAATTATTAAGAGGAAACAGAACATTGAAATATTCTGCTGAGTATTTTGATGCCTATTCAAGCCCGAATTACCCTATTCTGGGACAATCCGGAGTTCACTTGAATATTATTAAAGATAATTTATTCCGTTGTGACCCGAAAGTAGAATTTCATGTTGATGAACATATTTCTGAAGATATTTTATTCTGGAGGATTTTTCCGGGAATGCACTTAAGCCATTTCAGAGAAATTCCTAAAATGAAGGTTCTTATTCTTCAGGTTTTCGGTTCAGGAACCATTTTCAGCAGTGCAAAAACTCAGGAAACGCTTCAGGAAATCAGAAATAACGGAACGGAAATCGTAGTGGTAAGCCAATGTATTTCAGGAGGTATCTCATTCGGAAAGTATGAGAACAGCAATATTTTCTCCAGAATCGGAGCAATCAGCGGAAGGGATATGACTGCAGAAACGGCTATTACCAAAGCAATGCACCTTATTGATAACCCAAGCTACTCCGGAAGCTTTGCTGATAATTTCACCAGAAGCCTTTGTGGAGAAATTACGGATTAATTGCAGGAATAATTTGGATATTAAAGAAATTACACTATTTTTGCAATCTCAAAAAGAGAGGTGTCCGAGTGGTTGAAGGAGCTACCCTGGAAAGGTAGTATACGGGTAACTGTATCGAGGGTTCGAATCCCTTCCTCTCTGCAAGAAAATTAAAGCCTGTGCTAATGAAGCACAGGCTTATTTTTTGGTCAGAATTCTTGGTTCATATTCAATTCTCTACTTCATAAGTATTTATACCTAAGACCATAATTGGTAATTTACACTATAGAACATCTGTCTGGTTCTTCGTTACTTTGAATTACAATCTAATCAACTAAAAACCAAACCAATATGACATCAACAAGTGTAAATGCAAATTCTTCCGGCCAGGTAGTACTTGGAAACGGAGCACAGTTTTGGGTATATCTTTCCCCTCAAAACGACACTGCCAGAATGATATCTACATGGCGGGTAACATTTTCGCAAGGAAATTGGAGTGATACCATTTCCAGTGAAAATCCGACCAAGCAAATTCAGACTCCAAATCTTTCAGGGATCTTTGAGATTAAGGTAGAATTACTAAGCGGATCTACCGGCACATGGCGTCAGATTCCGCCTCAGAACGGAAGCCACAATGAGATAGGCTGTAATTCTAACTGTGCATCCATGGTAGGTATTGTAGCTGACAGCACCAATCCTCCTACCGGATCGATCAATGCTCATTTCTGGACAACCTGGGATGCAATGTGTAAAGCAGGATAGGATCATAAAAATAAGTTCCATAATTTTTAAATCGCCGCAATATTGAATGTTGCGGCGATTTTGATATTGCGCGCACATATAGCTTTTCCACAAGTTATCAACATTTTATCCACAATTGATCTTGTATAAAAAAGCATTGAATGTTTTATTCCCAATTCTATCCTAAATCAGGTGTTTATTTTGTCATGTTTTTAAACAGTATTAAAAGATTTTGAATAAACATTCTATGAACAAAGCTTATAATTTTGCGATCACGAAGTATTCTCTCTGCGTTTCAACGGTATTTTTTTTCATCTTATGGTTTCGCAGTCATCTAAAATTAACAGTAAAACAGCTATCCATCATGTTGAACACGAAGAAAATTTTTGCAGGATTATTTTTATTAGGATGTCTAGGAGCATCTGTCAAAGCACAGATCAGTCCACCGGGATTAGGAGATACCAATAATGCATTCTGGGGTGCCTTTGGAGTGAAACGACAGCTGGATTCTCTGGGAAAGAAACAGGCGTTGAGTTATATTGCCATCGGAAGAAAAAGCAGTCCGGATCATCATAACTTATTTTCAAAACAGGCGATCATTGTTTTAAATCATGAGGTATACCATTCTTTTGCTCCCCATCAGCAGTACAGTTATGCAATCAGCTACCGCCGCCAGCCCCAGTACGAAAGCACCGCTCCTTATGATAAAGAAAATACGGAACAGGAATTCAGAATCTACGGAAGGTATGCATACACTTTTGACCTTGGAAAGAAATGGAAACTAAAAAATACAATGCGGCAGGAATTCAGGAAATTTTTTGATGCAGGTTTTCATAAAGTAGAGGAAGACTTTCAGTTCAGAACCCGTATCAAGAGTCAATTAACCTATAATTTATCTCCTAAAAACAATCAAAAGCTGGCATTGAGTGCAGAAGCCTTATTTTCAATCAGCCATCTCAATGAACCTGATTCTCAATGGGGTTCTTTCGGGTATCGTGAAATGCGTATTGCAGCTTACTATATGTTTACAATCCCTAATTCGCCTTTTACCGTAGATATAGGATATATGGATGACCTGATCAGAGACAGCAGAAGCATTCATCATGGAGGGGTTCATTATCTGGCTGCAGACCTGATCTGGAATATTCCTTACAGAAAGAGATAGCAAAAAATAATTTTACACATTATATACAACAAAATCCCAGTCATCACTGACCGGGATTTTTGTTTGAAACATAAGTTTCCCTGCAATATAATTAAGTATGAATGTTTGGTGTAAAATCTTAGTTGCACAAAGTCAGAAACTGGCGGCTCAATTGTACATTGAATTTGGCTTCAGCTCTTGAGCGGGCATAAATAGTTTGTTTAAAAGCATGTACTGTCTTCAGTTTCTGATCTATGAATTCTGCAATCTGCACAACAGAGAAAAGAAAATCTCTGTATACTGCCATATTAACTGTCTGACCATAATACGGAAGATAAGCTTTTAAAAAAGGAATTGCTTTCTGATGACGGTTGTAGCTGATACAATACCCTACTCCTTCCATGGATGTAATAATAGTGTAGTTATTGATATAATCCTGAATATTTTTGGTACCGTCCAGAGTTTGGGCATTTTTTGAACAAAACTTATTGATCTTATCCAGAATATGCTGGGCATATTCCATCATGGAAATATTTTTAAATTCAAAAACCTGATTCATCCCATTGGCTGGTGAAGTTCCGTTTTCACAATCAATGCAGAAAGAAATCCCGATTTTTTCATGATAAGGAAAAAAGCAGTCTTTGACTTCAATGGAAGCATCCGGCTTTAACATGTCATCTCCAAAATTGTAATAGACATACGGACTATAAAGTTCCGCAAGAGCGTTCAGATAATCTGTTTCGCTGGTATTATGATATTCTTCAAACCATTTTTCAAGGTTATCATAATAATTATGTTCAAAGTCGTTAAAGTTTAAGTAAAATGGCAATTCCATAGCTCTGTAATTTTGATATGACAAAGCTATACCCGTAATGCGACAAAACTTGACGTAATATATTTTTTGTGAAAAGATTTGAAAGATTATTAAGTCAATAGTCAATTTTTGCTTCGCAAAGTCAATGGTGAATCATTATTAACGCTAAGGTTCGCAAGGTTTGTTGAGTAACGTTTTATATTTTGTTCGCAAAGACACTTCGTTCAGCTAGGATAGCTGCTTTATCATTGCTGAGTGAAGCGCCTTTGCGATCGTTTTTAAACATTAAAATATCTTAGCGAACTTTGTGTTAAAAATTGATTTACACGAATTAAAATTCACAAGCGCAGAGAATTGACCATTCACCATTCATCATTGATATCTACTTATCATAATTCTTCATCACATACTCAAAGTAATGAATCATTTTCAGGTAGTTTTCGATACTGAGGTATTCATTGGTGCTATGGATACTCTGCTGTTCCGCACTGTTGATCTTGATCGGCATGAATCTGTATACATTTTTGCTCACAATCTCATATTTTCCGGCATCTGTTCCTGCCATGGTAAGATATGGAGTGACAATCGCTCCGGGATGAATTTCCTTGACTCCGGCTTCTATCATTTTAAAAGCTTTCGTATTGGTTGGAGAAATCGCGGAAGCTTCTCTTGTATTGTCAATTTCTTCTACCTCAACATCGAAACCTTCAGTTGCTTTAGCAATATGATCCCTTACATCCTTCACTGAATTTCCGGGAAGTAATCTGAAATTCACCACAAATTCCACTTCAGGAGAAAGTACATTGGTACCGTCACTTCCTTTCATCATTGTCAGGGCTGTGGTTGTTCTTACCAATGCATTGGTTGTATTATTTTTGGTGAGCTGTGAAATCAAAACAGGTTTTAAAAGCCATTGATTGGCCAGTGCCATTCTTGTTGTAAAAGGCATTTCACCTCCTATATTATTAAAAAACTCTTTGATTAATGGTGTGATAACAGGCTTCATCTGATCATCTTCCAAACGCTGCATAATAACAGCTGCTTTCCCGATAGCACTTTCCATTGGAGGCATTGATGAATGACCACCAAGACCTTTTACTTTGATTTTTGCAGAAAGAAAACCTTTTTCAGCACATCCTACGACAGCCACGTCTGTATCTATTCCTGCGACGTTTCCTTTTCTCATAATCAATCCGCCTTCGTCATAAACGGCATCGAACTTCAATCCTTTTTTCTTAAAATAATCAGCAATCTGAATCGCTCCTTTCTGTCCGCCAACTTCTTCATCAAAACCAAAAGCAAGATAGATATCGCGTTGTGGAATCTGCCTATTTTTAATCATAGAATTCATGGATTCCATTAAGGAAAATAACATTCCTTTCATGTCTATTGCTCCTCTTCCATAGATTCTTCCGTTGGCTACGGCTCCGGAAAAAGGGGCAAAATCCCAGTCTTCCGCTACTTTTGCAACAGGTTCTGCCGGTTTATCATCCGGGCGGAATATATTTTCTTCATTATTCTTTATATCGGCATCTCCCGGAGGAACAACGTCCATATGGGAAAGAAATAAAATAGGTTCCAAAGCAGGATTGCTTCCTTTGAGTCTGAATACTAACCCATATTGGTTTACTTCAACATTTTCCGTGTTCTGATAGACTAATGGATAGGATATTTTTAAATAGGTTTTGAACTGATCAAACGGGGCATAATTGAATTCACCTAAACTTCCTGTAGAAACGGTTGGAACCTTTATTCCTCCTGAAAGTCTCATCACTGCAGAGTCATTTTTTACAGGTTTCCATCCCTCACCTGCTCCGATATCATTTTTCTTAAATGGATAGATGTAAGTTTTAATCAACACTACAGCGGCCAGAATGACAACGATTCCCAAAAGGATTAAAAGAACTTTTTTCATAGCAGATCAGTTTTGTGGTGTGGTTTTACCCCATAAATATAGCAAACTATTTATTGTTTAACAATTTAAAACCGGGCTTTTTCAATCGCTGACTCTCCTGAATACTGCTTTTTACAATTTTAAACTGATAAAAAGCACATGCATCTGTCCCCATTGTGAACATCAGATCGTCATAAGAACAAAAAATAAAGTATGAAGAATATTCTGCACATTATCTCCAGCGCGAGAGGAGATTTATCTTATAGCAACAGATTGAGTTCCCTCATTCTGGAAAAGCTTTTACAACAGCATACTATCAATAAAGTCGTTGTACGGAATTTGATTAAAGATGTACCACCATATGCTGATGAAGTGTCTATTCATGAGTTTTATAAGCATCCGGGATTGTATGACGAGCAAAGTAAGCAGCTTCTTTCGTATGCCAATGCGACTGTGGATGAAGTGCGTGAAGCAGATATTATTGTCATTGGAACTCCTATGTTTAATCTGGGAATTTCCACTCCTTTGAAGGCATGGCTGGATCAGCTGATCCGGGCGGGAGTGACTTATGTTTTTGATGAACAATGGAATCGTGTGGGACAGTTTAAAGGTAAAAAAGTGTATCTGGCTATTGCTTCCGGCGGAAGAAATACTGAGGGAACTCCGGATTATATTTCTGATTATCTCAAAGATGTTTTCAGAAGTTATACAGGAATTACAGATGTGGAAACGTATCGTATTGAAGGGACTATGGAGAGTGGTTTTATAGCAGATTATGAAAGTATTCTGAAAGATTTTTATGCTGTAAATGATCTTTCCTAAGAGAGATTTATGGTAAACACAAAGTTTTCAACTATTTACACTGAATTTAAGGGAACAAAAAAGGAATCAACACGTTGATTGGATGAAGCTTTGGGATTTAATAATACTTATTGTTGGGTTTTAACGCAAGGGCGCTAAGTTTTTTACTAATGATGTATATTTTAAGGCGCAAGAAAATCAAAGATTTTCAGCAACGAAATTATGATAAAATCTTGCGCCTAAAAAATACTTTTTTATTGAAATTGGTGTCTTTGTAATTTACAAATCACACAAGAATAATCTGTACTTAATTCAGGATTTCGTTCATTTCGGTTAAAATGATAGGTTTTCCATCGGTGATAACAATCGTATGTTCGTGCTGAGCCATATAGCCACCTTTATTTCCTACCATAGTCCATCCGTCTTTTAATTCTATAGCAAGATTGGAATCAGTGGAAATAAAAGTTTCAATGGCGACTACAGAGTTTTTCTTAAAACGTCTGGTGTCATAACGGTTTTTGTAGTTGAGCAATTCATCAGGCTGTTCATGTAGACTTCGTCCTACTCCATGGCCACCAAGGTTCTTAATGACTTTAAGACCTCTTTTCTTTGCTTCTGTTTCCATTAAATGACCTATGTCTGCTATTTTCACACCACCTTTTATGTTATCAATGGCCTTTCTCAAAATATCTTTGGATGCTTCCACGAGTTTCTGATGTCCGTGAATATCTTTCCCAATCACAAAAGAGCCTCCGTTATCGGCCCAATATCCATCAAGTTCTGCAGAAACGTCAATATTGATCAGATCACCTTCTTTCAAAATCCTTTGATCAGTCGGAATACCATGGCAGAATTCATTATCCACGCTGATGCACGTCCAGCCTGGAAATCCATAAGTCAGATAAGGCGCTGACTTTGCCCCGAAACCTTCCAGTATTTTAGCTCCGTATTCATCAAGATCTTTCGTAGTCATGCCGGGTTCAGCATAATCCATCATTTTCTTCAAAGTATATGCAACGGCTTCACTTACTTTTTTCATTCCGATCATCTGATCTTCGTTGGTGATTGACATAGTTTTGTTTGTTATTGAGAACTACAAAGTTAGGAAATTAAAATATTCTGATACGATTTGTTTTAATTCCAAAGTTCGTGTATTGAAAAATGAGATTATCAGGTACTTTAATATCCTTCTACCCCCTTGGGTAAGGGGGTACACCCTGTTATATAAGGGGCTAGAGGATGTTCAATAACGGTCTTAAGACACTTGATGAAGAGGCTGGAGAGACTTACTAAGTGGTTGGAGGTTGTTTATAAAGTGGTTCACAGTATTTTGATAAGGATGTACAAGGACTTTTTTAAAAGAAAACCACTGCTTTTGCAGTGGTTTTTATTTTATTCAAGGACACGAGCGAGGGGGCTAAAAGAAAAGGGAAAATTAAGTGATGAGCAGACTGGAAAAATTGCTTGATAAATAAGGCACTTAATAAGTTATAACCCTCTATCGTAAGCTTTCCTCTATACTGGAAATGAATAAAACCACTGCTATTGCAGTGGTTTTATTTTATCAACTCAAAGTCATAGACTTTTGATAGTCAATATTAATTATTTTTAATCAAATCAACATAGTTGAAATACTACCAAAAATTGATTAATTCACTTAAAAATTCTAGTATTTTAGAAGTTATACTTATTACAATTTTTTCTATCTTCTGCATAAAACTCTTCATATTTTTCTACCAATAAATAGTCCAATAAATAACAATTTTTTTTTCTGAATATATACTTACTCCTTTTGAATATTTATGATTTATTTTGTCATCATAATTATAGTCAATAATGTATGTTTTAAACTTATCAACTAAGCCGTCCTTCGTTGTTAAACTATACATGTCTTCCTTTTTTATAATGTCTTCTTTATTTTCTGAGTTTTCATCTGAAAAATATGGAACTAACATTTCATTATTATTTATTCTTAGATTTATCTTTTTTAACTGATTTGTATTAAGAACAATCGACTTTGTGCTAAAGTTTGCGTCTATTAAAATCCCCCCATTTCTCTGAGTACTGGACGTTATACTATCTACAACTTTTTTTTCTACATTAAAGTCGAATAAATAAATATAATTAAACGGTTCTGACGAATTATTTTTATACGATAGTTTTACAGGCAAATTATTAATTTTTTTTGGAAATTGATTAATCAATAAAGGATTGTATTTATTTATGACTTCTAGATAATTAATATTTATTTGGTTTAATCTTTCAACCATAAAAGAATCATTATTTTTTTTACATCCAAATAGTAAAAAAAATAAAATTATATAGAATATCCAATTTTTACTTTTCATCTTTATTTCTTCTTTTTTATGACTTCTAAAATACCTTGAAGTAATTCTTTATATCCTCCTTTTTCACTTTTTAATCTGGTACCAGGACTTTTATGTTTTTGATTTAAACCACTAACTATACTACTTCCCTTTCCCAAAGGAGTAACATATTCATTGTGAACGCGTATAGTATTACTGAAAGCAAAGTATTCTATATCAGCGCCTGTCTGTTTATGGGTATTTACCTCACCTTTTTTAACATATTCCTGTTTGACACCACCCACTTGCTGATACCCGAGTTCATTTTTATGAGTACTTCTATCTGTACTAAACTCTGTATTTGTCACTTTATCTACTTGTACAATATCTGCCTTTTCATAACCATGATCATTCATGACTTTATCATAGGCCTTACCGTCAATTTGTTCTAGCTTTGAAAATGTAACCTGTACCTTACTTCCTTCATTTATTTGTGTATAAATTTCCCCATCTTTTTCATAAGAGCTATAGCCTTGACTTTCTAGCAACTTTTCTGCATTTTGTTGACCTGTCCCCAAGTAAGTGGCTAAAGTTCCCGCACTATCTCCTACATCAGCAACCAAATTTCCTTTTCCATCTTTATGCCAATCGGGAGCCCTTCCGTCGGGATCTATAAAGCTTAAAGGATTGTTAAAAGCATAGTTATAAGGATTATGTCTTGTCATCTTCTCCGCCAGTGGATCTATCACACCCCATCTTCCCAGATCAGGCATATAAAACCTTGCTCCGTAATCATACATTCCTGTTTCCTGCAACTCTTTCCCATTATACTTATAATTATAGCTTGGGTTTCCTATAGAAGGGTTGGATATTCCATGCTTCAATCCAAATGGATAGTAATTACTTTCCTCAAGAACTTCTATGCTGCTTCCATTATTGAAATAACTTACCCGCACATTTCCCAAATGATCTGTGTAATTGTAAATGTACTTATTATTTTCAAAATTAAAATAACCTTCCGAAGTAGAAACAAATTTTAATGTCGGAGGTAATGGTAAACTTGTCTCTCCTGTTTCTCTATTATCATACTGAAAGCTGTCTAAATAATTGGTCTCAATATTACCTAAAAACGGAGTGTATTTTTTAGCAACTTTTACTCCATCTGCTCTATAGGTATATTGAATGTTTTTTGTTATAATACCCTTCCCCCCAGAAATACTAACTGAATAAGGAAGGTTCAGATAATTATATTTTATTTCACTGATGTCTTTATCCTTATGATTAATCATATTACCGTTGTCATCATAATCTATCAGTTTTCCTCCTGTCGGATATCCATTAAAATTCTGTGTGAGATCAGAAGCTGAAAGAAGCCTATTTCCGGAATAGGTATAATAAATATTGTCTATATATTCTGATGAATTAGTACTTCCTTTCATGTTTCTCTGAAGCCTGGTAATATTTCCGTTAGAATCATATGCTATTTCTTCATTGTAAAAATGATTAACAGGAACAGAAGTTTCCGGTTCCTGATAATACCCTGCTGTAAGCCTGTTTAAGGGATCATAAGCATAAATATATCTTTTCAAATTGTCATCTATAGAAGTTTTCCAGTCTACTTCAGAGATATTACCATTGAACTTTCTATAGGATGAATTAACTGAATTCTGATATTTTATTTCATATCCGAATAGTTTTCCATTCAAAGCTGCAGGATCATTGATCTGGGTCATCCAACCCCTGATATTATACTTATAATCTATCTGCTGAAGTGGAGAAGAAATCGTTGTTCCTCCTACTTTCTTAGATTCCAGCTGGGAAATTTCATTGTATTTATTCTGAGACAGGTATTCAACAGGATTACTTCCTATCTGATGGGTATGGGTCAGAAGCCTGTTCTGGGAATCATAAGTGAATTTTTCTACAATAATCTTTTCAGGGTCTGTACCAATCCTTCTATGGTAGGTATTGGTCTGAAGGACAACCCCGGCAAAGTCAAGCTTATTGTTAATCACAGTATAGCCTCCCAAATAATTACGGCTTCTTGACCCGATGTTTCTTCCTTTGGTATCATACCATAGGAAATTCCGCGTCCAATTGTCATCTTCTATATTCTTTACATAAGAAGCGGTAAGAAATCCTTTAGTTGTCCTTTCCTGAGTAGGATTATCCGTAAGAAGAGGCTGGGAAAACACATTGGTGACCCCAGGAGAGCCTTGGGGATAAGTATCATAATAATTAACCGTTAATAGTTTAGTAACAGAACCCGGATAACTCGCAGAACCATTATCATAATATACCCCCACTCCGCTGTTGGTGAATCCTACCGTAGAGGATCTGGTTACATTATTACTCCCTTTAGCATCTGCTAATACCTGTTCTGCGGCTCTTCCTGCTGTACCATAAGTCTGGGAACTGGTATATATTCCGGTGTAGGAGGCTCTTCCAAACTGATCATATTTGGTAAAAAGCCATTGTTTTAATGCTCCCATGACAGCGTCCTGGGTCATGATCAGCCTGTCCTGTTTGTCATACACCATATATTCCCAGCCTTTTCCCGGAAGCTTCTTTTCTACCAGACGGTTCCTCCCGTCATATTTATACTGGTAACATAAGTCATTAAGTACTGTATTAGGATCTGCTTCTACTGAAGCTTTGGGAGGAATTACATAAGCCAGCTGGTTATAATCATTATAAACATAGTAGGTATCTGCATTTTCTGAAGCACTGATTACTTTTCTTACCAGTACAACCTGGCCCTGTCCGTTTTTAAACTCAATGGTTGGGTTTCCGTCTTCATCGGTAACTGTATTTTTATAGAGCTGTCCTATTCCATAGGAGCCTGATAATGTCAGGCTGGAGGTAAAGGTGGTATAATTAAAAGCGGCTGTATATTTTTTCACCTCGCCATCGGCATTGGCATCATACCCAAATTGTACAGGTTTGTTGTCCCATGCATTCCCAACCTGTTTTTGTCCTAAAACACGGTCTAACGGCGAGTTTTCCAGAATCTTCTCTGAATAAATCTTCTCTGAACCATAAGGGGTACTGCTCACATTGGATAATGGATCAGGAGTAATGGCTCCATTGAGAGTTCCTCCCTGGGGAATGGGAAGATAGTCCTGAACCTGTCGTCCGAACGCATCGTATTTAATGGGAGTAACAACATCTTTTCCTAATGGAGAGGCTTTTACATTAACGATTTGTTTAGGTCTTCCCAGCCCGTCAAAATACTGAACCGTTTCGGAACTTCTTACATTAGCAAGCGTAGGATCGGATAAATACGTCTTTGAATAGACATAGTTTTCTGTATTAGTAAGCTGCGCCTGGGCAGTTCCCATTATGAGAATTCCTATTGGAATTAATATCTTTTTCATGATTGTGTTTAGTTTTTATAATTGTATTTCATCTCCTTCAGCACTTTACCATTCGCATCAATCACTTTTTCAAGCCTATTAGCTGAGTCATAGACATAGCTTTCTCTGATTCCGGATGGTGAAGTGATACTTCTTACCCCAACTAAAGGATCATAGGTATAAGTAGTAATCTGATAACCGGATAAGGAAGTATTAGCTCTGAATGAACTTAATGCAGATAAAAACGCCGTTTCATCATTACCCGAAGCTGCTGAAGCATCTGTATTAGAAGCAGTAACAATTGAATCAATTAATGACTGTTGAATATTTGATAATTTTGCTCCTTCTATCTTAGCAATCGGCTGGGTTTGGTTATACCCCCAGATAATTACTGTTGAAATGCCATCTTTTGTGGTGTACTGCTGCAGATTACCTTTGGAATCATACTGATCATAAGTAACTTCTGTAGAAACAACATTTTGTAAGTCAGTAGATACAACGGAACTTGGAAGTAAGTTCAATGGGTTATCGTATTTGGTTTCTGTTTTTGAAAGTGTTTTGGTAACAGTTCCAATAGTTTGACTTGTTTCGGTTTCTAAAGGAACACCAATCATATTGGCATTGATAAGCCTCTGATTATTTTTCTCATGGGCATAGCTGGAAGTAGTTTCCGAGGTTTTATTATCGGCAAAAGTAACTTTTTGTTTTATAGGATAGTCTCTTGTATTATACGTAATATCTTCATAGGTTTTTAAAGTCTTCCCGTTAAAAGATTCTGTAGTCTCAGAATGGATAGGATTTGCTTTTCCTATAATCTCCTGCACCGGAAGAATTCTCATCATGCTGCTTACATTGCTACGGCTATCACAAAACACGTTTAACCCTTGATTTTGTATACAGCCTGCATAATAATTTTCATAGGAGTTAAAATGACCTGCATACAAATACTCTGAGTAGGGTGAATTGATGTAGCTTATATTTAATCCCGTAAGAACTCTCGAATCATAGATATTATATTCTGTATCCTTTTTATACAGACTTACACTCAAATTATCCTTTTTTTCATCCTTTGTCAATAGTCCTCTTTTATAATCATAATTATCTACAGGAAGAAATGGAGGCAATTCAAAGTTAATATAGTGTGAATCCGGATTAGGCTTATCAATAGGTGAAGTGTAAGAATATTCTGTTCTACCTTTATCCGTTTCCGAAACCGTTATATTCTGATATCCCACATCAGAGCCTTGTGTTTTCTGAACAGGAAGAAAACTCTGAGATGAATAGATTGCAAATTCATTGGCATAAGGGTATTGACAGTATCCTACAGACATACCTCCACAAGTCGAAACAAATTTATTACTATACCCATACTTATAAGTCAGCAAAGGTTTTGGAAATACCAAGGCACCACTGCTTTTTCCTGAATCCGTAAATTTGTTATACGAAAATGTAACTTTCTTTTGAGGAGTGGCATCATTGGGATTGTCATAATAACTGATCGTATTAATTCTAATCCCTCCTCCGTTAAGCCACTGCTTTTGTATAGGATTTTTGGTCTTAAATGAATACTTAACGAGAGCAGTTCCCTGATCATTTGAATTGGTCCAAGTAAATTTAATTCTATAAAAATGTCCACCTTCTAAATTAATTTCTTTATCTGTAGTATTGATACCATATGACTGTAGCAATTCGTGATTCAAGTTTAATTTTTCTAAGAATAAAAATCCAATATTATCGGCATTGTTTAAAATTTCGCCACTTTCCAGCAACAATATTTTATTCTGAAGAACCTTCCCTAAACTATAAGTAGCAGAATTAAAAAAAGTACTCTGCAAGGTAACATCAGTAACATTACTGTAAGTCCAGTTTTCAATATTATCATCAAAATTAGTAATTGGCATTCCCAAATGATCTGATGAGTAAGTATTGGCTCCAAAATCAAAAGTCCTAATTCCTCCTGAAGGAAGTTTCATGCTTTTGAGGATATTCATGTTGATACAATCCGGTGAAACGTATTTTGCCAAAAGAGGATTTGCATTAGGACGGGGACAGTTAAACCAACCCCATGAATCTGTTCCCAAAGTTCGGTTCTGCGGATTCGATGTATATTCTAATACATAATCATATTCTTTATTAGAAGAAGAATCAAACTTAGTTACTTTTGAGAGTGATAGTGTTGTGTTAGGCAAATTTCCTCCTGCTAAATTATAAGTAAAAGAGCTGTAAGATAACTGGTGTGTTTCCAGTAATTTTCCGGATGAATCAAAAACTTTAACCTTATCTAGTTTTTGCAACTGCTGAGGTAGACTATAGCCTGAATCATTCCTTCCCTGCAAATATGTAAAATTAATTTTTCCCTTTCCCGGTATTTCTATCTCTTTTAAACTTCGGACAAATGTATTATTTGTTATGGTATTCGTTTCATAAGAAGCCGGCATCTGGCCATCAAACGTAGTTGCTACAGGCAAAGAGTTTGCATCTTCACTTGCAAACTTATTCCTAGTGATATTAGAGTGATCTGTATATTGAATTTCAAACGGAGGGTAATACTCCAGCTTTACCAATTCTGTATTGGATGTGTTGGCAACTTTGCTCAGGTGAAAAGCAGTAGTACTTTCACCAGAATCTTTTGAATTGGTTTGATATGAATCATAATACCCTAATTTATTAGAGATACTCGATCTCTGGGTTCGTTCTAATACGTCAAAGGTAAACTGATTTCCGTACTCATCAAGAATTACAAAAGACGTTGCCTCTAATGCATTGCCAGGGGTAGTAGAGCCTATGGTAATTTTTAGATTATTTTTATCTAACTTTTCAACATACAAATTATTATCGGAAGATTTTTTAATGATAAATCTCCCGGTATAGCCCATAAAATTGTATTGGTAAAGATCATACTCCGTATCATATTGGTTAAAAAATAGGGCATCAAATAAAAGTTTTTTATACTGATCCGTATGATATACCCCACCTACGGCCAATTCATCTAAATATTTTCTTGTATAATTAGTATGGGCTCCCACATAGTTAAATTCATCATAAAGAATTCCTACCCTTTTCTCAACCCCTTCATAATTACGGTCATCTGCACTCCCTCTTATGGTTTTGGTGATGGTTCCTCCGGCAAATAGACTCCACCCTAATCCTTCTTCTCCTGATTTTTCAAGAGGTTTTGCATTAAGAGGATGATAATTTAGTGAAACATTCATAGAGATTTTAGAATCGCTCGTTGGGATACCAGCAATAGGAATCTTAATATCCGGAATTCCCGTATAATAGCTTACAGGAACTTCTTCAAATTTCATTAAATTATTTGCAGTGGGAGCAGCGGGATAAATTTGTTTTATATTGTCCATAGGACTGCTTGCGGAAACAGGCTGTTGATTTGTAATCTGTGATTGTAAATACTGTATGAAAAACAATGGCAGTATTAGGTATGTTTTTTTCATTAGTTTTATTTCTTGATTAATTTAGCATTCGCCGTTTTATTCGTATCCGTTTTTATGGTCACCAGATAAGCTCCCTGAACCAAAGCCTGAGTATTGATCTTGGTCACTCTGTTTTTTGTCTTTAAAATCTGAAGCTGTCTTCCACTCATATCATACAACAGAATATCTGCTTCTTTAAAATCAAAGCCTATTTCTACATAAGCATAATCTGAAACAGGATTTGGATAAATTTTAATGTCGTATTTTTCAATCAGCTGATCAACCTGCTTGTCTCCCAGCTTCACGATCTTCCAGTTTTCTCTACCAAATTCTTCTGCACTTGTTCCAGCCAAAACAATTGAACCGTCTCTGTTGAGTTTCAAATCTGAAAGTCTTTCTTCCTTCTTTCTGGATTCTCCTTTTACATGTTTTCTCCACTGTTCATTGCCGTTTTGGTCCAGATAGAGCATCCAGAAGGTTTCATCATCAGTCTGAATTCTTCCCTCAGCCTGAGTATATCCTCCCAACAATATTCCTTTTGTGACGTCTTGGTTCTTGATTCTTGCATCTTGACTCTGAATCACACTCATACTCATCAAAATATCACGGTTTTTGAAATTAAAGGATTTCTGCCACAGTTCATCACCTCTTTCATTTAAAGAAATCAGCCAAAGGTCTGTCCCTTCTTCTATTCCTACCATTTTATTTCCTGATCTTTCTGATCTGGATTCTCCACCAATGATGAAGCCAGTTGATGTTAATGCCAATGTTCTGATATGATCATCTCCTTTCCCTCCAAAATTCTTTTCCCATTCTACTTTTCCATTTTTGTCCAGCTTAACGATCCAGTAGTCGCCCTCGCCAAAGTTTTCAGTTTGTTTCGAGTTTCGGGATACGGGATTCGAGTTTTGAATGTTTGACACGGAACCCGCATCTCGCATCCCGGAACCCTTTTCAGATCCCGAAACACGAACCTCGGAACTCCTTGAGTAAACTCCCAATAACGCTCCGCCATCTCTCGTTGGAATCATCTTCTCCACTTCATCTAAACCTTTTCCGCCTAAGATTAATTGGGATAATTCTTTTCCACTTTTATCGATTCTGGTAATTAAGACATCTTTGGATCCGTAACCTTTTGATGAGTTTTGTACATTTCCAGCAACAAAGAATCCTAAGTCGGTAGTTTGAATAACCGCTCTGGCTTCTTCATCGGAAGAGCTTCCTAAGGTTTTTTGCCATAATTCATCGCCAAATTCATTGATTCTGATCAGCCAGATATCTGAACCTCCTTTAGAATCCTCTTTTTTATCTAGACCCTTTCCTGAATAGGATGTTCCGGCCAAAAGAAATCCGCCATCCTGCGTGGTGACTGTTGCTGATAAATAATCATGGTTGGAGCCTGAGAAGTATTTCTCCCAGACATCATTTCCTTGCTGGTTTAGCTTTACCAAATGAAAATCATAACCATTATTTTGCTTACTGCCTGAAGCTTGCTGCTTATCGCTTTGGATAGAGCTTCCCGTGATAAGATATTGCTGATCTATGGTTGTAGTAACCTGGCTTAGAAAATCCTGGGTAGAGGATTTGATATCTTTCTGCCATACTACTTCCTGGGCAGAGATTCCCAAGACCGTGCATAAGGTGAATGCACCAATATAGATTTTTTTCATTCCAATGTTGTTTTCTGAGTTAGTAATTAGTTTCTTAAAACTTCGCAAATTTAACACTTTTTAAGATATAAAAATCACTTTCATGTGGTATCCTGTAAATCATACTATTTATTGTTAAATTCACTTTATTTATATTGATATTTTCATTTTCCTGATGCAAAATTATCTCCGGATAACGACAAAACTTGTCGCATTAAAAATAAAAAAGGGCCAATTCAAAAGAATTGACCCTTCCAAAAAACATTAACTGTTTATTGATAGAATTATGATGTTTTATTTCCAGCCTCCACCTAAACTTTTATAGATGTCAACTACTGTGCTGAGCTGTTTCTGTTTTGCCTCAATAAGTTCCATTTTAGCATCCAGCGCATCCCTTTGGTTCAGAAGAACTTCAAGATAATCAGCTCTGGAGTTACGGAATAACTGATTGGCAATATCAATAGACTGATCCAGCGCTTTGGTTTCCTGAGATTTCAATTGATAATACTGATCTATATTTTTAACCTTCGACATCAGATTGGCAACATCCAGATAAGCGTTCAGAATGGTTTTGTCATATTCGTACAATGCCTGAACCTGTTTTGCATCTGCTGTCTGAAAATTAGCTTTTATCGCACTTTTATTAATCAGTGGTCCTGCTAATTCACCTGCCAGATTGTAAGCAATGGATTCAGGTAATTTAACAAGATAGGAAGGTTTGAAAGCCTCTAATCCTAATGTCGCAGAAATTTCCAGAGAAGGATAAAACTCTTTTCTTGCTGCTTCTACATCCAGCTTTGATGCTTTCAATTCCAGTTCTGCCTGCTTGATATCTGGACGGTTTGCCAGCAATTGTGACGGAATTCCCGTATAAACCGTTGGAGGAATCGTAGACATAAAGTTTTCTTTTGTTCTCACGATCGGCTGTGGATATCTTCCCAGCAAAGCATTGATTTGATTTTCCTTCTCAGTGATCTGCTGACGGATTGTATATTCTGCTGCTTTGGATTTCGCCAATTCCGCTTCAAATTTCTTCACTGCCAGTTCCGTTGCAGCCGCAGCTTCTTTCTGAATTTTAGAAATTTCCAACGCTCTTTGCTGAAGCTTGATGTACTGCTGTATAATATCTAATTGATTATCAAGAGCCAGCAATTCATAGTAATTATCAGCAACTTCTTCAATAAGATTAGACAGGATAAAGTTTTTGCCTTCCACCGTAGAAAGATAGTGGGCCACTGCAGATTCTTTTTCGGTTCTGAGTTTTTTCCAGATATCAATCTCCCAGCTTGCATTTAATCCCGCTTCAAAATTTCCCAGCGGATCCGGCATTTCCTTTCCAGGTTCAATTTCTGTAGTAGCATCACCGGCTCCTTCACTGGTATAACGACCGGCTTTTTTCAGACCAGCACCTATTCCTGCGGAAACAGTTGGGGTAAGCCTACCTTTTTTAGCTAAAACACCACTTTTAGCAATTTCAATTTCCTGAAGAGTAATTAACAACTCCTGATTATTCTTTAAAGCTGTTTCAATCAGGGTTACCAGGTTTGGATCTGTAAAGAACTGTCTCCAGGGAGTTGTTCCGCTATTGTTATTTGCATCCTGCTGCTCTTCCTGATTAAAATTCTGAGGAATATTTTCTTTTACCTCGTCTTTTATGACAGTCGCCATTGGCGCCTTACAACTTGCAAGAACAAGTGATAAGGCAATGGCTGTGATTATATTTTTAGTCTTCAAATTTTCCATCATGTTCATAAGGTTCGGTTTGTTCTGTTAAAGGATTTTCTTCTTCATATTTTGCCAATCTGGACTTATCTGCAATAGTTCCGAAGATGTAATATAATCCTGGGATAATCATCAATCCGAAAATAGTTCCGATCAACATTCCTCCTGCCGCTGCAGTACCAATTGTCCTGTTACCGATTGCTCCCGGACCTGTTGCAATAACCAATGGAATCAATCCGGCAACGAATGCAAATGATGTCATCAGGATCGGACGGAAACGAATGGCAGCTCCTTCAATAGCAGCTTTTGCTACAGGAATTCCCTCTTCTGCCTTCTTCTGTACAGCAAACTCGACAATCAACACAGCGTTTTTACCCAAAAGCCCAATCAACATGACCATGGCCACCTGTGCATAAATGTTATTTTCCAATCCTAAAAGTTTCAAGCATAAAAATGCTCCGAAAATACCTACCGGAAGAGATAAAATTACCGGAAGTGGAAGGATGAAACTCTCATATTGTGCAGAAAGAATCAGATATACGAATCCTAAACATACCAGGAAGATAAATACCGCTTCATTTCCACGGCTTACTTCATCTTTGGAAATACCTGCCCAGTCGATACCAAAACCTCTTGGAAGTGTTTTATCTGCCACTTCCTGAATAGCCTTAATCGCTTGTCCACTACTATATCCAGGTGCCGGAGTTCCACTCACCTCTGCAGAGTTATACATATTATGTCGTGTAATCTCAGACAGTCCATATACTTTTTCCAATCTCATGAAGTCTGAGTAAGGAACCATCTGATCTTTATCATTTTTAACATACAGTTTCAACAGATCCGTTGGTAGAGCACGGTATTGAGGTCCGGCCTGAACTATTACTTTATAAGGTCTGTCGAAACGGATGAAACTCGTCTCATAGTTGGACCCGATCAATGTAGATAGGTTATCCATCGCTTTTTCAATGGTCACTCCTTTTTGTTCTGCAAGATCGTTATCAATCTTAAGCATATATTGTGGAAAACTCGCGGAATAGAATGTAAATGCCGATCCAAGTTCCGGACGTTTCTTCAGTTCTTTCACAAAGTCATTACTCACCTGCTCCATTTTATGATAATCTCCACTTCCTGCTTTATCCAGCAAACGAAGTTCAAACCCTCCGGCAGCTCCATATCCCGGAACGGAAGGCGGTTGGAAGAATTCAATATTGGCTCCCGGAATATTCTTGGCTTTTTCTTCCAGCTTTTCAATGATTTCTGCAGCAGATTCTTTACGGTCCTCCCAGCTTTTAAGGTTGATCAGACAGGTTCCGGAGTTGGATCCGGTACCTTCGGTCAAAATTTCATATCCTGCAAGAGAAGAAACAGACTGTACACCGTCAATATCTTCAGATTCTCTAAGAAGTTCTTTGGCAATCTGATTGGTTCTTTCCAACGTAGATCCCGGTGGAGTCTGAATAATTGCATAGATCATTCCCTGGTCTTCAGCCGGAATAAATCCAGATGGCAAAGAGTTGCTGAGGAAATATGTACAGGCACAAAATGCTAACAGTAACGGTAATGTAATTGTTTTCTTCGTCACTGTTTTATTCAGCATCTTCTCATATCTTCCAGCTCCTTTTGTAAATACATTATTGAATTTATCAAGGAATATGGTAATCGGAGTTTTCTTTTTAGGTTTTCCGTGGTTATTTCTTAAGATCAACGCACACAAAGCCGGTGTTAAAGTAAGTGCTACAACTCCTGATAAAATAATGGATGAGGCCATTGTAATAGAGAACTGACGGTAGAATACTCCAACCGGTCCCGACATAAATGCAATCGGAATAAATACAGATGCCATTACCAACGTAATTGCGATAATTGCTCCACTGATCTCGTGCATTGCTTCTTCTGTTGCCTTCAATGGAGAAAGATGTTTTTCTTCCATCTTGGCGTGAACGGCTTCAATTACCACAATCGCATCATCTACTACAACCCCGATCGCCATTACCAGGGCAAAGAGCGAAATCATATTCAGGGTAATTCCAAAAGCGGACATCACCGCAAATGTTCCTACCAATGAAACAGGAACAGCCAGTGCCGGAATCAAAGTTGAACGCCAGTCTCCAAGGAATAGGAATACCACAATAGCAACCAAAATAAAGGCTTCAAACAAAGTATGAATTACTTTTTCCATAGAGGCATCCAGGAATCTGGAAACATCATAACTGATGTCATAATGCATGCCTTTAGGGAAATTATTTTTTTCAAGATCCTTCATCAATGCTTTTACGTTTTTGATAACGTCGCTTGCATTAGATCCGTAGGATTGTTTTACTGTAATTGCCGCAGATGGTTTTCCGTTCAATGTGGAATAAATATCATACATGGAACTTCCGAATTCTATATCTGCAACATCTTTCAGTCTTACAGACTCACCGTCCGGCTTTGCTTTTAGAATAATGTTTCCATAATCTTTTTCGTTGTTGAAACGACCCGAATATTTTAATATATATTCGAATGACTGAGAGCGTTTTCCGGAACTTTCTCCCGTTTTACCCGGAGAAGCTTCCAAACTCTGCTCATTCAGAGATTCCATTACTTCATCAGCTGAAATATTATAAGCCGTTAATCGATCAGGTTTAAGCCAGATACGCATTGCATATTCACGGGTTCCCAGGATATCGGCAAAACCAACACCGCTTACCCTTCTCAATTCAGACATTACATTGATATCTGCATAGTTGAAAAGGAATTTCTGGTCAGCTTTAGGATCATCACTGTACAGGTTAATATACATCAACATGTTAGGTTCCTCACGAGTGATCTTTACCCCTTCACGTACTACGAGAGGCGGCAGTTTGTTCACTACTGAAGATACACGGTTCTGAACATTTACCGCAGCTACGTTGGGATCTGTCCCCAGATCAAATACAAGCTGAATGGAAGCTTCCCCGTCATTTCCGGCATCCGAGGTCATATATTTCATACCTGGAACTCCGTTTAACCCTCTTTCTAAAGGGATAACTACGGATTTAATCAACAATTCGTTGTTAGCTCCGGGATATTCTGCGGTAATATTTACTTTAGGCGGAGAAATGGATGGGAACTGCGTCACAGGAAGTTTTACCAATGACAATATCCCCATAAATACAATAATCAATGAGATTACTATAGACAGAACTGGTCTGCGAATGAATTTCTTAAACATACTACTTCATTTTAGAGACCACTACTCTGCTTTTAATTTCAATGATTGAAGAACTTTCTTAGGATCCTGGAATTTTGTTTTCACCTTTTGATCATCCTTCACTTTCTGAACTCCTTCCAAAAGGATCTGATCTCCTTTTGATATTCCTGAACCTACTACATAAAGATCCGGAAGTTCATAAGCAATTTTGATATTTCGGGATTTAGCGACTCCGTTTTTATCAATAACAAATACGTATTTCTGATCCTGAATCTCATAAGTAGCTTTCTGTGGAATAATTAATGCATTGTGAACAGGCATTGTCATCCGGATCTTTCCTGTTTCTCCATTTCTCAAAAGCTTATCAGGATTGGGGAACTTGGCTCGGAAAGCAATATTACCTGTTTCATTATCAAATTCTCCTTCAATAGTCTGGATCTCTCCTTTCTGCGAATAGGTTTCTCCGTTCGCTGTGATCAGGGATACCTGATTGCTTCCTCTGTCTGCAGCGTGAGTCTGATAGCTTAAATATTCCGGCTCAGAAACGTTAAAATAAGTATAGATACTTGTGTTATCTGACAATGAAGTCAACAAATCACCTTCATCTACCAGGCTTCCCAGTTTCAAAGGAATTCTGTTGATAACACCAGAGAACGGCGCTTTGATATCAGTAAATGAAAGATGGATCTGAGCCAGTTTCATTTCTGCATTGGCAGCATCCAGCTTGGCTTTTGCCATTGCTTTTTCATTTTTAGAAACAATATTGTTTCCTGCTAATGTACTTGCATTTTTCAGTTCGATAGAAGCTTGTTCTACCTCTGCTTTTGCTTTTAATAATTCTGCCTGATACAGTTTAGGCATGATTCGGAATAATGTCTGTCCCGCCTGCACGTATTGTCCTTCATCTACAAAGATTTTTTCCAGGAAACCTTTTTCCTGAGCTCTTACTTCAATGTTTTTTACGGATTGAACCTGAGCAACATATTCTTTGTTGATTACAGTATCCATTACTACAGGGGACGTCACCGGAAATACGGTAACTTCTTCTTTTTCTTCTTTTTTCTTATTGCAGCCAACCGCCAACAGAAGGACACTCAGCGCAATTCCCGAAGCAACTCTCTTTATCATAATTCTAGAGTTTATATAAATCGTTAATGTTTTGATAGAAATAAAACGGTAATAAAAGAGGTACAATGTGATGATTACCAGCATACACAACGCAAAGTATTTCTACCTGAAATCAGGCAGAAAAAGAATAGATTGAGAAAATTTTAAATTCTAATAGAACGGATCAGAATGAATCTTTTGGCTGTAAGACCGAAGACAAAGCCATGAATATCCGGTCTAAACCGTTTATCGCTTTTTAATCCAAAAATATAAACCAGGCTGAAAACTCCTGCAAAAACAACAATAGCCTGCCATACGTCAGATAACTGGAAATCATTTTCAGCAAGTTCTAATGTGGAGTTGTCTACAGTATCAGCCATCTGCTGAACAGAGAGTTTTTCAAAAGTCTGGTTAAGACGGTTGGCTCTTTTCGGTATATGATGAGAAACATGACCGGAATAGTCATTTCGAAGCGTTTTAACGTCGAGCCTGCTTTCTACTACAAAGAGCAGAAAAAGACCAGTTAAAAAGTATACTATAAAGTTTCTCATTTTGAAGTGGCAAATGTACACCCAGATTATGATATTATCATCATGGATTAACAAAATTTAACTATCCTTTAAATTACCTGAATCTAAAAATATAATAAACATTAAACATTTCTTTATTCAAGGGTAATTCGAGCAATTCTGACATCTCATCTGTGCAAGTTTCAATTTTCAAAAATCAAGCCATTTTTTTTGAATTAAGGAAATTTTAATTTTTAAGTTGTTACTTTTTTGAACATTTTAATGGCCTGGAACTCTATTTTAAAAATTTCCATAATCAAACCTAAACTTTATCATGATTACTAATTATTAACATTTACTTATTGTTACTCTCTTCTTTTTGAATTATTTTTGCCGAAAATTTACACAACAAATGAAAAATGAAAAAAAAATACATTATACTATTGAAAATAAGTCCTTTAAAATTCCCGAATTAACAACGATGATCCTCAATTTCCTACAATAACTATTACTTTCTGTTTCGTGAATAATGTTTCAAAAAACAGTGAGTTAAATTAGACAAAATCTTAACTCTCTGTTAGTTTATGAAAATTTAACACATATTTATTAAAAATATTTGTAAATTTATAAGGCATTAACATCATAATTCATGAAACACTTTAAAATCACTTATCACTATGAAAAAATTATTACCACCAATCCTTCTGGGATTGACCATTCTTTCCCTAACAGCATGTAAACATCCCGGAAAAGAAGCTGAAACCATTACCGCTGCTGCACCCGAAAACACAGACGAAATTTTCAAAGATGTGTATGTTGACAGCTATGGAGAAAAGATAGAAGTAACGATCAACAACACTAAAAATACCGCAACTATACATTTAAACGGTAAAACTTTTGACCTTAAAAAAAGTGATGCTTTACCTGAGTATACAGCCTCCAATGAAGAGTATCAATATTCTGATATTAAGGGAAATATAACTTTTCTTAAAAAGAATGTAGACATGGTTCTGTTCCATCTTAAACAGGCAAAAAAAGAGTCTGGCCCCGCAAAAATGGCATCGTATTAGCATAAGGAATAGCATTCATCTTAAAAAAATAAGCATTATGAAAAGTTTATATTACTATTTATCGGCACTTGTTATTGCAACATTTCTTGTTGTTTCATGTAAAACACAAAACGCACAAAAAGCGACTCCTGATATTACTGGAAAAACATGGAAACTGACAGAGCTTAACGGGAAACCGATTGATCTTAAAAATCCTAAAAACAATCCTTATTTCAAACTTGATATGAATGGAATGAGATATGAAGGCCACGCCGGATGTAACGGATTAGGAGGAACTTTCGAGATCAAACCTGAAATCATGAGAATAAAATTCAATCAGGGAATGTCTACTATGATGGCTTGTGAAGATCTGGATATTGAAAACCAGTTTACAAAAGCTATCCTTGCTGCGGATAATTACTCTGTAAATGGAAATACTCTTACTTTAAACAAGGCAAGAATGGCTCCTTTAGCCAAATTTGTTCTTCAATAATCGTATTTCACTTAAATAAAAAAAATAAAAACGCTTCATTTCTGAGGCGTCTTTTTTATGTGTTAGACTCTATTTCTTTTTGTTGTAAATAAAATAGCAGATCAGAAGGCTGATATTAACCAGAACAGCAAATCCATTGGATAAAATAATAGGCATTTCATCTTTTTTTATCCCATACCAGACCCACAGCGAAAGTCCTGAAATAAGAACAAGAAGCATGACCAGAGAAATATCTTCTACATTCTTTTCTCTGATCACCTTTACAAGCTGCGGAATCATTGAAACAGAAGTAAGAAAACCGGCAATGATACCTAATATATTTTCGTCCATATATTTTATAGTTTTGAATCTTTACACTAAGATATGCTATTGAAACCTCTTTGAAGAAACTTCTTCGTGCAATGGGGTACCCTGTTCAATAAAATGGAACAGATCCCGTGAAAAATAGCATCCATTCAGAATACCACGTGCACCCATTCCATTAAAAACATACAAGTTATGCAATGTTTCATGTCTTCCAATGATTGGTCTTCTGTCTTTTACAGTAGGACGGAAGCCAAGATGTACTTCTTCCACTTCAAAATCATAGGGATAAAATTCAGAAAGCCCATTGACCAATTGAGTGACCGCTGAGTCATCGATATGGTGATGAAGCTGATCTCTGTCGTAGGTTCCACCATAAAAATACAGCCCGTTTTCGGTTGGAAATAAGAAATGTTTCTTTTTAATGGTGATATTTTCCTGAATCGGTTGGGAAAGTTTTACTTTTATATGATGTCCTTTGTTGGGAATCACTGCTATTTCAGAAAAGTATGGATTATCTTTCACACCCATTCCTTCACAGAAAATGATATTTTTGAAAGAAAAATCTTTATAAACCGATTCAGAAGGGTTCAATTGAGTATAATCGAATCTTTCTTTTACTAAATGATCATTTTTTTCCAAATAACTGAATAGACCACTAAAAAAACCATTAACATTAAGCCTGGCAGACTGATTCACCTTTCCCGTCTGAAAATCGTTTTTTACCCCATTTAAGCGATCAAAATTTCTATCAAGAAAAGCTGATAGTTCTTCATTTCCTGATTTCTTTAACCAAAGATTCTGTTCATTCTCATCATGAAAAATTCTATGTATGGGAGCATTGATCAGGTAGTTTTCTCCGGTATAAGATTCTATTTCTTTAAGACTGCCTTTAAGAAAGTCTATTTGCTCCTGTGCTTTCCAGAATGTGGTAAATTTTTTAAGAACAACAGGATTGATAATTCCGGCTGAAACCTGTGAAGCACTTTTTCTTCCTTCAGAAAAGATCACAAAGGACTTATTGTTCTTAATTAGCTGATGAGCCAGAAAAAGTCCTGCATATCCGTCTCCTACAATAATATAATCTACATTTTTCATATGAGAAATTTCATTTATTTAAAGGTCATATATAACTGCCTATATCATTGATTATTGATTAGCAATAAGCAAAGGGCGATTTCATAATAAAAAAAACCTGAGTAAAAATACTCAGGTTTTCTATAAATATCAAGTGAAATCTAGTAATTCCACATATCATTTTCCATGTCAAGAATCTGCGATTTGATTCTATCGCTTTCTTCCAGCTGTTCATCAGCATTTTTAGGAATATAGTCTTTGATAGTACCATCTCCTAAGCCGCTTGAAGACTTATAGATAATAGAAGAGAATCTTCTTGCATTGATGATATCATCAAAAGATAGATCGGCAGAAGAATTTTTTCTATTGAAAACATAATTGTTTGCTAAAATATCACGAGCGCTTGGATAATAGATCCAGAATAAGTCGATCAATTCATCGGCACCAGCTAAAGGCTGACCGTCAGGACCAATTCTTCCAACAGATGTAGGATCTGGCCCCATAGCTGCGATACCTAGAGGTCTGTATTTCATTTGACCGTCTCTCTTATCGATAAACCACATACCCATCACTTTAAGAACTTTTACTTTATCAGTTGTTGTTCTAATGATATCTGTTAATCTTTTTTTCTCGTCTTCTGTAAGTGTTCTTCCAGAGTTAAGAATATCGATCGCTTCTTCGTCAAGTCTTATACTTTCCAGTCTTTTCTGAATGGCTTCAGGTGTAAGTCTAGTCACAAAGTTTTCGTCATCATACACTTCCTTAATGTCACCTTTAAGAGCTCCATCAAGTAATAATTGATATAAAGATCTTGTAGAGCTAGAAAGAAGACCATCCGGATTGTCATAATAGAATGGCTGGTTGATCTTATCATTCATATCAATGATTTCCCAAACAAACATACTCTTGTAAATATCTTTGTCATCAACGAAACCATATTCAAGAGGCTTTACTTTATTGCTGATAACAGTATCCCCTGCTTTTCTCATAGATTCAGATCTCATTTGTCTAAATTCTTCGGGAGAAGCAGCATTCAGAATAGTCTGGGAAAATGCAAATCCCGAAACTAAAACTAAAAGGGTGCTAATATATTTTTTCATAATATGATTTTACAAATTAACCTTATTGTACATTAATAATTACAGGTGAAATTTCCTTAAGTCTCTGGTTACCCAATCCTGTAGCCGTAGCCTGAATATCATAGATCTGAACTACATCACCAGGTCTAAGATTTCTAAGCATACCTTCTGCTCCTGTTAGTGAACTACCTTGAATCAGAGTACCTGCTTTTCCTGGAAGCTTGATAATGAAGCTATTTACAGTGAATGAAACAGGGAAGTCAAAATCAGGTAAAGTAGCGGATACAATCTGGTTAGGGATAGAACCTGCCGGCATAAAGTTTACAGCCTTACCTCTGATCTGACCCTGAGGTCTAGGAATATTCTTAATTCTGTACTCAAATACTTGAGAAACTGTCTTACCATATGGATCTGTTCCTGATAATGTTAACTTAACTACATTTCCTGTAGTAGGCGTTACATCCCATTTACCTGGACCTTTACCTTTTACAGTAGCTCCCGCAGCAGATAATGAAAGTTTGGAATTGTCAGCACCTAAGATTGATCCTGAAACAGGGTTCTCAAGTCCTCTATACATTACATTCATTTTATCAGCAGAAAGCAATAGTCCTTTTTCAAGTTTTACTTCTCTAGGTCCTGCGATTACATTATAAGTATGCGTCCAAGGGAAAGATTGTGGCTTACCTGTAGCATCTGTCAATGTAATTGTACCTCCTAATTTATGTTCACCAATTCCAGAACCTGAAATTTGTGTAATACCTTTACCATTTTCTACTTTGCTTACACCAGAGATGCTGATTTTATTGCTGTTAGAATAAGTTCCTAACATTACTTTTACTTCAGCTTGTTTTCCTGCCTGGATATCAACCGGACCTGAAACGATAGGTTCGTAGCTTGAGAATTTGATATTCGCATCTACTTTTTCCTGAAGTAATAGTGCCAATGCATCAGACTGAACGTTTCTGGCATCATTTTGGATAATTTCCAAATTAGATATTGCAGCAATTAGCGGCTGATGATAAAATTTATTCTGGAACCAAGTCTTTTCATTTGGAGAAGTCCCTTTAGGATACTCCGCAATAAGAGACTTGTTAGCTCTTGCCACTAAATCCTGTAACTGGCCATTGCTTCCAAAAGTAGCATTGATATAGTTTCTTACATCATCAATTTTAGCTTTCAGATCTAATGCATTCTTTGATGGAGTATTTTCATCTCCTTCTTTGAAGAAATATTCAGTAGTTGCTTCATTGTTGTTAAGTGCAGCAAAGTTTTCACTTACGTCAATATCTTTTCCGTCCTTATCTTTATCGTGAAACTCAGATTGTTTTTTTAACAAATCTTTGATATCCTGAGAAGATTTTACCAACGCATCAATTTTGATTTTCAGCACTTTGTACTGAGCCCAAGGCTGAGCGTAAGTATCCGGAACCTGCTGAGCTTTAGCTTCCAGCGTTCTTTCAAAGATCTTCTCGTTCTTTTTTTCTGTTAAAGTTCTGGTTTCATTCAATGCTCTGGTAGAGTCATAGTATGATCTGATGATTTCTGCATCAATATTTAGGGCCATCATCGCGATGAACACCAAATACATCAGGTTGATCATCTTCTGACGAGGGGTCTGTTTTCCTTGTGCCATTCTCTTTTCTTTGTTTTTTTGATTAAATAGTTAAATTTAGAAATGGTTAGGAATTAAGACTTCATAGCAGTTAACATACCACCATAAACTCTATTTAAGTTATTAAGATTAGAAGTTAAACCTTGTAGCTCTTGATTGAATTTCTCAGAGTGTTCTGCAGATTTCTGCATATCTGCAACATATTTGTTAGCAAATTCTGATTGTTTTTTACCGCTTTCAAGTTGCATTGCATAAAGAGCGTTCATGCTTTCCATATGCTGAGCAGCTTTATTTAATTGGTCATTATATTTATGAGTAGAAGCAGATACGTCAACAGTTTGATTGATCTGATCAACAGAGTTTGAAAATTTATCAATTCCTGTTCTTAATCTTTCAAATAATTGAACATCTAATCTAGCATCCTCAAGCATTTTGTCCAATTTGGTAGAAAGAGAATTTTCTAATTCTGCAAATTGAGCTGCAGCATTGTTATTTCTAGAAGATACATTAGAGTGTAATGGATTTGGGTTAGCATGCTTATCTAATAATTCAGGATAAACATTTTCCCAAGCATAAGACTCTTCAGATTTTGGAGGGTCAAATGCAAAAATGATAAAGATAATCGCCTCAGTAATAAGTCCCACGGTAAGAGCGATGTTACCGTTAATTGGTCCCAAGGTAATGTGAGTAATTTTAAGCCAAGCTCCAAGAATTACAATTGCAGCACCGAATGAATAAAAGAAATTCATCCAAGCATCTTTAGTCTTAAACATATTGAGTTAGTTTTTTTAATGTTAAATAAAATTGTTATTGAAAAATTGTCTGATTAATTTCTGTTAACTCTTCTTGGCTTAACAGCTGCTTCAGGAATATCCTGTACAGTTCTAAATCCGATATAGCTTCTTGCGGAATCTTTTCTTTCCCAATCTCTAGCACCTGTCATTAGTGCATATCCTATATCTTTCCAAGATCCACCTCTTACAGATTTCTTCGTATCTTTTTTATCCTTAGTAGAAGGATTTAATGTAGAAGTGAACCCAGCTGATGAATTGTTAAACGAAGATAATGTCCACTCAGAAACGTTTCCAGCCATATCAAATAACCCAAACCCATTTTTCTTAAATTTCTTAACTGGAGCTGTATATGTATAAGTACCTTTTTTCTCATCTTCCATGTAGTTACCTCTCTTCGGTTTGAAGTTAGCAAGGTAACAACCTCTGTCATCCATTAAATATGGACCACCCCAAGGGTAAGTAGCATTTTGCATTCCCCCTCTTGCAGCATATTCCCATTCAGTCTCTGTTGGAAGACGGAACACTAATGGTTTTTGTTTTTTTCTTTTTAAACTTTCGTTGTAATCAGATTTCAATTTAGATCTAAAGTTACAATAAGCCCTTGCCTGATCCCAGGTTACCCCAACAACAGGATAGTCTTTGTAAGCCTTGTGCCAGAAATACTGTTCAAACAATGGCTCATTGTAAGCAAAGTGGAAATCTTTTACCCAAACTGTAGTATCAGGATAGATCGCGATACTTTCGCTTTTCAGGTAATTAGCTCCTCTTTCGTTATCTGCAACAGCGGCATCCATATCTCCCCAACGGTAAGTATATTTAAGCTTGCTTACATCTAAAATTCTTTCGTTTCCAATTCTGGAAGAAGAAGGCAGATACAGAGATTCTAAAACTTCTGCGTATTCTACATCCGGATATTTTGTTGTGCTCCAGTGCAAAGGGATTTTCCAATCTAACCTTTTGCTGGCATCATAACTTCCGTCTTCCCGGCCACCCTGGCCCTCCATATATTCTTGATAAGGTGTTAAATTTTCTTCTTTTTTAGCAAGATATGCGTAATCTCCTATTGCAGCTCCTTTACGTCCGCCTTCATCACCACCTTCTCCGGCAGCTTCGGCAAGTAAAGTTCTCGCAATAGAGTCTCTTACATAGTTGATAAATACTCTGTACTCCGAGTTGGTAGTTTCTGCTTCATCCATGAAGAAAGAAGAAACAGTAACAGTCTTCAATGCTGCTTTTTCAGGAGTATTTGTTGGATCCTGGTCTGCTAAACCAGCAACAAATGAACCTGCAGGAATTGCGACCATTCCGTATGGTCTTTCCGCAACAAATGATTTAGTTTTTTCTCTTGGTATCAATTCTCCTTTTGTTCCTGGCTTCCCCACAGAAGAGCTGCCACCACCTGAACAAGATACCGATGCTACCGACGCAGACAATAATAAAAGAAATATCCTTTTCATGTTAATTTTTATAATTAAGCCGTAAATATATAATTTTTTTAAGAAACTTTTAAGATTTTTTTTGAAATAACGGAAGAAATCTAAATTTATTTTATTTACAACAACTTTTTATTCCACGGTAACAGATTTTGCAAGGTTTCTCGGTTGATCTACGTTTGCCCCTCTATATACTGCAATATAATAAGCAAGCAGTTGCAGAGGTACGGAAGCAACGATTGGTGAGAAACATTCTGAAGTTTCAGGGATTTCAATAACATAATCTGCCATTTCACTCACCTGACGGTCTCCTTTATTCACTACAGCGATAATTTTACCTTTTCTCGCTTTAATTTCCTGAACATTACTTACAATCTTATCATAGTGACCTTTTTTAGGTGCTATAATTACAATTGGCATATTTTCATCGATCAGGGCAATTGGACCGTGCTTCATTTCTGCAGCCGGGTATCCTTCTGCATGGATGTAAGAAATTTCTTTTAATTTTAATGCTCCCTCAAGGGCAGCCGGATAATTGTATCCTCTTCCTAAATAAAGGAAGTTTGTAGCTTTCACAAAGTCTTTTGCAATATTTTGAGTCAGCTCGTGGGTCGTATTCAGCACATCTTCAATTTTCTTAGGGATAGCATCAAGCTCAGCAATTAAGCTCATAAATTCAGCGTTTCCTAAGTTTCCGTTGTGTTTTCCTAATTTAAATGCAATTAAAGTAAGAATAGTAAGCTGTGCAGTAAATGCTTTTGTAGAAGCAACCCCAATTTCAGGACCGGCATGTGTATATGAACCAGCATCTGTAATTCTTGCAATTGAAGAATCTACAACATTACATATACCATATATAAATGCACCTTTTTCTTTTGCCAGTTTTAAAGCAGCCATCGTATCAGCTGTTTCTCCGGACTGAGAAATTGCGATCACCACATCTTTATCAGTAATGATTGGATTTCTATATCTGAATTCTGATGCATATTCTACTTCAACAGGAATTCTTGCATATTCTTCTATCAGATATTCTCCGATAAGACCTGCATGCCATGAAGTTCCACAAGCAATAATGATGATTCTGTTGGCATTTTTGAATCTCTCCACATGATCCCAGATACCAGCCATTTTGATAACTCCTTCATCTAAAAGAAGTCTTCCCCTCATTGTATCGTGTACAGATTTAGGCTGTTCAAAGATTTCTTTAAGCATGAAATGCTCGTATCCACCTTTTTCGATCTGCTCCAGGCTCATCTTAAGCTCCTGAATTTCCGGCTCAATTTTAGAGTTTTCATTGATGGTTCTGATATCTACTCCATTTTCAAGAGAGATTGTTGCCATATGTCCTTCTTCAAGATAAATAGCTTCTTTCGTAAATTCTACGAAAGGAGAAGCATCAGATGCAATAAAGTATTCTTTATCTCCGATTCCAATTGCCAGAGGAGAACCTAATCTTCCCACTACCAATACTCCCGGATAATCTTCGTGAAGTACAGTAATTGCATACGCTCCATATACTTCATTCAATGCATATCTTACTGCAGTCGGGAAATCAGTTTCAGGATTAATATCCATAAAATACTGGAAAAGGTTTACCAATACTTCTGTATCAGTTTCTGATTTGAAAGTAAACCCTTTTTCCGTAAGCATTGTTTTAATGGTATCATAGTTTTCGATAATACCATTATGTACAACTGCTATTTTTCCATTGTTTGACAAGTGCGGATGGGAGTTTCTGTCGCTTGGAACTCCGTGGGTTGCCCAACGGGTATGTCCCATTCCAATTTTAAACTTCCCTTTTAATTCTTTCGAAATATTCACCAAATCCTCAACTTTACCTTTTGTTTTTTCTACTTCCAGCTTGTTACCTGGACTTTCTAAAACAATTCCGGCACTGTCATACCCTCTATATTCTAATCTTCTAAGACCATTAATTACAATTTCGTAAGCGTCTTGAAAACCTGTATATCCTACTATTCCGCACATATTATATTTTGTCTAGTGTATTTTGTATTTATTGTATTTATTTTTTTGTAGCGTAAGTCACCATCAGCTGGATTCTTTTTGGATTGGTATTCGTTTTATCTATACCTGTCAAAATAACTCTGTTCATATCAAATGCTCTAGTTGTATTACGAACTCCTAAAAGGGTTCCTGTAGCATTTGTTGCAAATGTTCCAGCACTGATTACTAATGGTTTATTCTCAATTAACTTCCCATCACTATCTTTTACTCCTTCAACAAGATCCTTGATTGTTTTTGTTACTACAATATCATAGTAATCTTTATCCTTGTTGTAATTATATAACCCAAGTCCTGTTGATAAGTCTGATGTATATGCTAGCTTTGAGAAATCAATAGTACCATTACTATTTAATGTATTGGTTAGAATTGAAAATCTACGATCTTCTGTTGAGTTCGTATTCTTCCAGCTTAAAGGATCTACATATACTCTTATCTTAGCACTTAAAATACCTGCTTTCTTTTCAACATAGATCTTCTTAAGGTCTGCAATTGTCTCATCCTTAATTTTCATAACTACAGAAGGACCACCCATTCCCTGAATATAAAGCTTTTCATCACCTTCGTTAGAGTTGCTTGCCGCTAAAGCATTAGCGACAGGAGTTCCGGCGTTGTTGTATTCATACAGTCCGATATGAGCATTAGAACCTCCTAGGTTGAAAACAAGATTTGTTTGTGGTCTTGTTGTTGTTCCGTTTTCTGTTTTATCATATTTATAATACATAATAAGCTGCAGGTCATTCGGAGAGAACTGGTAAAGATATTTATCCGTTTCGTCCACAGAAATCTTTATTCCTTTGAAGTATCTGATAAAGTTAGCAGCATCCTGAAGCTCAGGTTTTCCTTTTTTATCAAGAATATGAGTCTGGAAAAAGTTTGTATTGCTAAGCTTCATTCTGAATCCCAGGTTTCCTGTAAATACAACTGAGTTGTCAGATTTTTTAGTAATAGACAGGGAGTTAATGTTACCATCAAACACTCCTGATCCTAATAACTCACCAGTGCTTATACTCGTACCCGCATTGGAACGTTTGAACTTATCATCATTTGAATCTAAGAACGTAGTCACTTCGTGTACATTGATTTTCATTGATTTTGAACCACCGCCTATTTTACCGTATTTACGAACAGGGTAAGTTTTCTTCTCAATTGAAACAGCTGTAGCCACTCCATCTACTGGAAAATCACTTTTCTCAAATGTATTTGTTTTTAATGAATCGCTTTCAAAGAAATAGGTATTCGCTGCAGTATTCGCTGGTGGTCTCACTACAAGAACAACAGAGTCTACTTTTGGATTGGCACCATTAAAATCATAATTATCTACCGGCATTCTCAGCTGAGTAACGTAAGATGCTCTCTGCATTCCAAACTGGCTTTCAGTAAAAGCTCCAAGAACACCAACATATGAAGCCGCACCTGATTCATTCACTCCGCTGATTAATCTGGCAGCATCACTTCTAATTGAATCATTGTTGCTATAATTGTATGCGATAACTGGATATGCAATTTCATTACCCTGTGCTGCATCATCGTTGAACAACTGTTCACCAAGAGAATCCGGATCCGGTTCACAGTTATAAAGGATTGTACTTCCGAAAATCGCCAATAAAAGCATGGCGAAGGTCCTTTTAAGATTATGAGTCATTAAAAATGTGTTTTTAATAAAGTTGATTTATAGAATCTATGTCAAGATATTCCGACTTCTCAGTAGAGGTTTCATTGAAAGCCTTATCCAGGTCTTCATCCAGAAACTCGTCACCTTTCACAACAGCATTTACATAGTTCATACTTTCGATAACAAAACTTTTAATTGTTGGGTTATCTAACGCTTTTAATCCTGAAATATTATCAAACTGTAGTTTTTCGTCGATCTTTTTATCCAGGTCTGCATCTTTCTCATTGTAAAGAGAAAGTACAATTTTTGCGTCTTTGAAATAAGTATCTGATTCGTAATAAGTTTTAAGATAAATTGGAACAAAAGAAGCCATCCATCCATTCAAATGAATTACATCAGGTACCCAATTTAATTTCTTAATGGTTTCAATAACTCCTCTGGCAAAGAAAATAGCTCTTTCGTCATTGTCTTCGAAAGGAGTTCCTTCATCGTCAAAATAGTATTGTTTTCTTTTGAAGTATTCTTCGTTATCAATAAAGTAAACCTGAAGTCTTTCCCCCGGAAGAGACGCTACTTTAATGATAAGAGGCTGGTCCAGGTCATTGATAATAATATTCATTCCTGAAAGACGGATCACCTCATGAAGTTGGAATTTTCTCTCACTTATTTGTCCAAATCTTGGCATAAAAACTCTTACATCATTGCCTTCTTGGTGCATCTTAAGTGCCATTTTGTTTACCACTGCAGCCATATTGGTATCTTCCTGATATGGATACATCTCTGTAGTAATGTACAGTATTTTTTGATTCGGCATAAACTTTCTATCTAATTTTTGTAAAAATGCTTTAATGTGCAAAATTACAAAAAAACATCCAACATTATTTTAATTAACATTTTTTTACGAAAATTCCCTTTTCCAAATTATTAAAAGTGCATATTATTATACGATATTTTTAGTATTTTTGAAATAGCATTAAAATAAACTATGGAAGTTATAAAAAACAGGAAAGTCCTTCAGGATTTTATTGAAAGACAGAAAGAAATGGGGAAAAGAATTGGCTTTGCACCTACTATGGGCGCTTTACATAAAGGCCATCTTTCTCTGTATGAAGAGGCAAGAAAAGAAAATGACCTTGTTATTTCTTCAATTTTTGTAAATCCAACCCAGTTCAACAATTCTGAAGATCTTGAAAAATACCCAAGGGATGTTAACAGAGACATTATTATTCTTCAAACTTCAGGTCTTGTAGATGCCGTTTACATCCCTGAGGTAGCAGATATCTACCCTGAAAAAACTGAAAGCCAGCGTTATGATTTCGATGGATTAGAAAATGAGATGGAAGGAAAATCCAGACCAGGACATTTTGATGGTGTAGGAACTGTTGTAGAAGAGCTTTTCAGACAGATACAGCCTGACAATGCTTATTTTGGAGAAAAGGACTTTCAGCAGCTTGCTATTATTAAAAAGATGGTAGATAAAAAGCATCTTTCCGTTAAAATATCAGGAGTTCCCATCTACAGAGCAGAAAACGGATTGGCATTAAGCTCAAGAAACCAGAGACTTCATGAAGACCGAAAAGAAGCTTCTAAAGTCATTTATGAGACTTTACAAAAAGTAAACGATTGGTTCAGAACCGTTACAATACCGGAAATAAAGGAAAGGGTAACAGATATTTTCGACAACCAACAGGGAATGAAGCTGGAATACTTCCTGATTGCCGATGAAAACACTCTGCAGGAAACTGACTTCTTCTATAAAGACAGAAAATTCAGAGCCTTTATTGTAGTAGTTGTGGATGGTGTAAGATTAATTGACAATATGCATTTAGATTAATATTATACAAGAACGCATACTTTTTATAAGATATAAACTCTGATGGCAACGTCAGAGTTTTTTTGATCTATTGTAATAAAAACCAATCAACCCAATCATTACAGGAGAGAGGAATAACACCACTGTGAACAGCAGAGTTACAATCTCTTGAACACTATTATTTTTGATTAAAAGCAATAGTAAACAAAAGAATTCAAAGCCCATCACAGCTCCTCCTCCTATGATATAACCATATGATCTGGTATCTTTAAATTTTATTTTCTCTTTATTGGATTTGATGTGAGCAACAATAACATGATATAAAAAGATTAAAAAGAATACTGCTGCGGACAATAATCCGGCAACTATCATCCATGCTAATTCCTCATCAATTATATTAATATCACTCATATTTTATGATCATTAGATTGAATACAAAAAAATCAAAGGCCTCCTGAAGGAAGCCTTTGAAACACCAAATCACAAAATATTAATATGAAAAAAATTTACTTTTCAGTAAACTTGTGACCCGGCTGGGATTCGAACCCAGGACCCATACATTAAAAGTGTATTGCTCTACCAGCTGAGCTACCGAGTCGGCCACAATTAAAATGAAATAAATTTCAATATTAATTATAAATTTTTCTTTGCAGTGCCTGCGACTGGACTCGAACCAGCACATCCTTAGGAAACCACCCCCTCAAGATGGCGTGTCTACCAATTTCACCACGCAGGCAATAAAATTACAAGTTCAGTAATTTTTATTGCTTGTGACCCGGCTGGGATTCGAACCCAGGACCCATACATTAAAAGTGTATTGCTCTACCAGCTGAGCTACCGAGTCGGTCACTTACTCATCAAGTTTTCATTTAAGTAATGTCCCTTGTTTTAAGTGGTGCAAAGATATGACTTTTTTCTTTATCTCAAAACTTTTTCGCAAATTTGTTTAAAAAAAATTCATGGTAATTTCATTGATTGGATACATGGGAAGTGGCAAATCTCACATTTCCAAAATATTAAGCGAAAAAATCGATTTTAAACTGATTGATCTCGATAAAGAGATTTCCAGAAGAAATAAATTAACCATCCCGGAAATTTTTGAAAAGAAGGGTGAGATTTACTTTAGAAAGCTGGAAAGAGAGGCCCTGGAAGAGATATTGGCTTCGGAAGAAAATGTAGTTTTAAGCCTTGGCGGAGGGACTCCTGTGTATTACAATAATATGGAGATCATCAATCATAACTCTAAAAGTGTTTTCTTAAGAAGTTCTGTGGGAACATTGGTTGAAAGGCTTTCAAAACAGAAAGAAAAAAGACCGTTGATTGCCAATATATCTGATGAAGACCTCCCGGAATTCATCGCTAAACATTTATTTGAAAGAAATCAGTTTTACAGTAAAGCACAATTTACTGTGGGTACAGATTCCAGAGAACCGGAAGACATTGTCAACGAAATAATAGAAAAGCTCTATCTCTAGAGCTTTTTTATTTTTTATGTTAATCTTCGTTTTCCTCTCCATTATCTGTCTCTCCAAAGAAATCATCCCAGTCTGTAAAGTCTGAAGCAATGTCGTTACCGACATAATCATCCATTTCCCTTCTGTCTTTCTTCGTAGGTCTTCCTTCTCCTTTATTTCTGTAATAGTCTTGTGACATCTTACGAAGTTTCAACAGTTCATATTGTTCTTTATCCGTCACATCCTGGATATGGAGAGGCACCAATTTAGCCCCTATTCTGCTTTTAGGAAGCTGAATTACCTTTATTTTATAATCAATTTGATTTTTACGGATTTTAATAGTATCTCCTTCTTTTACCTCTTTAGATGACTTTACGGAAGACGTTCCTATAGAAACTCTATTCTTTTTAATCTCCTCTGCTGCAATATTTCTCGTCTTATAAAAACGAATGCTCCATAAAAATTTATCTATTCTCATAATTTTTTATACTTTTGCCGTTATATTATTTGTAAAGTAATTAAAGTTTTTTGAAATGAAAAAAATATTTTTATATATCCTTGCAGGATCTTTGTGTTTTTCTGCTTGTAAAAAAGATGATACGACAGAACCTTATGTAGAGCCGGAAGACGTTGCAACACAAAACACATATGATGATCAAGCCATTAAGAAATTCATGGATGAGAATTATCTGGATGCGCAGGGTAATATAAAAACTTTCAGTTCAACAGATACTGCGGATGACAATGAAAAGAAACTATCTGAGTTGTCTCCTATAACACTTCCTTCCGGAACTATTTATATCATGAGAAGTGGAGCCCAGCCTTCACCAGCTGATGGAAAAACCATTGAAAGTACAGATATTATCAAAATCATGGGAAGAGTATACTCCTATCTGGCAGTTAATTCTGATGGAAATACTTCATTTCAAGCAAAAGCTGCTTTTTTAAATACCATTGACGGAACTGGTATCCCTGTTATTGACCCTATGTTTTATTACACAAAGAAATCAATATTAGACCCTGTTACTACCCCTGATGCTGCAAAAAAAGCAAGTTATTATCAAATCCCTGGTTTCAGAGAAGCTTTACAAAAGTTCAAAGCATTTGATAATCTTTCTAATGAAGCACCTTATAACTTACAGGGAGTAATTATTGTTCCTTCCAGAGCTGCTTTTGCCAGAAATCCTCACTATCCGTATTTAAATACTTCTTACAGAAACAAATCTTTTGTATTCAACTTTCAGATTTATGGAAGGGAGGACAGACCAAGTGGTGAGAAACAAACATCAGAACAACAACAATAAAAGTAATCACATAATAAAAAAACACCGTCTCAATAGCGGTGTTTTTTTATGTAATATTTTACGATCATCTTGCCTTCTGCTTCACATTTCCTAAGATATCCGGGAAATAAAGATCTGCAAGGTGGTCAAATTCATCTCCTCTCATAAACATGGTAGCATCTACTTCTTCGTAAGAACTTCTTCCTGCTGCGGCAATCAGTTCATTGCAAGTATGAAGGGTGTTTTTATGGAAATGATATACTCTTTCTGCCTTATCTGTCACATCAAGTCCTTTGATAAGCATTTTATCTTGTGTAGCGACTCCCGTAGGACAGTTGTTTGTATTACATCTCAATGCCTGAATACATCCCAGAGAGAACATAAATCCTCTTGCATTGTTACACATATCAGCCCCCATCGAAATTGCTCTCAGAATATCCAGACTGGTAAGAACTTTTCCGCTTGCTATTACTCTTAATTTATTTCTTAAGTTATAGTTATTAAGCGTTCTGTTCACAAATATCAAGGCCGGTTCTAATGGCATCCCTACTCCATCTGAGAATTCCGGTGGTGCAGCTCCTGTTCCTCCTTCAGCTCCGTCAATGGTAATAAAGTCCGGATAAATTTTCAGAACATTCATTTGAACGCAGATATCTTCAAATTCTTTGGTATCACCGATACAAAGCTTAAATCCTACAGGTTTTCCTCCTGAAAGTTCTCTCAACTGCTGTACAAACCTTAGCAATCCGGCTGCATCAGAGAATGAGGTATGCGATGGTGGCGAAATAACGGTCATTCCTGGTGTTACGTGACGAATCGCTGCAATTTCCGGAGTATTTTTTACACCTGGAAGAACTCCTCCATGTCCTGGTTTTGCCCCTTGTGATAATTTAATTTCCACCATTTTAACATTAGGAAGTGTCGCATATTTTTCAAAAAGCTCCGGATTGAACTTTCCTTCTTCATCACGACATCCAAAATATCCTGTTCCGATCTGCCAGCATAAGTCACCTCCTTCCATATGGTGGGGTGAAATTCCTCCTTCTCCTGTATTGTGATAAAAATTTCCTTTTTTGGCCCCTCTGTTCAGGGAGATCTGAGCTCTGTCACTCAATGCTCCGAAACTCATGGCTGAGATATTAAATAATGAGGCGTGGTAAGGCTGTGTACATTGTTCTCCTCCTACCCATACTCTCGGAAGCTCTTCTGACGGTGATTTTGCATAAATAGAATGCTTGATCCCTTCATATTTTCTGTGATTAACTTCCAGCTGTGTACCGAAAGCTACGGTATCACTTAAATTTTTTGCACGTCTGTATACTGCAGAACGCTGATTTCTTGGAAACGGCTTCCCATCTGTCTCCCTTTCAATAAAATATTGCTGCATTTCAGGTGAAATACTCTCGAAAAAATACCTGAAGTATCCCAATACAGGAAAGTTCCTCAAAATAGCATGTTTCGATTGATAAGCATTGTATACACCTAATGCATAAATTGCGGATAACAGTGTTGGTATCCAATAATGCGCTCTGATCAGCAGTGCTATAATCCATGTAGCAGCTACTAATACAATTCCCCAAGATAAAAACTTATCTCTCATGAATGTAGTATTTAAAGTTTAAAAATAAATTTAGTGGAAATTTTGCAAAGAGCCTATGCTTTTGCTAAAAAATTTTGGTAGGAAGATTGCACTGAAACCGTGCCATCTGACAGGATTTTTTCTAAATTTAGAAATTCGATTTTGTTTACTGAGGCAGGGTCAAAGTCTTTTTGAACTCTCACATAGTTTTCTGTGAAGCCAAACATTTTCCCGTCTTTATTTTCGTGCTCCCAAAGAACAGGAAGCGATTTTCCAAGTTGTGTCTGATAGAATGCCATTTTCTTCTTTTCAGATAGAATTCTAAGCATTTTATTTCTTTTTTTTCTTTCAGCTATTGGAACAACACCTTCCATTGCAGCGGCTTCCGTATTTTCTCTTTCAGAATAGGTAAATACGTGAAGATAAGTAATAGGAAGTTCATTAAGGAAATTATAGGTTTCCATAAATATCTCCTCTGTTTCTCCCGGAAATCCTACAATAACATCTACACCAATAGCCGCATCAGGCATTACCTCGCGGATCTTGTTTACTCTGTCATTATACAGTTTTGTCAGGTAACGGCGTTTCATCTTTTTCAAGAGATCATCGCTTCCGGACTGTAGGGGAATATGAAAATGAGGAACAAAGCTTTTACTTTTAGAAACCAGCTCAATACTTTCATCTTTCAGAAGGTTGGGTTCAATAGAAGATATACGGATTCTTTCAATCCCTTCTACCTTATCCAGTTCTGAAATAAGATCAAGGAAAGTATGCTCGTGTCTTTTATTTCCGAATTCACCTTTACCATAATCACCGATATTCACCCCTGTAAGAACAATTTCTTTGATGTCTTTTGCAGCAATTTCTGTGGCATTTCTGAGAACATTTTCGATAGTATCAGAACGTGAAATTCCTCTTGCTAACGGGATCGTACAATAGGTACATTTATAGTCACAGCCATCCTGAACTTTCAGAAAAGCCCTGGTTCTGTCACCAATAGAATAACTTCCGATAAAGAAGTCTGTTTCTTCAATTTCACATGAGTGAACTATTCCTTCACTTTCGGATTTCTCTAAATCATCAAGGTAGCTAAGAATATTGAATTTTTCTTTTGCTCCTAAAACGAGATCAACCCCTTCAATTTGTGAAATTTCTTCAGGTTTCAATTGTGCATAGCATCCAACAATAACTACCAGTCCTTCCGGATTGGCTTTCATTGCTCTTTTTACGTGCATTTTACACTCACGGTCAGCATTTTCTGTCACGGAACATGTATTGATAACATATACATTCGCTTTATCATCAAAACTTACCTTATCATAACCAGCATCTGTTAATTGACGGGCAATAGTAGATGTTTCTGCAAAGTTTAATTTGCAGCCAAGTGTATGAAACGCGGCAGTTCTATGAAAAGTAGACATTTGTTACTCCTGAATTTTATGGGTGCAAAGATAGTAATTTTAATAAGAATCCAAGATTGATTCAATCTATTGTTTATATTCATCCCTTACTTCAGGGCTGTTTTGAAAGCAGACGGGTGACGAATTGGCACCCGGTTCATTATTTAAAAACTTGCCTTTCATTTCTGTATTAAATTCCTGAGAACGGTTTCTGGCAATAGTCAGTGTATTCCAATCTTCATTTTTTATCATCTTAGCGATATAAACAATCTGGCCGATATGATAAGGATAGTGAGCCAGCTGGCGGAGAACAGCATCAATAACAGGGTGAGCTTCCCCTCTGATATAAGTTGTTGAATACATATTATCATCATTTATCTTTTCAAGAGCATCAAAAAAACATTCCCAGCCTTTTTCCCAAAAATCCAGTACCTGCTCTTTAGTCGTAAATGTATTGACAAATTCTCCATCACGGTTACGCCAGGATTTTTCTCCATCTTCAGTCAGAAAATTAGTCCATCTTGAAAGCATATTTCCTGCAATATGCTTCACAATGACGGCAATAGAATTACTTTCATCATTATACTGCCAGAACATCTGTTCATCATTAAGCTGACCAAATGTTTTATCTCCCAGGGATTTATAATATTCAAAACGTTTTACAAACAGGTCTTTCATTTTTTCTATTTTGATAACTAATTTAAAAACTTTTAAAAATAAAAACCACTTCAAACGAAGTGGTTTTATCTATGCTTTATATTTATTGTTATTCCCTGTTTTTCACCAATACCCAACCTGTAAATTTGATTGCTGTATTATTTTTATCATTTTCATTCCATGTGATAGAATACCAGTAAGTTCCGGTAGGCACTCTTCTTCCGCCCTGTGTACCATCCCATTTATAGCCATTTGATTTATCTGCCTGGAAGATTTTGTTTCCATAGCGGTCAAAAATATTCATGATCAGGTTTTGCTTGCTGCCTAATGCTGAATAATCAATCACATCATTCACTCCATCTGCATTCGGGGTTATCACGTTAACCAAATTTGGTACAACCACTCCTATTTCTATGGGATCACAATCGTAAGCGTCTTTTACGTATACTTTATGATCTCCTCTTGAAAGATTATTAAAAACATTGGAGTCCTGCCAAATGATATTGTCTATTGAATATTTATATGCCGGATTTCCTCCTGTTACGGACACCGTAATTGTATTATTAGAAATATCAATTCCGGAAACAACCGGCTGCTCGGAAGGAAGTACTTTTACTGTTTGTGTAGCAATACATTCTCCGGTTTTAAGTTTTACCCAATATACTCCAATTCCTGCTTTGATCGTTTGAGTAGTGGCTCCTGTGCTCCATTCGTAGCTTTTGAATCCTGCACCCGCATCCAGCGTGGTCTGATCTTCTGCACAAATAGTTACATCTTTAAGAGTAGCAGAATATACCGGCGCAATAACGACTAAGGTAATTCTGGCTACTGCATAACATCCCTGAGCATTGGAAACTCTTACATATACAAATCCATTTGGAGCAATATAATTATTAGCATTCAAAATCTCATTAGTCTGATTGACAGCATCCGTCATTGAAGGATAGTATTTTTTTGTAGGATTCGTCTGACCCGTTACCGAAGCATTTACAAGATTGAAAGATGCTGTGGAAGGATTGCCTTCGATGAAACATGATCTTAATGTCACTTCATTCACAACAACTACCGGATAAAACTTCAATGTGATCTGCGCGACTGCTGTACAGCCAAATTCAGAGATGACTTTTACATAAACAACCCCTTCTGCAGATACAAATGCCATGGGAGTTGTAATTTCATTGATACCGGCATTGAGATCCGCCATCGTGTGATAATATTTCTTAGTGACATTTGGGTTTCCAATAACATCTGCTGTGGTTAAATCAAATAAAGCTGTACCCGCATTATTATTGTTACATTCGGTTAATGTTACATTCTTAACTGTAATAGAACCGTCTTTGAATTTAAATGTCCCAACCTGTTTACATTTATTAAGCGGATTGGTGGCATTGGTTGGATCGGTATAATTGATACTGTAATAGTAAACAGTAGTTGTATTTACTGTGATTGGAGCTGTAATAGGATTATTCCCTGTTAAAGCATCATTCTGACTCAGATGGTAACTTACATTAAAGTTTTGATTTCCATTAAGAATTCCTGCAGACAATGTAGAAAAATCAAACAGAGCTGTACTTGAGCATATTACCACTTCTCTCGGATCGGCAGGGTTGGCCGCCGGAATTCCAGGAGGGTTAAACGGCTGCGTCTGGATATTAGGATCTGTAAACGGTGAAGCCAGTGTGGCAGTTCCGCCCCATGTCAAAGAAAACGGAGCAGTTGTAGAACTGGTGCTGCTTACCCAGTTGTCAATAAACAAATAATACGTTTGCCCTGGTAAAACATCCATATATCTGCAATAAGGAGTCAGAGAACCTCCGGCAGCACTTAAAAGAGTACTTGTCATATTTAATCCTGTAGCAGGACCGGGCCCGATAACTGTTGCAGCATTACAACGTATTGGTGAGCCTAAGCTTCCACAGGTTACATTAGGGCCAAAAATAGCCCAGTCATAATCGGCATCCGGATTATTCGGAACAAGATCAAAAGTAAGGGTACCTCCAGTAGCAATCGTAATTTTATACCAAATGGAATTATGCTCTCCGGTAAAGTCTATACAACTTCCCGAGTTGACCAATTCTTTTATATTACCATATCCTGTAGGACTGTAAGTGATATTTGAGTTTCCGCAGACGGACAATGCAGTGGCACAATCTGCCTGAGAATAATAAGTATGAGAGATGCACAGAAGTATGAAAAGTAAAAGTTTTCTCATAGATTACATGTTTTTATGGTTCATTAGTTATACATCGTATTGATATTCAACGTACACCAAATATACCCATATTTTAATTACAAACAATAAAATCTAAATAATTTTAAACTATTTCAAATCAAAACAGCAAATAATTTAAAATAGTTCATACAATTTCAAATTAAAGCACGAAATAACCAATGTGCAAATAAACAAAATTTTATTTTATACTTGTAATATTCCCGCACAGATTTTCGAGATGGAATATCTTATGGAAAGGACTCTTTACTTCCGTCAAATGTTCTTTATCCTGGATAAAGGTATATCTTGAAGCAATAGAATTCATATCTGAAACAATTACCAGCCAGCATTCATCCACTGAGGTATCGTAGTAAGGAAATTTTTCATTTTTCTTTTCAATGAGTTCCAGGATTTTTTCCGAGCAGAGTTCATCAAAAAGGTTCATGTTATATTCATGAGTGATAAAGACATTTCTCCGGTGAAAAGATTTTCTTATGCTTTTTACACAACCCATGGCTTTATTTTTCTTGATGCTTTTATAGATATTAATAATATTTTCCTGCTGTGCTTCAAGATGATCAAATTTAGTTTCCTGGTGGAATTCTAAAAAATAAACACCACGATATTTCGTAGTGTCTTCCTGTTCTAATAATATTTCTGCCTGACGGAACATTTTATTCAAAGTACTTTCCACTTTTTTCATTTCCAGATGATTGATTACTTCAGTCAGTTCTATTCCAATTTTTTTGTCGTTTAGCTTTGCGATAAAGTCTGGGCTCTCGCAGGTAAGGTTTTCAAATTTCACTTCGGGGAAGTGATGCATAAAAGAATTGAGAAGTAGAATCTCGGATTTCTTTCTGTATTTTTCACGGTCATGAAGCGGAGATTCGTCTATGGTACGGTGATACTTCTCTATGGGCTTTTTTTTCAAATGCCTGTTCAGATAATATAAACTTAGATTCTTTATCAGATCTTCCTCAGAAAACGTCTTTTTCATGTGTGATTTTTTTATTTAATTAAGAACACATGCTGCCATGGGCTTTCATCGTTAAAAGTTTTTGATAATCAAAATTTTACACACTTAAAGGTAAGTAAAAAAACAATTCAACACTTCGTTTTAAAATTAATTTATCTGTTAATTAATGTAAAGTTTATTTTCATAATTAATACCTTTGTCTTTTTCTAACACAAACGCACATTTATGGATTTTAGGAATTTCAGAATACCCTACAATATCAATCCTCAATATTCAAAAAAAACCGCCTATTTTTCGATGGAATTTGCTCTTGAGCAAGTACTTAAAATATATTCGGGAGGACTTGGCTTTCTGGCAGGATCTCATATGAGAAGTGCCTACAATCTTAAGCAGGATCTTATAGGAATCGGTATTCTTTGGAAGTTTGGTTATTATGACCAGGCGAGAAATCATGATCAGACTTTACAGCCTGTATGGACGAGAAAAATGTACAGCTTTCTGGAAGATACCGGAATAAAATTTCAAATCGAAATCCACAGTGCTCCGGTTTGGGTAAAAGTATGGTACCTTGATCCTGAAACGTTCAATACGGCACCAATGTTTTTTCTTTCCACAGATGTTCCGGAAAATGACCACGTTTCCAAAACGATCTGTCACAAATTATATGATGCCAATGAATCTACCAAGCTTGCCCAATATATTTTATTAGGAAAAGGAGGAGCCAAGCTATTGGATGAATTGAATATTGAAAGAGATGTTTACCATCTTAATGAAGCTCACGGACTTCCGGCAGCCTTTTACCTGTTGAAAAAATATAACGGAGACCTCAGTAAAGTTAAGGAAAAACTGGTTTTCACGACCCATACACCTGAAGAGGCAGGAAATGAAAAACATAGTTTCAGATTATGTTATGATATGTCCTATTTCTCCGGTTACAGCATGGAAGAAGTAAAAAAGATTGAAGGCTCCAATGATGACCGTTTCAATCATTCCCTTTGTGCATTGAGGATGGCCAGAATTGCCAACGGAGTTTCCCAGCTTCATGGTGTGGTTTCCAGAGCCATGTGGAATAAATATTCTGACATCTGTGAAATTACGTCTATCACTAACGCACAGGAATTTAAATATTGGTCTGATAAACCTTTATACAACGCCAAAGACGAAAATGATGCAACTGTTTTTGACTACCGTAAAAAGTATTTAAAGAAAAAGCTGTTCAGTATTGTTGCAGATCAAACAGGAAATTTATTCAACCCTAATATCTTTACCATTGTCTGGGCAAGAAGATTTGCAGGCTATAAAAGAGCAGAACTTCTTTTACATGATAAAGAAAGATTCTATAGGCTTCTGAACAACCCGAAATATCCGGTACAAATCATCTGGGCAGGAAAACCTTATCCAATGGACTATTCCGCCATTTCCACATTCAATACTTTGGTGGAGGAAAGTAAAAATCATAAAAGTATAGCTGTTCTTACGGGATATGAACTTTCCTTAAGTAAATCTTTAAAACAAGGTTCGGATCTATGGCTTAATAATCCCAGAGTTCCAAGGGAAGCTTCAGGAACTTCCGGTATGACAGCAGCCATGAACGGCTCAGTGAATTTATCCACTGATGACGGCTGGATCCCGGAATTTGCCAAACACAGAGAAAACTCTTTCGTTGTTCCGAAAGCAGATTATCTGAATATGAGCATCTATGAACAGGACAACTATGATTTAAACAAATTATATGAAATTCTTGAAAACGAGATTCTTCCAACCTATTATGATCATCCTGATGAATGGAGAAAAATCCAGCACAATGCAATGAATGATGTGAAAGATCATTTCAACAGCGACAGGATGGCAGATGAATATTATAGAGTGCTTTATAATGAAACGAAATAGAGAAAATACGAATTCTCAGTTTTATATCTCATAAAAATGCCTGGAAAAATTTCCGGGCATTTCTTTATAGGTTTATTTACTATTTTTCTTTGCAGGCACTTTAAGACCCTTTTCTTTCGCTTCAGAAATGCCGATGGCTACGGCTTGCTTTCTGCTTGTCACTTTCTTTCCGGAAGAAGATTTCAGTTTTCCTTCTTTGAATTCGTGCATTACTTTTCCTACTTTGTCCTGAGCTTTTTCTGAATATTTAGTCTTGCTCATGATCATATTTTTTTAAGATTTTGGCAGGGATACCCCTAATTCATAAACGCAGGCATGTTTCAAATACTTTGAACGCTCTCTCGATGTTACCGATTCAAAATGATCATTTTTGATTACAATGATCGGATCTTCCGCATTTTCAATTTCAAAATTGGCAAAATATCTTTCATCGGGTGGTGATTGCTGTTGTCTTGCTTTAATTTTTTGCAATTCATCCGCATATTTTCTGAATCCCGGATCGGAGGAATGAATAAATTTGTATTCATCGCCTGCATACACATGGTAATGCATTTTTTTCTCTATCAACCCTGCTTCATCAGTAATTTCGGGATTATCATTTCCGTCTCTAAACACTACTTCTACCAATTTTCCTCCTTTTTTATGTGCGCATTCTTCGGCGTCATTAAAACTGGAAAAACCTGTATAAACAATCTGGTCGTTTAATACATAACGGTTCAGTTTCTGGTTATATGCATTCGTTTCCATAATTATCATTTGATTTGATTTATAGTTATTATATATTCAATTTTTTTGCCAAATTGCCTTTTTTAAAAATTTCATTTCTGAATATTTATTATTATTTTAAAGCTGAAAACTAAAAATATTTAACCCTGAAAAATTTCAAGACTACAATTAAAGGAAGTAAATGGAAGTTCTTTCTGCGCTCCTGAAGGACATTATCCTCCAGAAACAGAATATCCGGGACGATGCATGAAGCTTATAAAATCGGGACTTGATATCTTGATTTTGTATTTTATATGGTTATATAAGTAAGAATTATTAAATTTGGAATCATTAAAATTAGAAATGAAAAAGCTCCTATTAACTCTTACTGTTGCTGCTGTATTCCAAAATGTGTCAGCACAGGAAATTACTTTAGATAAAATATATTCAGGATATTACCGTGGAAAAGGGATCGCAGGAATCACATCCATGAAAAACGGTGAAAATTATCTTGTGATTGAACCATCAGGAATTGCAAAATATTCTTATAAAACGTCACAGAAAGAAGGAAATCTTGTGGACGGAAAGTTTGAAAGCTATATTTTTTCTGATGATGAGTCTAAAATCCTTTTACAGGTAGGCAGCCAGCCTATTTACAGACATTCTTTCCTTGGAAAATTTGATGTAAAAGATTTAAAATCCGGAAAAGTAACCAGCCTGAATGAGGGAAAAACAGTTCAGGAGCCTACATTTTCACCTGATGCGACAAAAGTGGCCTTCATTTCTGATAATAATTTATTCTATCAGGACCTTGCTTCAGGAAAAATCACACAGATTACTACTGATGGTAAAAAGAATTCCATACTGAATGGTTTGGCAGATTGGGTTTATGAAGAGGAATTCGGACATGCAAGACAGTATGAATGGACCAGGAATTCTGATGCCATTGTATTTGTAAAATCTGACGAAGGGCAAGTACCTGAAATCTATATTCCTATCTACGGAAAAAGCCTGTATCCAGCTGAAATGCGTTATAAATATCCAAAAGCAGGTGAGAAAAACTCTGTGGTTTCCGCACAGCTGTACCGTCTTGACAATGGAAAAACAATGCAGCTGAACTTAGGTTCTTTCAAGAATTATTACATCCCGAATGTATTTCAGACTGCAAAACCGGATGAAATTGTTTTAATTACTTCTGAGAGAATTCAGAATGCTTCAGATATTTTAAAAGTAAATACCAAAACAGGGGCAGTTCAGAAATTATTTACTGAAACTGATGATAAATGGATTGATACAGACAGCCCTACTCTGGAGTTCCTTGAGGATGATTCTTTCCTTTGGGCTTCTGAAAGAGATGGAAACCGCCACCTTTACTGGTATGACAAAGATGGTAAGCTTAAAAAACAAATCACAAAAGGAAACTGGGAGGTAACTGATTATTATGGATTCAATCCAAAATCGAAAGAAATTTACGTTCAGACTACCGAGAAAGGAAGTATCAATAAGATTGTTTCCAAAGTAAATATTGAAAACGGAAAATCTCAGCTGATCTCCAATGCTGAAGGAAACAACTCTGCCAATTTCAGCAAAAACTATAATTACTTCATTGAAACCTCTTCTACAGCAGCAAAACCTTACACTTATGTTTTAAAAGACGGGAACGGAAAAGCGGTAAAAGAACTTCAGAACAACAATGATCAGTTACAGAAATTAAAAACGGATAATTTTGTTGAAAAAGAGTTCATCACCATTCCAAATGCTGTAGGCGATCAGATGAATGCATGGATCATGAAGCCTAAAAACTTTGATCCGAATAAAAAGTATCCTTTATTTATGTTCCAGTATTCCGGACCGGGATCTCAGCAGGTTGCCAATTCATGGGATAATGGAAATGCAATGTGGTTCAACCACCTTGTACAAAAAGGCTATATTGTAGCTTGTGTAGACGGTCGTGGAACTGGTTACAAGGGAGCAAAATATAAGAAAGTAACCTATATGAATTTAGGGAAATATGAAATTGAAGATCAGATCACGGCGGCAAAGTGGTTTGGAAGCCAATCTTATGTTGATAAAAGCAGAATCGGAATGTTCGGATGGAGCTTCGGTGGTTATATGACCAGCTTAGCAATGACCAAAGGTGCAGATGTTTTCAAAATGGGAATTGCCGTAGCACCGGTAACCAACTGGAGATATTACGACTCTGTATACACGGAAAGATTTATGAGAACTCCTCAGGAAAACCCTGATGGATATGATAAAAACTCTCCTACAGAATATGCAAATCTGTTAAAAGGTAAATTCCTTCTGATTCACGGAACTGCTGATGACAATGTTCACTTCCAGAACTCTATGGAATTCTCTGAAGCATTGATTCAAAACAAAAAACAGTTTGATTTCATGGCTTACCCGGATAAAAACCACGGGATCTATGGTGGACAGACAAGACCTCAGCTGTATCAGAAAATGACTGATTTCATTTTGAATAATTTATAAACAATACATTATCCTTAATAAAAACCCCCTTCAAACTTTTGAAGGGGGTTTTTATTAAGGATATTTTACAGCTTTATCTAGCTCTATTGGATTATTGAAAGATTTTATTTTTTTTCTTTCGTTAGCTTCAGCTGGTTTCAACTGTTCTTTGGTGAGAATGGTTCCGTCTTCAAGTTGCAACTTCTTTCCTTCAGGTAAGACAAGTCTTCCATTCATTATATATTTAAAAGGACTATCATACAATTCTAACTTCAATTTATCCAGTTTAACCTGATTAACAGGAATTGCTCTGGAAATAGAGTTTTCTAATGAAACCTGTTTATAATCCTCTGTAATTTTTTCGCTTTTTATGATCTTGAAATGATAATCTTCCTTTGTGTCATACAAGTCTACAATGAGCCCTGGTAATCCATTAAATTTATAGGGGCCATAAGGAATAGGAATATCTTTAGAAAACCATGCTACCCAACTTCTTCCTCCAAATTGTGTTGTTGCCTTTTGAAGGTGAAGTTCATCAGCTATCTTGATACTATCTGTAATTTTCCAGTTCTGTTCCGCCTTTTCATCTATTTTATAAAAATTCACATCTCCTATATATTCATAGTTTTGGTATTCATTATTATCATTTTTTTTAATCAGAAATGAAGTCTGTTTATACCCTTTAAATCCATATTGATTTTTAGTCGCAAATATTGAATCATTGATATAGTATATTCTATTATAATATTTCATTTCATCTTTAGAAATATCCAGATTAAAATTTTCTTTAATAAGATTTTTTGAGGTGGAATCTTTCTTAGATACAACATCATATACAAATCTGTTGCTTTGAGCAAAACAGGTGAATGTTCCCAATAATAAAAATAATAGCTTTTTCATAGTTTAATTTACTCAATCATTTCAGATAAGAAATATTCTAAATCTGCTCTGTCATATTCGATAGGGTATTGATAACCATTGATAAAAATATCCGGTGTGAAATTAATATCATTTATCTTTCTCCATTTTTTCTGATTATTTAAGGTCGCAATGACATTTTCTTGATTTTTAAATAAATGAGAATACTTATTATTCCATTTATCTATTCCATTTTTATCTGTTCTTATCTTATACCACTCTTCCAAAGCTACAAAAAATGTGGTTTTATCTTCCGAATTTTCATAAATGCTGGCCATATTTATGTAGGTGGAACGTAATTCTTCAGAAAAATTATCCAGATCTGCATCCAATACAAGGCGGACATGAATTTTATTACCGTAATTATTTATTATTCTCATAAATGTCGGGTAGAATTCCTTACAATATTTACAAGAAGGATTCGTCACTAAAGTTAATGTTAAATTAGAATCCGAAGTTCCAAAATTAAAAGAACTTAAAAAATCGTCATTAAGAGCTTTCTTTTGAATTGAAAGATTATTTCTGAAAAATGTATAGTTCTTTTTAAACCTTGAACTTTTTACAATCTCTTCTTTCAATTTATTGTTCCAATTAATTTTTTCCTTTAAATAAAGAAGAAACAAAGCAGAAGCCAAGACAAACAAACCATATAAAACGATAGAAAATGGATTGATCTTTACAAATTGATTTGGTAAAAAGTATAAAAGAACCAGCTGGGCATAAACACAAAGTATGATACCAATACAAACCGGACACAGCTTTTTAATAATAATGATCTGATAGTACAATGAAACAAATGAAACGGGTATAAACAAATAGAATATATACTTATATACAAAATAGTAAAAACTCAGATCTTTGTATATCGCTAAAACTATAAAACTAATAATTTGAGAGAAAAAGAACAATAAAGAGATTTCAGATATATCCAAAAACTTCCATTTCTTATAATTAAATACATAATCACAGTCAGTTTTTAACATCTTATTCTGACATACCCCTAAAGGTATAATTGTTCCTTTACCATGCGTTTTTTTATAGGCTTCATAAGAAAGGAAAATTCCTAAAAATGAAAGCGATAAAAATGCGATTCCCGCATAAAAGAAAGAAAAGTCTAATAATAAAACAGACAATACTAGAGTTCCCAATAAAAAGCTACTCCATAAGAAAAGATTATTTTTCTTCTTTTCATTGTAAAAACTCTCTGACTTGTCAACTAATAAAACAACATTAGAAGTTGAAATATCATATTTTTTTTTCTCTTCTAATGTAAAATTTCCTTCATTGATTGAAAGAAAGTTTTTAGGCAGCAGCTCAACATCTTCTTCATCTATTTCAAAAATTGAACAATCAATATTAAAAAAATGAAGTGTATCGGAAAAAGACAGAATATTAGGAAATTCCGGATGTCCATTTAACTGGTATTCAAACTCAGTCTTATCAATATGGATATCGACAAGATTTAAATAGCTTGTTAATATATTAATATTTTTCTTCATAAATACTTAAAAATAATCAGCAATGAAATTTCATTGCTGATTACGATTTTAATTTTAGTTACAACATCCTCCTCCGCATCTTGCACTACCATCTCCAGCACAACCAGCTTGTACACATCCGCACTCTACTTCTCCACCACCGATTCCGATAATAGTTCCTCCTCCGTTTCCTATTTTCCCTCCTTTAAGTGATCTTAATTCATTTCTGGATAGACTTGCTTTCTTCATTTTCAAAGAATTGTTTTTCATAATGTTTTAATTAAATATTCTGTGTCATTATTGACTTTTCAAAACTATAAATTAAAATCTCTAGTAAGAGAAATAGATCAGGTATTTTTTTGGCAAATTTCTTGCAAAACATGTACATGTTTTGCATATTTGCAATAGACATTAAGAATCATGAAGCAAGAAAAACTAAAAAACCTACGAAAACTCAAAGGCATCTCTCAAGAGAAGATGGCAAAAATTTTATCTACTGATCCTTCAAATTATTCCCGGAAAGAACGGGGCGAGGTCAGAATACATGAAGATGAATGGAAGAAAATAGCTGAATCTCTCAGTGTTTCTATTTCTGATATTAAAGAAGAGGAAGAAATGGTGTTCAGTAATAAAAATTCCACATTCAAAGACTCTGCTCAATATCAGTACATCCAAAATTTCAATTATTCAATCATTGAAAATTTACAGGACTACATTGATTTTCTAAAACAAAAGATTTGTGAATTAAATGAAGAAAATCAAATACTAAAATCTCAAAATGATTTTAGCTCATAGAATCTTCTATATATAATATAATCATTCATGAATAATCACCCTCCCTTTCAATTTTCTTGAAAGGGATTTTATATTTATTTCATTAATCATTTAGGCAAGTATTATTTATTTTATCAATTAAAATTAAAAACTTATTTTTGGGAAATTTGAAAATTGAATATATGAAGACTAAACATCCTAAAGGCCTGCCCTTCCTCTTTTTTACGGAGATGTGGGAACGTTTCGGGTATTACCTGATTCTTGGAATCTTTGTGCTGTATGTTATTGAGCCTACCGGTATGAAAGGGGGCCTTGGACTGCCTGACAAAACTGCTGATGATATTTTCGGAACTTATATTGCCTTAACTTATCTGACTCCTTTCATTGGTGGATTCCTGGCAGACAGAGTTTTAGGATATATTAAATCTATTTATCTGGGAGGCTTTTTAATGGCTGCCGGATATATAGGAATGGGAGTGTTTAAAGATTTGCCTCTGTTTTATGCTTCACTGGCATTAATTATTATTGGAAATGGTTTCTTTAAACCTACTATCTCAACGCTATTAGGAAACCTTTATTCTGAGGAACCGTATAAAGCTAATAAAGACTCCGGATATAATATTTTCTATATGGGAATCAATATTGGAGCATTTATCTGTAACATTATTGCGGCATTTATGCGTAATAAATTTGGCTGGGGTGAGGCTTTCATTACTGCCGGAGTGGGAATGCTTATTGGTATGGTGATTTTTACCATCGGAAGAAAGCATTATATCCATGCTGCACAGATGAAACCTGTACAGGAAGGAGATACCAAGCTTTCGGAAATTATGCTTAAAGTATTTGTTCCTGCTATTATTGCAGGAGCAATAGGTTGGTTTATTCCTAACAATATTTTTGGAAGTGACAGTACAGATGCCTTTATTTTTGCATGTGTACCTGTAATCTACTTCTATGCATCTCTTTACTTTAAAGCTAAACCAGATGAAAAAGCTTCTATCGGAGCATTACTTTCTGTATTCCTGATCAGTATGTTCTTCTGGGCTGTTTTCAAACAGAATGGTACAGCTTTAACGAGATGGGCGAATTATTATACGGACAGAAGTGTTCCTGCTTCTCTTGAAAAACCATTGGAAGGTATTTATATGGTGGAAGGCAAGAGCTATGAAAACAAAGAAACTCCGGTTTATGACAATCAGTTCAGATCTCAAAAGGATGACAAAGGAGAAACTAAGAAAGAAACAGGCAAAGATGTTTATTTTAAAAACATTTCTTCTGAACAGCGTGTTGCCCTTGAGAAAAACCCTGAAAACAAAGTATATTTATACAATACAGAATTATTCCAGTCTATCAATCCATTCTGGGTTATTGCTCTGACTCCAGTGATCGTTGGATTCTGGGCATTATTGAGAAGAAAAGGAAAAGAACCCCTGACTCCTACCAAGATTGTTTTAGGATTATTTATTTCAGGACTTTCCTGTCTGGTAATGGTTTTAGCAGTAATGGCTGGAGATAACGGAGCTGTAAAAGTATCTCCTCTATGGCTTGTTGCCAGCTATGGAGTAATTACCATCGGGGAATTATGTTTGTCTCCAATGGGACTTTCATTTGTTTCAAAACTTTCCCCTGCAAGGATCACCGCATTGATGATGGGAGGATTCTTCCTTGCCAACTCTGTGGGAAATAAGCTTTCCGGAATCCTGGCAAGTACGTGGTATAATTACGAAAACAAGACGAATTACTTCCTTGTCAACTTCGGTTTGTTAATATTTGCTACACTTTTAGGTCTTTCTATGTTAAAAAGACTGAACAAAATTATGAAAGAAAAAGGACATTAATCCTTGATATTATAACGATTAGCAAGCTGTGGAATAGTTCCGCAGCTTTTTTATTTAAAAATAAAATTAAAACCTTGCCAAAAACCCAAAATAAACTATATTTGTCAGTCTTAACAAAAATTAACAATAGAAATGGATAATATTGAAGCATTGAGTCCGAAACCGGATGAATTTGTAGAGAATAAGAATTCCAGGCATCCTAAAGGATTATGGGTTCTTTTCGGAACAGAAATGTGGGAGCGTTTCAACTTTTATGGGATGAGAGCACTTTTGACGCTCTTCATGGTAAATTCCTTATTAATAAAAGAAGCTGATGCGGCGATCATCTATGGTGGATTTCTAGCTTTATGTTATTTAACACCTCTTTTAGGAGGGTTTATTGCTGATAAGTATATCGGAAACAGATTTGCAATCATTATTGGTGGATCATTAATGGCTATTGGCCAGTTTCTATTATTCATCAGTGCCTCTACCTTCTCCGCAGATCTGGGTAGTTCCAAAATGATCATGTGGTTAGCTTTATTCGTTATTATTTTTGGTAACGGATTCTTCAAACCGAACATTTCCTCAATGGTAGGAAGTCTTTATCCAAAACAGGAAAAGTCTAAACTGGATTCAGCTTTCACTATTTTCTATATGGGGATCAACATTGGAGCATTCTTAGGTCAGTTTATCTGTCCATACGTAGGAGACGTAAAAGATGCTGCGACTGGAGTAAGAGATATCTTTGCTTTCAAATGGGGATTCTTAGCTGCTTCTATTGCAATGATAATCGGAACAATAACATTCTTTATCCTTAAAAATAAATATGTAGTAACCCCTGAAGGAAGACCTATCGGAGGATTGCCTAAAAACAATACAAGTGCAGACTTTGAAGAAGGAGAAACGCAGACTGCTAAATTCTCAGGAATGTCTTTAGGTATTACTGGAATTATATTTGTGATTTTATTCTTTGCTTTCCGATATCTTCTTGTAGGAGAATTTGGCTTTAAAGCAGTAGAAATGGGTCAATTGATCAAAGGAATTATTTATCCATTCATCTATGCAGCCGGTATTTCCTTAGCATTCCTGATCATGAGTTCTGCTGAAAACAAAATTGAAAGACAGAGAATCTGGGTAATCTATATCGTATCATTCTTTATTATTTTCTTCTGGGCTGCATTCGAACAGGCAGGTTCTTCTTTAACATTTATCGCAGATAACCAAACAGACAGAAACATTTTCGGTTGGAATATGCCACCTTCAATGGTTCAGATCTTTAACGGAATTTTCGTAGTTCTATTGGCAGTTCCTTTCAGTTTGTGTTGGGATAAGCTAAGAGCAAAAGGAAAAGAACCGGTATCTCCATTCAAGCAAGCAATGGGATTAGCGTTAATAGCTCTTTCTTATTTTATCATTGCACACAATGTAAAAGATCTTGGAAACTCAGGATTATTAGCAATCAAATGGTTAATGCTACTCTATTTCATCCAGACTTGTGGTGAGCTTTGTCTTTCTCCGATTGGTTTATCATTGGTTGGTAAACTGGCTCCAAAAAGATTTGCCTCATTATTATATGGTGTTTTCTTTATCTCTAATGCTGCAGGATACGCTTTGGCAGGTTCATTAGGAGCTCTTATCCCTGCAACAGGTGATAAATTTACAAAAGCACAGGAAATAGGAGTTAACCTACAGGATGTTTTGGATAAAAAAGTAACCTTAACAGCTGACCAGGTAGCTGCCTTTGATAAAGCTCAGTTACCATTACACAACCCTACTTTTGTAGGATTTGAGATTCACAACTTATTCGAATTCTTCATGGTATTCGTAGTACTTTGTGGTATTGCTTCTGTAATCTTAGGTTTAATTTCACCTATCTTAAAGAAAATGATGCATGGTGTAAACTAAGTGTATTAACAAAATATGAATAAAACCTCTGCTAAGTCAGAGGTTTTTTTTATTTTCGTACGATGGAAATTTCCGAAGATTTTTTATTCCAATCCGTAAAGGAGATCATTAAGCAGTCGCGCGAAAAAGTTTTTCGGATAGCGAATTCTACTTTACTGCTCACCTACTGGAAAATCGGAAAACTTATTGTGGAAGATGAGCAACAGGGAAAAGAACGTGCAGAATACGGAAAATATACGCTCAAAAAGCTTTCTCAAAAGTTTACTTTAGAATTTGGAAAAGGCTTTGACTACACCAACCTATCTAATATGCGGAAGTTTTACACAGCATTTCCAATTGTTGACACATTGTCTCAACAATTGAGCTGGTCTCATTACAGATTACTCTCAAACCAAGATAATAAAGATAAAAGATACTATTATCTGAATGAGTCAGTACAAAATAACTGGAATGTAAGGGATTTGATAACCCAACTATCGGAATTCTACTATGCTCAGAAAAGGATGAGACCATTGTAAAGTATTCCGTTCTAAATGATAAAAACAATTTATTCGCCAGCAAATACCTGCTGTACCTCCCAAAAGAAGAAGAATTAAAACAAATTATTGACCAGGACAGAATCCGTTTTGAACTGGATCAGAAAGATAAAAACCCTTAATTAGAACTTAATCATATATCATTATGAGCTTAACTTTAGATGAAATACAAGATTTCAAAGGAAAATATCCCAGACAGATCTGGAGCCTTTTTTTCTCTGAAATGTGGGAACGTTTCTGTTTCTACGGAATGCGTGGAATGCTGGTCTTCTTTATGATCTCACAGCTTAATTTCCATGAAAAGGAAGCCAACCTTCAATATGGCGCCACTCAGGCTTTCGTATATGCCTTTACTTTTATAGGAGGTCTTTTTGCCGATAAAATTTTAGGATTCAGAAAATCCCTCTTCTGGGGAGGTCTCCTGATGATTGTAGGAAGTTTAATTCTTGCTACAGATCCTCATAAATTCTTTTTCCTCGGAATAGCATTCACCGTAGTGGGTACAGGTTTCTTTAAACCTAATATTTCATCCATGGTGGGACAACTTTATAAACCTAATGATTCAAGGGCTGATGCAGGCTTTTCGCTTTTCTATGCAGGAATTAATCTTGGGGCATTATTAGGTGGTTATTTGTGTATTGCCATTGGTAAAGGAGAATTCCTAAGTAATATTATTGCAGAAGAAATGAGATGGCATATTGCTTTCGGACTGGCTTCGATCGTAATGGTGATAAGTTTAATTAATTTTGTATTTACACAAAGAACATTGGGCACTATTGGTCTACAGCCGGGACATCCTTTGGCAGAAGAAAAAACAGCTCCTATACCAAAATGGAAAGAATACGGAGTATATGTATTGTCACTGGTTTTTGTACCCATTATTATGATCATGGTTGCTCAGACAGAATATACAGATTATTTCATGTGGACCATTGGGCCATTAACCTTAATTTATCTATTCTATGAAATGTCCAAAGTAACAGCTTCAGAACGTAAAAAGTTATGGGCAGCTCTGGTTTTCATTATTTTCTCCATCATATTCTGGGGAATTTACGAACAAAGTGGAGGCTCTTTAAGTATTTTTGCAGCTAAGAACCTGAACAAGGATCTTTTCGGATTAGACCCTAATGGTGTGAATAACTCTGGAGGAGCTTTCTTTATTATTTTCCTTGCTCCAATTATCGGACTTCTTTGGATTTGGCTGAATAAGAGAAAAATTGAACCTAATACCATTATTAAATTCGGATTAGGATTTATTTTCCTGGGATTAGGATATTATGCCCTATTTGCTACCCGATTGTTCGCAGACCTTCAGGGAATTACTTCATTGAATTTCTTTACCCTGGCATTATTAATCATTACTCTTGGTGAACTATGCCTCTCTCCTATCGGATTATCTATTATGACCAAACTGTCTACCAAGAATCTGCAGGGGATGATGATGGGAATGTGGTTTCTTGCTTCTGCGTATGGACAGTATGTTGCAGGGATTATCGGAGCCAGTCTTGCTACGGCAAAAGAAGGTTCCACCAACTATGATGAATTGATCACTTATACTGATGGATATAAACAATTAGGATTATATGCAATAATTGCCGGAGTGGTATTAATTTTGATATCTCCGTACGTGAAAAAATTAATGCAGGATGTAAAATAAAAAGAATAAGTAATTATGCTTATTTTTACCTAAATATCACAATATGAAGAAATTTTTAAGCATAATTCTCTTAGTTTTATTAAATTTCAGTTTTGCCCAGGTAAAGTGGATGACCATTGAGGAAGCTTTAAAAGCCCAAAAAGAAAATCCTAAAAAAATACTGATTGATTTTTATGCAGACTGGTGCGGCCCATGTAAAATAATGGACAAAAAAACTTACGGACATCCTGTAATTGCTCAGAATCTGAACGAGAATTATTATCCTGTAAAGTTTAATGCAGAAGAAAAAAAGAGTATTGATATCTTCGGAAGAACATTTTCAAACCCTAATACCGAGCACAGAAAAGGAAAAAATTCACTGCATGAGTTTACACAGTATATGAATGTAGGTGCTGTTCCAAGCACAGTATTTCTGGATGAGCATGGAGATCCTATCACCATTCTTCAGGGAGAATTATCAGCCAAAGAACTGGAACCCTACCTGGAACTGATCTCAAAAGATTTGTTCAAAAAGATTAAAACCAGAGAACAATGGGAAGATTACCAGAAAAAGTTTAAATCTAAAATCAAAGATTAATATAGAGATCCGGATTTTCGGATTTAATTTTAAAAATTCACCATACAGACTTCCAATTTTTTGGAAGTCTTTTTAATTTTACCGAAATTCGAACCTTTATTTCTTTTGTCAAAAAATAAGGATCAAAAAATTCAAAAACCCGCATCCTGAAATCTGAAAAATGAATCTCGAAACCTCCATAGAATACGTAAAAGGCATAGGCCCGGAAAGAGCCAAACTTATTAAAAGTGTATTGGGCCTGACTACTGTTGAAGATATGCTGAACTTCTACCCTATCCGCTATCTGGATAAAAGTAAAATTTATACCGTTTCTCAGCTTCGGGAAGAAAGCAGCCAGGAAATACAATTGAGGGGAAGAATCACTCATGTTCAGGAAATCCAGACTGGGAAGACTAAAAGATTATCTGCGAAATTCAATGATGAAACAGGCAGCATGGATCTGGTATGGTTCCAGTATTCAAAATGGCTGAAAGAACAGCTTCCTATTAACAAGGAGGTTTATATTTTTGGGAAAATCAATGTTTTCAACCGCCAGTTTTCTATGCCGCATCCGGAAATAGAAGCTGAAGAAAGTAAAGAAGGAGATACAAGACTTAAACCTATTTATCCGAGTTCAGAAAAACTAACTAAAAGAGGATTAAGTCAAAGATTTTTTCAGAATGCATTGAAAAATATCTGCAAAGAAATTCCGGGTCTTATTGAAGAGAATTTTCCGGAATACCTCATGAAAACCTTTAAATTCATGTCCAGGCAGCATGCTTTTCTGAATGTTCATTTTCCGAAAGATAAAGAGCATTTTGATAAGGCTAATTACAGGTTGAAATTTGAAGAATCATTCTTTTTTCAATTAGGATATGGCTTAAAAAAGCTTCACCATAAAACACAGGCTCATGGCAACCCTTTCCCAATTATTGGGGATCATTTTAACGATTTCTACGAAAACCACCTTCCTTTTGAGCTTACCAATGCACAGAAAAGGGTATTAAAGGAAATCCGTATTGATATGAAAAGGCCGATTCAGATGAACAGGCTTTTACAGGGTGATGTAGGATCAGGGAAAACGATGGTGGCATTGTTAACCATGCTTATTGCTATGGACAATGGTTTTCAGAGTTGCTTGATGGCTCCAACAGAAATTCTTGCCCAGCAGCATTATAATGGTATCAAGGAACTGCTAGAAAAAACCGGAATCAACATCCGTATTCTGACCGGTTCTACCAAAGCAGCGGAAAGGAGAATTATCCATGAAGAATTGGAAAATAGTACACTTTCAATCCTGGTAGGAACCCATGCAGTTTTAGAAGATAAGGTTAAATTCAAAAATCTGGGATTAGCAATTATTGATGAACAGCATAGGTTTGGAGTTGCTCAGCGTGCTAAACTTTGGGCCAAAAACAAAATTCCGCCTCATATTCTGGTGATGACCGCTACTCCTATTCCGAGAACACTTGCGATGAGTTTTTACTCAGATCTGGATGTTTCTGTGATTGATGAAATGCCTGTAGGAAGAAAACCTATCATTACGGCTCACAGACGTGAAAAAGACAGACTATATGTTTATAATTTCTGTAAAGATGAGATTAAAAAAGGCCGGCAGGTCTATTTTGTATATCCGCTTATTGAAGAATCTGAAACCTTAGATTACAAAAATCTGGTGGAAGGTTTGGAACATGTCATGGATTATTTCTCAGAATACAACGTGACCATGCTTCATGGGAAAATGAAACCGGACGAAAAAGACGCGGCAATGGCTTATTTTGCTTCGGGAAAAGCTGAAATTATGGTGGCAACTACAGTAATTGAAGTTGGAGTAAATGTCCCTAATGCTTCCGTAATGGTTATTGAAAGTTCAGAAAGATTCGGACTTTCACAGCTTCATCAATTAAGAGGTCGTGTAGGAAGAGGTGCTGAACAGAGTTACTGTATCCTGATGACATCAGACAAATTGTCGAAGGAAAGCAGAACGCGTATTAAGACAATGACTGAAACCAATGACGGCTTTAAAATTTCTGAAGTGGATATGCAGCTTCGTGGTCCGGGAGATATTCTGGGTACCCAGCAAAGTGGTGTGGTAGATTTTAAGAGATTGGACCTGATTAATGATTCGGCGATCATTAAAACAACAAAAAATACGGTAGAAAAAATTCTGGAAGCGGATCCGATGCTGTCCAGACCTGATAATCTGATCATTAAAAACTATTATATCAGATACTACAAAGGAAAAAACAAGTGGAGTAAAATTTCATAAAAAAACCGCAGAAAATACTTCCTGCGGCCCCCTTATAAAACTGTTATTTAGAAGAAATTACTTTTGATATATTCAAAAATTTATTTAATAGTTAAGGCTTAATATTTTGTGATGTGGTGTGGTGTGAAAATATCTATATAACAATATATATTTAGATAAGCTAAAACCTTAACTATTAAAATAAATTATGAAAAACAAAATGAATTATTTTTTTCCAACTTGCTTATTATAAAAACTAACTGAGTTTCGCTGGAGATGAGGGAATGAAACGAATAAAAATACCTCCAACTACTTTTGAGTTTTCATGATTGTACCGTTTTGTTTAAAGATCTTCTATGCTTTAAAATTGGAAAATTAGTATAATCCATTTTGTTAACTAACATCGTGATTTATATAATTTTTGTTTTTAGAAACAATTACTTCTCATTCATCTGTATCTTCTACTATATAATGAAATTTGTGTCTCAGATTACTTTTACAAATGTCAGTATATTAATTCAGATCCTTTTTATATTATTTTAAGTATTAGTTATAAAATTTTCACTTATTTGTGAATAGTATGCATCAAATACGATTAATACTTTCTTAATACAAAATTAAAAATCCCTTTATTCATCATACTTTTAGAATAAAATGATCTTTATTCAATCCTGAAGTGTGATACTGCCAATTGATTGTAATAATTTCTGTAAGTACTTTTTTAAGACTCTCAAAAGACTCAGGTTTTTTCATGAAAATATTGGCCCCTTTTACAAAAATATCTTCAATTTCATTTTCCGAAATAGGTTCAGAAAAAATGGTCGTTACCATATTATTGAATTTTGAATTCGCTCCAATTTCTTCCAGGCATTCCAAGCTGTCTTTTCCAGGGATCGTGTATTTTATGAAAACAATTTCCGGAACTACGGCATCATCATTATTCAGATATAACATCATATCTTTTCCGTTACAGAAGCATTGAACTTTTATAGAGATTTTCAACTCTTTCAAAATATTTTTAAAAAAAATCAAGGTGTTTTCATCGTTATCTGCTACTATTACGTTCAGAAATTCTTTATTCATACTGCATTTTAGGGTTTATTACCGTGCTTTGAGCTCTTCTTCGTTTTCCAATAATCTTTTGAAACTGGGAGGGAGTGATTCCCGTTGTATTTTTAAACTGGGTGCTCAAATGCGCCACACTGGAGTAATTCAGCTTATGGGCTATTTCTGTAAGGCTTTGTTTATTTCTTATGATCAGGGCTTTCGCGTGCTCTATCTTTTGCAGAATAATAAAATTCTCAATAGATGTATAAGCAACTTCGGAAAATAGGTTGGAAAGATAACCATAGCTGTGATTCAGTTTTTCAGCAATATATATGGATGCTTTTACCGGTATAATCTCATCAGAAAAGACCAGTTCTACGATAGCATCTTTTATTTTCTGTACCAACGCAGTCTTTTGACTTTCTATGATTTCTATACCATAATCTTCAAGATTTTTCTTAAAAAGACTGTGTTGTTCTTGTGTAAGGGGCTCATAAAATTCCACTTCACCGAAGTTCAGCAACCTGTACTTCAGCCCGTGTTCTTTAAGTTTTTCGTCCAATACCTTCTTGCAAAGGGCATTGAAATCAAATTTAACATACATTTTCATCCTAGTATATATAAGCCTGTTTTATTTAGTAAATATAATAATTTATTTCATTTAAAAGTGAAATAGTTGCAAATTTTTTATTTTTACCAAATAGACGCAAAAACTCCTGTATTTAAGAATACAGGAATTTAAACACTAAGGATGAAAAAAATATACTGATAAAAAGCTGTGTCAGCTCAAAACCAAGCATATGAATGTATTGTTATAAGTGATTTGGTTCTGAAGCAAAGATCATTCAAAATAAGAAGTCACTTGTTATAGAATTACAGGATAAAGTTACAAAATTTTAAGTCAATGATAAGTGAATTAGAAATTCCATCATGTAATCATCCATTACAAATCCGTTCCCTATATCGAAAATACCTTCCCCATAAACCCTGTATCCTTGAGACTCATAGAAGCTTCGGGCAGCATTATTTTTATTCACATTCAAAATAATTCTTTCATTTCCGTTTTCAGAAACTTTTTCATGCAGAAACTGAAGTGCTTTTTTGCCGAATCCTTTACCCTTACTCTCCGGAACAAGATAAATACGGTGCAGCTTGGTTGTTTTATCTTCATAATGATGTTCATATCCGATAAAACCTTCGTAAGAGTCATTATTTTCATCCTGAATGAGATAATAATGGTAATTAGGATTCTGAAGGTGGTTCAGAATTTCTGTTTCAGAATACATTTCGGAAAGCATAAATTCCATTTGTTCTTTTGAAAGAATGTCTGCATAGGCATTTTCCCACGATCTTCGTGCCAGATCTTGAATTAAAGGGACATCCACGGCTGTTGCCTGTCTTAATTTCATGATTTATTGTATTATTATGATTAAAAAAAGTGAAAAGCCTAAACTTTTCACCCTTTATGTTTTTCAATAATGAAATGCTGAATTTTAAAGTGATATTAAAATTCAATTCATTATTAAATGTTTGCCATTTCAGCTTTAATTTTTGCATGAAGACCTTCTGAAGCAGCAACCAGAGGAAGTCTTAAGAAGTTTTTAATGATTCCCTTTTCAGCCAGTATTACTTTAATACCGCAAGGGTTACCTTCTGCAAAAATCAAACGGGTAATATCTACCAGCTTATTGTGAATTGCATAAGCTTCTTTCACTTTTCCTTCAAAAGCTAGCTGTACCATGGTAGAGAATTCTTTAGGGTATGCCTGCCCGATTACGGAAATCACACCATCTCCTCCTGCCAGTGTTACGGGTAAAGTATATTCATCATCTCCGGAAACCAATGAAAATCCTTCTGGTTTCTTTCTCAGAATATCAAAATACTGTAAAATATTAGGTGAAGCCTCCTTAATCAGGAATAAATTAGGAAATTCCTTTGCAAGACGAAGGGTAGTATCTGCTTCTACGTTCTGACCGGTTCTTGAAGGAACATTATAAATAATAATATTCTTCCCTGTGGAAGCTAAAGCTTTATAGTGCTGATAAAGACCTTCCTGGTTCGGTTTATTGTAATAAGGAGATACTGAAAGTACTGCTTCAAATGCAGAAAGATCTGCTTCTTCAATCTGTTTCTTAACGTCAAGAGTATCGTTGCCGCCAATTCCCAAAACTAAAGGAAGACGTTTATTATTCACCTTAATGATATGCTCAATTACCTGTTTCTTCTCCTCTGCAGAAAGCGTTGCGGCTTCTGCCGTAGTACCCAATACTACCAAATAATTGGTTCCGTTTTCGATATTGTATTCAACCAGTTTTGTTAAACTATCAAAGTCAACGGATAAATCTTCATTAAAGGGCGTTACCAATGCAACACCTACTCCTTTTAAAATGCTCATCTGTTAGAATTATTTTTGTCAAATTTAATAATTTACAGTAAGAATTTACAATAAATAATAATGTTTTATTATACATATAGTTATATTTGCATATACTAAAAGATATTATGAAAAATAAATTCTTGTTAATAGGAATTGCCCTGGTAACCCTTACAGCATGCAAAACAGCTTCTACGCTGCAACTTGCGGATGTAAAGACCCAGAAAAATATTTCTATTAATAATGAGCTAAAAAATGATGAGGAGTTTGCAAAATTTATTGAGCCTTATAAGCAAAAACTGGATAAAGAAATGAACCAGAAGATCTCACACACGAATGCGGATCTTACAAAGCAGGGCGACAACAGCAATCTGGGCAATCTTTTAGCTGACTATACGTTTGAAGGAGGTAATGAATGGATAAAAACTCATCTTAAGCAGAATGTAGATGCTGCATTGATCAATATCGGAGGAATCCGTACCACTATCGGAAAGGGTGATATTTTACTTAAAAATATATTTGAAGTAATGCCTTTCGAAAATGAGGTGGTTATTGTGAAAATGAAAGGAGCCGATTTACAGGGACTTTTTGAGTATTATGCAAAAACGCAGGTCAACAATCCTGTTTCTCATTTATATATTGAGACCAATAACGGACAGGTAATCAAATCCCTGATCAACGGAAAAGCAGTAGATCCGGCTAAAGACTATTATATTGCTACTTCAGACTATCTTGCACTGGGAGGAGACAACATGAAATTCTTTGCAAAAGGAGAATCAATCTCAACAGGAATTAAAATGAGAGATCTGTTTATTGATTATTTTAAGAAGACTCCTGAAGTGGTAGTAAATTCAGATGTTCGTTTAAATTTTATCGGGAAGAAGTAATGGATAGAAAAAGTTTTTTAAAAGCAATAGGAGGCGGATCTTTGGCAATGGCTTTAGCTCCCAATATGATGATGGCGGAAGAGTTGAAAATTCTTGATTTAAAATCCGCAAATAAACTGACTATTCTTCATACCAATGACCAGCATAGCAGAATAGAACCTTTCGATGCAAGCTATACAAAAAATCCTAATCAGGGAGGTTTTGCAAGAAGGGCAAACTTAATTCAGCAGATCAGAAATCAGGAAAGCAATGTACTGCTTCTTGATTCAGGAGATATTTTCCAGGGAACTCCTTACTTCAATTTCTTCGGAGGAGAACTGGAGTTTAAATTAATGTCCATGATGAAATATGATGCCTCTACCATGGGAAATCATGATTTTGATAATGGCCTTGATGGATTTTTAAAAGTACTTCCCAATGCGAAGTTTCCTTTTATTTGTTCCAATTATGATTTTAAAAATACGATTCTTGACGGGAAAACTTCTCCGTATAAGATCTTCAACAAGAATGGAATTAAAGTAGGAATTTTCGGAGTGGGAATTCAACTGGACGGCCTTGTAGGTAAAAAACAGTATGGAGAAACCGTTTATTCCAATCCCATTGACGTAGCACAGCATTATTCAAATTATCTGAAAAAAGAGCAGAAATGTGACCTGGTAATTTGTCTTTCACACATCGGTTATGATTATAAAGATGAACCGAATAAAATAAGTGATAAAATTTTAGCGGCCAATACAGAGAATATTGATATTATCCTGGGCGGCCATACTCATACATTTTTACCGGAACCTCAATCTTATACCAACAGACAGGGCAAAAACGTACTTGTCAATCAGGTAGGATGGGCAGGTCTTCTTTTGGGTAGAATAGATTTTTATTTTGATACAAACAAAAACGTACAGCATATTTCCTGGAACAATCAGGCAATAGACAGCAGCATAACCGCATAATATGAAAAAACTCTCTATAATTTCTCTTGGTATTTTAGCATCCCTGCAGTTTACAAAAGCGCAGGTCATTTCATCGAAAAAATGGGCTGATGTATTTTCCTATAACAAAGTCTTAGCTATGAAAGAAGACAATGGGAAAATCATTGCAGCTACAGAAAACGGAATATTCTATTATACAATATCAACAGGAGAAATTACGAAGTTATCCAAGGCCAATGGCCTTCATAATATTGGAATAACAGCCTTCGATTACAACCCACAGACTAAAACAGGACTTATTGGGTATGAAAACGGCTCCATGGATGTTATCACTCCACAGGAAATCAAATATATTGTTGATATTCCTATTGCTACCGGCTATAACGGAAATAAAAAAATCAATCATATTTCCATTACCGGAAATCAGGCTGTCATTTCTGTAGGCTATGGACTTTCCATATTTAATCTGAACAATAAAGAATTCGGAGATTCTGCGTTTTTCCTGACTGGCGGGGTGTATGAAGCAAGTAATGAAGCAACCATATTCGGGAATAAGGTATACTCTGTAACCAATACAGGATTGAAGAGCCATCAGTTGAATACTACCTTCCCGGTATATTCTACATGGACAACGGAAGCTCCCGGAGCATTCAAGCATATAGATTCAGAATCTGAGCTTGTATATTCATCAGCTACAGCGGCCTATTTTTACAACAACGGTACTCCGACTCAGCTTCCTACGAACTTTGATAATATTCGTGATATCGTTGTTACATCTAATAATATTATAGTTACTGACAACAGAGTGTATACCTACGGAATAAACGGGGTATCACAAAATGCGGTAAGCCTTGGAGAAGAATGCAACACTGCAATAACAGCTGGTGGAAAAATTTTTGGAGGAACCGTATTATCAGGGATCAAGGATGAAAGTAATAATACTTTCAAACCATCAGGCCCTTACTACAATTTTGCCTATAATATTAATCTTTTCGATAATAATCAGCTTCTGGTTTCCTCTGGTGCCAGAGCAAATAATTACAACCACCCGTCCATTATTCCACAAGAACCGGGATTTTATTATTTCAACGGTACGGATTGGATTTATCCTTCTTTTTTCAATAAAAGTAATCCAAATCGTCCAGTCTTTGTCAACGTATTGGATGCTATTATAAGTCCTTATAACAGTAATGAAGTTCTCTTTACTAACTATACAATGTTGGATAATGGGGTTTACAGAATGAAATATAATGCCACAAGCAAAGATTTTGATCTGGTAAAGTATTATAATCTCGGTGCACAGCCTTACTACAGACGTCCGGTAGGATTGACTACAGATACTCAGAACAATCTTTTTGTTTCCTTCGGATTTAATGACGGAAACCCTTCCATGGGAATCTATGATAAAGCCGCTGATGATTTTATCATCAAGAAAATAGTTCTTGCCAGTGATGGTATACAAAAGGCCGTTTTCCATGAAAATATGCTGTGGACTCCGCTACCGAGATCTAACAACTTTTGGGTATATGACTATAAAAATGCAACCAACCTTTCTGATGATACAGATTATATTCTGGGTTCTTCTAATGGATTTAATAGTTCAGGAGGAATCTTATCTGTAGCATTTGATAAGTCCGGAGATGCATGGATCGGTACAGACGGAGGTTTAAGGATTATGCCTAATGCTGCATCTGAGATAAAAAATGCACAGCCGGAAGTAGAACCTATAGTCATAGAACAAAACGGACTGGGTGAAGAGCTTTTCAGGGAATCAGCTATTCTTCAGATCGCAGTAGACGAAGGAAATTACAAATGGGTTTCCATTGATGGTGGTGGTGTATATTACCTTTCTGCTGACGGCCAGAAAACAATAAAACATTTTACTAAAGAAAATTCACCTCTTCCTACAAACAGTGTTACAGATATAAAAGTTGATAAGAAAACCGGGAAAGTATATTTTGTAACATATAATGGTATTGTAACATATCAGGGTGATGTTGCTGATGTAACTTCCAATTTCGGTGATGTTGTAGTATATCCTAACCCTGTTGTATATTCTAATTTTAAAGGAAAAGTTACCCTTAAGGGTCTTGCAGAAAAAACGAATATAAGAATTGTAGATGCAGCAGGAAATGTTGTACACTCTGCAGTAGCAAGAGGAGGTTATTATGAATGGGATCTTAATAATCAGAAAGGGGTAAGAGTAGCATCAGGAATGTACTTTGTCCTGATGACCAATGAAGATGGGTCAGATAAAGCTACAGCCAAAATAGGAGTAGTCAATTAATTAATGAATTCACAAAACGGTTTTTTACTTTCGTTTATAAAATATGGAGAAAATGATGCTGTATTGCATTGTTTTACTGAAGAAGAGGGTTTTCAAAGCTATTTTCTGAAAGGAATTTATGCTAAAAAGAACAAAAAGAAAGCCCTGCTGCTGCCCCTGAGCCATCTGAATTTTTCAATACAACCTCTCCGTGGCAATGGTATACCAACTGTTTCAAAGTTTGAACTGGTAAAAAATAATGACATTTATACAGATATAAAAGTCAATACCGTTATTTTCTTTATTTCAGATTTCCTGAGTCATATCCTTAAATATGAGGATAAAAATATTCCTATCTATACCGGCATAAATCATTTTATCAATGAACTAACGAACAGGAATTATCAGGCACATCTGCTCTTTTTACTGGCTGTTTTAAAAATTCAGGGAGTTGCTCCACTGTTGGGTGACGGTAAGTTTTTAGATCCGGAAACCGGAACTTTTTCCTTAGGAATCTGTCATCAGCAATTCAATGAAGAAATTTCTACATTATGGAAAGAAGCACTTTGTGCTGAAAATCTATATGCTACAAAAATCCACTCTTCATTAAGAAAAGATTTTCTGGACAGCCTTCTGATATATTATCATTATCATATCACAGACTTCAAAACACCTGCCTCATTGGAAATTATCCAGCAGATATTTGAATAGGCCGATTTCTGATGGGTAGTATTGTTTTATGATTCTTTTGTTTTTTCAATATCTGCAGGCATTTCAGTTTCAGATTCGGCAATTTCTTTTTTGGAGAATCTTGGCTGTAAGATCTTGGCAATAAGTCCCGTCCAGCCTGTCTGGTGGGAAGCTCCTACTCCACGTCCGTTGTCCCCATGAAAATATTCGTAGAACAGGATATAATCTTTAAAGTCCGGATCCGTCTGAAATCTTTCATACTGCCCGTGGACAGGTCTTTTCCCTTTTTCATCCTTTAAAAAAATCTTTGCAAGCCGTTTGTTTAAAGCATCCGCTATCTGATCAAGGTTTAAATAGTTTCCACTCCCTGTAGGATATTCCACTAAAAAATCGGGACTATAGTAGAAGAAAAAGCGCTGAAGACTATCGATAATCAAAAAATTAATAGGAAACCACACCGGACCGCGCCAATTGCTGTTCCCTCCGAAAAGCCCGCTGTCACTTTCTGCGGGAGTATATTTCACACTATAATCCGTTTCATTCAGTGTTAAAGTATAAGGATTATTTTCATACTCTTTTGATAACGCTCTTACTCCATAATCACTTAAAAATTCATCCGGATTCAGCATTCTGTTTAATAATCTTTTCAAACGGTGTCCCCGAAGCAAAGACAAAAGGTGTTTGGAATCCTGGCCTTTGACTTCCCACCTTGAAACCAGAGAAGCCAGTTCCGGTTTATTATCCAGTACCCATTTCATTCTTTTCTTAAAATTGGGCAGGTTTTCAATCATTTCATCATCTATAACCTCAACGGCAAACATCGGGATCAATCCTACAATGGTTCTTAATCTTAAATACATATGCGTTCCGTCATTAGAAGCTATGGCATCATAGAAAAACTCATCTTGTTCATCCCACAAACTGAATTCTTCCTCACCCATATTATCCAGTGAATTGGCAATAGCCAGGAAATGTTCAAAAAACTTCATCGCCATTTCTTCATACACATTATTGTAAAGAGCCAGTTCCAAAGCAATCCGCATCATATTCAGGGCAAACATGGCCATCCAGCTCGTCCCGTCCGACTGTTCCAGCTGCTCTCCGTTTGGCAAAACAGCATTCCGGTCGAAAACCCCAATATTATCAAGTCCTAAGAAACCTCCTTCAAATATGTTATTGCCATTGGTATCTTTTTTATTGACCCACCACGTAAAGTTCATTAACAGTTTCTGAAAAGCACTTTCCAGAAATTCCAGATCGGGTTTGTCATTTAAATATTCATCAATTTTAAATACTCTGAAAACGGCCCAGGCATGTACCGGAGGATTCACGTCACTCAAGTTCCATTCGTAGGCGGGAAGCTGTCCGTTTGGATGCATATACCATTCAAACAGGAAAAGTTTCAGCTGATGCTTTGCAAAATCAGGATCTATCAAGGAAAAGCTGATGGTATGAAATGCCAGATCCCAGGTGGCATACCACGGATATTCCCATTTATCCGGCATGGAAATAATATGTTCGTTATTAAGATGCTTCCAGTCGTAATTTCTTATTTTTTTCCGCGACTGTGGAGGAGGCATTTCAGCAGGATCACCTTTCAGCCATTTTTCAACATTGTAGTGGTAAAACATTTTATTCCACAGCATCCCTGCAAAAGCCTGTCTTTGTACCAGCCTCTCATCTTCCGAAGCAATTCCTTTCTGGATTTCAGCATAAAATTCATCTGCTTCTTTCTGTCTTTGATTAAAAACAGTATCAAAATCACCGAACGGCTCTCGTAAGTCCTTATCCGATATTCTGAATTCAAATATTCTGGATTCCCCAGCTTTGAAATCTTCATCAATAAAAAAAGAAGCTTTGGTTCCTACATTCTTCGGGTTCACAGATTGAGAGTTACCCGTCATTACAAAATTATTGATCCCGTCTTTGCAGAACTTTAATTCATTTTGCGACTGGTAAAGTCTTTCATTATTGGTTTCATTATTACAAAACAGTGTTTTTAAGGATTGTTTTGCATATACATTTTTGATGTCAATATCCTGATGATTTACTTTAATCCGGTCTGCATCTTCAGCATACAATTTGGGTTGATAGTCATCATAGCCCCACTTCCAGGTGTTTCTGAACCAAACCGTAGGCAATATTACAAGGGATGCTTCTTTTTCAGATTTGTTGACAACCGTTAGTCTGACTAGAATATCATTCTGACTTTCTTTTGCATATTCAATAAAAATGTCAAAGTATTCATTGTTATCAAAAATTCCGGTATCAATCAATTCATATTCCGTTTCATCCTTACTTCTTGAAGCATTTGTTTTTATGAGATCTTCATAGGGAAAAATAGTATGGGGATATTTATACAGCATTTTCATATAAGAATGGGTAGGTGTAGAATCCAGGTAATAAAAATATTCCTTTACATCTTCACCGTGATTTCCCTGTCCGTTGGTCAATCCAAAGAACCGTTCTTTCACCATTTTATCTTTTTTATTCCAGAATCCGACAGAGAATACAAGCTTCTGAAGGTCATCACAGATTCCGCATATGCCTTCCTCACCCCAACGGTATGTTTTGGCTTCCGCAGTATCATGACTGGTATAATTCCAGGCATCTCCGTTTTCACTGTAATCTTCACGAACAAGCCCCCATTCCCGGTTACTTACATAAGGACCCCATTTTTTCCATGAAATATCTGAAATTCTCTGTTTTTCTGACATAAGCGATAATTATGAGTAATGAATAATAAGCAATGAGTCATATCTGATCTCGTTTGAAGCTATGAGAACAACCTCAAAACTATAAACTTTAAACCTTGAACTTCTTAACCTCCTGTAGAAAAACTCTCAAACGTAGTCATTCCACCATCAACGAAGATGCTGGTTCCGGTAATATAATCAGCAAGATCACTGGCCAGAAAAGCGGCTAAATTTCCAATATCCTGAGGCTGTCCGATTCTGTTATAAGGAATAAGGGTAAGAAGAGAATTCAGTGCTTCAGGAGTATTCCAGGCATTTTGATTAATAGGAGTCTGAATAGCTCCCGGGCAAATAGAATTGACCCTGATTTTATCTGCACCATATTCCTGAGCAAGAGTTTGCATCAACATTCTGATGGCTCCTTTGCTTGATGCGTAGTTGGCATGTCCGGCCCACGGAATAATTTCGTGTACAGAACTGATATGAATAATCTTCCCACATGCAATGGAACGTGAAGGGTCTATTCCCCGCCTTAGAAACTCTTTAATGGCTTCTCTGGCACATAGAAACTGTCCCGTAAGATTGACCCCTATGACAGCATTCCACTGATCGATGTTCATTTCAGTGAATTTCGCATCTTTTTGAATACCCGCATTATTCACCAGAATATCTACAGTTTGAAATTCAGAAACAACATCCTGAAACATTTTGACCACCTGATCTTCTTTGGATACATCACATGCATAGGTTACTCCTTTTCCTCCGGCATCAGTGATTTCTTTCAAAACAGCTTTGGCTTCTTCTGCAGACCTTTCCGAAGAATGGTTGACAATGATTGTCGCTCCTGCTGCAGCTAATGATTTTGCAATTCCTGAACCTATTCCGCTGGAGGCACCTGTAACCACAGCTACCTGATTTTGAAGTGATATTTCCATGTTTTGTAATTTGATGTTACTCAAAGTTATGGAAAGATATCAGCAGATAAAAAATTATGATTTTAAAATTTTATTAAAGTTTTTTGTACATCAGATATTGAGGACCGCTTCTTCCTATTCTGGTTTTACCGTCAAAAATATATCCTGACTGAAGATAAATATGGTATGCGGAATCATTTTTCTGATTTACTGCCAGTACAATTTCGTTACAATCTCCAAAGTGGGTTTTTACAAAATTTCCTACTTCCAGCATAGCCATTTTTCCTATTCCTTTCCCCTGCATCTGAGGATTTACAGATAAAGAACGCAGTAAAACTGATGTTTTATCATCGGTAAGTTCAAATTTATCTTTCCCGAAATCAAGTACAAAAAACCCGACAGGCAGCTCATTTTCAAATATCGTTATCGGAAATGCGTCGTCATCATCCCGTTCGTTGATACTTTGCAAAGCCTGTTGAGCTGTCGCAGTAAATTGCATCTGGTTTTCATCCAAAGCATAACTGACTCCGGAAAGATCTTCTGGTTTAAAGAATTCTAAATGTATCATAGTCTTAATGATGGTAAATATCTTCATACATTACTCCCGCACGGATTTCCACAGGAAGTTTATTCTCCTCAGGAACAACAGGGCAATTGTAATCGTAAGCATTATAGGCACAAAAAGGATGATAGGACTGATTGAAATCAAGCACAATCGTATTTCGTTTCGGTATCTTTAAATCCATATATTTTCCTCCTCCATAGGTTTCTTTTTCATTGGTAGCATCACGAAACGGAAGAAAAAGATAGTCTTTATATTTATCTTGCTTGATTAAAGCCAGGCTTTGATATAAGGTAACCGTATAGGGTTTATCATCCAGCATAAATGTAGCTTTTCCATATTCCTGATACGTCTTTGTTTTTCCTGAAGAAGTAGGAAGTTCAAAGGGTTTAGTATCTTTTGATTTAACAAATTTTGCGGTTACTCTGTATTTAGCATCAAAAGGAAAGAAAGGGTGACCTTTAAAGTTTTTAAAGTTATCTCCCCTTAATGGAGTCTCTTTCGGATTCAGATATTCAGCATTGAGTTCTTTCTGAAATTTCTGAACATCTTTCTCTTCCTTTGAAACTGTTTTCTGAGAAAAAGCCCATAATGGAAGGAGTAAAAAGAGTACTATATATTTTTTCATGTATGTAAAATTATAACCAAAACTATGAATTTTCGGAACAACAAAAGTTAAAATTCTGATAAAAAAACATAATCTGTTTTAAATAAAATAAGCACCAGCTGATCTAGCATACTTTTTGGAAAGCAAAGCTCATGGACAGAAAAAATTTCATCAGGACCAGTGCATTGGCTATATCAGGTTTCTATTTTCTTCAATCTGAATTATTCCGGGCTGAGGAAAGAAAAAACAGCCAGATAAAAGAAAATACTGATGTTCCTATTGTGATCATTGGCAGCGGGTACGGAGGAGCTGTATCTGCATTACGTCTTTGTGAAGCCGGAAAAAAAGTAGTGATGCTTGAAATGGGTCTTAACTGGGAGAAAGCAGGAATTCCGTTTTCCAATCTGCTGAAACCTGGGAAAAGTTCGGCCTGGCTGAAAAAGAAAAGCATTGCCCCTTTCATGAATATTTTTTCTCTGACTCCTTTTACCGGGATATTGGACCGTCTGGATTTTGAACATATCAATATCTGGGTAGGAAGAGGCGTTGGCGGAGGTTCTCTGGTGAATGGCGGAATGGCTGTTACTCCCAAAGAAAGTTATTTCAAAGAAGTTTTTCCTGATCTTGATCCTGAAAGGTTTTACAATCATTATTTTCCTCTGGTACGGGAAGAACTCAAAGTAAATGTGATTGATGAACAGTTTCTGAAAGACTGCCCATATTATAAATTCACGCGGGTAGGTGAAGAAGAGGCTCATAAAGCAGGTTTTAAAACCATGAGAGTTCCGAATGTGTATGATTTTAAGTATATGGAAAAAGAGTTCCGGAATGAAGTCCCCCGTTCTGCTCTTAATACCGAAGTGATCTATGGCAACAATTATGGGAAAAATAGTTTGGATAAAACCTATCTCAGAAAAGCACTGGAAACCGGCAATTTGGAAATCCTCGACCTTCATCATGTCCAAACGATACAACTTAATGATGATAAAAGCTATACATTAAATGTCCGCCAGATTGATACATCAGGTATCCTGGCTGCTGACAAAGTTTTCCACTGTAAAAAGCTGATTCTTTCTGCAGGAACAATGGGAACTTTACAGCTTCTGTTACAATCTCATGCAGAAAATAATTTCCCCCTCCATGAAAAGATCGGAAAAAAATGGGGAAACAATGGGAATTTTATGACCGGAAGAAACTGGGTACAACCTTTGTCTGGCGGTACAGGAGCCAAGCAATCTACTATTCCGGTAGGCGGAATTGACAACTGGGAAGATCCGGAACATCCGTTTTTCACAGAAATTGCCCCCTTACCGATGGGAATGGATGTTGCTACCGCTTTATATCTGCTCATCAACAGAGTCGATAAAAAAGGAGAAGTTGCATACAATAAAGCCAGCCAATCCCTGACTTTGAACTGGGACGAAAGCAATACCGTCAAAATGAAAGAAAATGCCCAATATTTTATCCGGAAAATAAATAAAGCCAATGGCGGAACGAGAAGCCACCTGCTTTTCAATAATGGTTTTGGAGCTGATATCTGTTATCATCCGCTTGGAGGATGTGTTTTGGGTGAAGCTACCAACGAATTTGGAAAATTAAAAAATCATGAAAACCTGTATGTTCTGGATGGATCACTAATTCCCGGAACCATTGGTGTCAATCCGTTTGTAACCATTACTGCCATTGCAGAATACTGTATTGAAAACCTCATCAAACAAAATGAATTTGCCTGAAATCAGGGCATTGATTGTATTTCTGTAAGATAATTGCGGATATCATCTTCCAGTTTTACCGGATAGATAAAATGAAGTTTTTCTGCCAGAGAAGTTCCCAGTTCATGTACCAGATCGGCACAGGCAAGCAAAGCTTTCCAGTTTTCTTCAATATCATTTCCTGAGAATGTAGCTTCCACTTTATTCCATAATTCCGGGGATAAATATTGTTTGAAAAGTCTTCCATGCTTATTGGTCGTAATATTATTCCAGTTATGATTCGCGGCAATATACCATTCAATCAAAGGAACAAGATAATCAGTACGCAGGACATTTTCAGACATAAATTTGGAATAAAAAATATCACCGCGTTTAAGGCATTTTGCCACATAAGTTGTATCCCACCAGAAATCATTGAACAGCTGTTGAAATTCTTTTTCCGTAGGCTTATGGATCATGACAGACTGATAGGTTGGAGGTTTCAGGTTTTTAGTCAGATTATCTTTATCCAGTAAAACTTTATACCCTACATCCCAATCTTCGGGAAGATTTTCTTCATTGATTTCTTTACTAAATTCTGACACCTGATACAGCTTAAAATCAACCTTCACATGGTCTTTATACAAAACCATTTTCATGGCATGTTTTCCCTCAAAAACACTGTCAGCTTCTTCAATCATAGAAATAGGTTCACCAAAAAGCCTGATCCATTCATTTCCTGATTCATAAGATGCCCTGTTTTCAAAAACAAGTTCTACATCCAGATCACTTAAATCATCTACGGGAGCATAAGGGTTTACCAATGAACTGGTCAGAAGAACAGCACGGATATCGGGATTGTTTTCAGCCCAATGAATAATCTGTTTCAATTTTTCTTCCCTTATTTTCATCTTTATTAGGATTCTGAGATTTTTACCCGATACACATCGGAAGAATTTCTTTTGATTGATTCTACAAAAAAGCCGCCTTCTTCAGGAATTACTTCTTTTAAATCAAAACTTTTACAATCTTTCGGAAGCCCGGAAAAGATCAACGTAAACCAAAAATCTTTCATAAAAGGAACCGCTGTCCAATAGGGAGAAATTGAAATATTTTCCGCATGAATCAATTTGCTTCTATGCTCAGACTGGTTGTCAAAAAGATAGGTCGAGTGCCAGATTCTGATCAGGTTTCCTAAAAACGGTGATGCCGGAAAACAACAATGTACAATCACCTGTTTCTCCTCTTCCGTTTTTGCCTTAAGAGATTCCAGGATTTCCTTTGCAATAACAGGTTTTACAATTACTTCTTCCACCTTTTATAAATAATGAGTGATGAACAATGGGTAGCAGTGTCTACTCCCATTGTTCATTATTGATGTTAATATTCTAATTCTAATTTTTCTTTTGTATAATTTCTCACCTCATTGGTCAGGTCAGGATTTTCAGCCAGTTTTTGTCCATAAGAAGGAACCATTTCAAGCAGTTTTCCTTTCCATTCGCCATGTAATTTTTCCGGGAAACATTTTTCCAGTACATTCAACATGGCATATACTGCTGTAGACGCACCTGGTGAAGCTCCCAGCAGAGAAGCAATGGTCCCGCTCTTATTCACAACTACTTCAGTTCCGAATTCCAGTTTTCCCCCTTCTTTTTCATCTTTTTTGATGACCTGAACTCTCTGACCTGCTACTTTCAATTCCCAGTCATCTTCTTTGGCATCCTTAACAAATTCTCTTAAATGCTGCATTCTTTGAGATTTCGTCATTGCAACTTGCTGGATCAGGTATTTCGTCAGAGGAATATTATGCCACCATGCTCCAAAAAGGGATTTCAGATTTTTGGTGTTTACACTTTCAGGAAGGTCAAGATAGCTTCCTTCTCTCAGGAATTTGGTGGAGAACCCAGCAAAAGGTCCGAAAAGAAGAGCTTTCTTACCATCAATAATTCTAAGATCAAGGTGTGGAACAGACATTGGAGGAGCATCTACTGTAGCCTGAGTATATACTTTAGCCTGGTGCTTTTCCACCAATTCCTGGTTATGGCTTACCAGCCACTGTCCGGAAACCGGGAAACCTCCGTAACCTTCACTTTCTTTAATATCTGAACTGTCTAATAACGGAAGTGCATACCCTCCGGCACCAATGAAAACAAAGTCTGCCACCACTTCCTGTTTGTGGCTGTTGATTCTGTCTTTCACCTTCATTTCCCACTTTCCGTCTTCTCTTGCATCAATATCTTTCACTTCGTGGTATAAGAAAACCTCAACATTGGAATCTTCCAGAAGATGTCTTCCCATTTTTCTTGTCAGTGTTCCGAAGTTCACATCCGTCCCCATATCCATCTTCGTTGCAGCCATTACTTCAGACTGATTTCTTTTGCTCATTACCAAAGGAATCCACTCTCTCAGTTTCTCATGATCTTTAGAAAATTCCATTCCTGAGAAAAGAACAGATTCGGCCATTTTATCGTGGCGTTTTTTAAGATATTCAGCATCTTTTTCTCCGAATACCAGACTCATATGCGGGCAGGAATTGATAAATTCTTTAGGCTCATGAATATAGCCTTTGGTGAGCAGATAGGCCCAGAATTGTTTTGAAATTTCAAACTGTTCTGCAATGCTCTCTGCTTTGGAGATATCAATAGACCCGTCTGGTTTTTCCGGGGTATAATTTAGCTCACAAAATGCGGAGTGCCCTGTTCCGGCGTTGTTCCATGCTGCTGTACTTTCTTTGGCAAATCTTCCAAGTCTTTCAAAGATTGCAATTTCAAGATTTGGATCAAATTCATGAAGCAGCGTTGCTAAAGTGGCGCTCATGATTCCGCCGCCTATCAGTACAACGTCATATTTAGGTTTCGGTGTTCTGCTTGTAAGCGATTGTGACATAATTTAAAATTTTACTTCAAATTTCGTGAAAAGTTTTAAAAACTGGACCGCGTTTAACGATTTTAACACGTTATTTTTTACAGCAAAAACACTTCTTGAGTACGCAACAAAAAGCTATGGAAAATTTCAATAAAACATCATTGAAATGATTGATAATATCAGATCATTATAATCTCTTGGATCATCAAAATGAACAAAAAAACTTAAGCATTGAAATACTTAAGTTTTTTTGTTCATTTTATGTTACAAACAAGGTTTTAGCAATAAAGCCTTGTTATTTTAATTCAATTTTGCAGTCAGTTTTTTAAACTGTTTTTCAGCATTTTTACCTTCATAAAGAATAGCGTAAACAGTATCTATAATTGGAAGTTTAAGATTTTTCTGTTTTGCTGTTTTATAAATAGAATCTGCTGCATAGTATCCTTCCGCCACCATATTCATAGACTGAATGGCAGATCTCACGGTATATCCTTTTCCGATAAGATTCCCCAGGTTTCTGTTTCTTGAGAAAAGTGAATAAGCAGTCACCAGAAGGTCACCCAGATAAGCACTTTCATTCACATCTCTTGGTGCTTCATAGATGGCTTCCAGGAATGTTTCCATTTCACGGATTGCATTTGAAACAAAAACAGCCGTGAAGTTATCTCCATATCCTAAACCACTTGCGATTCCTGCTCCGATTGCAAAAATATTTTTAAGAATCGCACTGTATTCATTTCCTAAAATATCTTTACTTGTTTGTACTTTGATAAAATCTGAACTGAAAATACCTTCAAGTTTTTCAGCCGTTTCATCTTCTACTGTCGCAATGGTAAGATAAGAAAGTCTTTCCATCGCTACCTCTTCTGCATGACAAGGCCCTGCAATAACCGCCTGATTTCTGAACCCGATTTTAAATTCATCACGCAGATAATGCGCTACCACATCATTTACTTTAGGAATAATCCCTTTAATTGCAGAGATAAAGATCTTATCTGAATAATCACAGGTCATCTTGTCCAGTGTATCAGACAGGTAGATGGACGGAGTTGCCAGCACAATAACGTCACAGGCAGAAACCAGTTCATTGATATCTGTTGTTAATTTTAAGCTTTTCAGATTAAAGTGGGCAGCTGTAAGATAAGTCGGGTTATGTCCGCGGAGCTCAATGGCTCCTTTTACAAATTCACTTCTTACACACCAGTGTACAACCTTACAGTTTTCAACAAGCATTTTTACGATAGCGGTTGCAAAACTTCCGCTCCCTACAACTCCTACAGAAATATCCTTTTTATTCTTTTTTGGATTCGAAGATTCTGAAATAATTTTCTTTTTAGCCATAATTGGAATGTGAACTGCAAAGATATTAAAACAAAGACGTAACAAAGGCTTTGAAACTATGATAAACGCCATTTTCTGAAAAAATTAACACTTCAACACAATTAAACAGCTAATTAACCGTTAAATACAGAAAAAACTGAATTTTAATTAAAAATAACCCACAAAGCTTATTTTTAATTAAATTTGCAGCTTCAAAACCGTTTTAAATTTATTAAGAGAAGAAATATGAAAAAATTTCTAAGCAGCAAGAAGAACGTAAACATTCTCCTGGGAGGACTTTTACTAGTAGTTTTTGCACAAGGTGTCTTCATTGCGAAGCTCTTTTCTGAAAGAGACGACAAAACCTACGAAGTCAATCTTGTAAAAATAAACACTGAAAAAGACAGTGTAGATTATCTAAAAATGAAAACTGATCTTACGCTCGTAGATCAGACAGTGGCTCAACTCAACTCTTTCCTGAAGTCCAAAGACATTACCAACGAAAAACTGATGATGCTCAACCAGGACAGTATTTCAAATTCTATTTATCTTTCCAAACAGGCAAACCGATACAGCCAATATCTGATGGATCTTCAGAAAAAGCTGATGCAGGTTCCGTTGGGTATGCCTACAGACGGGTATATTTCCTCTAATTTTGGAGTGAGAAAAAATCCGATTCCATTCAAAACTGTTTTTGCGTCGGTAAAAACAAGTGTTGCAACGGAAGCAAAACCGGCAGTAGCTGCAGCTCCAAAGCCTGAAGTAAAAGCTGAACCTGTTGAGAAAATTATAGAACTTACAGACAGTTATGGAAATAAAAGGGAAGTAAAAGTAATGGTTACTCCAAAAGCAGCTCCTGTAGCGTCAGCATCAGCTCCTTCTACAACAAAAGCTGTGGCAGGAACTACAACAACTAAAACTGCTGCTGAAAAAAACAACCCGCCTGCAGAAGCTGACCAGATGCAGTTCCACAAAGGACTGGACATTGCCGTTGCCTATGGTTCTGATGTAAGAGCTGCCGCTGCCGGAACAATTATTTTTTCCGGACAGAGAGGGGGCTATGGAAACTGTGTGATTGTTTCTCACGGAAATGGATTGGCTACACTCTACGGACACTTATCACAGCTTGTATCTAAAGTAAATGATAAAGTAAAGGTAGGTCAGGTAATTGCTAAATCCGGAAATTCAGGACGTTCTACAGGTCCTCATCTTCATTATGAAGTCCACAAAAACAATACTCCGATTAATCCGAAATTGTTTATGAATCTATAAAAAGAAAGGCTGCTCAGTATGAACAGCCTTTTTTATTTTGATATTACCCAGGTTCCGGATACGTTATGCGTATTTTATTCTTTATGGAAATTCAATGTTCAGCATTTTTTTAGTCTTTCTGTCAAATGCTACATTGATAAACGGGAAAACCTTATCTCTTTTGCTTACTTCTCTTATTAAGATCATCTGTCCCAGATTGGGATTATCCAGAAATTCAAATCCCTGAAACTGTATTTCTGTAATCGGGCCTAATTCAGAATCCATTCTTGAAATTGTTTCTTTGACTACTTCTTTTTTAGGCTTAAATTTTGGCTCAAACATTTCAAGAATTCCTTTATCATCTTTATTAATCAAAAATGAATTGATCTTATCAATTTCCGGGTATATATCTTTTACTTCCTGCAGTTCTTTTCGAGTGAATGATTTTGTAAAACTGGCTCCGTCTGATAAAAGTAATTTTGTTTTGATGACATCATATTCTCCAGGCTTTTGATTCTGAAAAACTATAAATGCAATATTGGCAGCATTGGATACAGCTCTTTGAGGCTGGCTATTGATCAGTTTACTGTCTTTAATCTCCACTTCAAAAAAATCACCGGATTTTCCATTCAGTGTTTGTACTCCTTTCATCGTTTCAACATAGCCTCCGTAAAACTTAAGAACTTCATTAACAGATTTTTTATCTTCGGAGGTTGTCGCCAGTTTACCACAGTTGAATAAAAACAGCAATAACAGAAAAGGCAGAATTTTAATTAATTTCATTGGTTATTATTTGATTTTAAAAATAAATTACAGATTCTCTTCTCTTTTTAAAGAAGGTTTTCTGCTAATCAAATATAACAAAAAGTACATGTAAAATTTACATGTACTTTTGATTCTTATCATTACTTCAAAATCTTAAGCGTTCCTTTCGGATGGGTAAATGTACCATCAGGACCTGCAATATTTGAATACACTATATTTTGATTATAATCCTGAATATGGGTTACGTTGAAGCCAAGATGTGGCTCATGCCAATACACCATAAAAACATTCTTCGCTACTTCTACAGCCGTATATTCTACAGTATCTGTACTGTTTTTTGAACTTCCGGCTGTTCCTGTAAACGTCATTGTTTTGTTATCTTTAAAATCAAGAAGGAATTTCACCGCTCCAAAATCAACTTCCACTTTATTCCTGATTGCCGGATAAGGTGATTTCAGATCCCAAGCCATTTCGCCAAAGAAAACTTTTGCTCCCATTTCCAGCTCATCTTTTCCATGAAGATCAGGATATTTTTTAACCATAAAATCTACAACAGCAGAAGATGTTTTGTTTTCAGTGACTGCTTGTTTATAGTTTTCCAAATAGCTTTTCACAAAATCAAGAGATTTTGGAATGGTAGAAAGTTCTGCAAAATGAGAAGGAACAACCTGCTCCGGCTTCAATGCTTTCATTGCATCAATCTGTCCTATCCATTGATCAATTGCTTTCACATTTTGTGTATCTGCCATCCAAAGGTGTGAGCCTATGGAAACCGAAATACCACCCGCAATGGTTTTGATGGAAGGAATCCAAAGAAAACTATGTGCCGGATCTTCCGGGTTTTGTCTGATTTCAATTTTGTTTCCTTCAAGATCAGGAATTGAAACAGCTGCTTCAGGAACAATAATTTCTGATGGAGCATCTGCTTTCAACTGTGGTTTCCATACTCCCATTTTATCATCTTTTGAAGCTGATATCAAATAGGCTGTCTGAGCTGTTGAGATAATCTTTGCATTAGGAAAAGCTTTTTTGATGACATCCAACCCGAAATAAAAATCAGGGTCGCTGTGAGAGATAAAAACTGTTTTCAGGTTCTTTCCTGTTGCTTTTATTTCTTTCACAAGCTGCTCTGCATATTGCTTCTGAAATTGAGCATCAACAAGTATGGCGTCTTTATCTCCATAAATAATGGTGGAAGTAATCGGGAAAATAGCTTTGGTTCCCGGATTATACACTTTTACTTTAAGGTTTCCGGCAAATATGCTGATAAATCCCAATAGCGTTAATATCGACAATAATTTCTTTTGTATCATTTCTGTTCTTTTATGTATTAATATGCAGCTGTAAAACGTTCTCTGATATGGTTGTTCTGTTCCAGTTCATCTACCAAAACTACGGCTACATCTTCTACAGACAGACGGCTTCTTCCGTTTTCATCAAATACCGGAGTTTCTAATGATGTTCTGTATTTTCCTGTTCTTTCTCCTACATTTGCCTGGTTCATTTCTACTGCAGGGCTGAAGAATGTCCAATCCAGCGTGTTGTTTTCTTTGATTTTGTTCAGATAATCTCTTGCTGCTGTAGCACCTGGCTTGTAAGCATCCGGAAAATCAGGTGTGTCTACGATTTGTATATTATCCGGAGTATAAAGGCTACCTGCTCCCCCTACTACGATAAGTCTTTTTACCCCGGACTGTTCTACTGCTTTTTGAATATTCTCAGAACCATTCAAAAAATCGTTATAAAGATTAGGATTCGTCCATCCTGCGTTGAAAGTACTGATGACAGCGTCGCTTCCTTTTAGTGCTTCAGCCAAGTCATCTACATTGTTTACATCAACGCTTTTTGCTGTTACATTTGCCTGTGATTTTACCTTAGATGCATCTCTTACCAATGCTTCTACAGCATATCCTCTGTCTGCTAATTCTGCTACTACGTGTGCACCTACAAATCCTGTTGCACCGATTACTGCTACTTTTTTCATAATGTTTATTTTTAAATTAAATTGTAATAAATTTTGTTACATTTAAGGTTAAAAAATTTTTACTCGAACTGGTCAGCGAATTCCTGTAATGACTTGTCTCCTAAAAATTTTACTACCAAATGATCTGTTTCTTCAAATAATGTATTTAAATGAACGTTAATTTCCTTTCCAACACTGCAGGCCGGATTAGGATTCTGATTTTTTTTACCCAATACTTCTGTATTTTTTACTGCTTTATAGATCTCCGAAATGGTGATCAGTTCCGCATTTTTGCCAAGCTGACTTCCTCCTTCTTTCCCTTGTCTGCTAATCATCAGACCTGCTTCTCTTAATACGCTGATCTCCTTTCGGATAATCACCGGATTCACATTGATACTACCGGCGATCCACTCGGAAGTAAGCCACTCCTGAGGGCTCTTCGCCAATAATGTCATGATATGTATTGCCGTAGCAAATCTTGTATTGTTCATTGTAATTACATTGCAAAGGTAAACATTTTTTCAAATGTAACAAATTTCATTACAGTTAATTTTTTCTTAAAGGATTAATTTATCCAAATCAAGCAGTAGATAATTGATATTCTGATTGATGGTACGGGTGGCTGACTGCATCTGATTGAGCATGGCAGCACGGTTATTGAGATCATCTGCTCTGTAAAATCCTCCATCGCTGAAGATCACAGACCTATCCGCAGCTTCTTTTACATCATCAAACTGATAATGAAGCCATCTCAACTTCATATTTCCTATGATAGAGTATTCTTCTTTGTTGGAAAATTTTTTCTCAGTATACATATACCAAATGAAAGGTGGGAAGTTTGGGGATTCCAGTTTTTCTTTCCAGATATCCCTCAAAAGATTTCTCTGGTGGATAAATTCTACTTTTTTTCCTTTGGGATTAAGGGTTGCCAAACCAAACCCTGCTCCTAAAATACCTCCTCCGATACCAATTGCATTATCCCAGCCGTCACTTTTTACAATTCCACCCGCAATGGATGAAGCTGCTCCGGCAATGATAGAATATAAAATCAGTTTATTATTTCTGGAGGCATTCAGATTATCTACATAGCTTCCAATCTGAGCCACTCTTTCTCCTTCACAGTCAAATTCTGCAGCTACAGCATCCAGCTCTGTTAAAGCAATGGTAATTCTGCTGTTGATTTTGGTTTTAAGCTGCAATATTTTCACCTGTGAGGTGAGGGAAGAATCTTTTTTAAGTTCGATGATTTTGTGTACATCATCAAGGTTTCCCAATGCATTTAATATTAACACACTCTGATCGGTAAACATTCCGCTGAGTTCTTTATTGGCAGTTAGAATAGAATCCGAATTATAAGACGGAAGCTTATTATTGTAATTGTATTTAAAAGGTGCCTTACAGTAGCTGTCCTTAAGGGTAAGAATATTCTGCTGGATTGCCTGGTTCTTTTTGGAAACACACGACACCAGTAAGCTAACCATAGCAATAAGGTAGAAGAGTTTTTTCATTCAGTCATATTTTTGTGTTGCCTGACGTATTGTAAAATAAATTTCTTCATTTTCACAATTCATCTATACGAATATAACACAAATAAAAAAATTTACCTGAAATCAGGTAAATTTTTAATTTATTTTTAAGAAGGATTATTTAATATCCAGTAATTCAACTTCAAAAACAAGCGTACTGTTTGGTCCGATTTCTTTGCTGATCTCCTGATCTCCATAAGCTAAATGCGGTGGAATGATCAGTCTCCATTTGCTCCCAACCGGCATCAGCTGAAGTGCTTCTGTCCACCCTGAGATCACTCTGTTTAAAGGGAAAGATGCAGGCGTACCTCTTTTTACTGAGCTATCGAATACTTTACCGGAAATAGTGGTTCCGTGATAGTGGCATTTTACAGTAGATTTAGGACCTGGTTTTGGACCGTCTCCTTCTGTGATAATTTCATACTGTAAGCCGCTTGGTAATTGCACAACGCTTTCTCTCTTACCATATTCTTCCATATATTCTTTACCCTCTTTCAGGTTCTTTTCTGCCAATTCTTTTTTACGTTTAAATAACATATCTGCTACTCCCATATTATAATTTTTTACAAAGATAAGGCTTTTTTAGGCTTGGAAGAGGGAAGCATGAGGATGGAAGATTAAAAATCCTGAGTATTTCCACATCAAACAATACGTTTTAATTTATTCTTATTTAAAACAATTTTACACTAATAATCAACAAGTTAAATAGTATATTGATCGAAATTCAGCAATCATATTGCCTTACATTTCTTTATTTAAAAGCATCTTTTCAACAAAGTTCAAATAATTGTAATACTTACTTAACACAGATTTCGAAACTTGGCGTTATAATTGGATTTTAAAAACTAAATGCCAAATCCATTAAAATATAATAAGAAGTTTGATGAACTGAATGAGGAGGAAAAAAAGCTTCTTGAAATCAATAAAAAAACAATTGCTGATTTTGTTGAGCAGTCCTCTTCCATCAGTGACGTCAATTATGCAACCCGAAACGCCCATGCTAAAACATATGCCGTAGCAAAGGGAACGTTCTGGATTGAACCTGATATCCCGGAATCACTGCATCCTTTTTTTGATAAGGAAAAATTCGATCTAACTATACGATTTTCCAATGCTCAGTTGAAAATTAAGAATTCAAAAAAAGATATTCCGGCGTATGGCTTTGCTGTACAAATCAAGGATGAGAACAGTGGATTACTTGCCAATTATCCATTGGTGAATTTTCCTTTGTTCCCTGTCAGTTCTGTTTCTACTTTTCTGAAATTGTTTACAGCAATTAATCGGGTTTATATGAAGCAATGGAGCAGTTTATTTTCTATGTTTGTTCAGCTGATCAAAACACTACCCTCTTTATTGACAGGCGATATGCTTCGTAATATGCTTATGCTTATTGGGAAAAGAAATGATTTTATCCTGTCCTTTGATTATTATTCTGTAGGAGCTTACCGACTGGGAGATCAGATCATTAAAATAAAGTTAAGTCCTCAATCTGTTGATAAAAATACAGGCAGGAAGCAGAAGATCAAAGATTCTTTGACAAACTATCTTCAAACTCATGATTTCACTGCAGATGTTATGATACAGATTTGTTATGATTTAAAAGATCAACCGGTCAACAAACTGAATGTTGAATGGAAAAATTCTCCATTTATTAAAATTGGTGAAGTCAGAATCAACAAAGATTCCTTATTGGATTCTCGCAATTGCACGAATGAGCTTCTTTCATTCAATCCTTTTGAAAGTAAAATGTTCTTCCAGCCCGTAGGGAAAATACAGAAACTGCGTGATGAGGCTTATAAAATTTCTTTGCAAACTCGAAGAAAGATTAACAAACTGCTGCATGGGAAAAACAGTTAAAATAATGATGAATTATAAATGATGAGTTATGAATTTTTGAATGCAAAACAAAGATTTTATCTAAAAAAGAGCATTTCTTGGAAGTGTCATTCTGAACGAAATGAAATGTAGTGAAGAATCTCACATCATTGTTTATCATTAAGATTCTTCCTTCGTCAGAATGACAAAAACCAAATAATTTGAGTTTTGAGATAATTTCTTATTATTTTATCTGAACTTTCGATCTTCTTCGTTGATAGCCAAATCATTGATACTTGCATATCTTTTCGCCATCAGCCCATTTTCATCAAACTCCCAGTTCTCGTTTCCATACGCCCTGAACCAGTTTCCATCTTTGGCCTGATATTCATATTCAAAGCGAACAGCAATGCGATTATCCGTGTGTGCCCAATATTCTTTTTTAAGCTTATAATGAAGTTCTTTATCCCATTTCTTTTGAAGAAATGCTACAATCTCTTCTCTACCATTCACAAAGGTATCTCTGTTTCTCCATTCGCTGTTGATAGTATATGCTTTGGAAACTTTTTCAGGGTTCTGACTGTTCCAGGCATCTTCAGCCAATTGAATTTTTTCCAATGCCGTTTCAAGAGTGAAAGGCGGAAGCGGGTGTTTTTGTTCCATGATTTATTGTATTAAATTGGTAACTATTTTTTTTGATTTTTCAATTAATTCATTGGATTTGAAAAGCTGGCTTTCTATGATACTGCTCTCAAAAAGCATATAAACATGGTCGGATAGTTCATCATCATCTATCAATTCTGAAAAATAGTTTCTGAGATCAACTTTATGGGACTGAATGACACTCAGAATTTTAATATTATCCATTGGGATTTCTGATAAAATATTCAGGAAACTGCATCCCCGAAAGTTTTCCTTTTTATTCATATAGACCAGAAAATCGAAAGCTTTGGTAGTTTTAGATTTTGAATCTTGTTCTTTTGCTAAGAAGTTATGGAGTTCATTGAACCAATATTCATGTCTTACCTTCAGAAATTCTACACACAGGTCTTCTTTGGATTTAAAATACTGATAAAAGCTTGCCTTGGCAACTTCTGCTTCTGAAATAATCTGATTGATTCCGGTAGAATTATAGCCTTGTCTTGCGAACAATTGAAATGTGGTTTCTATAATTCTTTCTCTTGGGGATTTCATATGCTTTTCTTTTCTGGAACAAATGTATGAAAAAAAACAATATACAGACCAGTCTGTCTATTTTTATTTTTTAAATATTTCTTTTATTTTGTTGGAAACGCAAAGGCGCTAAAGTTTTTATAAGAATGTGTCAAGGCGCAAAGATTTTATCTTCGATAAAATTGAATACCGCTAATAATATGGCTTTGAATAATGCGAATAATTAATATAAGTAATTATCCTTGCTGAAAATCTTTGATTTTCTTGCGTCTTAAAAGCAGCATAATTTTTATCTTCTTTGCGCCTTTGCGTTCTTCCAACAAAAAAGCCTCCAGAATTGAATTCCGGAGGCTTTTTATATATATTTTTAAATAAAATTATTTTTCTTCTAATTCTTCTTTCTTCTCTTCTTCTTTTTCAGGGAAGATGATGGATAAAAGAACAGAGATCACTAATACTCCTCCTACAATTCCTAAAGAAACCGGAGACGTAATATGAATCCATGGTGCAATAAGCATTTTAACTCCAATAAAGGAAAGGATAATCGCCAATCCATAAGGAAGTTTGCTGAACATGTGGATAAAGTTCGCTAACAGGAAATATAATGATCTTAATCCTAAAATCGCAAAGATATTCGATGTATAAAGGATGAAAGGGTCATTAGAAATCGCAAAAATAGCCGGAATAGAGTCTACCGCGAAAAGAACGTCAGTAAATTCGATAACCCCTACTACCACTAAAAGAGGAGTTGCCATTTTGATTCCATTCTGAATGGTGAAGAATTTATCTCCGTCATAGTTGTCAGAAACTTTCCAGAAACTCTTGATCAGTCTTGCTCCTGCTGTATTGCTGTAATCTTCGTCGTCATCGTCGCCACCGTCGCCCCATGATTTGATACCCGCATACACAAGAAATAATCCGAACAGTGCCATAACGATATTGATTTGTACAGCTTTACCAAAAATATTCATTTCAGGAAGATAAGTCAGATTGATCAATCCTACTCCTGCAAAGATGAATATAGCCCTGAAGATCAATGCACCGATGATTCCCCAGAAAAGAACCTTGTGATGAAGGTATTTCGGAACTTTGAAGAAACCGAAAACAAGGATAAATACAAATAAATTATCTACAGACAAGGCTTTTTCAATCCAATAGGCGGCCTGATACTGTGTAAATTTTTCTATTGCCAAAGCATGGCTTTCAGGGCTTCCATCGGTATTGAATACCCAATACACCACTCCTGAAAAAACCATTGAAAGCGAAATCCACACGATAGACCATATGGTAGCTTCTTTGGAAGAGACTTCATGACTTTTTTTATTAAATACCCCTAAGTCCAGGAGCAGCATGATAACGACTGTTATTGCAAATCCCCACACCAGACCTGGGTGCAGTTCTAAAATACTTTGATGTTCCACGTGAGTTATGTTATTATATGATAAAAGCAATAGATGTACAGAGTACAAATATTGCTATTTTATTTATCTTTTGATTTACAATTGATTATAGATAATTCATCTGTACCGTCTGGATCGTCTGCTCCAGCTTTTTGTCTGCTGTAGGATCTCCGATAGCGTTGAATTTCCATTCTCCGTTTCTCTTATAGAAAACACCCATTACCATGGCAACATGTCCGTTGAAAGAAGCATCATTTGCAATATCATATTTTGCAAACACTTCTCTCACATTGGTAGGTGTTCCTTCATAAATACGGATAGAAGCAAAAGGAATTGTTCCGAAGTCCTGGCCTCTATAGCTGTTCAGTACCAGTGCTACGTGCTCTACATTCGGCTCCAGCTGGCTGAAATCTACTGTGATCACCTCGTTATCCAATCCGTCATCTCCGTTTACGTCACCGGTAAGATCATCTCCGCTGTGTTTTACAGATCCGTTTCTGGATTTAAGATTTCCAAAATAGATTACTTCAGTAACGTTTTTGTTTGAATCATATAAAATACAGCTTCCGTCTAAGTCTACTGCTTCTTTTTTAGTTCCAAAAAATCCTTTCTTTTCAATTGCTCCCCAGTTGATTCCTACACAAGCTTGGGAAAGCTCAGCTCCATTTTCTTTTTTAAGGTTAATTCTCTGACCTTTTTGTAAGTTGATAGCCATCTTTTTATGTTTAGTTGTTATTTACATTTTGCAAAAAAGCGAATCTTCTTTGCTTTTCAAATTTCGTCTTAGTTATTATTTAAATTCAAATTAAGCATTGCCCGCAGAATATTTGTTTCTTCGTCAAAATCAAATATTTTGCTCATAATATCTATATTTTCCAGGTTTTTGATATAGTCTTTCAAAACACCTTCCACTTCTGCCGGTAAAGTACGTTTTCTTTCGTTCATACTATGTTCCAGCTGTTCATTTTTGCTTCTCAACTGATCAATAATGGAACTCTGATTAGATTGATTTTCAGAAATATCCAGCTTGTCCAGTTCTTTGTCAAAAAGATACAATTTCTTTTCGTCAACACTGAAAATAAAATGATCATCAGACTGAAAGATTTTGAAAAGTTCATAATCATGGGTTCCTATGAGGTAACCACATACAAAACGGACTTTAAACCCTTGTATATTAAGCCTTCCCAACAGTTTTCTTTCAATGGAGTAATCTTTATACTGATATGCGGGAAATGAATCGGATTTCAGCAGTGTTTCATCTGCTTCCGCTCTATAAAATTCCTGAGCATATTTTTTATGAAAGTATAATACATTATCCCAATTGGCCGTAAAACTATCTTCCGTAAGATCTTTATACAAAGTTTTCAGATGCTGGGAAAATACACCGCTGTACATTTTCCTGTCGGTCTGAAAGCTATCTACCCGTCTTTCTTCAAAACCTGAAATATATTTACTGTTGATGTTAATTTCATTGATGACCGCCAGCATATCATTTTCCTTCTGCTTTTTAATTTTAGTCAGAAGCTCTATGAGACTGTCTGTATACTGCAGGTGAAAAAGTTCCAGTTTATTGTAATCTAAAGCTGTATTTTCCTGAAACAGATTGTGGATAATATCTGTTTTGATATAGATTGATATGATATCAATATGTTCAAAAAAATTAGCAAGAAGCTTAAGCTTTGTTAATCTTCTTTTGCTTTGCGACAATATGGTTGCTGCATCATCCCCCACCTTAGTATTCTATAAATTAACCTCTGACATTCGCTTTAAGTTCATGCTCCAATGTCTGAAGATCCTGATCCAGTTTTCTTCTGTTATCTGCTCCCTGTTTCTGGATTTGTTTCACTTCATTCAATGTATTGATAAGCATTGATGTTGTTTCTTTTAATGTTTCCACAGATACGATAGTCTGCTCGTTCGCTCTGGCAACATTCACAGAATTCTGTCCAAGACGTTCCGCATTCTTTCTTAAGATCTCTTCTGTAGTAGAAGACACTTTCTGCTGGATCTCAATATTCTGCTGCTGTCTGTACATCGCCACAGCAAGTGAAAGCTGGTTTTTCCATACAGGAAGTGTAGTGGTAAGAATAGTCTGTGCTTTTTCAGCAATAGAAACGTTGTTATTCTGTACGAGCCTGATCTGTGGAAGCGACTGCATCATGATCACACGCACCACCTTAAGATCAGCCATTCTTCTGTCTAATCGTGCGATAAAATCTCTTTTATCAGCAATCTGATAATCCTGAAAATTCTGAGGGGCAGTTTCCATCTGAGCAAGTTCTACTGCAGCTCTTTCCATTCTTAGATTTCCTGCAATCACAAGATCTTCAATCTGCTTGATAGAATTCACATTGCTTTCAAAGATAGTCTGAAGTACGGCATTATCTTTTGTGGAAGTAATGATTCCTGCGTTTACTTTATAAGAGATCTGCTCAATATTATTGATGATCTTATCATATTTTGTAAACAAGTTCTCTACCTGAGTTATTACCTTTTTCATGAATGGTAATTTACTTAGGAAACTTTTCACTTTATTTCCATTAAGCTCTTCAACATCCACATAATTAAGCTCTACCAAAAGATCATTGATAAGCCCTCCTACTTCACCTGAGTTGGATCTTCTTACGTTTCCTAAGAAGCTGTCACTCTGGTTGGTTAATGTTTTCTGAAGTTCCGCCCCAAAATTCACGATGGAACCAGGATTAGCTTCATCAATAGAGTTCGCCAGAACTTCATATTTCTGACGTTCTTCTGACTGCAGCTGCGTCAGATTTACATTTCCTTCTCTGTCTACAAGAACCGCCGGCGCTGCGTTTTGGACAGGCTGAGCCGGTGTTGGCGGAACCATTGGAGTAGGTTCAAAGGTTTTAAGAGGTTCTATTGATCCTAGTGGATCTATGGGTTGATTTTCCTTATTGTCCATGATTACTTCTGATAAATTGATACAAATTTGTCAAGGCCATCTCTTTGTCCTGCACCTACAGCCTCAAATTTCCATTCTCCGTTTCTGTTGTAGATTCTTCCGAATTCTACAGCGGTTTCGATTGAGAAATCTTCGTCTAATTCATATTTTAAGATCTCTTCATTCGTATCTGTATTGAAAATTCTGATGAAAGAATTTCTTACCTGTCCAAAATTTTGTTTCCTTGAATCTGCTTCGTGAATGGTTACCACTACTGTAATTTCTTTGATCGCATCATCAATTTTTGTAAGATCAATTTTGATCTGCTCATCATCACCTGACCCTTCTCCTGTAAGATTATCTCCTGTGTGAATTACAGATTTGTCCGGAGACTCAAGGTTGTTATAGAAAATAAAGTGGTTATCTGAAACTAATTTTTTGTCGTCCCCCAGCAAAAATAAAGATGCATCAAGGTCGAATCCTGTTCCTGTAGAAGTATTATTGATATCCCATCCTAAACCTACAGTAAATTTAGGTGCGTTAATATTTTCTCTTTGTCCTTTTTGTAAGTTAATAGCCATAATATAATTCCGTTTGTGTTAAAGTATTGATGTTATTTTCGTATTCTTTTATTAAATGATAATTGTTGCTGATAGCCAGCTCCAAAAGCAGATCCATCTGTTCTTTTTTTACTTTAGACGTAAGATAATCAAAATTACTTGAATCCAGGCCTAAAATATATTTTACAATCCTTGTATTGAACTGAAAACTTTCTTTGTTCATCACTTCTGCAACATGTTTTACATTTTTCACGGCATAGTAATTGAAAAAGTTTTCAATTTTAGGATCAAGGTCAAAATTCATCAGTTCAGCGTAATACATGAATATAAAGTCTGCTTCTACACTATATTCATTCAGAATTCTGTTGACTGTATATTCATGGCTTCCCGTGATTTTTATATCGTCTATAAAAATACAAAGTTTTCCTCTCAAAAAATCCTTATCAATATAATAAGTATCATTTGCGATCAGATTTTTCCGATCTTCAAAATTCAGATTCCCATAATCTGTAATATAAGTGTGATTACGATTGATCTTAGATAAAATACTCGACTTCTTTCCTTTCTGAAACAGATAAAAATCCAGATGTTTCTTAAAGTAAAAGCATAAAAAGTTGGAAGCTGTAGGAATCGCCATATATGGGCTTGGCAGCACTACAATCTCTTTATCAGTATTAAAAAGCTCCTCATTTTCAGAAATAAATCCGTCGAATAATTCTCTTGCAAATTTTTCAGCATACGACTTATCGCCATACTTGAAATAGCTGTATTCCGCAGGTGAGAAAGTAAACTCATCCGCCGAATGAATGTGGTGTAAGCTGTATCTTTTATTCATGTTTATTTTTAGTGTTTAAGTAAGTGTGCACTGAAACCGAAGTCTTTTGCTCCCTGATAATCTGCTACCAGATTGTCTCCGATATGCAGGATCTGATGCAGCGGCAAATCCTGATCCTTGATGTTATTTTTCACTTCCTGGAAAATGAGCGGATTCGGTTTGGAACAGTTAATTTCATCAGAATAGATATGAAAATCTATGTACTGATCCAGCTTTTCATGGATCAGAAATTTCCTCATGGTTTTTCCCTTGATGAACCCTGTGTTGCTCAGAATATTAATAGTCTTCCCCTGATTTTTGATATCCTCAAAAAAATTGTGAATATTTTCAAAAATCACAACTGGCCTGTATTCCAGAAACAATTCTTCACTTTTGCTATAAAACTCATTAAGCTTTTCTTTAGTCAAAAGTTTTACATCTACATCCAGAGAACCAAGAATCATCAGATAAATCTCAAAAGTGTCTATATTCCCTCCTGTCACTTCATTAATGGTATTGCAAAGATCATCATAATATTTTACGGTTTTCGCAACTTCATTCATCGGTTTTTCTACATTGAAAAATGAGGAGAACAGCTCAACTCTTTTTGTTTTAAATTCAGGATGAGATTTTATTAAAGTGAGCCACAGGTCAAAGGAAAAATGACAGTGTTTATGGATGTCGATATCTGTTTTCAATAGGTTTTAAGTTAAAAGTTTTTATTAGCTTCTTGAAAAAGATTTAAATTTTTTTAATCATCAACAAGTGTTTATAATACTATTCTTCCCAAAGATAAAATATTTATCATAAAAGCATTACCTTCGATATCTGTTTTAAGATATTTTTATGAAATTTCACAATTTTGACAGATTCACAGAAGATGATTGACGAAGTGTTTAATATCAATCCACAAAAAAATATTTTCAAAAATTCTTTGGAAATCAAAAAAAAATTATAATTTCGCAACCGATTAACAATCAACAATGTCAACAAAAATGATAAATATTATAACGTTAAGCAATCCTGTCAGAGCTGTGTTCTTTGGCAGCACTGAATATTTATCTGAATAGTCTATAGATCTTTTATACCCAAAAATATATTGAAGACCTATCTATTCGGATAGGTCTTTTTTGCTGCCCTATTTTCAGACTTTAACAATTCAAAAAACTTCTGTTATTTGTTAAGATCTCTGAAAATTTCTCTTTGATACAAAATACAAAAAATGTTTTACCGGCTTTATGAGACCGGAGTGTATTTTGTGCTCATTTTTTTCAGACCCTTTTCAAAATACAGATCTAAAAATCAACAACTTAAATCAAACAAAATGAAATACAATACACGAAATATAGGGATCATAGCACATGTAGATGCGGGAAAAACAACTTTATCGGAACGAATTCTTTATTACACAGGACTCATTCATAAAATCGGTAATGTAGATGATGGAAATACCACCATGGATAAAGATATTCAGGAAAGAAACAGAGGGATTACGATTTCTTCTGCTGCAATTTCTACCCAATGGAAAAAAGATAATAATGTGTACAATATCAACCTTATTGACACTCCGGGACACATTGATTTTGCGGTGGAAGTGGAACGTTCTCTAAGGGTTCTGGATAGCGTTGTTGCCGTTTTCTGTGCCTCTTCCGGTGTTCAGCCACAAACTGAGAATGTTTGGTTTCAGGCAGAAAAACACGGAATCTCCAAAGTTTGTTTCATCAATAAAATGGACAGAGTTGGGGCAAACTTTTTTGCGGTTCTCAATGATATAAGAAACAAACTGAATGCTGTTCCTATGGCTCTTCAGATTCCGATTGGAGCTGAAGTACATTTTGAAGGCGTTATTGATCTTATCAAAATGAAAGCTTTATACTGGGCCGATGAAAACGGAGAAACCATTGTGGAAAAAGAAATCCCTGACAATTCTATTGCTGAGGCAGATGAGTACAGAACAACCTTACTGGAAACGCTTGCAGAATACGATGAGACTTTCTTTGAAATCTTTATGGATAATGAACAAAACATCACCGTTGAAATGATTTCGGAAGCTATACAAAGAGTCTGCAGATCCGGATCGGCTGTTCTCGTTTTATGTGGTTCTGCTTTTAAAAATAAAGGAATCCAGCCTCTACTTGATGCTGTCGTAACTTATCTTCCGGCTCCTGATCAGCTTGCTGACCTGCAGGGAAAAGACCCTCACACACAGGAAATGATAACATTGGAAAGAAATGAAGCTGCTGCTTTTTCAGGGCTTGTTTTCAAAGTATTGATTGATAAACATATGGGAAGGCTGGCTATGCTTCGTGTATATTCCGGAACAATAAAATCAGGGGATACTTTATTGAATGTAAGAACGGGTGAAACCTTCAGGATTTCAAGAATCTTACAAATGCAGTCGGATAAAACGTTATCGTTGGAAGAAGCTAAAGCAGGAGATATTGTTGCTTTAACCGGAATAAAGGATGCCAAAACCGGAGATTCTTTATCTTCTTCGGATAAACCGATATTATTGGAAGCGATTACAATTCCAACTCCTGTTATCAGGATAGCTATTGAACCGAAAACCAATGGCGACGAGAAATCTTTTGGCTTGGTACTGGCAAAAATCCAGGAGGAAGATCCTTCTTTGGTGGTTGAAAGAGACGCTCAAACCGGAGAAACTTTATTAAGTGGATTAGGAGAGCTTCACCTTGAGGTCACTTTGGAAAAGATCCGTCTGAATCATGGTATTGAAATTAATCGGGGAAAACCTAAAGTTTCTTACCGTGAGATCTTAACGGAAACCAAAGTTCACAGAGAAAAGCTTTCCAAACAAAACGGAGGAAGTGGTCAGTTTGCTGATATCAGCTTTGAAATTGGACCAAGAAATGATCATGAACATGGATTGGAATTTATCAATATGATCAAAGGAGGAGTTATTCCCACTGAATTTATTCCTTCTGTTGAAAAAGGATTCAGAGAAGCTATGGAAAACGGACCTTTAAAGGGATATCCTCTGGAAAACATGAAGGTCACTCTTCTGGATGGTTCTTTCCACGCTCAGGATTCTGCTGCATTTGATTTTGAAATTGCCGCAAGAGAAGGATTCAAAGCGGCAGCAAAAGGATGTAATCCCAAACTGATGGAACCTATCATGCAGGTAGAGATTCAAAGTATTGAGGAATACACGGGTGCTGTTACTGCGGATATCAACAGAAGAAGAGGAATTATCACTTCTATTGATGAAAAATCAGGAAGAAAGATTTTTGCAGCAGAAGTTCCGTTAGCTTCAACTTTCGGATATATTTCTGATCTGAGAACATTGACGAGCGGAAGAGCTTCCATCAGCATGAGATTATCACACTATGCTTTAGTGCCTGATTTTATCGCGAATACATTAATCACCTAAACAAGCAAGGACTGTAGATTTTTCTTACAGTCCTTGTCTTGTTTGTGAATGATCAATTGTCAATCCGCTGCGCTTGTCAATTTTTTATACTACAATAATTCACTATTCATTTGTGAAGCAAGATTCACTATTGACTGTGACATTGTGAATGGTCAATCGTCAATTCGCTGTGCTTGTCAATTTCTAAATGCTACAACAATTCACTATTGATTCCTGCCCTATTTTTCCGGCATCACTTTATAAGTTGGATCTTCCTGAATATTCACTTCCACTACTGCTTCGGCATTTTTCAATATTTTCCGGCAGTCTTCACTGAGATGCCTTAAGTGTAATGTTTTATTTTGTTCTTTATAACGGTTAGATAGCTTACCTAACGCTTCTATCGCACTCATATCCACAATACGGCTTTCTTTAAAATCAACAATCACTTGCTCTGGATCATTCATTGGATCAAATTTATCTGTAAATGCTGTCACTGAACCAAAAAACAAAGGTCCATATATTTCGTAGTATTTAACTCCGTTTTCATCTACATGCTTTCTTGCCCTGATTCTTTTGGCATTATCCCAGGCAAAAACCAATGCTGAGATGATAACACCAATTAAAACAGCTAAAGCCAGGTTATGTAAAATCACAGTAATTAAAGCTACAGTAACCCCAACAAAAATATCTGATTTCGGCATTTTATTAACAATCCTGATCGATACCCATTGAAAAGTACTGATTGCTACCATCATCATGACTCCTACCAAAGCAGCCATGGGAATTTTTTCAATGACAGGTGCTCCACACAAAATGATTATTAAAATAAGAAGCGATGCTATTATTCCTGACAATCTCGCTCTTGAACCTGCATTAAGATTGACCAAAGTCTGCGCTACCATTGCACAACCACCCATTCCACCAAAGAAACCGTTGGTAATATTGGCTAATCCCTGTGCTACGGATTCTTTATTTGCACTTCCTTTTGTATTTGTGATTTCATCCACCATGGATAATGTCAGAAGAGATTCGATAAGACCTACTCCGGCCATAATTAAAGCATATGGAAAAATAATTTGTAAAGTTTCCAGAGAAAAAGGAATCTGCGGAATGTGAAAACCAGGAAGGTTTCCACTGATATGAGCAATATCTGCTACTGTTTTGGTTGGAATATCAAATCCAAGAACTACAGCAAAGACAATAATAATGGCTACAAGAGAGGCAGGAACTGCTTTCGTTATCTTTGGAAAAAAGTAGACTACGGCGATCGTCAAGACAGTTAAACCAGCCATTATATACAAAGACATTCCCTGCAGCCAGTTTACAGCTCCACTGCTGTCTGTAGTTTTGAACTGTTCCACCTGCGCCATAAAGATAATAATGGCCAATCCGTTCAGGAATCCATACATAACCGGTTGTGGAATCAGTCTCACAAATTTCCCCAATTTAAATACACCTACGAGCATTTGAAGTATTCCGGCCAGTGCTACAGTAGCAAAAAGATATTCTATGCCATGAGACTTTATGAGAGCAATCAATACAACAATGGTTGCACCAGCTCCTCCGGAAACCATTCCCGGTCTTCCTCCCAAAACAGCTGTTACCAGTCCCATCATAAAAGCGGCGTAAAGCCCTGTAAGCGGGGACAAACCGGCAAGGATAGCAAATGAAAGAGATTCGGGAATCATCGTCATCGCTACCGTAAAACCGGCCAGCAGTTCATTTTTATAATTTATTTTCTTCGAAAAGTCGAATAAGCCTATAGTATTTTTCATTGATTTGCAAAGGTATGGACTGTCCCTATGGTATACAATTTTTCTTTTTATCATTTTTCTATGGTGAAACCTATGACATGTAAGCAATTCACACATTAGTTCTTATAATATGTTAATTTTAATTAAAATAAGCATATAAAGTATGATTTTTACATTTCTATCTCTTTTTACATCTTATTTTTGTTTACATTTGAAACCGAATAAGCAATTATTTGGTACTAATTAAAGAATTCAACGCGTAAAAAGCTGTATATCAATTTATCTACAGCTTCAACTCATAGAATTGTATAAAAACCTTAATAGGTCATATATTATTTACACAAATGGCAGGAAGAGAAGTTTGAAGGAGAAGAAGAGAAAACCCATTGAAAATAAAGAATATATCCCAAGTACATTAAGGTGACTCCTACCCACCTGTTTTTAAGTTATTTGGTAAGTTACATATCCGTTTTTTAAGACTCATCATCTTATTAAACGCAATTTAACATTCTTACATCATAATTTCTATTTCTTAACAATTTCAAACTGAAGTGAATCATTTCCCAACACATAAGATAATATATAAAACCTATTTTCGTTTTTTTGATACATAAGTTTAAACAAAAGAATAATATTCAATAAAATGTTATATAAAGAAATCCATATTGGAAAGTTTATTAAGGAAAGGGTAGATGAAAATGAAATAACAATAGAAAGGATATGTAAATTTTTAGGTAAAGATGAAGGAGCAATCGAGGTAATGTATGACAGCAAATCGATGGATACGGATCTTCTTCTAAGATGGAGCAAATTATTGGAATATGATTTTTTCAGACTTTACAGCTCACATTTAATTTTATATGCACCTCCTTCTGCCATCAACAAAAACCAGCAGAAGTCCGAAAAAACGCCTTATTTCAGGAAAAACATTTACACTCAGGAAATCAAAGATTTTATTATGAAAAGAATTCTTTCCGGTGAAATGACCCAAAATGAAGTCATTAAAGAATATTCTATTCCGAAAAGCACTCTTCACAGATGGCTTCAGAAGAGCGATAATGTAAACGGATAAACAGATAAGACATGCGCCCCAATTACAAAAAAATTTATCAGGATATGCTTAGGATGGAATATCCTGAAAAGCTGAAAGACCCAAAAATCAAAGAACTTCTTGAAAAACTGAATACCAGTGAGGATGTTCTGAAGTTCAATGAAAAACTGTTCAAACAGTCCAGAGAAAATCAAAAACTTAAAACCTATGACAGGCATACTATGTTAAAACTGCTTCAGTATCAGAAAAAGCATGGTCATTCAACAAGCTATATGTCGAGAAAATATAAGATAAGCAGAACTACTCTTTCAAAATGGAAACTCATGTTTGAAGAAGAGCTTAATACCATGAAAAGTGCCGGTAAATAATTTACCGGCATTTTTTAAAGGTAATGATAAGGAAAAAACCGGGCTTTCGTTTGCCGGAGTCGAACCGGATAACCTTGCCGGAGTGACCGGCTTCGCTATTCCTCCCTTAATTGCGTTACGATGAATTTTTTCCTAACGACACTTTATAATCGTACTATAAAGAAGCTGGAAGTGGGGAGAAGAAAGAGGGTAAAGTCTGAAAATCGATCTGACTTTATAGAAAATTATATACAAAGAGATCTTTCAACGTCCCACTTCCGGCTTCTGATTTATGAAAACAAGGCAACAACCGAATAATGCAGTCGTGCTCTAACCAACTGAGCTACTCTTCCTATGTACATCGTGTTTTTTTCTGTGGAAGAGGCGGGACTCGAACCCGTGACCCCGTCGTGATGAGCGAAGTAGCATTTTTCTACGGCACTTGTTTGTTTTATTTTTCTTCCTCAGCTATATATGTTTTATTTAACGATAGGATGAACTCTGGCATTTTCAGGGTGATAACTTAACCCAAACCCTCTCCATCCGGAAGACCAGTAAAGAATCATTTCCTTTAAATAAGGAATGTCTTTAGTTTCATCATATTTATAATTTTCATTAAATATTTGTTGTACCTCATCAATAATTTCAGGGTAGAACATTTGATCTTCTTCATCATATACATCTGTATAAATATTAAGATGCTCTCTTAACTCATATAGCAAATAAGTTCTGAAATCCCAGCCCAGAATGTTAACATCCGAACCACTAACGCTTACTACAGGATTCCATTTTAAGTTCTCATTGTTTACAACACATGCTGAATTCCTAACAGGTAATAACTGCGGAAGTTTCGAAAACCACTCGTCAAATATTTCTTTTTTTCTTTCTAAAGAATTAGGCTTTACTCCCCACGATTTCAGCCAAACATAATTCACACTAATAATATCATCCCACACCCATTTGTAAAAACATTTTATTTGACTGATAATTTCCTCTTCATTTTCAAGCCAATTATAAAAGAAGGTACATTCTTCTGTAATCAGCTCTCCTTCATCTTCGTATTCAACAATTTCTTTTTTGTCGATGGCATGAAGAATCTTTAGAAATTCTCTATGTTCAGAAGTAAAACTGACCTCATATTTTCTCTCAATATCGTCAATCTGTTCCTCAGAAAGCCCTTGCCATCTGGCTCCGTAAAATCCTTTGGGACAATTTTCATCATCTACCAACCATAGTTTTTCAGTACGTTCTTTGACCCAGTATAAAAATTCGGTCAGATTACTTGGTATATCCATTGTTATTAGTTTTAAAATAAAAGAGGCAAGACTCGAAAAGACTTATACAAGATCACTTTCATGACCTTCTGGAGTCGAACCAAATTAAACCGAAGTAGGCCTTTTCTACGGCACTCTTTTATGTAAATCAAGGTAATGTTTTTCAGAATCTTCCGTGCATTTGCTCTACCTGCTGAGCTACCTCTCCTTTTCGAGGGAAAAGGCAGGATTCGAACCTGCGACCCAATGTTTATTCAATCTCGAAGTATGATTCTAAGACGACACTTGATTTTTATTTTAGTAAGGTAATTAAATCAAACAGAGCCTTATACGGGGTGTTACCATTTCTACTATCTGCGATTGCAGAACAGGATTCGAACCTGTATTACCGCCCCTAAAGAAGTAACTCTGTTTTACGACACTTGCTTTCTATGTTTATTCATAGTTATTCGTTTTCTTTTTACAAAATTATATTGTCACTGCGCATTCCATTTACGCACTTATTTTTATTTAAATTTTGTTCGTTTTGCCTTGAAGCAAAAGAACTAAAAGTTCAAGACCTGGAAACTCCGGCTAAAAATAATCTCTACTCTCTAAAAATTCTAAACTTGCGCGAATTTACCATTAGTTCTTCGTTTCCTTTACTGTGTCGCGCTTCAAACAATAGAATTTTCTTAACGTTCGCAAAGTTTATTTTTTTAACGCCTCCGTTTCCTATGTCACATTTCCATAGCTGTCATCGCTGGAAATTTCGCCCTTTTTATTATTATTTTTTCATGAGTGTGATTTAAATAAAAGAAGCCAGGTTCAAAAAAGACTGATATAAGATCATTTACATTCTGGAGTCGAACCAACTTATACCGAAGTAAGTATTCTCTACGGCACTCTTTTATATAATCAGGGCAAAACGGCGGAATCTTTTCTTTTTCTTCTACTCTATCTTTTGAGCTACATTCCGTTTACAACAGGTATGGCAGGAATTGAACCTACATCTGAAGACTTAACTCGAAGTATGATTCCAAAACGGCACCTGATTTTAATTTTTCCATTGAGTTTTTCTATATTTCTTCCAGTTTCGCTGGAATTTTGTATACTTTGCATTCACCACCTCATAACCGTGTGGGAAACAGTATGAACAACCCATATCATCTCCGTGCATAATTCTTGAAATCTGTACACCGGAAATTTTCTTCGGAAAGTCAATCAATCCATATTCATTGAATCCGAATTTTTGTCTTACCACTTTAATTTTTTTCATAAGTATTGAGTATTAACCTCAATACAGTGCTTCTTTCAGATTTGGTTTATGATGAATCATGGTTATTATTTTTTTCTTTTGCAAATTTAGATAGCTACTGCGCATTCTTTTTACGTAGTTATGTTTTTATTAAAAACCAAGCAAGTTAATAATAAGAATAATTGATATTCAATTGGAAGTTGACGATGAAACTCTTATCAACGGCATTGGTTAGCTAGCGGGCAATCATATGAAAGACTCTGTCTGTTTTTGGAATCGAAGGATGTCTTTCTAACGGCACCGATAGTATTAACACTGCAAAATTATATTGTATGTACGCAATCTTTTTACGTAGTTTATTTTTATTTAAACATTTGTTCGTTTCGCCTTGAAGCAAAAGAACCAAAAATTCAAGACTTGGAAACTTTTGCTAAAAATAACCTCAACTCTATAAAAATTCTAAACTCGTACGGATTTACAACTGATTTATTATGTTATTTTTTAAAAGCAGTGCCAACTACAGCACTACTTTTTGAATCATTTTCACTGCAGATTTCTTGTCTTCCAAAGCATTCAGCACATCGAAAATTTTGTCTGACCAACCTGCAATAAGGTATACATCATTCTTTCTGACATCAAGTGGCTGTTGGCCATAACCTGCCAGGTCAAAAATATACAGTTTTGCATGAGGAGCGATGGCTTTATATCTATTCCAAAGGTCTTCAAAAGAGTTTCTGCTTCCAATGCTGTTCCACATCTGAGTATCGGTAAAAAGCATTACTTTATCTACCTGTTCTTTTCTTTTGATCAGATCTTCGATGACCAGATAACCATTGGTAGAATAGCCTACTTCACCTTCTCGTTTATAAAATGCGTCTACATTTCTTAAAATACCGTTTTTAGGCATTGGAATTCTTAACCAACGGTCACCAAAGATACCTGTTACCACATTTTTACATTGTGACTGCAAGTTCATAGACATCAGCAAACCGATATCATACAGCAAAATTTTACTTTTATTGGAAACTGCTTTCTGCATAGAACCGGATACATCCGCAGCGATAACTACCGAAGTATCAAAACCAAAGCCTTTGATATTTTTAGCACTTACTACCACAGCATCTTCCAATGCCTCCAATACTGAAGCCAAATAAGGAGAATCTATAGTCTTTAATTCTCTGTAGGCCGCCAGAAATCGGAATGGGAGCTGCTTTGAATTGGATACTGCTCTTTCATCAGAAAGATATCTGCAGACTTTATTCATGGCATCAGATGATACTCCGGCTTCCAGGATATTCCTCAGGTTTCTCATGGTTGCCATATAGCCCAATTTGTTGCTGAAGATCAGTTCTTCCCATTTGTTTTTGAAAGCCAGTTTTCTTTCTGTATCATCTGCAAATTTCGTCTGCCCCAAAACAGAAAGTTCAACTTCCCATGTATAAGGGGTTTCCAATGTATTATTGGCAATTTTATTGAAAACAGATTGTTGATTTTCATCTTTAGCTTTCGGATGAACCAGAAAGAGTGCGTCTTTCAGAGTTACTTCTGCTTTCCTATTGTATTTTGCAAACTGATATTCATCGAATTTATTAAATGATTTTACCAAACCTTTCTGAATCTGCTTTGACAGTCTGTTCAGTTTTTTGGTATCTGTTCTTTTATTTGCAAGCTGGTAGTACGCCAGTAATTCTGTAATTTCATCTGCTCTCTGTACTACTTTATCTACCGTTTTACTTACCAGATCCGTACCGGAAGCCTGCTTCGCCAGTTCGGTAGTCAATACCAATGGAATGGAACGCAAATACATATCTTTTCTTGCATACACCGCCAGTTTAGCTACAAATTCGGGATCATTTTTTTTGATCAGAGACTGGATTCTTTTCAATCTGTCATTTCCTTTTTCATAGTTGGTATCTGAAAGTCCTGTTGTAACAACAGCACTATACAATTCTTCGGCAGGTGTCATCGCATATGCTTTTTCACCTTCGTAGTTCAATACTACTTTAGTTTCTTTTTTAAAAAAATTAAATTTCATGGTTACTGTTTTTGGTTAAACATTGGAAAGATTGGTACTTCCTCTCTGATTTCTGATGCAAAGTAAAAACAGTATTGCGCAACCTTTTTGCGTAGAAAATTTTTCTTTGTTTTTTTTCTTTAATTGGGGATTAGATCTAATACATTGAATATTTTTAAAAAATTCATGCAGATTTTTAAATTTTGGCTGAAGCCGGATGAATGAGTTGCTTGTAAGGCGGGTTAAAGCCCACCTCTATTGAATTGATTTTGAAAACAGATAGTGATATTTACCAACAACCTAATCTCTAATCCCTAATTATAAAATCCTTCTATCATTCATTTTCATTAAAGAAATCATCTCTGATCTGTTTTTCAGAAAGGGTTTTCTAGCTTTGTCATTAAAATTAAGCTATGATTAAGGGAATATATGAAACTCATGTCCAGGTGAGCAATCTGGAAAATGCAATACAGTTTTATACGAAAGTATTAGGATTGAAACTGGCTCATAGAGATGAAACAAGACCTATTGCTTTTTTATGGGTTGGAGAAGAGAAAGAATTTATGTTGGGATTGTGGGAGCAGAAGGAGAATCTTCAGACCAGACATTTTGCCTTTTCCAGCAGTAAGGAAGATATTTTAAACTATTCAGTGGAGTTTTTAGAAAATAAAGATTTAAAGCCCTACAATTTCTTAAAAAATGGAAGTGTTGAACCAATGGTATTTGCATGGATGCCGGCACTGGCTATTTATTTCAATGATCCGGATGGAAACCAGCTTGAGTTTATCTCTATTCTTGAAGGAGAAAGTAAACCGGAATTGGGGGTACTTAGCTATGAGGAATGGATGAGACAGGTAAAAGATTGAGATGAAAATACCTGTCAGCTACTGAAATAACGCACAGGCACAAGAAATCAAAGTTATGAGGGGATACAAAATTTTTGTGTCCCTGCTACTGTCAACAAGATAATAAAATCAGATAGGAGAACTTTTTAACTGTTTACCAGTTTCTTCACTGCCAACACGTGTTTACAGGGACCTCTTTCTCCCTGATACTTACTAAACCATTCGCAGGTACAGCGTTCTTTTTCTTCTTCAATGATTACTGTATGGTGCACACCGGTTCCTTCTACTCTGGCTTCTGTTCTTTCTTTGTTGTTATTTAAAATTTCTACTTTTCCGCATTCTATCAACTTTTCGGCATTTTTTATACGGGGGTTGAGGCCAATAATACGGCTCAATTTAAAAGGAAGTCTGCGGTAGAAAAATTCATGATCATCAAGATCGTAGCCAAGTAATCCCATTGCAGCAAGTCTTCCAGTAATATTTTCAGCTCTGTCAAAACTGATATTCTCTTCCAAAGCAAATCTATCCGGATTAAAAGATTGATTGGCATAAGCATACTTATCCAAAGCATCAGTCCACTCATCAGAAACCTCAGAAATCAGGCTTTCCAGAACAGCTCCTTCTCCTGAGAAACCTCTCCAGCTTTCTCTTGACAAAGAAAAACTGAATCTGATATGTCCCATATAAAGCTGCCATGTTGTAGACTGCATATTAGAATGTGGAAAAACCTGCATAGAATCAATATAAGGAAGCAGAGGCTCTAAAAGACGAAGCCTGTGAAGCCCGCCTATACAAACAGCATCTGCAGATTTTACCGGAGAAAAAAAGGGTTTATTTCCTCTCACAATCAGATAATAATCGGACTTTATAGTTCCTTTCGGCATTCCCCGGAACAGCTGCTGGGTCTGAATTTTATTGAAAGTATAACGTTTTTCGGATTCCGACAAATATATCTGAACAGTTCCCAATCCTTTAATCCATTTTGATGGCAAAGGGACTTTTCTTTCTATTACTTTTTCTTCTTCTTTATACAGAGCCACTTCTTTTTCACCTACGGAAAGCATAATTTTTTCATTCGGACGGATACTTCCCAGAGCAGTTATCATAGACTGGTTAAAATCGACATTCGTAGTTCCATTTTCCAGGAATTCTCCTTCCAAACCATCAGGCAGTATGTCAACTCTTGCGTAGACTCCTGCACAGTGAGAAAAACCTTCAAAGCGCAATCTTTGATTTCCGGCTGTTACTATCGGATCTTTGAGAAGCGCCATCTGAAACGGAGACAGGTTAAAGCTGGATTTCACAATATTAGAAAGTGTAATCAGACAGCGTGCTAAAATAAAAGGCTGCCCGACATTTCCCCAGAAAAAACATGGTGCATCGGTATTTTTATGTACCTCGCTGTATTTAGCGAGAAAAAGTTCTTCAAGCGCATCTTTCCTTACTAAAGAGGATACTCCTGAGTAGTTGTAAATAAGCGTACCCTCCATAATCTATTTTTTCAGAAGAAGACTGCAGATTTTTTTCAGACTTGAATTTTCTTTCCAGCTATCCAGTTTCCCGATTATCTCCTTATGGGCTTCTGAGTGATTCAAAGCCAATACTTCATGGTAGATTTCCAGAATCTTTTTCAGATTGGTAACCGGCGTTTCCATTTGAAGCAATATATTGGAAATCAATTCTTCCAGAGCAATATTATGGTTCTTACTTACATTCAGCATATGATGCTGTATAAGATCTGTCAATCTTTTAACAGGAGCCCATTCCAGCTTTTCATGGAGACCGATTACTCTTCCTAACCATGCATTATCCATCGTTTGGGAAGAAACGTGTTCCAGCCAAATTTCAGCTGCTGTACCACGGATCGTTTTATCGCTGTCCAGGAAAATAGTTCCTAAGAACAAATACCCGATTTCATCCAAAGGTTTTTTGATCTGATAAAGCGCATTCGCAGTATTCAAAACCAGGCTTCTTTCATAAACTTCGGCAATTCCTGAAAAGAAAAGGCAGTGCTTGATTACTTTTGCCAAAGCATTTGCCGGAGTGTTCGGAAAACACAGCATCAATGCAGGGATTTCGGTAAGTTCTTTCTGTTCGGCAATGAAATATTCCACGAATAAAGGATCTTTCCTTTTTACAAGATGATATTTGGGAAGAACAATTTTCAGCTCTACAGGATAGTATGAGTTTTTCTTATTATCAATGGTTTTCCATTTGTAAGTCCCTGAAAAGAATTCTACAGGAATATCATCATATCCGAAACTGCTGAATTCTTCAAACACAATTTCCGGCGAACGGGTAATTCCCGCAGTCATCCACCATGAAGGGTGTTCAAATTTTCCTTCCGGTCTGGCATTTTTGCCAAAGAAGAAAAGTAACAGTTCTTTATATTCTCCCTTTAATCTTTTTTCAACTTCTATCACAGCTTCTGAAGTATTGTCTAAAGCACAACGCTGCAATGCCAGCTGAATATCAAGATGATGAGGTACGATATTATTATTCTGATAGCTCTCTAATCTTTCCACCAGTGTAACAGGGGAAATCCAGCATGGAGCATGGGTAACCGGGAACAATAGCGGGATTTTATCTCCTGACTTTATTTTTTCATACGCATAAATAGCAAGCTCTTTAAACGCGATTCTGGCGGGGCAATCTGCTCCTACATTTTCAATCGGTCCCAATTTTTTCTGATAATTGGAGTAAGATTCTCTTTCGGCTTCCTCATCTTTGGTTTTATGGTAAATTTTTTCCAGGTTTTTAAGCTGAATCGGATATTTTTCCAGTAAATCCAAACCATAGTTGATAATAGCATTGCATAGTAAAACATTCAGATAGGGAACTTCCCATTTCGCAATTGTTTTACAGGCTTTCAAAAATACAGGTTCTATTAATTTCACAGACTCAGCATTTACATCACCGGCAAAGCGGATAAATCCAGCCAAAGCAATATCACAATGATGACTGTACGGATCATCCATGGCCACAGGAAGATAAAACATCAGGTCTTCAAAGTTCTCAAGTACTTTCACCGCATTTTCTTCTGGAGTCAGGGATAGTTTTTCTGAAGCTATTGCCTCCAGCTCCGGTTGTGTTTCTTCAATATATTTTATAAGAAGAGGACGTACATTAGTCAGTATATTATCCGAATAGTGTGAAAGAGCTTCTATCATATTTTCTGAAGCCGGAATATATTTAAGGATAATTTTCGCAGCTTTTGACTGTACGCCATCATCTTTGCTGACAAATGCTGTACTTAGAGCCATTCCCAGCATTTCAGGATCTATTTTCTTTCTCTGAAATATTTTTTCGGTCAGTACCAGACTGGAAACAACCACTGTTTTTACTTCCGAGCTCAGCAGATTCGGAAGGTAATGGGAAAACTCATCATTCTTAAAATCAGGAACTCCCACAATTTTTTTCAAATGTGATAATATGGTATTCACAGCTTTTGACTGTGAGGAGGCCAACCCTGCAAGCAATTCATCCTGCAGCTCAGAAAGTTCTTCTTCAGTTGGTTTTAATGATGTAAATGCATCCATAAACCAGCCCGTGACATTTTTATTAAAATTTCTGTTGGAAGCCAGAAGGCATTCTTTTAAAAATCTTTTTCTTTCAATCTTTTTTTCTGTGATCAGTTTCTGAACGATAGGAAACCATTCTTTACGGAAAGGTAAAGATTTGGAAGGATATTCACATAAGTACCAAAAGTGGGTATTAAGGGTTTCGGGATGACGGTCCAGTTCAGCCGGATAATTACTCAGATGATGTCCCAGCAATTCCGGTTTGGGCTGTACATAGCCTTTTTCTGTCCATCCTAAAATATCTTTATAGTTAAACGCTGTAAATTCAGCTTCTACGGATTCATTGATAAAGTCTGAAAACCATTCTGGGCAGCCCCACTCCAGAATCTGTTCGGTCTGTTCTGCATTACGGAAAAGACTCCAGTAGTTTTTACCGAAATTCTTTTTATCCATACAGACAAATGAAGCAATATCAATAATGGAATGTTGGCTTACAGATCCTGCCGTGTGGTAGGAGTTTTTAGTCATTACAATTTTACTGATTTCCCTGTCCATTTTCTTTATAGAGGGCACCAGGGTTTTCCTTTCTTCAATACTAAGTTCTTTTAGAAAAGGGATAATCTCATGTATCTTTTCCTCATTAAGGATCTCATAAAGTCTTTCTTTCATGCGCTTCTAATTTGATGTATAAATTTGTTTCAGGTTATTCATTTTTTCCATTCTTCCAGCAGTCCGATAATTGTCTTGGTCTGGTTCTGCTTTACCAGTTCATAACAAAAATTGGAGAGCTTTTAACATTAAAAATTGATTTCTCAACAGCTGAAAGAATGGGGATCAGCAGTTTTCTGAAAGCTATATTTCGATTGGTAATCAGGTTGATAAGTTTTAAAAACTTTTCTGTAAGTATCTTTACTATTGTCCATTCAAAACTGACCTTTTTACCGATTGATATTTCTAATCTCTGTTTCTTAAAATCATCCGAAACTGTATTGTTTAATAAGGCTTCAAAAGCCGTACCAGAGAGTGTTTCGTATTTATTAAACAGTCCCAAAGAGAGGAATAAATAATGCATCTGCAGAGAAGATGAATTCAGCTTCATCCAAACATCCGGAAACGCTATTCCTTCCTTGGTATTATATTGATATACAGCACTTGATAAAATTTCATTGCTTTTCATTGAAAAAAAAGAATCTGAAAAACAAAGTCTCTTATATAAAATTTTAAACAGGCCATTATGATAAACACAACGATAAGAATTGAATAAATTGTTCAAAAAAGAGGTATTTTCAAGAAGGTGATTTTCAAAGAATTCGTCGACAAAATAAGCCGGTATTACAACATATCCGGATTTGTCATTGTACTCATTTCCCGCTTTGCAGCAAATCAAAGAAGCCAATACACAAATTGTATTGCGGCTCAGTTTTTTATTATTATATTTTTTTAAAAGAACAGCAACTTCTTTTTTACCTTTTGGTGTAAGCTTTTTAAGAAAAGGAGTAATTTCCTTTATTTTATAGTTTAATTTTTTTATCTCAAAAACACCATCAATAAGCATAAATTCATTCTTATCAGCTAAAATATAAAAAAATGACTGGCAGACAGTAAATTATCCCATTAAAGTGAATTTTTTAACAAAATATTAAGTTAATAAAACAACTGATACCATCACTTTGACAACATAAAAACAATTCCCTGTTTAAAGATATATTAATAAAAAAGTGTCTAAAGACTCTCTACTTTGATATTTACACATTGTTTAGTGTCTTAATTTTAGAATTTATAATACCTTGTGATGAAACCATTATATTGCACAGATACGTTAATTTTATTTAAAATATCAAAATCAGGATGGTAATTCATTAAATTTTATACACTTACAAAATAAAAAAAGACTGTCTCATGCTTTGAGACAGTCTTCATTTTTAAATTGATCTGTTGTAACTTCAGATTATTTAATAATTCTTCAGACACCAATGCAGAATCTTTGCAATGTTTTTGGCATCATCCACTCCTCTGTGGTGTGTACCTTCTAAAGTCATACCCAATTCACCCAAAGCCCTTTTCATCCCAACACTTTTCCTGATGATAGGATGAGTTTGTCCGAATAATGTTTTCACATTGATATGGTCATCACTCATAGGATAATCTGTATAGAACCTTCTTGCCTGGTTCTGAAGCATATTCAGATCGTAGTTTCCGTAGCTCGCCCATGTAAGTTCTTCTGAATCATATTCTGCTCTCAGAATATCGAATGCATCATCCAGCATGATTCCTTCATCATCCAGCATATTTTGGGTAAGAGTAGTAAGTTCCGTACAGAACGGACTTACTTTTGAGTATTGGGGCTTTATTAAAATCCCTTCATTTTTGGAGATCTTACCGGTCTTTGCATTCATGATGCATACCCCAATTTCGATGATCTCGCTTTCCTGACCTCTTGGCGGGTAGTTTTCCCAACATGTTGCTTCAAGGTCTACTATTAATATGTTTTCTGTTGTTTTCACTTGTTTAAAATTTAATTGTTAAAGGATGGAAGAGGGAAGTTTTACAGCATGTGATTTACTTCCAGCTCCCAGCTTCAGTCATCCATCCTAATTATTTACAGAATCTTACTTAAAATTCTGGCTGTATTGTAAGCATCATCTGCTCCACTGTGATGGGTGCCTTCAAAGTCCATATTCAGATAGCTCAAGGCTTTTAAAGCCCTATTTGTTTGTGCAGTCTGAAATGTCTTCTGAATTCATGCATCACATTCATATAGTTTTCTGAAAAAGGGTTTGTTATTCCAAGCCAGTCACACTGTTCTATGATCTGTTCTCCATCAAAGTTTCCGTATCCTGCCCATGTAAGTGGCGCAGAACGGTATTGATCTCTGATCATTTCGCAGGCTTCTTCAAAATAAATTCCTTTTTCTTCTATCAATTGAGGAGTAATTCCGGTCAGTTTTGTACAGAATCTGTTGATTTCTGATCTTTCAGGAATTACATAAATGCTTTGTTTTTGGGAAATTGCTTTTGATGTTAAGTTTAATTTGCAAATCCCTATTTCTATAATATCGACTTTCTGCCCGATGGGAATTCTGTCGTTTTCCCAGCACGTAGCTTCCAGATCAATAATTATGATCTCATTGGTTGTTTTCATGTTATTGTAAAATGTACAATGCAAAAAGTAAAATGTATGATGAAGGCTGTTCAATACGCAATGAAATATTATTTTCATTTTTCCTTCCATCAAATCATTACTTATTACTTGTAATTAATTTCTTGGAGCAAATGGTGGTGTCCACTTTTTCCTTTTCATCAATTCTTTGACTTCTTCGTAGGAAACCGGGTAAAAATCGTGGCAGTCTACTCCTACGTCAAAGCTGAGTGCCATCTCATCATCCGGCAATGTCCCGTGTGAATGGCCGTATAACTGCCAGACACCGCGGTGTGAGCCATTCCAGGTACGCATAGCATAGTGGAAAAGAATAATTTTCTGTTTTCCGTTGCTGTTATCTGCTTCATCAATTTTCAGTTCGTGATAATCTCTGATGGAAGCAAACCGCTTGGGATATGTGAGAGCAGCACCTTCGTGATTACCTTTGATGAGATGGATATTACCATTCAATCTATCTAAAATCTCTTTTGTAAAATCTGGTTTCCCAAGGCTCATATCTCCTAAATGGTAGACTGTATCACCGGGTTGAATTTTTTTGTTCCATCTTTTAATGAGTTCTTCATTCATATGATCCAGAGATTCAAAAGGTCTTTCTGAAAATTTTATAATATTTTCATGACCAAAATGATGGTCAGCTGTAAAAAATATATTGGGTTTCATTTTTTTTTAATTGTTTTTAACTACAACATTCCCACTGTCATTCCAAATACAGTCTGAGAGTCTGTGGAAAAGTGGATAATCTATCTTCATTTTGAAAGAGATTCTTCCTTCGTCAGAATGGCAATTACACGTATATGCAATCTGTGGATTTTATAGTTTTTGTTTAATAAATATTTTTAATTAATTCTTACGAAATGCTTTATAAAAAGCAGTTTCAATTTCTTCCTGATCACGCTCCGTATATCTTCTTGAAAAGTGAATCGGGGCTGCATCTTTCACCTGGCATTCATTCATTATTTTTCCTGATGCAGAAGCAAAACTATGGTAATTGATCTTTGCAAATTCCTGATCTGTATCTTTATAAAAGCTTTCAATATACACGAGATCTGCTCCTCCAAATACAGTTCTTATTTTTTCGTAATTGTTTTCTTCTGCCGCATGATCCATGATGACACCAAGCTTGTATCCGGTATTTCGGGTTAACAAATGAAAGAGATCTGCTGCGTTATAAACAGTTCCTTCAATTTCAATTTCTTTGTCTCCATCATTATTTTCAAAAGCGGTCTTCAACTCGCTGATCCACTTTCCCTTTCTAAAGCCGGAAATATTTTCATTAAAGCTTACCGAATCTTTTTCTTTAAACAGATAAGCGATGGAATCTGTTTTGTGATCCAGAATAGCAAAATCAACGTTTACATATTCGTCTTCAAAAAGGAAATCTTGGGTATTAATTAGTTCCACATTCCAATGTGGCGGATGAAGGGCGTAGATATTAATTTCATCTTTTGAAACAATCTCACGAATTTCATATGCAATTGCCTTTTCATCGATCAAATTCCAGGTGTAAGATTTTAACCTTGCTTCAACCTGCTGATGAATATTTTTTGGTCCACTGATCACCACTTTTTCTCCACTTCCGATCTGATACCTGAAAATTCCATCGAAATTTGAAAAATGATCAATATGGGTATGACTGATGAAGATGGCTGATGTAGACTGTACCTCTTTCACAGTCAATAAACTCGCTTCTCCACAATCACACAAATAGTACTTTCCTGAGTTAGGGACTTTGATCAATATACTGATGTCTTCTTTTAAAAGACTTTTTATTTCTGCCTGTAACATAGTTTTTTCTTTTTTTGAACCATAAAAAATATCCATAACGCCTGTCATTCTGAAAGAATCTAACCTCTATTTTTATCTATCGAGATTCCTATCGGAATGACAAACTAGCTGCTTAGTAAAAATCAAAGATTTTTGATACTTATCTTATTTTGATGGTTAAGTTTACACATAAAAAAGTTTCGGTAAAAAATTACCGAAACTACACTTTAAGAGTCATCAACTCTTCTTTTATAAAATCAATTGCTAAAGAATTCAATTTTTTATTGATCCTTTTCTGCTCGTCTTTTTCAATAGCTGTGAAAGCTGCCGGAAAGTCTTTTTGGAAATCCTCTAAAATATCCTGTGAAAAAAGACCAATTACCTTTCCTATCATTTTAGGTTGGAATTCGCCGATTTTGCTTACCACATTATTTAATCTGTTGGCTGTAGCATATTTTTGGATTTCTTCCCAGATCTCCTGAGCTTTATCACTGAAATGAACCTGTTTCTGAACAGTTTTACCTTCTTTTTTAACCATTTTGGACTTTTCGACCCACTTTTCATTCTTATTTTTCAGAATAATTCTTGCACCGTTTCCAAAGTATTTGGTTTTCAAAGTTTTTACAATGGTACCTTCACACATATTGTTCTCCAATTCAGGAAGTCCCAGCCAAGCTGGAATTTTTGAATTGAAAACATTGGGGAATTTCAAAGCGTCCTCAAGAGTTCCCTGGAACAAGATTTTAGCATAGAAAAATCCTGTCTCCTCAAAAATCTGATTGACAACGTCTGTATCCAAATAGGTAATTCCATTCAACTTGATATCGAAAGCGTAAAATTCGTTGTGAGGGGCATATTCAATACCTTTCTGTACCTTCACAGTATCTTTTACGGGTTCCACTTCATTATGTTTGTAGCCGCCACCGAACAATTCACCGTAGATCACTACAGTTTCTACATCCGGGTAAATCGTTTTCACTTTTTGAAACACTTCTATTACATTTTTTTTATAGCGTTCCAACATCTGATGTGCATTGAAAAATTTCTCATCTTTTTCGATGAAAGCAGTTCTCTTCGCAATTTTAATTTCCTTTCCATCGGTAAAGAAAGAGAAATTAGCTCCGTGAACTTTTTCCTGTACTATGAAAACCTCATCCCCAAAACCCTGCATTCTGATCTGTTCGATCACGCGGGCCTGGTAAGCATTTTCTATAGAGTTATATGTTTTGAAAATCATTTTGTTTTAGTTTTTAATCGTTTCTGATTCGTTTTTTTTCATCTGGGTAATATGCCTTTGGGCATGAAGTGACAGAAAATAAATATATTCATATACATTAATTTTCCCCAGTTCATTCACCGTCATTGTTGTTTTATACAAGAAACCTTCACCATTTTCCATTACTTCCAGATATTGTAAACACTGAAGATATTGCTGAGTAATCAGACTTCTGATTTCATCCAGATTCATTTCTCCTTTCGGTTCCATATGTTCCGGTCTTATCCATTCAAAAGCGCCATGTTCGCCTACCGTGTCAAAGTTTTCCTTATTGAAACTGTAGTTTTTAATTTCAGATTCAAGGTCAAGATTCAAAGAATTTTTCATTGCTTTCTTGAAACCTTTTTCAATAAGGATTAACAAGTAAAAATTCGTAAGATAAATATGTTCTAAAATCTGTTGAATCGTCCAACCTCCGTTTGAAGGTTGATAATTCAACGTTTTTTTATCTTTTTTAAACCATCTGTCCACGTCATCAAATGTGAGTTTCAGATGAGTTTTTATATCTTGAATAAATCTAAAAATGTCCATTACAGTTTTTTAAAGTTTTTTAAAAGGCTAAGAATATTTTCCTTTCCTACAGGATTCATAGAATGACAATAGAATTTTGGAAGATCAAGATAATTATCCATACAATATTCTATCAGCCATTTGGCGCAGTCATATCCTGTTTTTTCGACAAATTCCTGAGAATTCGGCTCCAAATAGTGTTCATCTGCCAAGTCATGGTCAAAAGAAATCATTTCCGGAAGTCCTTTTTCCAAAATCCTGTTGACAAACTGTTCGTAATTCCGAACGATATGCCAGTCACTTCTGATGAAAATCTCCTGTTTGGTATAATGATATGCCTCAACCGGATATCTTATATCATCCAGAAATAATAATCTTTTTGTCATTTCCATTGTTTCGTTAATTTATTAGAAGCTTGATACTTAAATATTATAATGCTAAAAACTTCCAGCTTCTGACTTCTTATCTGTTTAAACCATCATATCAGCACAATTGGAACTTGCGAAGGCAAAAGGTTTCGCTTTAAACACATATCCCATTCCCAGAATGTATCCCATTGCATCTTTTAATGCGACATTGGATTTAAAATCGGGGTCGGTATTAATGTCTGCGTGTACCTCCATTTCCACACCATAAGTATCCAACACAGAACAGATCGCGTATGCAATTTCAACGGATTTGTTGACCTCATTCAGCATTCGCTCCTTGATACTGATATTCTGTATTTCTCTTTCTTTTCTGATAAAGGTAAACGCTCCTTTTCCTTCACGAATAAATACTACTGCCGTAGCATAACTGATGGCATCTCCGTACACATGAGAGTCTGATCCTACACATACTTTCAGACGGTGTCCGTTTGCCTGTTCGCGGATGATGGCTTCTTCTACCAGCTGTGTGATAGAGTTGTGGAAAAATTTTCCGTTCATATTCTGCCATGTTTGTTGTTGCGTTTCCATTTTTTCTACATGTTTTAATTCATAAATGATTGTTGATAATTGATAAATGATCACTAGCTGTCATAATTTCTAACTTCTAGTTTCTAATTTCTATTTTTTGCACTCCGAACCGGACTCGAACCGATACCATCAGTTTTGGAGACTGAGATGCTGCCATTACACTATCAGAGTAAACGTTGTTAATTCATCAGGACTCGAACCTAAACTCCAAGAATCAAAATCTTGTGTGCTGCCTATTACACTATGAATCAGTATTTAAATTAATGAGTAATAAGTAATTGGTAATGAGTAATGCCAGAAACTAGTCAGGTATCAATGATTACTCATTGCTCATTACTTATCATTCATGTTTTTGTGGAACAGACAGGAATTGAACCTGTACCTCTAGTTTTTCAGACTAACGTGCAGACCTTCTACACCACTCTTCCGGATTACAATAAGTGATGAGTAATTGGTAATCAGTAATTTTCACCCGGTATCATTGCTTATTATTTTTTGGTACGGGAAGAGGGATTCGAACCCCCAAAAGCTTGATCCTAAGTCAAGAGTGTCTGCCATTCCACCATTCCCGCGGCATTTATATATAATGAGTAATTTTTGTACAGCTTATTACTTATTGCTCACTATTCATTGCTTATCATATTGTGTTTAGGTTTGAGAAAGCTCTGTCTGTTTATAAATTATGCCTGCTAGTATTTGTAAAGATCTTCTGCGCCTGACAAACCTTTCTCATTTCCTAATGTATTTTGTTTTTTTTAAAAGTAAAAGGCTGTCTATTTTTATTGACTAAAGATCTTCTGCTCTTGACAGACCTTTTCTCTTTTCTTCATTTTTTTTGTGAATGGTAACTGGCCAATTTTTAAAAAAATCTGAACTTTCATGGTATTATATCGATTCAATATTGACCAGCTATTCACATCCAGTACTCTATAAGGGAATCGAACCCTTATTTTCTGCTCGAAAGGCAGGCGTCCTCACCGTTAGACGAATAGAGCTTAACCCCACTGACCAGGAATCGAACCTAAACAACAAGAGTACATTTCCTGCATGCTGCCATTACATTATCAGTGGCTGGTAGAAGTAGTAGGATTCGAACCTACTCAGCAATGAAGCAACAGATTTACAGTCTGCCCCGACTCTCCAACTTCGGCGTACTTCCTGATTTCATGAGTAATTAATTCTATGTGGAGTAAATAAAGTTTGTCATTATTTTTTTGTTTGATATAAGATCGTCTATGCTCGACAAACTTTTATTTTTTCTCCTGAACTAATCTCATTTTAGTTTATTGAGATGGTTATGGGATTCAAACCCACTCAGTTTACACAACGGTTTTGCAGACCGCCCCGACTCTTCCACTTCGGCGAACCATCAGATTAAAAAATAAAGTCTGTCTTAATTTGTTTGATATAAGAACTTCTGCGCTCGACAAACTTTATTTTTACCTAAAAATTTATAAATGATATCTTCAATTCTAACTGTCTTTGGAGAGATCAGAAAAAGTTTGTCAGTATTTTCTGTGTTTGGCGTAAAGATCTTCTGCTCTCGACAAACTTTTACTTTTTCTCCTGAAACAATTAACAATTAGTTACCTGCGATTTTGGAAAGATTCGAACTTTCAACTTCCGGTTTAACAGGCCGGTGCTCTACCATTGAGCTACAAAATCATTGTAATTCCGGAAGGACTCGAACCTTCAACCTTCGGTGTATCAGACCGATACTCTAACCACTTGAGCTACGAAATCATTTGTATTCCATAAGGGGATCGAACCCTTGTCGTTCGGTAGAAAGCCGAATGCACTTACCACTATGCTAATGGAACAAATTGTCTGGAAAGCAAGATTCGAACTTGCGACCTCCCGCGTCCAAGACGGGTAAACAACCACCGTTATCTTTCCAGTTTTGCAGATTCACTTTAAAATTCTTTTCCGAGAGACAGTCGGAACCGAAATCTTTTATGAATCTTTGCGGTCTATGCGAGAATCGAACTCGCAGTGCCCAAGAGACAGTCGGGCAGGTTAGCCATTACCTCAATAGACCTTTTTGTGATTCCGAGAGGATTGTTCATGAATTTCATACTTTACTTTATAGCATTCACGAATACTTTGTATTTCGAACCTCTAACCCTGGGTTTAGAAAACCCATGCTCTATCCGGTTGAGCTACGGAACCTTTATAGTAATCCCAGAAAGATTTGAACTTTCAACCCCCGGTTTAAAAGACCGGTGCTCTAACCATTTGAGCTATGAGATTGTTTTAATTTTGTGAATAGTCAATTTTCAATTCGCTTCGCTTGTCAATTTTTAATTTCACAAATCACATTTTTGTAATCCCAGAAGGAATCGAACCTTCAACCTTCGACGTATCAGGTCGATGCTCTAACCATTTGAGCCATGGGATTTTATATTTTGGGTATCTCCGGGGATCGAACCCTGTTCTCCGGTTCCACAGACCGGCGCTTTACCAAATAAGCTAAAGAAACCATAAAAAAAAGCGCCTCTTTTCGGGAGGCGCTTCATATATTTTAACGTAAGAGATCATTAGCTGACCCACGTATATAAGCACCTTTTATCCACAATTCCACTTTCAAGAATACATGCAACACCTGCCGGATCCTGTCCGAATAGTCTTGAATATTGATTGAATATGTTGTGTAACTGTTTCATTTTATTTTGTTTGTTTTAAATTATTTTTAATTGAATCCTGAAAACCTGTTGCTTTCAATTTTCGGTTGCAAAGTAAATATGATTTTTTGGAATCTGCAAATAAATTTTTGATTTAAATTATTGATAATCAATTGATTATACTTAATTTTCAGAATAGAGAATTTCTGTCCGCAATATTTTGCAGATATCTTAATTACCTAAATGACTGTCTCTCACCGGGTTGCTTATCACTCTATTTTATCGTATTAAAGTTTCATTGTTTATTAAAAATTTTTCATGTTTATAGTTATTTTTTTTCATTCTAAATAATTTCTGACCTAAAAAACAAAAAACGCCTCGGTTTTCCGAGGCGTTTCTGTTGTATTTTGATTAATTTTTTACAAGTTTACAGTAAATAATTTCCAAAGTCAGCACATTTCGCCTCATTCCATATCATCTCATCATACCCGAATAACCCTTTTATAGAAGGACTTTCGCATAGTTCTGCATTGATATGTGCTCTTTGTATTGTCATAATTTTCTGGGGCAAAGATAAATCTTTTTTGGTATTATTTTGTAATTGTCACAAGGATGGGGAATAAAACCAGGGGTTGATATCTATTTAACCGCAAAGTTTTTATTCCTTTAAATGATTATTTTAAAGGAACTAGGAGAGATCAATTAAAATTGATTTGATGAAGCGACTTCTATATCTTTTCTTTAATTTCTAAACATTTTATTTCTTCCTGTCTTGAATCTTGAAATATCTTTCAGAATCACTTCATCATCGGGATTAAAGTATTTCAGTTCATTGACAATTTCTGAACGCGTGGCTACTTTCTCTGCAATTATTTCATAGGCTATGTTTCTGGTTGCTGTATGCAATTTGGGATCTTTTTTGAATTCATATTTCAGAGCCTCCAGATAAGTGATCTTTTTGTGAGCCGGAGTTTTCTGATATAAATGCTGAATTTCAGATTCCAATTTTTTAACATCAAAAATATTGGCAAAGTAGTTATTCAAACAATTGAATGCATCTTTATCTTCTTCCCAACCTTTCAGCAGTACTTTTTGTGCTTCTTCCGTTTTCTCCATTTTTTTGCGGTATACCAAAGAAGCTTTCACCATTTGATTATTGACGGTATAGTCATCTGCAACCATCTGATAATAGTTGTGGGCATTTTTAAGATCATTGATCTCTTTATAGAGATCGCCTACTTTTTCTTTCTGCTCCATTTCTTTATAGAGGTCAATGGCTTTTTTGTATTGCTTTGCTTTTTCATAGCAGGCTGCAGCATCGGATTTGTTGTTCAGCTTTTTAAGATAGACTACGGCTGCTTCATTGTAGAATCCACCATTTTCCAGTGTTTTTGCACCTCTGTAATTATCCTGCAGCAGATTCATATAGACTCTGGCTGCTTTTTTATAATCGTTTTCAGCAATATATTTTTCAGCGAGTTCTTCGTATTTGCTTCGTATTCTGTCAAAAAGTGAATTTTCCAGATAGAAACTGCTGCTTCCTCCACCTTTTCTTCCTGCTGAATTTCTGTTGTTTTGTTCTTTATCTTTTAAAGAAGTGATCACGAGAAGGATAATAACGGCTACAATTAAGAAAATAGCCAATGTTCCGACTACACTCCAAAAGCTTTCATGAAATAACTGGGCAACGATTCCGATGACCTTAAATATAGCCAGCAATAGGAATGCTGCCATAAATTTGTCTATAAATTTCTGTTTATTCATCATCATCGGATTTTAAAATGGTTTTATCATCTCTGAACAATCGATAAAGGAGAAGCATCACACAGATTACGAGAACCCATACAAACCAATTGTAGCCAAACATTTTTACTAATGGATAAAATAAGTACACCAGCATCACCACAAGGATTGCTATTAAAATAAATTTTACCCATACAGGCACATTATCACCACCAAGATTTAATGATTTATTTTTAAATAAAAACAAATACAAACCTACTCCTGCAATCATCAGGATCACCATATACATAATATCTGAAACCGGGGCTTTATTCTCCAATGGAGTTCCTTCCGTTCCCACTGCTTTCACTTTTGATTTGTCAATGGAAGCAGAAGAAGGGTCTACAATATCAAATGTACCGTAAAGTTTTCCCAAGGAATCAGCCATCAAAGCTTTTCTCTTTTTCAGAAGGAATTTTACGACTTCTCCGTTTACAGGTTTTCCTTTGGTATACTGTTTTAGAGAATCTGAAATTTTACGTTTCAGTTTTTCTGTATTTTGTTCAAGATGTTTTGTAATCTTTTGGGTATAAATGGTTTTAAGAGAATCTCTGCTTTGTTTTTCTTTATTCACAAGCTTTCCAATGTCTCTTCCTATTTCACTGACCTCTCTTCCGCCAGCTTTTTTATAATTCTCCTTGTCTTCTTTTGTTTTGGATTCTATGATCCCGGCATGAATAAGTTCTTTGGACAATTCTTTTCTCTCCTGATGATATATAGAATCTATCTTCAGATCAATTTCAGAAATTCCGGACTGGAAAGCAATCATATCAGAAGGTGCTTTTACAGCGTTGTTTGCAATTTTCCCGGAAGAGGCTGTATTTTCTTCCTGATCGGGATTATTTTTATCTGAAGGCAACGCAATCTTTAAGACGATAGCCACGATAATTACTGCCCAGAAAATTCTGCGTAAATTTCTTGTTCTTGCACTGTCGGTTTTACCTCCGGAACCTCCGCCAAATAATCCTTCCAGCCAGGTAAATTTGCCAAAGCCATCTCCTCTGGAAGTTCCCATAACATCCAGAGAAACGCCTAGATCTACTGCTCTTTCAGGATATTTTTCAATGTATTGTAAGTACTTTTCTATTTCTTTTTTATTCCCGGCCATTACTTTTTTAAGGTCAAACGGAAGGTTATTCATCCATTCTTCTTCGGTTTGCTTTGGCTGTAATGCTTCCATCACTTTTTCGTCATCAATTTCAACGGTATAGCTTTCTATTTTTTGAGGAATTGAAACTCCGTTCAGTGGTTTTCTGATGCTTTCGTCTATAATACCGGGCTGTTGAATTAATGAAATCCAGTCGATTTCCTCAGATAGTTTTACCAGGCCGAATTCGGGATGCATAATCAGAAAACGGGAATCAAGCTGCGCCCAGTCTTCCGGATTTATTTTGGGATAAAAAGTAGTATTTTCAGGAATGAAAAGCCTGTTATCTACACACTGAAAGTAAGCATTTCTGCCTATTTCCTGCGGAGCATTGTCAGTAAAAACAAGGAAACAACCATACAGTACATTGGGATTGTCTGCAGGAATTGCATAAGATCTTATCTGGTTTACATTAATTCCAAGCATTTCCATTTCCTGAAGCCATACCACAGGTGAAGAGCCTCTGATCAAAAGCCCCGTTTTGGGATAATTATTTTTCGGGAAAGGTTTTATTCTAAGCTCCATAATCCAAAATCTGTTCTATAAACGGTTTCAAAAACCTGTCGCACATATCGTCCATTGTTCTTACTTTCAACAGGGCATGTTCCGGAAGATAATATTCTGATCCGCCAAATTCAGTATAGGTTGCCAAAGAGAGGAATCCATGAGATGTGGAAGGAAGGAAAAATTCTTCAATACTCTTATTGCTGCTCCGGAAAGTCAGCATTCCCCGTGAATCTGTAATAATTTCGCTTCCGTCGGGGAATGTAAATTTATTTTTATTCTGCTCAGCAAAAATTTTAATCTCGTACTTATTTTTGGAAAAATCCAGTGTGTTTTCTGAAGCACTGTACAATTCATGTCCGGAAATAACCAGATTTTCATATTGATTGATTCCTATTTTGTTGAAATTATTGATAATCTTCAATCCGCTTCCCTTCAGTTTGGCAACTTCCGCTTCGGCCTTTATATTATTTTTTTCAAATTCTTTATCTTTTCCGGTAATAGGTTCCACAGAAATATTTCCATCTCTGTTTATTTTATAGTGGGTAGAATTGTCCGGGTGATGCAGATAAAAACTCCGCCCAAAATAAATCAGTTTGTAGGACTCCGGAATATTCATTCCTGTAAGATTCTGCTCAGAATATTCTCTTGTATTCAGATTAAGCTTTGATATTAATTTTTGATCAGACTGATACTGGCACAGAATAAAGTGCTGCTGTTTGTCTTTTGCAAGGGCAAACTGTCCTTTTGGTTTTATGGAAATATTATCAAACAACACTTCACAGCCATGATGTGTTTTATAGTAATCATAGGAATGTTTGTCGTAATAATTATCAGAAAGATAAGTCTTCAATAATTGCTTTTTTGAACTCAAAATAAAAAATTCTCCTTCATATAAAAACTTAGCGATCTTATTAACAGGGGTTGGGAATAAAATCGGATAATTTTGTGGAAGATCGGTTTTCTTTCCATTGAAGTTCTGAACAGACCGTTTTTGCTGTGGCGGATTGGCCCATAGTTCCTGCAATGGAAGTTTTATTTTCTGAATATGTTTTCTGGCTCCTTTATGATGTTTATAAAAATTAATTTCCCCATCTGATGTTGTAGTCACCAGAAACTTTAGTCTGTCTCTATTCTGAAGAACTACTCGCTGAACTTTTTCATCCTCCATATTCTCCTGATGGGTAATGAAGAAAACTTCAATATCTTTTTCAGTATGTTCCTGGTTAAAAAAACTTTCCAATGCTTCTGACACTTCCAAAACCGGACTTACCTGATTGAGGTTTTCCACCACTTCTTCCACTTTGTTAAGCGCAATCGGAACTCCTGACTGTCCTAAAGCAAAAACTTTACATTCAGAATGGGCTTTCGGATGTTTGATAACAGCAATTGCAGAGGCAAAAGCCAAAACTTTTGGAGTTCCCCAGTTTCTGAGGGAAGTATCTATCAGGATAATTCTTTCAAAAATATTTTCTTCAGGCGGAATCTCTCTTTGAATGTAAAGAGCTTCATTATTGGCTACCCGATTCATGAATATATCATCTTCATTGGCAAACTCAGAAAGAAGCATCCTGTGAAAATCACCTTTGTTGGTCATATCAGAAATTCCTCCGATAGGCTGTTCTCCGGGAGAAAGGTGGCGCATCGGAATTTTCAGACCACTCCATATTCTTTTGATGAGACTTCCTACCTGAAATGTCTTTGGTTCTTCAATTAATTCTTTGATAAAATCTTTATCAGTATCCGTCGTTGTTTCTTCTTTTATGACCTCATCATCCAGTTCAGGTTCTTCAACCAGTCCCTTCATCGCATCAATGATGGATTGTACTGTAGGAAACTTTTCGTTCAGATTCAATGCGCTTAAATCTTTGTTTAAAACAGAGGGACCAGCATGTTGTTTTTCTGCACTGGAAACAAGCTCATGCGGCCGCTTATAATAGATTCTTATATTTGCTTCAGCATTTACTGAAGATATTCTGTTGTGGCCATTGCTGAATAAAGTCTGCAGCAATACAATTCTGTTTTGCTTCTGCTTATAAACATTAGGAAGTGATTGTATTTTTTCAAGAAATTGAATTTCTTTTTCTGCATTGAAATCAAAATTTCCAATGCTGTAAAACTCAGCGGTGCGTCTCAAAGGGCCGGCAAAATCAATATAACCATCCTGCATCGCATATAAAACCATAAGCAGGGCTCCAAACGGAGGCCATCCCTGTGGTTGAAGTTCTTTGAGAATCTCCATCACATAGGGCCTGTACGCTATCGCTCCCACTCCCGGTACCGAGAGGAGATTGTTGTCATGATACCCGGAATCACCAGGAACATCTTCATCAGTTTTCCATTCCCAAAAGTAATTTTCGTAGGACTGGAAATAGGCCTTTAATTCCATTCTTTTGATTTTTCTGTAAGACGGAATGAGCTTACGGACAATGGGCGGAAATCTATTTCTTTTATTAAAAGGTAATTTCCATTTTCATCCCAAAGTAACCATCCTTCCAGATCTTTATTATATTTCTGCTGTAAAAGTGTGCTTAGGTTTTTAAATTCAAAATCCAACCCGGCCGGCAATAAATGCCTGTCTTTTGTCCAATATGTTTTTCCGGGAAAGCTTAATAATGGAATCCCTATAAACAGGGCTTTATCTCCTAAAATAGTCCATTTTATTTTTTCTAGTTTAAACCTAGGTAATGCAGCGATACTTTCTTTAATATCAGTAATATTACTCAGTAAAGCAATCACCGGCTGCTCTTCATTGCTTTCTTTTACTCTTACCTGAACCTGTTCATGAATTCCAAAATAGTTTTGATTGGAAGGCGGAAAAGTAAGCTGCAATGCCTTGTCTATAGGTATCCAAAGCAATGCTGTCCTCATTTTTTTACTTGGAACCAAAGCCTCTTTCCTGAATAAAAGACCCTCCCGAAGTTCATACAGGATAAAGTCCGGTAACTGTTGTATTTCCGGAGCTTCTACCTGTTCGTCAGTAAAGCCTTTCAGCCAGATTGTTTCTTCATCCACTGCGATCTGAACATTTTTCCAGTCTCTGATAGAGCCCAGAAAGTCTTCATCAGCACGGGGAAGTTCTGCCCAGAATTCTTTTAAACGCTTTGAAGGATTTTCTGCCATAAGCTTTCAATTTCTTGCTGGATATACTGTTTCTGTTCCGGATTTCTGATCCAGTCGCAACGGGTCTGCAGATATCTCAGTTTATCTTTTATTACATTCTGTTCTTCAAAGCTCAGCATTCCGCCATTCCATTTTTCTACAAGAATTGTCACATCTTTCATGACTTCCTCAGGATTGGGTGTTTTGTTGTGCATAGCCTGTGGATGGGAATCTGGGTGCTCGTCTTTTTCTATGGTTCTGTTGATAATTCCTTCCAGAATTTCAATCTGTTCTTCTGTATCCCAGATATGCTTCAACACCCAAAGGTCAGAAAGCACCGCTTCTTTTCTTCCGCAGATCAGGGCACTTGCGGCAATCAGGTTCTGAAGCTTTACGGCTCTACGGTCTGAAATAGCAATTCCTGTATTTCTAAGACTCATAATGGTATTCAGATATACTTCATAAATGGGTTTAAGGTCTATTGTCCGGCATAGGCTCTGGAGCTGCCTGATCTCATCGGCATAAATCTCGGGAACTTCAGTTTCTTCTTGGTTTTCCAGTTTTCTTCCGGCTAAAAGTACCTGTTGTAATAGTTCAGGATTTACATAATCTACATTAATTCTTACCAGAAAACGGTCAAATAATGCATTCAATGCTTCATCTTCCGGAAGAACGTTACTTGCTCCTACAAACATCAGTGCAGGTAAGTGTTTTGTTTCTTTTCCTCTTTTAAAAATCTTCTCGTTAAGTGCCATCAAAAGGGAATTCAGAATAGCAGAGTTCGCATTAAAAATCTCATCCAGGAAGACCATGGAAGCTTCTGGCATCATTCCTTCTGTATTGGTTAGAAGTTCTCCTTCTTTCAGTTTTCTGATATCAAAAGGGCCGAAGATTTCGTTTGGTTCTGTAAAGCGGGTTAATAAATATTCAAAGTTTTTCCCGTCTTTCACTGTTTTTGCCAATGTTCTGACAATAGCTGATTTTGCTGTTCCCGGAGGACCGTACAAAAAGGCATTTTCTCTTGCCAAAAGGCATATTCCCAACAGATCTACGACATCATTTTTGCCTACAAAAGTTTCTTTTACGTAGTTAAGAACTGTATTGAGCTGATTTATATTCTGATTCATTGATTTAAAAAATTAAAATTTCCACCATTTTTTCTTTTGAGGTTTCTCTTCATCTTTACTTTCCGCCTGTTCATTTCTTTTACTGAATGAAAAAGCAAGTCTCTGATAAGGATCTTTGATGTCAAAGTATAATAGAGTTCCATCATCGAGTGTTAGCGCATCCATGATCTTATCTCCATCCTTGACCAGATTTTGTGATACATCCTGTTTATTGAGATGATGTCTGATCAAATCTCTTTCATCCGAAATTCTTGTAATAATATAGGGAGAATCTTTAGTTCCGTCTCCTGTTTTTTCAAGACATTCAAAAATAATCTGAGCGATTGTCATTTCAATATTCTTTCCTTTTTCATCGCCCAGTTCCTTGTACGCAAAACATTTATAAATATGTGCTCTCGGACTTAATAGAATATTGACATTTACATATGGTATAACCTCTTCAAATTTTCCTTCATTGAGTAAATTCTGGATGTTTTCAATATCTTCGGAATAAGGATCATATTCAGGATCATTGATCACCAGTTCACGGCACTTCAGGAAGGTTTCTTTTGTGGGGTCAGTTAAAAATTCAAATACTTTCTCATACGTTTTCATTGTGGTCTTCGGTTATCGTTTTTAGTTCCCGCCAGAATGCATCTTTGTATATTCCGAATTCGGCAGTTATTAGTTTATTAATGAACGGAATTTCCGCCAGTTTATAATCTTTTTTCTCAACAATTCTTTCCAGATATAATTTTCTGTAAGTTTTGTCCTTCAATTCTTCCTTCCAATTTACATTTTTAAGATCGAGATCGTACCCTATTCCTGAATAGTGAAACTGTGTCAGAATATCTTCCAGCATGGCAATCAAAGGATCTTCCGGATCTACAGAGTTTAAAGCAACAATGACCTGTGGTAGAAACCTCAGTGATAAGTCTGCGGATAAGGTAGAAGAAACGTCCCGGCTTCCTTTAAATGCGGGAATAAGATTTACAATATTTTTCTCTGTATTTTCTCTGATCAGATAAAGCTGTGCGCTGTGATAGAGAATTTTTGCGGCCCAGACGGCAGTTTCCTTGTTACAAGTAAGTTGGTCGGATAGAAACTCCTGTCTTTCTTTTTCAAATTCTGTTTCAAAATAATCTCCTGCTTCCACCTCTTCCTGAGGGGAAATTTGCTGTAAGCTTGAGAAAAGCGTAATACATTCTTCCTTACGAAGCAAAAAGATCGTGTCTAAAAACGGTGACTTGGTTTCCATGATCTAACAAAAATAAAATTATTTCGTTGAGAATAAAATTTTTGAGGAGAAGATTCGTGTTAAATATGGAATTAAAGGGTGGGAAAACGCAAAGGCGCAAAAGATGATAAATGTTATACTGTTTTAATGCGCAAGAAAATCTGAGATTTTCAGCATAGATACTTCGCAGTGATTTGCTTTATTAGAATTACAATTCTTCGTATTGAATTTTATCGGAAATAAAATCTTTTGCCTTTGCGTTTTCCAACCTATATGAGATTGCTTCGTCGCTGAAGCTCCTCGCAATGACGGATTAGGCTACGATTTCAATGATATTTTTTTCCGGGTCAAGGATTACGCTTTCATAATATCCATCTCCGGTGGTACGAGGTTCTCCGGCTACTTCATATCCATCTTTTCTCAATGTTTCTGTAAGTTCATCTACTTTTTGTTTACTATCCACAGAGAATGCAAGATGAATGATTCCATACTGTTGAGCTTCATAAGATTTTTCGCTTTCTTTAATATCCGGTCTGGTCATGATTTCAAGACGGCAGCCATTCTCAAAGCTTAAAAAGTAAGACTGAAAATTTTTGACAGGATTATGGTATTTTTCATTGGAAACGGCTCCGAAATATTTCTGGTAAAATGCTCTGGATTTTTCAAGATCTTTAGCCCAAATGGCAATATGCTCTATTTTCATTTCTAAAAATTTTATTGTTTTATCACTGCAAAACTAGCCTGACTGATTTCACCACACCTGCTCCGTATTATTCTTTTATTGCTTTGTATTTACCAGATTACGTTTTGAATTATATAAAAGACTCCATATATAATATTATTTAAGGTATTTATTGATAACATCTTATATATTCTGTTGATATAAGATGGCTTCATTGTTTCCATTATCGTAATCATGGAGACAATCTAAAAGTTATTATCTTTGCTCATTCAAAATAACATTATGAGTATTCACATCAGTGCAAAAAAAGGAGAAATTGCTAAAGTAGTATTGCAGCCGGGGGATCCGCTTCGTGCACAGTATATTGCTGAAAATTATTTAGAAAATGCTAAACTGGTAAGCAAAACCAGAGGAATTTTTTATTATACAGGTCTTTATAAAGGCAAAGAGATCACTGTAGGAGCCAGTGGAATGGGTTTCCCAAGTATCGGAATCTATTCTTTTGAGCTGTATACAGAATATGAAGTAGATACGATCATCAGAATCGGGACTTGTGGTGCTTACAATACAGATCTTAAACTTTTTGATATTTTAAATATTGATAAAGCAGCCAGCGAAAGTACTTATGCCAAATATGCATGGGGAATTGAAGATGAAATCCTTTCTCACCAGGGGAATATCTTTACTACCATCAATGAAACAGCTAAAGATTTATCTTTAAATGCTAAAGCAATCAATATCCACAGTAGTGATATTTTCTACAGAAAAGATCCTGCGACTCCGGAAATTGCTACAAAATATAACTGTCCTGCAGTAGAAATGGAAGCCTTCGGTTTATTTGCCAATGCTCAACACTTAGGAAAAAATGCAGCGACTATTCTTACAGTAACGGATATCATTCCGACACACGAAAAAATCTCTGCTGACGAAAGAGAAAAAGCTTTGAATCCAATGATGGAACTAGCTTTGGAATCAGCAATAAAGAGTTTGTAAGAAAAGACTATTCTGCTTATAAAAAAAGAGCTTTACTTTATCAGTAGAGCTCTTTTTTATAGTCTGAAAAAATTTCTGGCCGTTTCTGTGGTCTCGTCTGCGACTTCGGAAATGCTTATCTTCTTCAGATGGGCAATCGTTTGTGCTACATAAGGTAAAAAAGAGGGTTCATTGCGCCTGTTCTGCATTCTGGGCATATTTTTCGGAAGCATAAAAGGAGCATCCGTTTCAATCATCATCCTGTTGAGAGGAACATATTTTATAACATTTTCCAGGTGTTTAAATCTTTTTTCATCACTGACTGCGCCTGTGAATCCTAAATAAAATCCTTTATCCAGATAGAGCTTCGCTTCATCCAATGTCCCCGTAAAGCAATGTACAACAGCTTCAGGTAATTGGGAAAGATATTCATCTGTGATCTCATTAAATCTTTTAAACGCTGATCTTTCATGAAGAAAAAGGGGTTTATTCACTTCTATAGCGAGTTCCAGCTGGGCTTTGTAACATTTTTCCTGAATGGGTCTCGGAGAGAAATCACGGTCAAAATCCAATCCGCACTCTCCTACTGAAATCACATGATCCTGTTTTAATAATTTCCTGAGTTCCCCGATACTTTCGCCGTTAAACGATTGGGCATCGTGAGGATGAATTCCCGCTGTCGAAAATAGAATTTCCGGATATTCTTCTGCAATCTCAGCAGATTCTTTGCTTCCTCTTACGCTGGTTCCTGTAAGAATCATATGTTCTACACCATGGTTCAACGCTCGGTTGATAATTTCTTCGTGTTCATTATAGAACTGTTTATTGGTCAGATTAATGCCAATATCAATGTATATGTTCATTGTTTTTAATTTTTATTACACACTATTTTCTTAGGGAGATAAGCGTGATTCGAACACGCAACCATTCTGTGCAGGAATTATTTTTCCATTTAAACTATTATCTCCAATTTACTTTGGGAGTACAGCTTCTCCTTGTGAACTGTGTACTCTTGTGAAACGGACGGGAATTGAACCCGCAACCTCTTACGTGGACGGCCAACACTCCTCCGTTGAGCTACCGTTTCAATAGTTGGGAGATAAGCAGGAATCGAACCTGCAACTCATTTTAGCAAAATGTATTTTTCCATTATTACTATTATCTCCGTATGGATTTTACCAGGGATTAACTTTATAATTTTTCAATAAAACTCCACTCAGGTAATTTCCTTTTATTCCTTCTATGACAGGATGCAGAATTCTCGCTGCACCATCCACTGAATCCAGCGGCGGAATGTATCCCATCTCAAACTGTTTCTTTCTAAGACTTTCCTTAGCTCCTGTAGAAATCCATCCTACGTCTACGGCACTCATATAGATCTGATCGTTTTCAAATTCTTTTGCAGACGTCAGAGTCATCATATTCAAAGCTGCTTTTGTCATATTGGTATGCGGGTGAAAAACCGTTTTATTCTCGTAGCTGAAAATTCCTTCTGATGAAGTAACATTAATGATAAATTTCTCTTTAAACGCAGAGTTTTTCATCATTGGCTTCAGTTCTTTGATCAGAAAATAAGGAGCTATATGATTGATGAGGTTTACCTCTACCAGTTCATACATAGAAACTTCCTCCAAAGTAGAATTCCAGCTGGTTTTTTCTCTGTTATCCACCGGTTGTCCAAAACGGGTAAGCGCAATCTGAGTATCTTCATTATGGGCATATTCCAGTTTTGCTGTTTCACTTGAAATTTCCGTCTGATTAGGAATCAGGGTTTGAATATCTTTAAATTCTATCAGTTTTTCTTTCTCACGTTTTATAATCGGAAGATAGTATTCATCAGGATATTTTATGGTTTGAGCTGCATTATTGATCAGAATATCCAGTGTATCAAAATTAAATTTATAGAAGTCTATAAAATCCTGAATCGCCTTCAGATTTCTTAAATCCAGACCATAGATCCATAGTCTGTCTTTCCAGTTATCATAATCTGCCTCCTGCTGCATCAATTCCAGTGCCAGTGCCGGAAAACGGGTTGTCAAAACCAAATTGGCCCCATTTCTCAACATCTTCAATGCGGTGGCAAAACCTCCCTTCACTCTTCCTCCTGTCAGAATTACGTTTCTTCCTGTAAGATCTGCCGTTTCAAAACGTTTTTCATAGTTTTCTGTGGCACAAACAGGGCATAATCTGGAATAAAAAGAGTGTGCATACTGATAGCTCTGGTTACAGCAGTAGCAGTTTTTCGGAATCTGAAGTTTTGTGAGCTGTACTTCTTCTTTTTCATTATCATAATAAGCAGAAATTCCCGCCAAAGCCTTCTGCATCAATACAGAATTGGAATTTACAGCCAGATCATGAAACTTCATCTCAGAGTAGTTTTCATAACGGCTTTGTTTTTTGGCGTTCTTATGAATCTTAGTAATCAGTCCTGAAAATATTTTGTTATCAGGGTTCATGAAAGGATCTTCCTTCAGAGCATTCAAAACCTTGAGACATGTTTCCCATTCTTCGGCTGAAAACTGTTGATCTGATTTGTTCATAGCTTCCGTTTTATATCTGCAAAACTAGAAGTATAATGCGCAATGTTTTTACGCAGTTAAAAGAGGATGAAAAATAGTTTTTATTTTTCCACAGATTTCGCAGATGACACAGATGTTTATGTTGTATTTATTCGTTGATAAATTTTTCGAGAAACCCAATTAATTTTGTTCCTCCATGGCTCCAACGGATGCCGTGGCCTTCTTTTTCCCTGATTTCAAAAACCAGTTTATGTTTGTAATGAAAAAAAACATTCCACCAGGTTCTGTTGTCAAGGATATCATGAATTTTCATCATTACTTTCTCCTGTTTCTGCTGATTGTTTCCTTTGATTTCGCCCCAGAAATCATCATCCATTCTTCCGATATGTTTTTCCCAGGCTCTCTGTGCAATGGTAATTTCACTATTGAAAGATTCCTGACAAGCATTGATCAGGATTGTTTTTAAAGGTGGGATCGCACTTTCATCGCGGATGCTTGCGGAGGTTAATCTTTGGCCTAAAATATTCAGCCAATGTTCAAACGGAATTGCTTCCAGAAGTTTTGTTTTCACCTCATCTGCATCATTACTTTCAAGAATATCAATGAATTTTTCAAAGCTTTCTTTTCTGTCAATGATTATTTCTTCATTAAAATAAGGGCGGTGAAGTTCTAAAATATTTTCCTTAAACTTATGAATATTTTTCTCCAGAGTTTCCAGATGTTCTTCTGCTAAAATAGCTTTATACTTGCTTTTCCATGTTTCTGAAAACAGAGAAATATAAGGTTGAAACAGATTCATATTTACTTCGTTTTGATGAGATTAACAGAAAGGCTTTCTTCTGTGATCAAATATCCAATCAAATTAAACCATTCTTTACAGTGATCCAGAATCCAGGCATCTGAAGAAATAACGATTTCTGAACTTTCCGCCAGGAATTTATCGGGATTGTACTGCAGATCACCTTCCCAATTGAGCTGATGCTGTTCTGCAAATTCAAGAATAATCTGTTTTATTCTTCCGCTGTTGGAAACCGGTTTGTCAAAAATCCATACCAGTTTCTGAATCTTATTTTTTCGGTGAAAAGCAGCCACCAATTCCACTGCTCTCAGGGTTTGATTAACTCTTTTATAGGTTCCATGAACACCGGAAAGATCACGGATGCAGCCATCCAGTCCTTCGAAAATATAAGCTTCGGAAAGCAGACTTTCCAGCAGGATCAGGACATTAAAACCGTCAAGGTAAACCGTTTTTCCTTTTAAATCTAAAGCTTCCACGTGTTTCAACCTTCTGTTGTAAAGTTGTAAATCTGATGCTGAAGCTCCCCGCAAAGCTTGTATCTGACGGGTTTTCAATCTATATCTGTTTCCAACCAGTTCAGAAGCTGCTTTTTCCGGGTACTCTCTGGTGAGAAGATACCGCATATCCTCAACAGCCAATTTCAGTTTACGGATCTGCTTCTCTGAACCGAACAGGGGATCATCGCCCGTATTTTTTCCGCGGTTTCTGTTACTCATACTCAAAAATAGAATTTTTGATGAATTTTTATGGTAAGAAATATATTTTTATTCGGGATATTAAAACCACCCCGTCAAAATTCTTCGAATTTTCGCCACCCCTCCAAAAGAGGGAAATTATGCCGATTCAAAAGTCCTATTTTGACATCAATATGGAGATTATTAAATAGAAATACATGTGAATACCACTTTCTTTCATTCTATTTCCTGATCTGTTATGTTTTCTACAACAAAAGAGATATTTTGTACAAAGTTTTGATATTTATTAGGAATAAGTTTGCAAAGACTTAAAAAATACCCTTATGAATACACTGAAAAAATTATGTTATCTGTCTGCAGCTGTGCTGTTATCAGTATCTTTCACTGCATGTTCAAGTGATGATAATGAGATTATTATTGAACAGCAGACTCCCTCACAGATACTATCATCTACTCCATGGGAAACTACCGGAGCTAAGGATAAAAGTGGAAATAGTATAGCACTTACAGATGCCAGTGTTGCCGGATATGTAGGTTTTGCTTATTTCAAAGCAGACGGAAAGTTTGCTATTTACAATCTTACGGATGTGCTGAGATCAATGGGAACATGGTCTGTAGATGCACAGGGAAAGACAAGAACTATTGCCGCATTGAACCCGGATGGGACGACTATTTTCACCCGTGATGTTGAAATTCTTGTTTTAAACAGAAATGAATTTACGTACAGAATCCGTCCTAACTCCAGCGATCCGTCTGTATATTATGACATCATCCATACGAGAACTTCTCATGCAGAACCAACTAATGGACAGCTTACATTAGCTTCCACACCATGGGAAACGACTGGTGCTAAGGATAAAAGCGGAAATAATGTTGCATTAAATGATGCCAGTGTTGCCGGATATGTAGGATATTCTTACTTCAAAGCTAACGGAACTTTTAAAATTTTCGGATTAAATGATGTATTGAGATCTGAAGGTACATGGTCTATTTCTCCGGATGGGAAGAAGAGAACGCTTACCACACCTACTTTTACCCGTGTTGTGGATATTCTGCTTCTGAATGAAACTACATTTACGTACAGAATTACCCCAGATGTAGCTAATCCATCTGTATTTTACGATATTATTCATACTAAGGTCAACCATAAGGAGCCTTTGTAGTGATTATTTTTTTGATAAGAAGGAAGAAACCTGCTCAGTAATGGGCAGGTTTTTTATTTTAAAATGAGAAAGAATATTACATATAATCTTCCCACCATTTTTTCCAGGAGATTGTTCCCAACTGATCTAAATTTACTTTTTCTCCGATCATAGGAAGCGTAATCGGTATATTATTTTCTTCTGCATGTTTTGAGGCCAGTTCCAAAGGTTCATACCAAATGTGCTGTGCCAGCTTGAATTTGGAATTATGGACAGGAATGAAGTTTTTAGCTTTCAATTCTTTAATTTCTGTGATAAGCTGATCCGGCAACGTGTGAATATACGGCCACTTTTCGTTGTACTGTCCGTTTTCCATGATGGCCAGATCAAACGGTCCGTATTTGTCTCCAATTTCTGTAAAATGATTTCCATAACCGCTGTCACCACCCAAAAACAATTTTTTCGTAGGTGTTTTTAAAACAAAAGAAGTCCAGAGTGAAATATTACGGTTCAGCAATCTTCCGGAAAAGTGTCTTGCCGGAGTGAGCGTGATTCTGAAACCTTCTGCAATGTCTATGCTTTCCCACCAGTTTTTTTCGATGATTTTGTCAAAACTCCAGCCCCAGTATTCAAAATGCTGGCCCGTACCCAAACCACAAATGACTTTTCCTACTTTATCTTTTAAATCCTGAACGGTTGTATAATCGAGATGATCCCAATGGTCATGGGAAATAAGCAGAAAGTCAATATCCGGCATATGTTCCGGCTTGTAATAATCAGCTCCCTGAAAAGCTTTTATGGAACCCGGCATTGGGGAAGCATTTCCACTGAAAACGGGATCTATCAGAAATTTTTTACCATCTACCTGTATGAAATAGGAACTGTGCCCGAACCATATCAAAACATTTTCTTCGGGTTGAAGGTTCTCTAGATCCGTTACTACAAATGGAAGTGCAGTTTTGGGTGAAGTATTTTCCACTTTACATAGGGTGTGGAAAAGTACTTTGGTCATGCTTTCTCCTTCTAATAAGGAAGGTGTTGTCAATATATTCTGAAACCTCCCATTAAGATAATTGGGAAGTGTATTGAAATATTCTTTTCTTTTTTCATCGGGAAACTGCCCGAGCTGCTTTTTTAAATTCATTCCCTTATTTTTTACATTCTGAGCCTTTCTTCTTCAAGGTCCAGTCTTGTTAGATAATGTCTTATATATTCTTCGTCAATATTCGGGTTGCGTCTGTTTTCTTCCCGAAGCCAGATTCTTTGCTGTTCAAGGGTTTCAAAATAAATGGCTTTCGCTTCTTCAGATAGCTTATGAATAGAGTCTTCTTTATCTTCCTGTTCCCAGCGGTCCATCAGTTTGCTAAAATATTCATTTTCGCTTCTTCTTTCTTTATAATTTTCATCCAGATACCTGAAGGCTACCTTGCGCATTTCTCTTCTTAAGAAATGTTCAGATTCTTCCTCAGACAAATATCCTCCTCCGGCATCAGATAAATTGAGTTTTTTGATTAAAGCAGGTAAGGTAAGTCCCTGGATAATCAAAGTGGCAAGAATTACAATGAAAGTAATGAAGAGAATAAGATCACGATGTGGGAAAGGCTGTCCGTTTTCCATCACTACAGGAATAGATAACGCTGCTGCAAGAGAAACTACCCCGCGCATTCCCGTCCAGCCCATCAATAATGGAGCTTTCATTCCGGGGTTTCTATCGGCTACATTAATAAAATTCCTCATAATCAATGTTACGAAAACGGCACCAAAAGAAGAAAGCAAACGCACAATAATCAGTACCGCTGTAATCAACAATCCGTAACCGACAGCATCAGACAGACTTATTCCTTCTTTGCTTAAACCTACCATAATTTCCGGCAGATCCAGTCCTATGAGTAAGAATACAATTCCGTTGATCAGAAATACAAAACTTTCCCAGACATTGGAACCTCTTAATCTGGATTGTGAAGTTCTGAAAATCTCATGTCTTCTTACGGAAAGAAATAATCCACCACTTACTACTGCAAGTACTCCTGAAGAGTGAACTTCTTCTGCAGCAATGTACATCACATAGGGAGCAACCAGACTTAGTATAGCATCCATATTGACATCAGTAGGGAATATCTTTTCAATTTCAAGAAATACAAAAGCCAATACAACTCCTATTCCCAACCCTCCGAAAACCATCCATCCAAAGCTAATGGCTGCATCCTGCCATATAAACTGCCCTGTAGCCACCGCCAACATTGCAAACCTGAAGATGATTAGTGAGGAGGCATCATTGAACAAACTTTCACCCTCGAGAACAGTAGATAGATTTTTAGGAACTTTTACAAATTTTAAAATGGCTCCGGCACTTACCGCATCCGGTGGTGATACTATTCCACCCAACACAAAACCTAATGCCAGTGAAAAGCCGGGAATATATGAGTTCGCTACAAAAGCAACAGTGATTGCTGTAAGGAAAACTACAATGAATGCAAAACTGGTAATGATCCGCCTCATTTTCCATATTTCCTTCCAGGATACGGCAAAGGCTGCTTCGTATAAAAGCGGAGGCAGGAAAATAATAAAAATCAGTTCAGGATCTATTTTTAATACCGGCAATCCAGGGATAAAACTAATAAGAAGTCCGGCAATAACCAGTATGATAGGATAGGCTACTTTCAATCGATTGGCCAGCATAATGGCCCCGATAATGACAAGGACCAATCCTAAATAATAAATAAAATTTTCCACCATTGCTTTTTCAATTAATTTTAAATCAAGTCTCTGTTATCGAATAACAAAATTTAAAAGAAAAATAAATATAAGCATAAGATTTTGAGAAGTGAAAATAAATTTAATCGGCTGTAAAATTCTTACCGGATGATTCTTAGTGTAAATAAATCTGATCTTTAGAAAGCCATTTAACCAGTCCCAGCATAATACATCCCAATATTGAACCTAACAGGATCAATACGGCTAAAGCCTTCGCAAACGCTGTCCCATACTTTTTTTTATCGAATGTAAAATCTACTGGATTGATATTATATGCAGTATAAACAGAAGGATTGATGCGCAGATCTGGTCTGAAGTAAATGATTCCCTGAATATATCTTCTCCGCAAAGCTCTGAGATTTACAATATAGCAGCTGTAATCTGCATCCACTCCATCAAAATCTACCTCTGTTACAGAGCCATTGTGTTTTACTTTTAATACATAGATTTTATTTCGGGGGCTAAGATCTACATCATATTCATCGGTAAGGTGATATTTTTCCAGATTATGGTAAAGAATATGATCTGTCGTTCCATTTTTTCTTTCATAATGAACTCCTTTATCATCAACCACAATCCTTTTAACTACTCTTTTTGTGACCGTCTTCTGATAAAGAATAAAACGATATAAACCAAAACCTAAGGCCGGATAGTACAATATTGATACTATAACAAGCATTACAATATTTTTACAAATAATAACCGGTAATACTAATAACACTAAAAACATCACCAATAATAAAAGTACAGCCAATGTTCTGGTTAACCAGGTCATGAACCACCATGGCTTAGAGACTAACGGCAAAAAATCTTTTCTTACATCCTCTTGCATCTGTTCAAGATACGAAAAAAGCTAATAATATAAAAGAGCCACGGTGGCACACCGTGACTCTTTCTACCAAATTGAAAATAAGATATAATTAAATTGAAACTATGAGATTGTATATGTTTTTTCTGTCGTTGTATTGTACGTATCGGAAATGACGTTATCTACAAATCTCCATTCTGCCACGGAACTTCCGGTAGTAAATTTCACATGCAGATACCCTCTTTTATAGAGATTGGCATAATCAAGATCATCAATCAGTAATGAAAATGCCTGAGCCAGTTCTATTGCTTTTGCAGGATCAGATGTGATTCCCAGATATCCTTCTAATCCCGGAGAAGAAACAGAGCTGCAAGCCAGTTCGGTTCCGATAAATTTTCCCTGAGCATCGGTTAATTTTCCTAACCATGCATTATGGGTATCTCCTGCCAATACCACTACATTTTTTCCTGCAAGAACGGAATACAGCTGTTCTCTTTCCATGAAATATCCATCCCAGGCATCTAAATTATAGGGTAAAGTAGTTGTGATTCTGGCAATATCCTGAGGAGTCAATGTCGGATCCTGCTGTTGGTATCTTGTCTTAAGAATAATTAATTGAGTGATCGTATTCTGAAGTGCCTGCATGGTAGCCGGCTGTGCGCTTCCGTGTTGTGCTATTTCTGCCAAAATCTGATTCAGTAACATCAGAAGTTCTGCCGGAACCATCATTTTAGTCATTAAAATCTGCTGTCCAAGTACTTTCCATTTTGCAGTATCTCCATTGATCTGGGAACTCAGCCATGACATCTGTTCGCTTCCGATCAGTTTTCTACTGGTACTCAGGAAATCTGTTTTAAACTGTACCTGATTAAAATTCCCCATACTATCAAGATAATCGGAATATTCCATCTGCTTATCCCTTGCGATTACCCTTGTATCCATCATATAAAGGGAAACGATATTTCCGAAATTGAAGCTTCTGTAAATTCTCATATCTTTCCCGGTTTTAAGAGGAATATATTCGCTGTACGCCTGAAAAGCAGCCATTTTTCTTGCCTGAAAATCTCCTTCATTAGGCTGATGATTTTCTGCCCCTGTTTTATAGGTATCATTGGCAAACTCGTGATCGTCCCAAACACAGATGAATGGTTTCTTCTGGTGAAGAAGCTGAAGATTTTTATCACCTCTGTACTGCCTGTATCGTTCTCTGTAATCACTGAGGTTAAGAATTTCCTTAGCCGGCTGATGAACCCTTCCTAGCTGATTGGTATAAGGATTTGTTCCATATTGCCCCGGGGCATATTCGTAGATGTAATCTCCAAGGTGTACCACTACGTCAGCTTCAGACTTTGCAATCGCTCCATATACATTGAAAAGTCCTGCAGGAAAGTTTGAACAGGATACCACTGCCATTTTCACTTCGTTTACAGCATCTGATTTCGAAGGTAGAGTAAGGGTTTCCCCTGTTACACTCACTTCTTTCGTTTTGATATTATAGAATCTGTAGTAATATTTGGTATTGGAAGAGATATTCTGTACATCCACCGCTACCGTAAAGTCATTGACTACTGTTGCATTGGCCTGACCTCTTCTTACCACTTCTGAAAAGTTGCTGTTTTTACTGATCTCCCATGTAATTTCCGCATCAGCTCCCTTAGAATACCTTGTCCAAATGATAATACCTGTTGCACTTGGATCAAAGCTTGCTACTCCGGATTCAAAGCCTCCGTTTTTAAGATCGTCAGGAGCATTTCCATTTTCAGTAAAATCGTCGCTGCAGCTTTCAATCAAAGGAGCAATAAAAATTCCTCCGGCTGCTAATAGTGAATTTTTAAGAAATCTTCTTCTGTTGAATTGGTTGTTGTTTTCCATCATTACTTTTTTTGCAAAGCAACGGTATCTGTAGAAGAAGGCTGTTAACTGAGTTTTAACTATCCTTTATCGTTTTTTAAACAAATGTTTAATGTTATGCATAGGAAATTTAAAGCTGTAAAATATCTCTTTTCAGAAAAGAAAAATAGAATTTGTTCAAATATTTTCTAAAGCTGTTCTGCTTTTTATTACATTCACGATACTAATAACTATGATAAAATTGCATGACAAAAAAAATTGTTCTTTCACTATTTCTTCTAGTCATAGGATATTTTTTCTATACCCCAATGATAATATCCTTAGCAGCTATAAAAGATCCAGAATCTATTAATTTTAAACCCGATCAAATATTTAAATTAAAGGATATTCCTGAATTAAAAAATTCTCAAAATGTAGTTGTATATATTGTCTTAGCCCATGAAGACAGAAAAAATATAGATTCCACAATCCCGAAATGGAGAGTTTTACAATCTAGTAATTCATCATTAATAGAAAATCTGCTTAATTGTGAATTCAAATATAACAGTGCGGATGTTTCAACAATACAAAGTAAGATGTATGTCTACTCAAACAATACATTAGTTTTTGAAAGCGAAATTTCTCTGGATTCAAATAGTTTGGGACTTCAAAATAGAGCCTCCGGCTGGGCAACTCCGGCTGAAAGTAATCATTTTCTTAGTATTATAAGCAAGTTTGACAGGTATAATCTACCGGTTTTGATTATTAAATAACATCTTATTAAATAAAAAAACCGCTCACATAATGTAAGCGGTTGATTTTCTGTGGTCCCACCTGGACTACTCCTTTGTATAATTATCTTATTGATTATTAAGTGTATACAAAACACAAAATAATCATAGTGTACACTATAGATGACAGTTTTTCATTTATATTCAACTATCATACTACAAATATAAACCTTTTAATTATCAGATTCAATAAAAACAATTATATATTTGAGTTAAGTAAAAAAAACTAAAATGCCATTTGAAGTATCACAAATTAAAGAAGCGTATACAAAATTAAGAACATATATTTATTATGATTCTGGAGATTTATTATTAAGAGAGCAATTGGTTGAATTTGAAACAGATTTAACACAAGACCCAAATGATTTTTTTAAGATGTTTTTCAATAATGATTACATGAATTATCGAAGTAGTGAAAACAAGGGCAAAAAAATCTCTATTGAAGAAAAACTAGAAATAATAACCGATAGGCTGAATAAATTTAATGATGAACCAGAATTTTTCAACAAATTCATAAAAGAAATTGAGATAAATTTTTATCCAAAAAAATTCGCAAATGAAAATCAATCACAAAGAATAATCTCTAACATAAGAACAAAAGACAGATACCCTTTAGAGAAAGTTACAGCATTTATTAATGCTCCTATTGAAATTCACATCTTATCGGTTTTATGGATTTTAGAGGAAGGTGTTAAACTTGATGCTAAGCTAACTCCTGAATGTATTGGTAATAGATTACTGTTAAATATAAAAGGAGATAGAATTGTTAAAGGTTCAGGATTATTTAAACCCTATTTCAGTCAGTATCAGAAATGGAGAGATGATGCTGTTAGTACTTCGAAAAACTTGTTAAATCAAGACAAAAATGTTCTTTTTCTAAACTTAGATATTAAAGATTATTTTTATTCTGTAAGAAAAGATAGAACTTTTTTTAATTCAAAAAAGAATTCTAGAGTTTTCAATGCACATTATAATTTAAATCAAATATTATTAGAAGTTCATATTAACTTTACAGAAAAACTTATAACTCAATATAAGGTTCCATATGACTTCTCTAATGAAATTAAAAATGAAAAAGGAGAAATTCAAAAATTCGTTCTACCAATAGGGTTATTATCCTCATTTGTCATAGCTAATGATTATTTAAAAGATTTTGATAAAATTATTATTGAAAAATTCAAACCTGCATACTATGGTAGATATGTAGATGATATTTTATTAGTACTAGCAGACCCTAACCCTCTAAACTTTAAGGATGAAAATTTAAGTGATTATAAATTTTCATTTCAAAAATACAAAAAAAATATTTCTGCAAAAAAAGATTCATCATATAAAATTGATTTTGGAGAAAAAGATTTGACTGAAGTAGAATTATATATTCTTAACAACTTTCACCCATTAATAAATCTAGTAAACTCCCCCTTTAAAGACAACGTAGGCTCATGTCAAAACTATGAAAATAGAGTTTTTAAAATAGACAAATATCCATCATTATATTGTCAGAGTGAGAAAACACTATTATATTATTTTGATAAAAATGAATCAAGTATCGTTATTGATAAATTAAAAAAGGAAATTGAGGAAAAATCGAGCGAATTTAGAGATATGCCAAATGATGAAGACAATCTAATTGAATTTGAAGAAAATGCATATCATCTTCTATATGATGGTACCGAAGGAAAAATTAGGACACTAAAAGATTATAAAGAGGATAGGTTTGGTCTATCGGTCTATTTATCACATAAAATAAACATGGCTTTGCGAAAACAAAGCAAAATTTCTGAATCTGAACAAGCTAAAATTTTAAAATTCTTTAAAGGAGAAAATTGTTTAACTTTTTATAAATTATGGGAAAAAATATTTACGCTTTTTGTCGTAAATGACCTTCCTAAACCTTTTATAGAATTTTTATTTCATTGTATAGAACAGATAGACAAAATATCAGACAATAATAATACGAACATTTACTCCTTTGATGTTAAATACTCAAATGTTAGAGAAACTTTAGTTAAATATTTGTTTTGTGCTTATGAATTATCAGTATCATTAAATTTAAAATTTTTTAATGAAGATTACGAAAGCGATAAGAATTATGAATTTAAATCTAAAGATTTTGAGAAAAACAATTATACTATTTTTTTTAATAGTATACATTTTACTAAACCAAATTCAATTATTGCAACACGGTTTAGAAAATCAAACATGCTGAGACATCATTATGTTATAATACCTTTATTAAACTATACAAATTTAAGTACAAAGGGCGAAATCAACTTAGTTGATAGAAATACTCATATTAAATCATTCGTTATTAATGAAAAATTATTAATACAATCTCCTAGACCAATTAAATTTTGGGAATGTTGTATTGCTTCCTCTTTTCAAAGTTTCAATAATTTTAGTAACAATCCATTTCTTTTAAATAATGATGGATATGTAGAAACAAACGTATTATATGATATTGAAGAAAGAAGAATACAGCATGTACTTGATGAAAATGAAGAAGTAATTGAAGATAAGGAGATTATAAGTTATAAAAATTATTTAGAAGTTGCCTATAATTTGTACGTTGAAGGAAATACAAATCATTTAGCTTATTATAAAATTGATGAAAAGTTAAAAAAATCATTATTCGAAATTAAACCAATAAATGAGAATGATAATTTTCTGTTAAACGAATTTAGAATAAATTCAAATCAAGTTCTTCATGAACCTAAAATCTCATTTGCCAACACTGAAATCCTTGAAAAAAATATATTAAGTAGTATTTTAGGTAAACCTAATTTATCAACTGATAGATATAACAAGTTATCAAAAATTCTTAAAAAATCACGAGAGGAAAAAACAGATATACTCTTATTCCCAGAGTGTTTTATCCCTTTTAATTTATTATCTACTATTTCTAGATATGCGGTAGATAACCAAACAGCAATAGTTTCAGGCTTAGAACATCTAACTATTAATAATACTTCATTTAATTATGTTGCTACTATATTACCATTTGAAATAAATGGAATAAAAGACGCAACTATAATTTTAAGATTAAAAAATAACTACTCTCCAGCTGAAGAGCATACTATAAATAAATATCATCTTAATGTCCCAAAATCTACTCCAAATAGATATGAAATCATTAATTGGAAAAATATATACTTTTCCGTTTGTTACTGTTTTGAGATGGCAAATATAACTCATAGAGAAGCATTAAAAGGCAAAATAGATTTGCTTGTGGCTATTGAATGGAATAAAGACATACCTTACTTTTCTAATATTGTTGAATCATCTTCAAGAGATTTACATTGTTATGTAGCACAAGTAAACACTAGCAATTATGGAGACACAAGACTAACACAGCCAAAAGAAACAGCAATAAAAGATATTATGCGGTTAAAAGGTGGTATTAATGATACTATTTTGGTGGGAGAAATTTCTATCAAAAAATTAAGGGATTTTCAAAGAATAAAATCATCTATCAATACCAGTAAGGAATACAAACCTCTCCCACCTAATTTTTCACTACAAGAAGTTCTAAAAAGAATTAAAAATGAATAACGACATCTATATTTTGATGGAGATTTTCGGCTTTCCAAAATTTTTTCATGAAGCATATAACCAAAAACTACCTCTTAATAATTTTCCTTTAAAATTAGAAGAATTATTAAATCTTGATGTTATAAATCTTGTTAGAGAGAATGAGGATAAAGCGATTGAAAAGGCTGGTTTTTGGCAAGAGGAAGCCTATCGAAACTTTGAAAGAATTGGCAAAATAGGAATTCCACCATCTAACGAATTAAATTTGGATATTGAACCCAGTAAGCTTTGGGATTGTAGCTTTATGAGAGTTCTAAGAATGTTTAATGAAAGAAATTTTTATATTGCCAGTTGTTTATCTAATAAAAAAACTTTTGAAAATAACGAGAACCTAATAAAATCTCAAATTAAACTAGAACCTTTTAAAAATGTTTCCTTAGAACTTTTTTTTGACGAGCCTAAAAGTGAATTAAAAAGGCATATAGAACAAATCAATGAAAATTCTAAAGCCCAACCATGTATTATTATTCAAGAAAAATATTTGGAGAGGTTTATCAAATCTCTTGACATCTTCATATTAGAAGACTCGAAAAAAAATCTCCCAAAACTTTTAAACGGAGAAAATATAAGTGAGGGCATAAAATTTTCTTGCCCTGCTAACTCCGTTATCACTTTCTTTAAAGAAATGCACAATGAAAAAGTAATAGTAAGTAGTAAAGCTGTTTCTAAGCAATTTATTCATAATTATTTTCTCTTTGAAAACAAGAAAAATAAAAATGAATTTAAAAATCCTTCACTCAATAATATTACTAATTATCTTACTAGAGAAACTGCCCCAGGAGTGATAACAGAAATTATTTTTCAAGAATAAAAGTTAAAGTCTCATAATCTTCATTACACAGTTATAACACCATCATAGCAATGCATTGATGGTGTCATTTTTTGTGAATTATATTTGCAGAGTAATTACAATACAGCAATAGCTATATGCTAATTTAACAACTAAAAACAATATATAATATGAACTTCAAGAATGAAGAACTTCTAACACTAGAAGACCTAGAGAAAATTTTAAAAAGAGGCAGAACTTCGATATGGCAATATCGAAAAAACGGTAGACTTATTCCTTATGGAATGAGTGGAAAAAGCCCATTATTTAGAATGGAAGATGTAGAAAAATTTTTAACCGATTCACTAAAAACTTATTAACATGGTAGACAACTTTACAATTAAACTTTACTCACAAGAATTATGTGAGAAATATTTGCAATCAACAGGAAATTATACTCATTCATCATGGATTAGAAAAACTCAAAAGAGTGATGAAAATGTGATAATATACCCACTTAAAAAGAAAATCAATAATATAGAATTGAGGGTAACTGAAAAGAATTCAGTATTAGGTAATTCCATTCATAAGTATTTCAACATCAACAATTATGGAGAAACACAAGGGAATCAAAATTACAACGATTTTACTTTCTGTTCTCTATTGGAAGCCATTGAACAACTGGAAATAGATTTCAAAGGTTTAAATTTAAATAATGGTTATCTACAAAGTCTAGAATTTGGATTTAACTTGCTTGTTGATAAAGAACCAAAGTATTACTTAAATCATAATTTTCTTTTATTCGAGCATAAAGCTCCAACAATTAATAAATCGACAAATGCTATGAATTATAAGAAGTTTGAGCATAATAATTTAGCATGGAAGGTCTATGATAAAAAAACACAATATGGTCTTGAAAATAACCTTTTAAGAATAGAAATTGTGCTTGGTTCAGGTGAGTTAAAGAAACTTGGAATTTATGCCTTAAATGACCTTAAAAAAAGGGAGAATATATTATTGCTTTATTCAAAGTTTTTGGAATCTTTTAAAGGCTTTACACTTGTTGACAATAGATTTGAAAGAAAAGATTTAAGTACTGAATTTATAAGCGATTTAGGCAATAGGTTAGAGCCTTCTTATTGGAAACACAAAAGAGGAAGAAATAACCTTTGCAGAGATAAAGCAAAGCTAAAGGAGATGATAAAACAAAATAACCTCAACACAACAGAAATGTACTTTACAGAGCTGATAAAAGCTAAATTTAATGAGTTGTTTTACGACTGTAGTATTATTAATCAAGTTGCATGATTGGTTTTCAGTGATTGTATATAATAAAATATCAATCATTTGCAGTTTCTTTCTTTTTTAATGCTTTTCCAAATAGCATTGTAGTTTCTCTAGATTTTCAATTGTTTAATATTTTTTGTTTCAGTATTAATAACCTCATTTTTCACAAGTGAGGCACTGATAAGTTTTTGACTTTAGCCAGTGAGAATTTTACAAGAAATAGAATTGAAAGATTCAGTTTGAATTAATATCTTTGTCACTTACTTCAACGGAAAAGAAAAGTGTAAACTTTTTTTGCTTTCTTGATAAACGGCAAATTTACAATAAGAACAATGGCAAAAATAGGTTTAGCACACTTGCTATATGGCAAGTGGCTATTACTATTGCTTATTGTTCTAGGTTTGCCGACCTTTCAAGATTTGCGAGAAAATTAGTCCACTTGCTTTTTTGTTGTTTATAACTAAAAAATTATGAACAATAAAATTCAATTTATGAAACATTTATTTCTTACAGTCTTAATGGCTGTTTCCTTCGTTAGCTGTTCTAACGGTGATGATGATTCAACATCTCAACAGAACAACCCCATAACAACTCAATACTTTCATCCTCCTACCTGGATTCAAGGGTCTTGGAAAGTTGGTAATACATCTTACTATAAGTTCACAAACGATGACTTTATTTATGTCATGAATGGGACGAGCTATAAAGCAATTCTAACACAAACTGCAAATAATGGGCAGACTGCAAAAGTTGATGAAACAATTACAGATACTGACTATAATTTTGTAATTACAGCAGGTGCATCCAGTGGTTCTTATAAGTTTAAAAAAGTTAGTTCAACTCAAATACAATGGGTGAACGGAGTTAACAATATTACCTTAGACAAAGAGTAACCTAAACTGATGAAAAAGATTTTATTCTTAATAATATTTTTACATTCATTCTCATTCCTGTATTCTCAGGGATTTATTGTGAAAAAAGATGGAAATTCTGTTACGGAATTTAATGGCTATAAACTATCATTTGTTAAATACAAAATGGATGCTGATACTAAAGAATTTTACGATAAGATTGCAAACAACAGAGTTAAAATTTTTATTAGTTTCAATATTGATTGGAATTGTATAACATGTGTCCTTAACTACATTGGTGATGGCAAATTATCGGTATTTGAAGGAAATTATCGCACTGATTATAAATTTAATAGAGGATATTATAACAAGAATGGAAATTCTGAATTCTTTAAATTCTATTATGGAAATAGAGAAATTGCAACCGTAATGTGTTTAAATGGTTCAGCACAGTCTGTTATTTGTAATAACAATGAAGGAAGGTATTTTAACTATTATACTAACCTTACAGACTAAACATGAAAAATTTAATTTTATTTGTTTTTATAATAATTTGTGCCTACTACAAATCTCAAATATTTGAATGTAACAGTATTGACAGATACGAACTAAATTATATTTACAAGCAAAACCAAAGTAAATTCAAAGTTGTCATTGGAGATATAAACTATATGCAAAAAAGTATAGATGGATTAGAAATTAACGTTATAAAGCAAATATGCATAAATAATTGGACTATATATGACAAAAATGGAACTGATTATATGTATAAAAGATTTGTTGATTATAATGGTAGCATTGACAAGGGGTACTATCTAAAAAACACAGGTTATTTAGAGATATTAAGCTATTTGAAATACAAAATTAAGAGCACAATAAAAATAAGCATTTTATCATATTAATATGTCAAATTACATTTCGTTGTTTAATTTAAAATTAATTTTTGACTATGAAGTCTTTTCATTGGGTCAGGAATATCCGTATTTGCTAGATTGTATTGAGCATGAATGGAGAAGAGATAATTCTCTTGATTTAAAAAAGGTTGTTGGAAATATTATTATTAGACATGATTACAATATATCATATAAATACTTTAACCCTAATTATTTTAGCAAATTAATAGAATTAAATAAAATTCAAGGTAACAAAGCATATCTGAATTACATCAAAATTATTAATATTATGGGATACTGTATCGTCATTACAGTAAAGGAGACTACTTCCAAATTGAAACTTGATAAGCCCAGCAAAGCATTATTTCAAAGTAAAATTGGGCAAGTTATCAGCAACTTTCATTTTTATAAGTCCAAGCAGAATACACGAAAATAAAAAGAAATTCAAAAATATTAGCTTTATTATAATTTGAATACATTTAGAAAGATACATAGGTATTATACGGCATTTCAAAAAAGATTAATCCCCTCGATTTTAGAGGGGATTCTAGGTTTTCATATATATGTAACAACTTCAAAGCTTTATTTTTAGTTTAAATAATTGATAGTCAAACAACTTCTCTTTACAAAAGGCAGAAAATTTTATACAACATTAAATAAAAAACTTACAATATATCTATAATTTTTCCTTGAAAATTTAAATAAAAGCTAAGCATACATTTTAAAAACTAACTGTTATTATTGTATCATTATTCTTCAAATATGTTCGTTTTATAAATCCCAAATCTTTAAGTTTCCTCATTAAAACTTCATTTTCGCTAGAATTTTCAATTTCTATTTTTTCTTTTTGAAGTATTTTGGAATATGGTTCACCTAAATTTTCTAAATATATTTTCATATTTAAACTGTTAATATTATTTCTTTCTAAATTCAAAAGATAAATTTTTTCCTTTATTTCAATCGCAGACAATAATACATTATCAATAAAATACTTTAAAGATATATGAAATTGCGTAGATTTGAAATTCTCAATTATAACAGTCAAAAATTTTATATCATTATAATCATACATTTCTTGTTCAGTAAGAAATTTTAAAATATCAATTTTTAAATTACCACTTATATTAGAGTTAAATATTTCTTCCCATGATTCTATTGGAATGTCCAAAGAAGAATATATTTCAGATAAAGTTTGTTCGTTCCTAGTACACAATAGATGGATATTTTCTACTGATAACGATGATAAATTATAAGAATTAAGTACAATTATATCATGCTCTATAAGAGCTGACATTCTATCAATCCTATCAATTATTGAAACTTCTTCAAAATTCATAGTCATAGAAGAAACTAAATTACTAAATGTAACGTCTAAAATATTACTATTTACTAAATCAACATTGAAACGATTAATTAACTCCAAGTTTATTTCATCGTCAGTATTCTTCAGTGGTTCATCAATACAGTAAAGTTTTAAATCATTGTAGCTATCGTTTAAAAAATCAGTCAATACATCATCAATACTAGAACCCATCTTATAATATAAAAGAACATTTTTCCAATTTGCTTCTACTCTTTCCAGAATCATCAATGAACCCCAGTATATTTTATCATTAATTTTGGAAATACTTAACAATTTGAAATTCAAATTTTCAATTATAAGATATTTATTTTCTTCTTTCACATTATCTGAATTGAGTAATTTTTCAATTGACTCTCCTTCTTCATTCCCAGCGTCTAAATGCAGTAAAACTTGCTCGATATACTCATTTATATTTTCTTCAATATTATCCTTTAAAAAAGTACAATCTGAATTATTGATAATGCTATAAGTGGGACTTATCAAAGCTGAATCATTTTCATTATTTTCATTATATTTTTCCAGAAATAGAGCTATGTTGGATTTGTTAATTTGATACAAGTTATTAATCATAATTTCATAAATCCAATCATGTAAATGAGTCTTATATTTAATTTTATTAAACATAATTCCTAATGATTTTAACTTATTAAAAACTTCAGTTTTATATTCACTATTAAAATTTCTAAGTACAAAATCGTCATAGTCAACAAGGAAACTTTTAATTTTCTCTGTTTTGTTTAAAGATTTAAGTTTCTCTACATTACTGCTTTTAAATAAAGTATCAAAAATTCTTTTTTTCTCTTCTAAATTAAATTCATCTTTTATGTAAATCAATTCCCAAAAACCATCCCATTGTGAAGAAAAACTATTAATAAATGTATAATCTCTACCTTTATCTCTAGAATATATTATATATCTATTTATGAAATCAACTGACTTATCTTTAGTATTAGATATGTTTTTTATGAACTCAATAAATTTATTTTCTATAATTTTGTTATTTCTATAATTTTCTATTAAGTAATCGAGGATATCAAAATTTAAGATTGATTCTTTTTTAAAATTATCAACGACAATCTCTGCAATAAAGTTTTTTGGTCTGTCAATTTTTTCATCGAAAAACGTCTCATTGTTACCAATAATTCTCACCTTCAAATCATTATCCTTTTCAGTTATTGATTCTGGATAAAACAAAGATATATAAGTAGAATAATTTTCATCTAAATAACCATTTATAATTAGTACTTTAAGAAGGCTATAATTTGGGGTTAACTTCGAAATTATAGAGTCAATACCCTTCTGCTTTTCTAAATCATTTGCAAACTCCTCTTTTGAATTCTCTATCATTCTCTCAGCAATATTTTTTATTGCCTTTGAAAAATATTTTTCAGTTTCCTCACTACCAGCCTCAATAATAAGGTCGTTTAATGATGAGTTTTTTAAATTGCTTAATTTGTTTTGAATATTTTTAATATCAGAATCTATGGATATAATTTTATCATTTTGCTTATCACGTATTCTCCTTTCTCTATCCTTATATCTAGTTTTGGAATCAATGACATTTTCAATTTCTGTAAAATCAAGATTTTTTAATTTGTAATCTTTAGTATAGAATATTTTATCATTTTCAACAATTTTTGTAAAAACTTCATCATTTATAAAATCATTAAGAGTCACATTTTCATTATCTAAATGATAGTGAGTAGCTCCAAATGTTTGAATTGAAATTTCAGAAATATAGATTCGTCGTAATTCAGCAATACTTTGCTGTTTTTCAGATACTATATTTCCTTTATCAGCTCTCAAAAAGCCTAACTCTATTGTTAAATTCGTCTCAGTTTCCTTATAAAACTCATTTTTTTTATCAAAAATTTCATAAAATAATCCAACTTTATTTTGTAAATCTTTAAAGTCAATTGGATAAATATTTTTTAAAACAATTAAAGAAAATAGTTTATTAAAATCTATTTTATCATTTTCTTTGTTTTTAATTTTATGGTAGGTTTTAAATTCATTAATAATATTGATTAAACTTCTCATATCATTTATGAATGGAGAAATATTATATATAATATCTTCCATTAGAATATTTTTATCAATAAAATCACTTTTAAGTCTTTTGATAAATTGAGTGTTAGAATTACTGTAATCAACAACAGGAATTATTGGAATAATCAAATCAAAGAACTTTGTTTTTTCATTATTCTTACTAAATAGTTCATCTTTAACAGCATATATGAAGGTCACCTTTTGAAGAATATCTTTTGAATTATTTATTATAATATTTAATTCTCTTAATTTTATAAAAACCTCTACAGCATCTTCAAACCTATCAATATCTTCAATAAAGACAACGGAAGTTTTTGTTTTTTCAAAAAAGTATATTAACTCGTCTACATGTTTGTTTATAATCGAAATATCATTTTCTTTAGGAACAAATTCGGCATCACTAAAACTAATTTTACTTACTTTCAATTTAAAAATTTGCCTAAAAAGCTTTTTAGAAATAAAGAAAACACCAATTATAAATGTAAACTTCATTAAATAAATATAATACGAAGTTTCGCTCTTGTTTATAAAATATACCTTCTCATATATTTTATCAAAAAATAAATAAAGGATAGAAAATGCCCAAAATATAAAAAAAATCACTTTGAGAAAGATAAACTTATCATAAGTAATCCTTTCAAACCTAGAATCTCTTAGATTTTTCTTTTTTTCAAAATAAAGTATTTGCTGAACAATGCTTGTTTCAATATCAACTTCAGTTTGTCTATTTTTTTCTTCAAATTTTCCCAAATTAATATCTAAAACTTTAAATTCAGGATTTTTTTTCTTGAAAAGATTCAATATGGTACTTTTCCCTGTGCCAAATGAACCTGAAACAGCAATATTTTTAACATTTTGATTTAATATTCCCCACTCTAATGATTCAAGATAAGTTTGTAAGTTATAATTATCTTCTTCCTTTTCAGAAATGTAAGGTGTGAGGTCTTCTAAATTGTTAATGTTTTTATTGTTTTTTGTTAAAAGATTAATTTTCTTAGAGCCAAGAAAAAATATTATTCTTGACAAAAAATCTAAATAATAACTATCAGTAAATGCTTTCAGGTCTAAATATTCCCCTTTAAGTGTATTAAATAATCTCTTCATTGTATTAGTTTGATGGCAAATTACAATTTTCAAACTAAAAATTAAAAAATATAACAATGAACCTTTAGCATTAAATTATAATTTGTTACTGCTAGAATTAATATAAATGATAAGGGCATCAGAGAATCCAAAGGCTATTCTTTGACTGATTTGGCTTTACTATGTGTTTTGGAGAAAACCGCTATTTCCAAAATTGGAAATGGCAGAACCAATATTACCTTTAAGACTGCTATTGTATTTTGTATAGCTTTAAAAATTTAGCTTAGAGATTTCTTTGATATTTCAATAAATCAAGACTTTTAAATTCTTTTCCATATCAATTTATTTTATCCAAATATAGGAAGGATGAAACGACAAAATATGTCGTATTAAATTTTATGTGTTCAGAATTTATTTATCGTAATAAGTTAGTCATAAAGATGATTTTACTGGTTCATATGTAAATTCATAATTAATAAATTCGTTGTTTGGAAGAGTATTTTGTGAGAAATCTAAAAACTCATCCTTAAATCTACTTGTCTGGCTATCAATATTATTTCTTGTGAATTCTATAAAATCATCATAGCTGTCAAATATCTTTAGAACAAAATCACTGATTCTATTTTTTTTCCTAGTATATCTTTCATCTGACCATCCTCGTTCTTTTTCTACCATGTCAACTAAAAATTCATCTGGAAATCGTTGTATAGCAATTTTAAAGAGTTCTTTAACTTCAGGTAAGACAACTTCTACATTATGCCACATATTGCTTTGATTTTCGTCTGGCTGATGCTCTTTAATTACACTTCTCCAGAAAGCATCAAATATCATATTATTTTCGTAACTAAATGTCTTAACTATTTCACCAAATGAATAGATAATAAATTCTTTTAAATCCTCTTTAGATAAAATATCAAAATTAGCAGGCTCATAAATTCTTGTAAAAATATATTTGCAAAATCTCATTTCAAAAGTATAGGGAAATTCTGCACTATATAATAGATTCTTTATAAAATCTGTGAAATCCTCTTTTTTGTTTTCATAAAACTTTTGGCAAATAGCAGTAGTATGATTAAATAAACAAGCAAATATGTAATCATAGTCTATGTGAAAATATTTTAAATCTTCTCTTTCAGAAGTCATATTTTCCAATAGGAATAGCATCTTAATATAGTTTTCATATTCTCTTCCATTACTAAAATCTAAAGTATCAGTATGATACAAACGAGCTAAAATTCCAAACAGTTGACCATTTTCCTCCCATTTCTTTAGATGGATAATTATATTTCCCCAAGATGATTTTATAACGTTTCTATATTCTTTATCTGGTATTTCCGATTCTCCTAATTCATCTCTGAAATATTTAAAATAGTTATTATTAAATCCAAACGATAAAGGCTTCTGTAATGATTCTAAAAATAAAACCTGAAATAATGCACGAATATCATCTAATTGCTCTTCACTATATATGTTAAAACTTTTTAAATCTTGAAATAAGATAGATTCTTTAAAATCTTGTGTTGTATTTTTATCATCTTTTCTTAAACCTATTTGTCTAATTCCACCTCCAAATCTTGTATTACTATCTGATGAACCAATGTATTTATTCTTGTTTGCAAATATTTGAAAATAAACTTCATAATAAGAAAATTTCATTAGTTTAATTATTAGAAAGTTGCTAATATCTATTTCGTCTTTTATAGAATTTACGCTTATTGAGAAGTCATTCAAAAATCTTTTAGCTTCTCTTAGAGTTTTGATTGAACTAAAAACATTTCCAACAAAATATTTCGAAAACATCTCATAACTGTCAAAAACATTTTCCAATTCATTTGTTTCTTCATTAAAATATTTCTTTAGATTTTCTTTCAGATAAGAAATAATTTGATTTTTTGTTACAGGAAGTAGATGAAACTCACTTAAAAATATTTTTTCGCAATAACTTTCTGGCTTTGGAATATTATTTTTTTCTAATGCTCTAATTATATATTCTTTGTCGTAACCTACAACGTAATTAAATGTTTTAAATGAAGCAGTATTTCTTATCAGTTTTAATACTTCAAAAACTTCATTGGGTTGTAATCTATCTAAATCATCAAAGAAAATAATAACTTTTTTATCAAGTTTTTCCAATAAATTATCAACGTTTTTAAAATTTTCAGAAATATTTTGGTCAGAAATTACATTAAGAGAATTCAAAATAAATTCTGTAGTTGAATTTTTATGTATTGACAATACCGATTTACCATATTTTTTCATCTCTTTTGCAACATCGATACTGTATGGTTTGATTTCTTTTTCTACTGTATTAAAAAAATCACTAATAATAGAACTTAAGCTAATATTTAACCAACTTTTAAAATGTACTATAATAAACTTTTCATCATTAATAAAGGATTCTTCCATAAAGCTCATGAAAGTTGTTTTTCCCTCTCCCCATCTACCAACAATACCGATTGCAATTGAATTATCCGAATGATTTCCTTTAATAAATCGAACTGCCTTTAAGACTACTTCCTTTCTTCTTAAGACATCTTGAGATGAATGGGTTAAGGGATTATCACTGTAAAATGTAATATCGCTTTCTTCATTCGTCGGTTTCTTCCAATTTTTATAAATAAAATAACCTTTAATTAAAATTGGGGAGATTAAAACAAAAAATAAAATATCTGAATATTTGATTTGGGAAGATAAATAAAAAGAAAGTAATTTATCATTAAAAACAATTCTTATATAAGAATAAAAAAATAATACTAAAACTATATGAACAATTGTTGTATTTCTAATGTAAAACCCTTTATTAATCTTACTTATAGTCCATAAAATTAAAAAAAACACCAAGAAAATAATTATCAAATCATTTACTGGGGAGGTTGTGAATTTTGAAAGAAAAGTTTCTATTAAGACTTTTTTATATATAGGAATTATAATTTTTTCTAATGAAAAATATACTCCCAGAACTATTAAAATTAATTTGAAATTTGAAATAAATTTCAAAACCTTATCTAAATATTTCATAATCAACTTATATAAAGTTTAATTTTTTCGTAAATATTTTTCACTTTTTATTCAATCTTATACCTTTTTTTTAAATCACTCCATTTTTGAGATGAACCATCATTTAATTTATGAAAAATTTTAGAATCTAGCTGCATACTATAAGAAGATATTAATTTTTCATAAGAAATTATATTATTAATTATTAAAGGGTCTCTATCTTCAAGTTTTATAGTTGTAAATATTTTTTTATAAAAATCTAAAATACTTTGTAATCTTGAACTAAACGAGCAAAGTTTTAAAAAGTCCTTAACAATATAAATAGGTAATATTAACTGAAATATTTTTGTTAATAATTCTTTTTCTATAAAAAAAATAGAAATAAGATATATCAGAAGTACTCCTGTAAATATTGGTATTTGCTTTTTTATCATTACTTCTACAACGTTTTTTGAAAAAAAAGCATTTTCATATCCATTGACACCTAATTTATAAATACCTTTTTCTATTTCTTCATTAGTATAATAATTCTCTGAATTCTCTTCGGAGAGTTGAGAATTAAGACCATTATCTATATAATCATCTATACGAGATTGCTCAGCTTTGATAAAAAGCTTATTGAAGATTATTTCTAAAACAAAATATATAATTGAAATAATACAAATAACTATATCCACTAACTCTTTAACATAATCAGGTAGATTAGGTACTATTGTAACTAAAGATGCAATTGTACCTAATATCATTAACCAAAATTGAATTTTTGTTATTAAGCCTGTTGTATCATAATTTACTTTGTGAGGAACTATTCTATTCATAATCTAATTTTTCAATATCTTCGTGAGCTTCTGGTCCATACCATATACCTGTTTCTAACCATACCTCATAGAAATAAAGCCAGCCAGCTGTCCATTCCACAATCTCTTTTGCAATGAATTTTTCTTTTATCCATTTGAAATTTTTTGGATGGTATAAGCATAATTTATTGTCTGCACTCCTATAAACATGTGGAGGTTTTTCAACTAATTGAGGATTTATAATCTTTACAATTGGTGGAAGGCTTCCTCTATATAAAATAGAAATAGTGTAAACAGGAAACTCTGGTTTTACCTGTAAGTTACCTTCAAAAACGATACTATCACCCTCTTTTTTATATGTAAACTGTGGGTATTTCTGTTTCATTGCTCTTATCTGTACATCTGAATTGTACTTTTGCCTTTTAAAGTACATCTCCAAAATAACCTTTAGATGCTGAAATAGATGACGCTCCTGAGGTAGTCGATAATAAACCAGAACCTGCAATTTTTAAGCTACCTTCACTCAAAGATTTAGAAAATGCCTTTGCTTCTTCTTCATCAACAATTGGAAATTCTTTTCCAAAAACCTCTTTCCAAACTCTTTTAGCATCTGCTTCCTTATTATTTTCTAAAAAACCAAATGCCTCATTTAACTTATTTTTTGTTTTGTCGAGTTTGTTGATAAATTTTTCATATTCCCGATATGACTTAAATTTACTATCTTCAATATGATGATGTGCCTCATTAAACCATGTTCTTATTGAATTTTCATAATTTTCAAATGTTGTGAAATTCAAAATCTTAATTGCAACTTCTTCTACATGATATGACGGTATAATTTTATCATTTAATCGATTCCAGTACTTAATTATCTTAATAATGCTCTTTAACTTATAACTATAATTTTTGTTAGCATCATTTAAACTATCCGTTAAAGTTTTTGGATAAGATAATGTCCATGACAATAAGTCATAATCTGGTATTCGATAACCCGTACCAAATTCAAAAGCAGGTAAAATATCAAAAGACTTATCACTTAGTTCAACAGTAACACAAGGTCTATCTTGCTTAACTTTTCCTTTGTAATCATGCTGTTTGTCAAGATAATTTTTGATTTTAGACAATACGGACTGTGGCTTTGGTAAATCTCCATTATCCTCAGTCCAATCCTCCTCATTTAAAACAGCAAAAATATCAATATCATGCAAAGGTCTGACAATAGTATCTCTTTCATACGAACCATTTAAAAAAGATTCTTTTAGGAAAAGAGCATCATCCTTCTCAAGTGTTGATGTAATGTTATTTACTGATGAAGATATGTTTTCTTCTTGCCTGTCCGTTACAGTAATGTTTTGAAGTAATGTTTGAATAGATTGTAAAAGTGTTGCCATGTTTTATGATTTATACTAAATTGATAGTCAATTAACATACCCTTCACAATCAAGTGACAAAAAGTCAGGGTTAATAAAAAATATAGACTGCCAAAAAATCTATTTTAATAGAATTTTTAGATTTCATAAAATTATTTTTGAATACCTTGTTTCTTTTCAGAATGTGAAGACCCAATTTTATATATCGTACAACTACCAATATGGATAATATCCCCTCCCTTCTTTTTTAATTTTTGATATACCCCCGTTAAAATTTAGACCTTTTATAATGTGCTAGGAATTTGAACCTATTTTTTAAATTTTTGAACTTATTTTTTCACTGCAACAAAAAAGCCTTTCTTAAATCTAAGAAAAGCTTTTAACCTGAATGTCAACAAAACATTAATCCCAAGCTTTGTTTAGTTTTTCAACAGAATCATTATCAGCAAACTTTACATAATTTTGAAAAACACCAAAATCCTCATGCCCCGTTATTTGCATGATTTCAAGGGGTTGCAGACCTTTGTTAAGACATCCAATAATAAAGTATCTTCTGCCATAATGAAAGGTAATCCATTCGTACAAAGGTTTCGTAATTGCAATTATTTCTCCTTTATAGTCTTTCTCATTGATAAGAAATTCATTGTTTACCTCAGCTTTTATAAGGATTTTTGTTAGATGATTATTGCTCGTTTGATTGGTATATCCCTTACCTACACCGTAAAGGTCATTAAATTCTTTTATGTAGGAAACTGCCTTACTTGACATGGCAATTATGTCAGGTCTATTCTTTTTGGTATTTTTGAAATGGTATTTACCCTCCTTTATGTTTCTATAGTTTATATTTAAAACATCCGAGTGCCTCAATCCTGTGAGGCAACTAATGCAAAACAACCTACGAGTAATGTCTAAGTGACTATCATTGCTAAGGTCAAGGTTAAATACTTTTTCAAAATCAGACTCAATAAAATCTACAAATTGTCCTTTTTCATGTTCTCTCTCCAATGTTTCAAAAATTTTATTGGTATGGTAATTCCTATTAAACATAAATTTTAGAAAAGCTTTAATATTTTTAATTTGCTTTGACCTTGTATTAGTTTTTTGCTTACAAGTCATTTGTAAATAATTCATAAAACCATCAAAAAACTTAATATCTAAATCATCAAATAATAGGTCTTTTTTACTAATAGTAACCGAATAGGATTTTAAATGATTTCTAAGTGTTGTATATGCTTTAAGTGTACCTTCTTTAAGTTTAGACTTTTGTATTTCTAAAAACTTCTCAAATGCTTTATCAACTGTCAAATCAGTTTCAGAGTTTTCAAATTTTCCATTTAGATAAGTGCTAACCTCATCAAAAAATTTAGTTGTTATAGATTTATCATTTTCTAAAAAATTTCTTGTGTACAAATCCAGTATCTTAGCTTGGATTGTATTCAGCATTTTATTAAAATTTAATGCATTCGGGGCATTTGTTTTAATTCTCTGGTTGTTTTTATTCCAGTATTTAGGAGTGATTTTTAAAGTTGTGGAAAATTTCGGTCTTTTTCCATTTAGGCTGATTGTAACCAGAACTAATGAATCTTTTATTGAGTTCGGTTCTTTTAGATAAAAGTTAATTTTCATAGTATTTACGTTTAGGGGACACTTTAATTTGCATTGGGGACACTAAAGAGGACACTATTTCATGAATATAATTGAACAATCTTGAAAGTAAATATACAAAAAAATCCTTGTATTACTTATGAATACAAGGATTTACTGTTTAACTGTGTTTAGTTATTTTTAACTGTTTTCAGTCTACGTGGTCCCACCTGGGCTCGAACCAGGGACCACCTGATTATGAGTCAGGTGCTCTAACCAACTGAGCTATAGGACCTCAAAACTTGGTTAAATTTTGTGTTTGCAAAAATAGTAAAATTTCTTTCACTACAAAATTTTTTATTGCTTTTCTTGGCAAAGTTCTACCAGTACGCCGTTTGTAGACTTTGGATGCAGGAAGACAACTAATTTATTATCAGCACCTTCTTTGGGTTCTTCGGAGATAAACTGAAATCCTTCTTTTTTCAGTCTTTTCACTTCTTCCAGAATATTTTCAACCCCAAATGCCAGATGATGGATGCCTTCGCCCTTTTTATCGATAAATTTTGAGATCGGACTTTCAGGATTACTGGCTTCCAACAGCTCAATTTTACTTTCTCCTGTTTCATAGAAAGAAGTTACAACCCCTTCCCTTTCTACGGATTCTTTTTTATAGGATTCTTTTCCCAATAATTTGGCAAAAAGCTCATCAGAAACTCCTAAAGACTTTACGGCAATACCAATATGTTCTAGCTTCATAAATACTAATAAATATAATTAAATCGTAAATTTGATACTCCAGTTGAATTTCAAAGTATCAATTCAAACAAAAGTACTAAATTTGCAGAAATTATGGAAAGTAACAGACAAAGAAAAGTAGCACAGATTATTCAGGAAGACTTCGCAGAGCTTTTCCGCAAACAGGCTTCAGAAAGCAAACAGAGTATTTTAGTATCTGTTTCAGATGTAAAAGTAACTGCTGACTTAGGAATTGCTAAGATTTATTTAAGCATTTTCCCACAGGAATTCCGTACCGCTGTGATGAAGGAGATTGAAGAAAACAAAGCTCAATACAGAAACTTCATCGGACAGAAAATGTCAAAACAGGTACGTATCATTCCCCAGCTTAACTTCTATCTTGACACCGCTCTGGATGATGTTGAAAAACTGGAAAGAGAATTAAGAGGTGAAGGCGACAATCCTGTTTTATAAATCTTGAAGAATATTGCATTTTACATAGCATCCAGATACCTTTTAGCTAAAAAAGGCAGTACCGCGGTTACGTTTATTACGTGGCTGTCCGTGGGTGCCATGACGGTTGCTGTGACTGCAATGTTCGTCATTATTTCTGTTTTTTCAGGTCTTGAGGATCTGAATAAAGACCTTATTTCCAATCTTCATGCTGACCTTACTTTAAAAAGCGTTTCCGGAAAAACTATTAAGAATCTGGATACCGTCAATAAAGTATTAGGCACCCATAAAGAAGTGAGCAGCTTCTCCCGTGTTATTGAAGAAAAAGTATACATCAGCTTCAACGGAAAAGGAGATATTGCTTATTTAAGAGGCGTTGATTCTGCTTACGTCAAAGTAAACCCGATCAATAAAGATGTTTTCTACGGAACTTATCCGAGCTTCAAATATTCCAATGAAGTATTAATGGAAAACAGTCTGGATAACAGACTTTCAATTCCTGTGGATTCTTCCAACCATTATGCGACAGTCTTTATGCCCAAACCGGGAACAGGGATTATCAATAAAGAAGAAGACATCTATAATAAAAGAGATATTTCAGTAACCGGTGTTTTCCCTGGAAAAGATCAGCTGGACAATTATATTATCTCTCCTATTGAGCTTGCGGAAGAGTTACTTAACCTTCCCAAAAAGTCAGCATACCAGATTGTCATTAAACTAAAAAATCCGGAAAATGCAGATGCTGTAAAACAAAGCCTGCTTTCTTCTCTCGGCAAAAATATTGAGATCAAAACCAAGGAAGAAGAAAATGCTGCTTTCTGGAAAATGATCAACACCGAAAAACTTTTTATCTACCTGATTTTTGCCCTGGTTATCTTCATTACCACCTTTAATCTTGCCGGAGCAATCATTATCCTTCAGCTTGATAAAAAAGAACAGGCAAAATCACTTATTTCTCTAGGCTTTCCTTTAAGCCATTTGAGATTAACCTATTTCTACACCGGTCTCCTGATTGTTGTTTCGGGGGTGATTACCGGATTGATTCTTGGAACAGCACTTTGCTACTTCCAGCTTTACACAGGATTCTTCCGAGCTAATGAAGTTCTGCCGTTCCCGGTAAAAATTGTAGGAAAAAATTATCTTATTGTAGCCCTTACAGCTTCCTTGTTCGGAATCACTATTTCATGGTTTTTCTCAAAAATCAGCAAAGAATATATTACTAAAAACTAATCTACTAAGTTTATATATTACATTAAGTTAATATACTTCGGTTTCATTTTTTTGTACCTTTACGCCCCAATTTTAAATAAATGAAACGAATTTTATCTTTTTTACTGTTAAGTATAACATTTATCGGCGGTTTTGCACAAGCTCCCGCAGGATATTATAATCAACCAGCAGGATTAACAGGTGCAGCTCTTAAAACAGCTCTTAAAAATATTATCACCAATGGACATGTTGATCATGGATATGGCGGTTTATGGACAGGCTATGCCACTACAGACCGTGATTATTTTTATGAAAATGACGGAACTATTCTGGATATTTATTCTGAAAATCCAAATGGACCGGATCAGTATAATTTCATCCTGGGAACCAATCAATGCGGATCTAACGGCTATGCTAATGAAGGTGACTGCTACAACAGAGAGCACGTAATACCTCAGAGTTTATTCAACAGTGCTTCTCCTATGGTCGCTGATATTCATTTTATCCGTGCTACCGATGGAAAAGTAAACGGAATGAGATCCAACTACCCTTTCGGAGTTGTTGGTGCTACTTCTTTCATCTCTAAAAACGGATCAAAACTAGGTACATCCGTATCACCAGGATACTCAGGTACTGTATTTGAGCCTATTGATGCTTTCAAAGGAGATATTGCCAGAATGTTCCTTTATTTTGTGACAAGATACGAAGACAAACTTTCTAATTTCACTACCGGTGATATGCTTGGAAACACGGCATTCCCGGGACTACAGCCTTGGGCATTGAATCAATATTTAGCATGGAATGCAATGGATCCTGTATCTGCGGAAGAAATTGCAAGAAACAATGCTTCTTATACTTATCAGGGAAACAGAAACCCTTTCATTGATCACCCTGAATATGTTACTCAAATCTGGGGATCTCCGGTAATTGATAACCAAGCACCTACAGCAGCAACTAACGTTGTTGCCAACAATCCAACTTCAAACTCTATTGCTGTAAGCTGGACAGCCGCTACAGATAATGTAGGAGTAACTTCTTATCAGGTTTACGCTAACGGTGCATTAAAAGCTAATGTTTCCGGTACAACAACATCTACTGTCGTATCAGGATTAGCTCCACTTACTCAATATACTTTCTATGTAATTGCTAAAGATGCTTTCGGAAACTCATCTCCACAAAGTACAACAGCTATAGAAACTACTCTTGACACGCCTGCAGGAGGTGGAAGCTGTGGAACAGAAGATTTTGAAATGATCACTGGTGCAGCGAATACTTATCTGACAGCCAACTGGACGAACAACGGAATTTCATGGACTGCTACAGACGCAAGAGTTGACCAGACCATTAATAATAAAGCCATTACCATCAGAAATGGTTCTTTAACAAGTTCAACACTTTCAAGCGGAATCCAGAATTTAACTTTAACAACACAGTTAAAATTCTCAGGAAGTGCAGGATATTTCAATGTTTTTGTAAACGATGTTAATGTAGGAACTATTCCTTACAGTACCGTTGTCACTACAACTACCATTAACAATATCAACGTAAGCGGAAACGTTGTCATTAAGCTGACCAATTCTTCTACTTCCAACAGAGTTGCTCTGGATGACCTTAGCTGGGCATGTTTCGGTACATTAGGAACTGCTGAAACTCAAAAAAGCAAATCAGAATTCACTATCTACCCTAACCCGGTAAAAAACAATGAATTATTTGTAAAAGGAGAAAATCTTAGCAAAATTTCAAAAGCCGATATCTATGACCTTTCCGGAAAATTAATTGAAACAATCGTTAATCCTTTCAAACATTCAAATAAAATTAACCTTAAAGGTGTTGTAAAAGGAACTTACATCCTGAAAACAGATAATTTCTCTACTAAATTTATCGTAGATTAATTCTTAAAAAATATTTCAAACCAAGGCCGGATTTATCCGGTCTTTTTTTTATTTTTGATATATGGATTCCAATAAAAAATTAGGATTGATAGGAAAAAATATTTCCTATTCTTTTTCTAAAAAATTCTTCGAAAATAAGTTCCAAAAGCTCATGCTAAAGAACTTCTCCTATGATATTTTTGATCTGAACGAAATCAATGAAGTGGAAAACCTTTTTGCTTCTCCGGACCTTTTAGGATTCAATGTTACCATTCCCTACAAAGAAAAAATCATTGATTATCTTGATGAATTAAGCGATGAAGCGGAGAAAATAGGTGCCGTAAACTGCGTTCTTATCCAGGATGGCAAAAAAACAGGTTATAATACGGATGCTTACGGATTTGAAAAAACTCTTCTTTTACACAAAACCCCTTCACAGGACAAAGCACTGATCTTAGGAAACGGCGGTGCTGCAAAAGCTGTAAAATATGCTTTAGATAAACAAAATATTCCTTCTGTAACTATTTCCAGAAGGACGGAAATCAATTTTGAAAACCTTGATAAAGAAACCGTTGCGGAACACAAAATAATCATTCAGTGTACCCCGGTAGGCACTTTCCCGAACGTTACAGACTGCCTGAATTTTCCTTTTGACGGGCTTTCTTCTGAACACCTGATCATCGATCTGATTTACAATCCCAACTACACTCAATTCATCATCAATGCCTCTGAAAAAGGAGCAAAGACAGTGAATGGATATTATATGCTTGAACAGCAAGCAGAAAAAGCTTGGGAAATTTGGAATTTTCAAAAAAAATAACATAAATTAGTGCTTTAATTGGCCTTAAAGCTATATTTAAAGGATATAAACGCCACTCACATAAAAGATTTGCTATGACTACAGAAAACAATCTTTCTGAAAACGAAGAAAAGAACAATCCTAACGAAGTATCTCAGGAAACATCAGAAAACACAGTTTCTCATGATGCAAACCGACATGAAGAGGATGCAGAGCACCTGGAAGAACATGAAGAGGTAGAAATTTCCCTTACTGATGCTTTAAAGGAAATGGAAAAAATCATCAACACTCCCAACGCCGGTGAGAATTTCAAAAGATTCAACCTGTTGAGAGAAAAAGCAAGTCACTATATCCATGATGAAGTGGAAGATAAAAAGCACGAATATGTAGAAGCCGGAAATCCTGCTGAAAATTTCAGCTATGAACATCCTTCTCAGAATAAATATTCTGCATTGGTTAATATTTTCAGGGAAAAACATGACAGCTTCCAGAAAGGACAGGAAGAAGAGCAGAAGAAAAACCTTGAACACCGTCAAAGCATTATCGAAAGACTTAAAAATCTATATACCAGTTCTGAACCGGGAATCAATCTTTTTAAATCCATCCGTGAAATTAAAGAAGAATGGTCAAAAGCCGGACAGGTTGCAAAATCTGAATTCAAAATTCTTAACAACAACTACTTCCACCACCTGAACCAATTTTATCAGATGCTGGATCTGAATAAAGAATTTCTGGAGCAGGAATACAGCCACAATCTGGAAAAGAGAGAACATATTATTGCCCGTGCCAAAGAGCTGGAAAATGAACCGGTGATCCAAAAGGCTTTAAATGAACTTCAGTATCTTCATAAGCTTTGGAAGGAAGAAGCTGAGCCTGTTGCAGAGGAATTCCGTGAAAAAACATGGGAAGAATTCAAAGAAATTTCCAACAAAATTCATGAGAGAAAATCTGAGCTTTCTGCTTCTATTGAAAAGGAACAGACCGTAAATCTTGAAAAGAAAAACGAAATCATCGCTGAAATCAAGAAACTGTCTGAGCCATCAGAAACTCCTAATCACAACTACTGGCAAAATGCCATCAAAAGAGTTGAAGATCTGCGTTCTGAATTCTTAAAAACCGGAAGCGTTCCAAGAAAATTATCCAATCAAAACTGGAATGATTTCAAAACAACGCTGAGAGGTTTTAATACAACGAAAAATAACTATTACAAATCGTTGAAAGGTTCACAGCAAGCGAATCTTGAAGAGAAATTAAAACTGATCCAGACGGCACAGGACAATATGAACAATGAAGAATGGGATATTTCAGTTCCATTATTCAAAAAACTACAGGAAGACTGGAAAAAAGTAGGCCACGTTCCAAAGAGCATGACCAACAAAATCTGGGATGAATTCCGTGATGCATGTAATGCGTTCTTCAATAACTACAGAGAGAAAAGCAATACTTCCACCGACAACTGGAAAGAAAATTATAAAAACAAAAAAGTGCTTCTTGATGAATTGAAATTGGTTTCCAATGAAGAAGGCAGTATCGAAAAAATTGAGCAGATCAAAACATCATGGAACAACATCGGTAAAGTTCCGAGAGATAAAATTTCAATCAACTCTGAATTCAACAAGACATTAAGAGAGAAATTGAAAATAAACAAAATCAACGAACTTGAACTGAAAGAAGAAGGTCTATCTGAAAACCAGCTTACTGACAAAGCAAGAAAGATCAAAAACCAGATTTCTGATCTTGAAGGTGAAATTGTAAAACTGGAAAACAACCTTTCTTTCTTCAACAAACCATCAAGGGAAAATCCTCTTTTAAGAGATACTTACAACACCATTGATGAGAAAAAAGCTCATCTGGAAACATTAAAGCAGAATCTCCACAGCATCATCAGCGGAGATTAACAGATAACAAAATAAATAAAGGCGGAGCAAAGCAATTTGTCTTCGCTTTTTCTTTTTATAAATATGAACAACGACGAACTGTATATCAAAAGATGTATTGAGCTGGCTCAGAAAGCTCTTGGCAACACCTATCCCAACCCTCTTGTAGGAAGTGTAATCGTACACAACGGAGAGATCATTGGTGAAGGCTACCATCATAAAGCTGGAGAAAACCATGCTGAGATCAACGCCATCAACTCTGTTAAAAATAAAGATCTTATTGCGGAATCTACCATCTATGTATCCCTGGAGCCCTGTGCACACTACGGAAAAACTCCACCTTGTGCTTTAAAGATTAAAGAATTAGGATTTAAAAAAGTGGTTATTGGTGCGATGGATTCTCATGATAAAGTCAATGGTAAAGGAAAGAAAATTATCCTGGATGCTGGAATTGAAGCCGTTTCAGGAATTCTTGAACAAGAATGTATTGAACTTAATAAAAGGTTTTTCACTTACCATGAAAAGAAAAGACCTTACATTATCCTAAAATGGGCAGAATCCGGTGATGGCTTTTTGGATAAAGACTTTAAACCAACAGCTGTTTCCAACACCTTGGTGAATCAGTTTGTTCATCAGTTAAGAGCTGACGAACATGCTATTCTGGTAGGCACCCAAACTGCCTTAAATGACAACCCAAGTCTTACTGTAAGGAATGTGGAAGGAACAAACCCGGTAAGAATTCTGATCGATTTTGATTTAAAAGTTCCGTCCAATTTCAACATTTATAATAATGAAGCAAGGACATTGGTTTTAAATTCAGTAAAAGAAGACACCGAAGGATCTATTCAATTTATTAAAATCAACAGGAATAATTTCCTGCCTGAACTTATGGAAGCATTGTATAAAGAACAGATACAGTCTGTGATTATAGAAGGGGGCCGTTTTACGCTACAGCAGTTCATCAATGCTGGTCTTTGGGACGAAGCCATTGTCATCAAAAATGAAAATCTGAACCTTGAAAACGGGACAAAAGCACCTGAATTCAATCATACACCCACTGCAATTGAAAATTTCAGAGACAATACAGTTTCTTTCTTCAGACTAAAATAAAAGCACTTTATCACCATCGAATGAAATAATTTCTTTACATTAGTTACACAAAAAAATTACTATGAAAAATTTAAAGAAAGTTTCAAGACAGAGTTTAAAGAAAGTAAACGGAGGAAACGCTCCTGAATGCTGTTCATTCTATCCGCCTTCATTACAGCATTGCTGTGCAACGCCTTCAAGTATGAGCTGCCCACCGCCTTGGGCAGATGGAACATTCCAATGCTAATATTGTTAAATTATATCAATTAATCCAACAAAACTATTATAATGAATAACCTGAAAAAAGTATCCAGAGCCAGTATGAAAACCATTAAAGGAGGGGTTTTTGTAACATGTATACTCCCTAATGGACAACCTACAAGATGCAGAGACAAATGCCCTCAGGATTTTTGCGGTCCAACAAGCTATATGTGTCTGATTCCAATGGACCTTTGTGGAGATGTGATGTAACAGTATAATTTTACATTCAAAAATATATAAGCCGTCAAATTCTGACGGCTTAATTTATGATCATGATGCAGAATACTAAAGCATTTAATATTTTTGCATAATTAAAGCCGGAATACACAATGACGTTTGAATACAAAACCATAGAAAAACCCATAGAAAATACTCTTTTAAAGGAAAAAGGAAGCAAGTTTATAGGATTTGCGTTCCCGGTAACCAATGAAAAGGAATTAAAGAATGCGCTGGAAAAAATAAGGGAAGAACATCCGAAAGCTACTCACCACTGTTATGCTTTCAGAATGGGATTAAATGGTGAGAACTACCGTGCCAATGATGATGGCGAGCCTTCCGGAAGTGCCGGATTACCTATTTACAATCAGCTGCTGGCAAATGAGGTCACCAATATTCTCGTAATTGTAGTCCGTTATTATGGAGGAACCAAACTAGGGGTTTCGGGATTGGTAAAAGCTTATAAGGAATCTGCAAAGATTACATTGGAAGAAGCTAAAATCATTACCCGTGAACTGGAAACGGAAATAGAGATTCAGTTTAATTTTAATCAGCAGAATACAATATTCACTCTGCTTTCAAAATTTGATGCCAAGGTTTTGAATTTTGATGCCAACGAAAACTGTATTCTTACTGCCTCACTGAAGCTTGCACAAAAAGAAAACATCTCGGAAAAACTCTCCGAGATGCAATATGTTTCATTTGAATTTAATGATTAATCCCTTCTTCCACCAAGAAGTAATGATCCCCAGTAAAGAAGTTGTGCCAGAGATCCTAAGGCTGCTACCACATAAGTTCTTGCTGCCCATTTCAGGCTGTCCTGCACTCCTACAAATTCCTCTGCAGTTACAGTTCCTGTATCTTTAAGCCATTTCATAGCTCTGTTACTTGCATCATACTCCACAGGAAGTGTTACAAAAGCAAAAAGTGTTGTCACAGCAAACATAGCAACTCCAATGGCAAGAACTGTTGTATTTCCATTGGGATTTTCCATCGTTCTTGATGCTGCCATTACCGCGATACCCGCTATAATGACAAATTGCATCAGATTGGAACTTATATTAACAATAGGAACCAGTTTTGAACGTAAATTCAACATAGAGTATCCTACGGCATGCTGTACTGCGTGTCCGCATTCATGCGCTGCTACTGCGGCTGCGGCTGCGTTTCTCTGCATGTAAACCCCTTCAGAAAGGTTCACTGTTTTATCTGCCGGATTATAGTGGTCCGTCAACTGCCCGGGAACAGATATTACCTGAACATCATTGATCCCGTTATCCCTCAACATTTTTTCCGCTACTTCTTTCCCCGAAAGGCCGTTTCGAAGGTGCACATTGGAATAATATTCAAATTTTGATTTCAACCTGGAAGAAACCCACCAGCTCACCAACATTGAAATACCAATAATGATATAATAACCCGCCATTTTATATAGATTTTGTGTTTAATTTTTATCCATAATGATGTAAAAACTGTGCCAAAGTATAAGATATTATTATTTATATTTGTCCTTAAATTACCATCAAAAGTTATGTCTAAGGTTTCAATTATTGAAGTAAAAACAGCCGGTCAACTAAAGCAATTCGTAAAATTTCCGATGGATCTGTACAAAAATAATCCGTACTATGTTCCATCCTTTATCAAAGACGAAATAAAAATATGGGATGCAAATGAAAATCCGGCATTCCTCTATTCCGAATCCAAGCAATTTCTGGCCGTAAAAGACAGTAAAGTAGTGGGAAGAATCGCAGTAATTATAAACCACAAGGAGGAAAAAGAATTAGACATCAAAAAAGTACGCTTTGGCTGGATAGATTTCATCGATGACATTGAGGTTTCTAAAGCATTGATTCAGACTGCCATTGATTATGCCAAAGAACATAACATCAATAAGATTGAAGGGCCTATGGGATTCACCAATCTTGACAAAGCCGGTATGCTGACAATGGGATTTGATAAACTGGCAACAATGATTGGAATTTACAATCATGCCTATTACCCTAAACATCTTGAAAATCTTGGATTAACCAAAGAAAAAGAATGGGTAGAATATGAGATGAATTTCCCGAAAATACTTCCTGAAAAAGTAGAAAAATTCAGTGGACTGATTGCTCAGAAATACAAACTCAGCGTTCTTAAATTCAAATCAAAGGAAGAAATCCTCCCGTATGTAGAACCTATGTTTAAGCTGCTGGATGAAACTTATAAGCATCTTTCTACTTATACTCCAATTTCTGAGGAACAGATCAAAACATACAAAGAGAAATATTTCCCGTTCATTGATAAAAATTATGTGATCTGCGTAGTGGATGAAAATCAGCAGCTGGTTTCTTTCGCAATTACGATGCCTTCTTATTCTAAAGCTTTACAAAAGTCAAAAGGAAAATTATTTCCTTTCGGATGGTGGCATTTCCTACAAGCAGGCAAAAAGAATGACAGAGCCAATTTTTACCTTATCGGGATTCACCCTGAATATCAAAGACGTGGCGTAACGGCAATTATCTTCAAAGAAATTTTTGTACGATTTACCAGTATGGGAATCAATTTCGCAGAAACTAATCCTGAACTTGAAGAAAATAAAAGTGTGCAGCTCCTATGGCAGGATTATAATCCGGTAAATCATAAGAGAAGAAGAACCTATTCAATGGAAGTGAATAAATGATACTGTATTTATAGAATGTAAAAAGTACTTTAAACTCTAAACTTTGAACTTTATGAAACCACAACTTATCATTTTCGCTATTTTAATTGCCGGATTTATCAGTTATAACTTCTTTTTTCAATCGCAGGATGATAGGACGAATACCGTCATCAATATCCTTTTTGCCAGTATTCTTTTTGGATACATCTCTTTTATGGCATATTCTGTTCTAAGAAAAATGAAGAAATAAAATATAAAGCCAATTTTTATTAAATCTGCATTTCATTCAGTTAAAATATATCCAATACGTAGGATGAGCTATATTTTTGGGGAGCTGCTACAAAAAAAGGGGAAAAACACATTAAGAAAACAATCACCAAAAGCTAATTTTTATTGATTCTAAATTACCGATTTAACTCATTTTCATCCGACATTTAAGCTGATAAATTTCATGCTTTCTTGTTTATTCGCTAAATTTGCAAATTGAGATAATAATGCAAAAATGAATTTACCTGAAAGTTATATTCCAATCCTTATCCAGGCTGGTGTAGCAGTAGGATTTGTAGCTGTTTCTTTGCTTGGGGCACATTTCTTGGGACCACAGCAGAAAAAAGGAAACTCTGTAAAAAACCAAAGCTGGGAATGTGGAGTTCCTGCAGAAGGAAATGCTAGAACACCGTTTTCTATCAAGTACTTCCTGACCGCGGTATTGTTCGTACTATTCGATATTGAAATCGTATTCTTTTATCCTTACGCAGTAAACTTTAGAGAATTCGGCATGGAGGGATTCCTTGCTGTACTTACGTTCGTTGCGATATTCTTCGTAGCGTTTTTCTATGTTTGGAAACGCGGTGCGCTGGATTGGGATAAATAAATTTTAACATTAAAAGATTGAATTTATTTAAGTAATTTAAAGATTGTGAAGGTCTTATTTTTTAATCTTTAAATATTTTAATCTTTAAATATTTACTAAAAATGTCAGATAAAAAACCAGTAATAAGAACAGATGCACCTGCTCCCGAAGGATATGAAGGAGAAGGGTTTTTCGCAACAAAACTGAGCAGTGTAATCGGGATGGCAAGAAAGTTTTCACTTTGGCCGTTACCTTTTGCTACCTCTTGTTGCGGTATTGAGTTTATGGCTACCCTAAACCCAACGTATGATGCGTCAAGATTTGGTATGGAAAGAAACTCTTTCTCTCCAAGACAAGCAGATATGCTGATGGTTTGTGGAACTATATCAAAGAAATTAGGACCAGTCCTGAAAGAAGTTTATACCCAGATGGCAGAGCCGAAATGGGTAGTAGCAGTTGGAGCTTGTGCTTCCAGCGGTGGTATTTTTGATACATATTCTGTACTTCAGGGGATCGATAAGATTATTCCGGTGGATGTTTATGTTCCTGGATGCCCTCCAAGACCTGAACAGATCATTGAAGGAGTAATGCAGGTACAGGCTCTTGCAGAAAGTGAAAGCATCAGAAGAAGAGATATGCCTGAATATCAGAAATTATTAGATTCTTACAACATAAGCAACTAAACGGAAATGACGAACGAATTTGTATTAGAAGCAATCACAAGAGAATTTCCGGAATCTGTCATTTCAAGCTCAGAACCTTACGGAATGCTGACGATTGAGGTGAAGAAAGAAGATAGTAAGAAAATCATTCACTACCTTAAAGATTCGTCTTTGGAATTTAATTTCCTTACGGATATCTGTGGTATTCATTACCCTGAATTCCCTGAAAAGGAAATAGGCGTTGTATACCATTTGCATAATATGATGGCCAATTTCAGATTACGTCTGAAAATATTCATGTCCAGAGAAAATATCGAAGTAGATTCTCTTACTGAGCTCTATGCCGGAGCTAACTGGATGGAAAGAGAAACGTATGATTTCTATGGGATTAAGTTTAAAGGACACCCGGATCTTAGACCTATTTTGAATATGGAAGATCTTGGATACCACCCAATGTTGAAAGAATATCGCCTTGAAGACGGTACGAGAACCGATAAGGACGATAATATGTTCGGAAGATAAAAAATATAAATGATTACTGATGGTTGATTCATTATCAATTATCCTTTATCAATTATCAATTATATATTATGAAAGATAACTCATTATCTAATATACTAAACCAGTACGAAAGTAAGGAACAGATTGACGGACAATTGTATACCCTCAATTTAGGACCTACCCACCCTGCTACTCACGGGATTTTCCAGAATATCTTAACGATGGACGGGGAGAGAATTCTTCACGCTGAGCAAACGGTAGGATACATCCACAGAGCATTTGAGAAAATTTCTGAAAGAAGAAACTACTCTCAGATCACTACCCTTACTGACCGTATGAATTACTGTTCTGCACCCATCAACAACTTAGGTTGGCACATGACAGTAGAGAAACTGATTGGCGTTGAAGTTCCAAAACGTGTAGACTATATGCGTGTTATCTTAATGGAATTAGCAAGAATCGGTGACCACCTGATCTGTAACGGAGTAACCGGAATGGACTCAGGAGCCATTACAGGTCTTACTTATATGTTCATCGAAAGAGAACGTATTTATGATATGTATGAGCAGATCTGCGGAGCAAGGATGACAACCAATATGGGAAGAATCGGAGGTTTTGAAAGAGATTTCACGCCTAAGTTTCATGAGTTATTACAGGATTTCTTAAAGACTTTCCCGGCAAGATTCAAAGAATTCGGTACTTTATTAGAAAGAAACAGAATTTTTATGGACAGAACCATCGGTACAGGAGCTATTTCTGCCGAAAGAGCATTAAGCTATGGTTTCACAGGTCCAAATTTACGTGCAGCAGGAGTAGATTATGATGTAAGAGTTGCACAGCCTTATTCTTCCTATGAAGATTTCGACTTTATTATTCCTGTAGGAACTTCAGGAGATACTTACGACCGTTTCATGGTTCGTCAACAGGAAATCTGGGAATCATTAAAAATCATCAAACAAGCATACGAAAATCTTCCGGAAGGACCATTCCACGCGGATGTTCCTGACTTCTATCTTCCTGAAAAGGCAGATGTATATCAGAAAATGGAAGCATTGATCTACCATTTTAAAATTGTAATGGGAGAAACTGATGTACCGAAAGGAGAAGTTTACCACGCTGTAGAAGGTGGAAACGGAGAATTAGGATTTTATCTTGTAAGTGATGGAGGAAGAAGCCCTTACAGACTTCACTTCAGAAGACCATGTTTCATCTACTATCAGGCATATCCTGAAATGATTACAGGTTCTGTAATTTCAGATGCCATTGTAACGATGTGTAGTATGAATATTATTGCGGGAGAATTAGACGCATAACTGGAATTATAAATTTTGAATTATAAATTATAAATTGATTTTAGACCGTTATTCATTTAGAATTTAAAATCTAAAATCTAAAATTTCAAAAATGAGCGAAACAATAGCTTTTAAACCGGAAAGTTTAGCACAGGTACATAAAATTATCGCAAGATATCCTGAAGGAAGACAAAAATCAGCTCTTCTTCCTGTACTTCACTTAGCACAGAAAGAATTCGGAGGATGGTTAGATGTTCCTGTGATGGATTATGTTGCCGAACTATTAAGTATCCAGCCGATTGAAGTATATGAGGTGGCTACTTTCTATACCATGTTTAATATGAAGCCGGTAGGTAAATATGTTTTGGAAGTTTGCAGAACAGGGCCTTGTATGGTTTGTGGAAGTGAAAAAATCCTTGACCATATCAGAACAAAACTGAATATTAAGGATGGAGAAACTACTGAAGACGGCATGTTTACATTAAAGCCTGCTGAATGTCTTGGAGCATGCGGATATGCACCAATGCTGCAGTTAGGAAAATTCTTTCATGAAAATTTAACAATAGAGAAAGTAGACGAAATCCTTGAACTTTGCAGACAGGGACAACTTGCTTTAGACTAATAAAGATTTTGAATCCCGGATTTAAAATCAGTTAATTTTTAAAATAATTATAAAAAGCTAACGGCCACAAACCAATAGCTAAAAGCATAATAAACAATGAGTAAAAAACTTTTACTTAAAGACGCACATATAGAAGGTATTCGCTACTTTGAAACGTACCGTAAACAGGGAGGTTATACAGCAGCTGAAAAAGCCTTGAAAATGACTCCTGACGAAATTCTTGAAGAAGTAAAAGCTTCAGGATTAAGAGGTCGTGGTGGAGCAGGATTCCCAACTGGGATGAAATGGAGCTTTTTGGCGAAGCCTGAAGGTGTTCCAAGACACCTTGTTGTCAATGCAGATGAATCTGAGCCTGGAACATTCAAGGACAGATATCTGATGGAGTTCCTTCCTCATTTATTGATCGAGGGAATGCTAATTTCTTCTTACTGTTTAGGTTCTAATGTTTCTTATATCTACATCCGTGGAGAATATTCATGGATTCCTGATATCCTTGAAGAAGCTATTGAAGAAGCCAAAGCAGCAGGATTTTTAGGTAAAAACATCCTGGGAACAGGTTTCGATTGTGAAATTTATGTTCAGAGAGGTGGTGGAGCATACATCTGTGGTGAAGAAACTGCATTGCTTGAATCCCTTGAAGGAAAAAGAGGTAACCCAAGATTAAAACCGCCATTCCCGGCTGTAAAAGGACTTTGGGAAAGACCAACAGTAGTAAATAACGTTGAATCTATTGCAGCAATTGTTCCAATCATTGATATAACAGGTGCTGAGTATGCTAAAATCGGAGTGGGAAGATCTACAGGTACGAAATTAATTTCTGCTTGTGGAAACATCAACAAACCGGGGGTATACGAAATCGATATGACTATTACCGTAGAAGAATTCATCTATTCTGATGAATATTGCGGCGGTATTAAAGACGGAAAAAAATTAAAGGCTTGTATTCCCGGAGGAAGTTCTGTTCCTATCGTTCCTGCTAATTTGTTGCTGAGAACAGTGAATGGAGAGCCAAGATATATGAACTATGAATCATTGGCAGATGGTGGTTTCGCTACCGGAACAATGATGGGTTCAGGAGGTTTCATCGTATTGGATGAAGACCAGTGTATTGTAGATCATACTATGACTTTGGCAAGATTCTACAATCACGAAAGCTGCGGACAATGTACTCCTTGCCGTGAAGGAACGGGATGGATGTACAAGATTTTAAAGAAAATCGAGAAAGGAGAAGGAAAGATGGAGGATATCGATCTGCTTTGGGATATCCAGAGAAAAATCGAAGGAAACACGATTTGTCCATTGGGTGATGCAGCAGCTTGGCCGGTTGCAGCAGCAATCCGTCATTTCAGAGATGAATTTGAGTGGCATGTGAAAAACCCAGAATTGTCTCAGACACAAAATTATGGATTAGCACATTATGCAGATCCTATTCCGGCTGTTGAAAAGAATGCATAGGTAAAATGAAAAAATTATTGGTTGTCGGCTTAATGATGTCGAATTTTGTATTTGCACAGAATAAGAAAACAGATACTGCAAGTTATAACAGATCCGTTGAAGAGGATTTGTCATATGTAGCGAGTGAGAAACAGCAAATTAAAGCTGAAAAAAAAGAAAAGCCATTACCATTAAGCAAAAAAGGTCAGGTTTTCGTATTTTATGGATGGAACAGAGCGGCTTATAGCAATTCTGATATTCATTTTACCGGAAACGGATACGATTTTCAACTGAATAATGTAAGGGCACAAGACAGACCTACAAAATTTGGAATTGTCTATTTTGATCCAAGCTGGTTTACTGTAACACAGTATAATTTCAGAATAGGATATTTTATTAAAGACAATTTAGCGCTGGTACTTGGGATAGACCATATGAAATATGTAATGGACCAAAACCAGGCTGTGGGCTTCAAAGGACATATTTCAGATCCTGAATATGCAGCAATGGTTCAAAACGGACAGGTAAATCTTGCAGATGAGAAGTTCCTTACTTTCGAACATACAGATGGACTTAATTATGAAAACTTAGGTCTTGAGAAATACAAAAACCTTGTTCATAAGAAGAATATAGATTTAGTATGGTCTTATGGAGCTGGAATCGGATTTATGTTTCCGAAAAGTAATGTAAAACTTTTTGGAAATGAAAGAAGTGACCGTTTTCACGTTGCAGGTATGGGAACCGATATCAGATCCAGTCTTAACTTAGTTTTCTGGAAAAACTGGATGCTGAGACTAGAAGGAAAAGCAGGTTATATTAATATGTGGGATATTAAAACTACATTGAATAACAAACCTGATAAAGCACGCCAGGACTTTGTTTTCGGACAGGTTCTAGGAGGAATTGGATATACATTTAATACTAAGAAATATAAATAACAAAGCCTATTGCTTAACGCATAAAGCTTAAAGCATATCATATGAGCGAAGAAGTTAAAAAATTCAAAATAACTATAGACGGACAGACTACTGAAGTGATGCCTGGTACTTCCATTCTGGAAGCAGCAAGACAAATCGGTGGAAAATCTGTACCTCCCGCTATGTGCTACTACAGCAAGCTAGAGACCAGTGGAGGGAGATGTAGAACATGTCTTGTAGAAGTTTCTAAAGGGTCTGAAGCAGATCCTCGTCCTATGCCGAAATTGGTAGCAAGCTGCAGAACGAATGTAATGGATGGGATGGAAGTAAAAAACCTTACTTCTGAGAAAGCTCAGGAGGGAAGAAAAGCGGTTACCGAGTTCTTATTGGTAAACCACCCGCTGGACTGCCCTATCTGTGATCAGGCAGGAGAATGTCATCTTCAGGACTTAGGATATGAGCATGGTGTAGACAGTACAAGAACAGAATTTGAAAGAAATACTTACGAAGCTGATGATCTTGGACCGAACATCAAATTGAATATGAACCGTTGTATTCTTTGTGCAAGATGTGTATTGACAGCAAACCAGCTTACAGAAACAAGAGAACACGGTATTCTTTTCAGAGGAGATCACGCTGAAATTTCAACCTATTTAAATAAAGCTTTAGACAATGACTTCATCGGAAATGTTATCGACGTTTGTCCGGTAGGAGCATTAACAGACAGAACAGCTCGTTTTGCAAGCAGAGTATGGTTTACAAAACCAATGAACGCTTCTTGTAAATGTGATAAGTGTTCAGGAAAAGCTGTAGTATGGATGAAAGGTGACGAAATCGTAAGAGTAACTGCAAGAAAAGACCAATGGGGTGAAGTGGAAGAATTCATCTGTGATACATGCCGTTTCGAAAGAAAAGCATTATCAGACTGGAACATCGAAGGTCCTAGACATATCGACAGACACTCTGTAATTTCATTGAACCACTACGAAAAACCTAAGGATGAGCTAAGAGTTTTAGACAATCCTATGGCTAAAGAAATCAGTGAAAAAGACGAAAAATAAAATAGTTGGATCTAGAAGCCGGAAGTTGGAAGTTTTAATAATAAACCTACAATCCACTTTTAACTTCAATCGTTTTAAAAAATATAAAAAAATTTGGTAATGTGATGAAGAGTTGATGCCGCGAGGTGATAAACTTCCAGCTTCCAGCTCCCATCTTCAAACATTTAAAATAAAAAATGGATTTACTTACATTTAAACTTATACTTGTACTAGCACTTTTCCTGCTATCACTGACGATTGCAGCCTACTCTACCTGGGCAGAAAGAAAAGTAGCCTCTATCATGCAGGATAGAATTGGTCCCAACAGAGCCGGACCTTTCGGATTACTGCAGCCTCTTGCTGATGGTGGAAAGTTTTTCTTCAAAGAAGACTTTACGCCGGCCAATGCAGAAAGATTCCTTTTCGTATTAGGACCTGCTTTGGTAATGTTTATTTCATTGATTACAGGAGCTGTTATTCCTTGGGGTAAAAGTTTAAATATTGCAGGTACTTCTTTTGATCTTCAGGTAGCTAACATTGATGTTGGTGTACTTTTCATCATCGGAATGGCTTCAATTGGGGTTTACGGAATTATGATCGGAGGTTGGGCTTCAAACAACAAATATTCATTACTAGGTGCTATCCGTGCTTCTTCTCAGATGATTTCTTACGAATTGGCAATGGGATTAGCACTTCTTTCTATCATTATGATGACAGGAAGTTTAGACTTAAAAGAAATCACAGAAAGCCAGACTACTGGGAAATTATGGGGTATAATTCCTTGGGTTTCCGGGTTGAACTGGAATATTTTCTACCAGCCGATCGCTTTCCTTGTTTTCTTTGTAGCAGCATTGGCTGAAACCAACAGACACCCATTCGATTTACCTGAGTGTGAATCTGAATTGGTAACAGGATACTCTACAGAATACTCTTCCATGAAATTAGGTTTATATATGTTCGGGGAATATGTGAACATGTTTATCTCTAACGCTTTCATGGTAGTTCTTTTCTTCGGAGGTTACAACTATCCTGGTATTGAATGGGTAACTCAGAACTGGGGTGAGAACACTGCAGGAATCTTAAGTATCGTAGCATTCTTAACGAAGACTGTAATCGGAATTCTGATCTTCATGTGGATCAGATGGACACTTCCAAGATTCAGATACGACCAGTTAATGCACTTGGGATGGAAAACATTAATCCCGATGGCATTGGTAAACCTATTAATTACAGGAGCTGTAATTTTAGCATTTGCAAACTAAGAAAATTTGAAAATGAGCTGATTTGAAAATTTGATTATGAAATCAAAGCTTTATCTTTAGCCTATCATATTCAATCATCAATATTAAATAATTAAGATAACAGACAAGATTAGTCTAAAATCTGGTGTCTAACATCTAATATCTATAATTAAATGAAACTTACAAACAGATCAAAAGTTGTTTCCAATAAAGAAATGACCCTTGCTGAAAAAATCTACCTTCCTGCTATCTTTACTGGGATGGGGATTACATTTAAGCATGCTGTAAGAACCGTGATAAAGGGTGCTCCCGCAGTATATTCGTATCCGGAAGTACAGAAGCCAAGAACAACCATCTGGAGAGGCCAGCACGTTCTGAAAAGAGACGAAGAAGGCAGAGAAAGATGTACAGCTTGCGGACTTTGTGCGGTAGCTTGTCCTGCAGAAGCCATTACGATGACTGCTGCTGAAAGAACAAAAGAGGAAAAAGGTCTTTACAGAGAAGAAAAGTACGCTTCAGTATATGAAATTAATATGCTAAGATGTATTTTCTGCGGAATGTGTGAAGAAGCCTGTCCTAAATCTGCCATCTATCTTACTGATAGACTAGTAGATGTGGAAACGAACAGAGGTTCTTTCATTTACGGAAAAGATAAACTAGTTGAAAAAATAAATGAAAGGATTGATATCACGACAAGACAATCCGAGAAACAAAAAAATGCGGTAAAATAATGGATCAGTTTTTATTTTTCTTGGTGGCGTTTTTAGCAGTGGCAAGTGCAGTTTATTTTGTATTTGCAAGAAATCCTCTCTATGCTATTTTGTCATTGATTGTTACAATGTTTTCAATTGCAGGAATGTACATTCTTTTAAATGCACAGTTCCTGGCAATTATCCAGATTATAGTGTACGCAGGTGCCATCATGGTACTTTTCCTTTACATCCTGATGATGCTTAATCTTAATAAAGGAGACGAAAGTAAGAAGAACAATACTTTAAAGTTTGTTGGAGTTTTTACAGCAGGTCTTCTTTTAGTAGGTGTACTAGGAGTTTTCAGAGGTGTACAGGACAAACACATTGTTGTTGAAAATGTAGACAGAGGTATTGGTCTTACAAAAAATCTGGGTAGACTTTTGTTTAATGAATATGTTTTACCGTTTGAGCTTGCTTCCATCCTAATTTTGGCAGGTATTGTAGGCGCGGTATTAATCGGTAAAAAAGATTTATAAAATTATGGGAGAAGTAAATACATTTATACAAAGCATCCCTTTGGACTACTTCATCATTCTTTCATCAGTATTGTTCTGTTTGGGAGTAATGGGAGTATTGCTTAGAAAAAATGCTATTGTGATTCTGGGCTGTGTAGAGCTTATGCTGAATTCTGTAAACCTTTTATTGGCAGCTTTTTCAGCGTATAAAGGCAACGGCGACGGACAGCTTTTAGTTTTCTTCATTATGGTTGTGGCTGCTGCTGAAGTAGCAGTAGGTCTGGCAATTATTGCTATGCTGTATAGAAATACCCGTTCTGTAGATGTGAGTATATTTAATAAATTAAGAGGATAAGAATGGAGAATCTAGTATATGCAATAGTACTTTTACCACTTTTAGGGTTTCTTATTAACGGTTTATTCGGGAAAAATCTTCCAAAAATATTGGTTGGATCTTTGGCTACGGCAATGGTTTTCGGATCATTCTGTATCGCTGTAAGTCTTTTTATGAATTTCAATTCTGAAAGCCAGCCTGTAATCGTAAAAGCTTTTGAATGGTTTAGAGTCAATGGAGTTCAAATCAATTTTGGATTCCAGATTGATCAGCTTTCTTTAATGATGGTGATGATCATTACGGGTATCGGTTCACTGATCCACTTATACTCTATCGGATATATGAGTCATGACAAAGGATTCTATAAGTTCTTTACTTATCTGAACCTTTTCATCTTTTCCATGTTACTTTTGGTAATGGGAAGCAACTACCTTATCTTATTCATCGGATGGGAAGGTGTAGGTCTTTGTTCTTACCTGTTGATCGGATTCTGGTACACTAACGAAGAATACGGTAAAGCAGCAAGAAAAGCTTTCATTATGAACAGAATTGGTGACCTTGCGTTATTGATCGGTATTTTCATGATTGCTTCTCAGACCAATGCTGTAGATTATCTTTCTGTAGCAGAAAACGCTTCAAAATTTGAATTGGACGGAACAGTGATTATCTTTATCACAGCGAGTTTATTTATCGGTGCTACCGGTAAATCTGCTCAGGTTCCATTATATACATGGTTACCGGATGCGATGGCCGGGCCTACTCCTGTATCAGCGTTGATCCACGCGGCAACGATGGTAACGGCAGGGATCTATTTGGTAGTAAGATCAAACTTCTTATTTACTTTGGCACCTACAGTACAGGGAGGAATTTTATTCATCGGATTCTTAACGGCTGCTTTGGCAGGATTCTATGCACTTCGTCAGAACGACATCAAAAAAGTATTAGCTTACTCTACCGTTTCACAGCTTGGATTTATGTTCATTGCTTTAGGTCTAGGAGCGTATACAACAGCGATGTTCCACGTAATGACACACGCATTCTTTAAGGCTTTATTATTCCTGGGTGCAGGTTCTGTAATCCATGCAATGAGCAACGAACAGGATATGCGTTTCATGGGAGGTCTTAAAAAATATATTCCTCTTACCCACGCTACATTCCTTATCGGAACATTAGCCATCTCAGGTTTCCCTTTACTATCAGGGATGATCTCTAAAGACGAAATTTTAGTCGCAGCTTTCGCTAAAAACCCTGTTTACTGGGTAATATTATTTGCATTAGCGGCAATGACTGCAACCTATATGTTCAGACTGTATTATTTGACATTCCACGGAGAGTTCAGAGGTACTGAAGAGCAGAAACACCACTTACATGAAAGCCCGTCAAATATGACATTACCATTGATCGTATTGGCTATTCTTTCTGTAATCGGAGGTTTCATCAATCTGCCACACTTCATCGGTCACGGACATTATGCCAAACTGATGGAATGGTTAAAGCCAGTTCTTACGGAACAAAGCTACAGCCAGATGAAAGCTACTCTTTCAGGAGTAGATTTCAATACTGAAATGATCTTATTAGCAGCAACAATCCTTATGTTCTTCTCTGTATGGTTTATCGTTAGAAACACCTACGTGAAGAAGAAAAAAATGGCTGTTGCAGAAGAAAGCTATACCGGATGGGAAAAGCTTTCTGCTAAAAAATTATACGTTGACGAACTTTACAACGCATTGATTGTAAAAACTGTTGAAGGATTAGGACGCGGAGGAAAGATGTTTGATAAGGGTATCTTAGACCGTTTTGTAAACTTTGTAGGTGATGGTGCTGAAGACAGCGGAAAAGCTATGAAGCGTGTTCAAAACGGAAATGTAGAGACGTATATTCTTATCATGTCTTTAGCTGTGGGAATTATATTAATTGTTAACTTTTTATTACAATAATAATGTCTTGTTTATTATTAACATTATTACTATTACCTCTAGTAGGTTCGGGATTAGTTTTTGCGTGGAAGAGTAATTCCAGCAAATATTTGGCACTGGGAATTGCATTGGTACAAATGCTTCTTACATTTTATATACTTTCGGATTTCGATTTTACTCCGACGGTAGATAGTGTATTGCAGCATGAGATCAATTATCCTTGGTCACAATTTATGAAGAGTTCTCTTCACTTCGGTATCGATGGGATGAGTATGCTTCTTTTATTATTGACCAATATTCTGGCTCCAATTATTATTTTATCATCTTTCAACGAAAATGTAAACTACAGAAATACATTCTACGGATTGATTCTGCTGATGCAGTTCGGGCTTGTAGGAGTGTTCACTTCTTTAGACGGATTGCTGTTCTACATTTTCTGGGAAGTAACTTTGATTCCAATTTGGTTCATTGCCGGACTTTGGGGACAAGAGAATAAGAGGTTCGAATTCACTACGAAATTCTTCGTATATACATTCGTTGGATCATTATTTATGTTAGCCGGATTGATCTATGTGTACAACCACTCAGCATCATTCGCTTTAACAGATCTATACAATGCACAACTGAACGAAGTACAACAGACTGTGGTATTCTGGTTTATTTTCTTTGCATTTGCAGTGAAATTACCGGTATTCCCTTTCCATACATGGCAGCCTGATACCTATACCTACTCTCCTACTCAAGGATCAATGTTGTTATCAGGGATCATGCTTAAAATGGCAGTATATGGTGTATTGCGTTATTTACTTCCAATCACTCCGCTTCCGATAGCAGGAATTTCAGGGCAGATTGTGATCATTCTTGCAATTGTAGGTATTGTTCACGGAGCATTGATTGCCATTATCCAGACGGACATGAAGAGAATCATTGCGTATTCATCTTTCTCTCACGTAGGATTGATGGTGGCAGGGATCTTCGCTTCTGCAGTAGTTACGCTAAGAGGAACTTTCAATGTAGAAGGAACTGAAGGAGCATTGGTACAGACTTTCGCTCACGGTATCAACGTGGTAGGATTATTCTACTGTTGTGATATTTTATACAAGAGATTTAAATCAAGAGACATCAGACAAATGGGTGGTTTAGCTAAAGTAGCGCCTAAGTTTGCTGTATTGTTCTTGATCATTATATTAGGTTCAATGGGAGTTCCATTAACTAATGGATTCATTGGAGAATTTATTTTGTTGAAATCTGTTTATGATTTTAATGGGACAGCAGCAGTAATTGCTGGTCTTACGGTAATTCTTTGTGCGGTGTATTTATTGAGATTCTACGGAAAAGCAATGTTTGGAGAAGGAGATGAAGCCGTTTTAAGTACAGCAAAAGATTTGTCAGGAGTAGAATTTTCTGTATTGGCAAGTTTAGCGGTTTTTGTGATCTTACTAGGTATTTTCCCACAACCGGTAATCGACATGGTGAGTAGTTCAGTGAAGTTTATCTACATGGCGATGGCTAACTAAAAAATTAAAAGATTTAAAAATTAAAAAATTAAGAGATTAGAGAGCATAAAGATAAAAGACGAAGAGATTAGGGATGGGAACTTTTGAACCCGGAACTTTAAACTCAAAACCTTAAACTTTAAACTTCAGATCTCGCACCTCAAATCTATATTATGAGTGTTTTAATTATTGTTTTCCTAACGGCAGTTATTGCGTTATTTTCAGGAGTTTTTGAACAAGGAAAATTCGCAAGATACATTGGGATTTTGGGATTAATCATCGCATTGTACGTAAGTTTTATGCCGGAATGTTCGTTCTTCGACCATTACAAGCATATGTATGAGTACAGTGGCAATACCGCATTATTCACTAAAATATCAATCGTAACAACATTATTATTATTCTTTCTGGGAGGTTTTGCGTTCAGCAACCATAGAAGCCACCAGTCAGAATTATATGCATTGATGCTATTTGCATTATGTGGAGGGATCATCCTTTTCGGATACCAGAACCTGGTAACGATGTTCTTAGGAATTGAGATCCTTTCTATTCCATTATATGTAATGGCTGGAGCTAACAAAACTGATCTTAGATCCAATGAAGCTTCTATTAAATATTTCCTTATGGGTGCATTTGCAACAGGTTTCTTACTGTTCGGGATTGCGTTCATCTATGGAAGTGCAGGAAGTTTTGATCTGTACAAGATTCATGATTTTGGAGTAGCTAATTCAGGGAATGTAATGTTTATCCTAGGAGTATTACTTATTCTTTGTGCATTGGCATTCAAGGTAGCTTTAGCACCTTTCCACATGTGGAGTCCTGATGTATATGCAGGCTCTCCTTCACTGATCACAGCTTTCATGGCGAGTGTGGTAAAAATCTCAGGATTCTTTGCCCTATTCAGATTGATGACGCTTGGTTTCACTGGAGTGACTCATGAGTGGATCAACGTTTTAGGAGTATTCTTAATCATTACATTACTTTTAGCAAACGTTATGGGTCTTGCTCAGACAAATGCAAAAAGAATGCTGGCATACTCTTCAGTATCTCATGCAGGATATATCGGATTGGTATTCTTCGGAATGACAAGCCTTTCTACTTATAACTTAGCATTCTATTTATTTGCTTATTCTTTATCTACAGTAGGAGTTTTCATGTGTCTGATCTGGGTAGAGAAATTAAAAAGAGAAACTTCTTTCGGAGCATTTAAAGGATTGGCGAAAACAGAACCTTTATTAGCAACAGCAGCAGCAATCTCTATGCTTTCAATGGCAGGGGTTCCGTTAACAGCTGGGTTTATGGGTAAATTTGCTTTATTCTCCCAGGCTATGAACGGTGCAGCTTTCTTAGTATTGGTAGCGGTATTGGGTTCTGCCTTGTCTATTGCTTACTATTTAAGGCTGATCATCGCAATGTTCTTCTTTAAAGAATCTACATTCAAATCATCAGAAAAAGTAACACTTACTTACAATATCATTGCAGTAATAATAATTGTTTTAATTATTATCCTTGGGGTTTTCCCGGATCTATTTGCAAGAATGTTCGGATTATAAAATCTGAATTATACAATATAAAAAAGCACAGCTATTCAGTTGTGCTTTTTTATTATAAAACAGTGGTCATATCCGGATAAAAACAAAAGCTTATATTTGAAAAAACAAAACCAGGAAACTCCGCATACTTTTAACTTTTACCTCTGTCAAATTTATCCTCCCTCTTTTAATTGAATATGAAAAACATTTTTTGCATCATATTTTTTGCGCTATTATCAATCAGCGGTTACTCTCAAAATAGTAAAGATTATAATTTCGGATTTGAATCAAGAACAGGAAATAATCCGTTACCCGACGGCTGGTTCAGCAGGGGAAACAACAAGGTAAAAATAGAATCAATCCTATCTCATTCAGGGAAAAATCTGTAAGCGTTCAATCTGACACGACAGAACGTACAGGAGGAATCGCATACATTCTTGTCAACAGCTACCGAGGAAAAGAAGTAACGCTGGCAGGCTATATCAAAACAGAAAATGTGGAAAACTCTGCAGGCTTGTTTATAACTTTTGAAGATCAACAGGAAATTCAACTTGAATCTAAAAACGTAAAAACAGAAAACATTCAAGGGGCAGCAGATTGGAAAAAATATACAATCAACGTTGTAATTCCTAAAGACACAGATAAAATTATAATTGGAGGATTCCTTAAAGGGAAAGGAAAAGTCTGGTTTGACAGTTTTAAACTTTATATAGATGGAAAAAATGTTGGAGACTTATCCTCCCAGAATCTCTCCCAATCACCTGATGAATTCTTTCTGGATTCTCAGTTCAGAATAGACAGTCTCAATAACCAACAAATCAATAATCTGTATCAGCTTGGAAAAAACTGGGGATATCTGAAGTATCACAGTTCAGAAGTATCAATTACTTTTTCCCCTACAAAGACATCATAGGAAAGAATTGGGACAGTGTTTTAAAAAACTATATTCCAAAGCTAGTCCATACCAAGGATGAACTTCCTATTTATAAAGAATTTGATCAGAATATCGGTTATATTTATCCTGCTGTTATCACGAAAGATGAGATCCAGACGGTCATGAAAAAATTTATGAATAAAAAAGGAATTATCATTGATCTCCGATGCTATCCTAAAGAATTTTCAACCTCCATAATTTCTGATTATTTTTTTCCTACCTCCAAAGAATTTGCAAAATTTACAGCAACATCATTGCAGCATCTGGGAAAATTTGAGATGAGCGGAAACGCAAAAATTGGAAAAGCAAACAGCAATTATTACAAAGGTAAAATAGCTATTTTAGTGGATGAAACCATACAAAGTGCATCAGAATTTCTTACGTTGGTTTTACGAACAGCTCTCAAATCTGCTGTAATTGGTTCACAAACAGCCGGCACAGACGGAGATCTTTGTGAGATACCTCTTCCAGGCGGAATAATGACCGCCATAAGTGGATTGGGAATATATTACCCGAATGGAAAAGGTACCCAGAGAACAGGTATTTCTATTGATATTCAGGTCAAACCAACCTTACAGTCGATCCGTAAAGGAGATGATCCTCTTATTCAAAAAGCTATAACGTTTATTAATAGGTAATATAAATTATGAGAAGAGGTAACCCTTACTTACGACGTCATTACAGTAGTTGTCATTGCTTTGATTATCATTCTGGAAATCTTCCCTGATTTCTTTGCGAATATGTTCGGATTGTAAACAATATTATAAGGAATCAATATAAAACCTTCCAGCTGACTCTGGAAGGTTTTATTTATTTGGTACCTATATCTTTATTGTATGCAAAACATGCATTTTAACTATCCAATACATTAACTATTTCAATATATTTCAAAAAATTACTATGCTATGCATTATAAAAAAAATTAAGCAATGAATACTAAAAATATAAAATTATCAATTATATATTTTTATTTCATTTATATTTAAAATAAAATAACAATTATTAAATTTCAATAAAAATATTGTATTAAAAAAAGTTAAAATAAAACATAAAAAACAATACTACAATCAATACATTTGTTTTGAATTTACAACAAAATACAATTAAAAAACTTGAAATGATGAAGATCAACAACAATGCCGCTGCCGCATTTCTATTATGCTCAATAGGCTTGGCACAAGCACAGGAAAAAGATTCAGTAACCGCGAAAAAGCTGGACGAAGTAGTGATGGTTGGCACCAGAACTACTCCAAGATCGAGTATCTCCACTCCTCTACCTATTGATAATATAGATGCAGCTATCATTCAATCGTCCGGCCATAGTTCTGTAGGACAAGCACTACAGTACAGGATTCCATCCTTTAATTCTACCAGCGCCGCAGTGCAGGATGCTACTTCATTGCTGGATCCTTTTGAAATCAGGAATATGGGATCATCAAGAACATTAGTTTTGATTAATGGAAAAAGAAAGAATCAGTCTTCTCTCATCTTCACTCAGAATACAATTGGAAAAGGAGAAACGGGAGCTGATTTATCATCTATTCCGTCTATTGCCATCAAAAAAATAGAAATCCTGAGAGACGGAGCTTCTGCCCAATATGGTTCTGACGCAATTGCCGGAGTTATCAATATCATATTAAAAGATAAAATAAACTTTACAGAAGCCAGTGCAAATCTGGGGCTGTACTCAAAAGGAGACGGCTTTTCTCAAAATTTTAATTTGATCACTGGCTCTACATTTAAGAACGGAGGCTTTCTTACATTTTCCACCAATCTCCAGAATAATGATTATGCCTACAGAAACGGAAAGGTAAATGCTTACTGGGATGCACAAACATTTGGAGCCAGTCAAAGTGATGTGGATGCTTATTTAGCCAAATATCCTGACGCTCAAAATAAAAATGCATACCCCAAAAAGAACAGCATAAGTTTTTTGATAAATACTTCCATACCGGTATCTGACCGCTCCAGCCTGTATGCAAATGCTTCATTTGCCACCAAAAAGGTAAGCAGTTTTGCCAATCACAGAACACCTTATTGGGTAAATCCCGCCAATGTTCTGAATTCACCCGACGGCTTTACGCCTACATTTATTGGAGACCTTACCGATTACGGAGCCACACTGGGATACAAAACCAAAACAGAAAGCGAATGGAATATAGACCTGAGCGCAACTTTTGGGGGAAATAAAATTTTATATACAGTAGGAAATACCTTTAATGCAGCATTAGGAGCATCCAGTCCTATTAATTTTAGGCCCGGTGGTTTCAGATTTAATAATATTATCGGGAATATTGATGTTTCCAAAAGATTATCAGAACATATTGCATTGGCATTCGGTTCTGAAGCAAGAAAAGAGGAATATGAAATCTACACTGGAGATCCTGCTTCTTATTATCAAACAGGATCCATTTCTTTTCCGGGATCATCACCAGAAAATTCCGGAATTTTTTCAAGGTATAATATTGGCGTCTATGCAGATGCAGCCTTTGATATTTCCGAGGCCACAACATTTAATGCCACTGCACGTTTTGAAAATTACAGCGATTTTGGAAACTCAGTGGTTTGGAAACTCAGTGCAAGACAAAACATCATGGGAAAAAAACTGATCGCCAGAGGATCTGTTTCTACAGGGTTCCGCGCTCCTACTCTTCAACAGGTATATCTTTCTACTATTCAGAATGTTTTTGCTAACGGTAATATCGTTACAGAGGGTCTGTTTAATAATGTAGGTAAAGAAGCTAAAGCAGTAGGAATCCCCAATTTAGATGCTGAAAAATCCCTTAATTTTACCTTAGGACTGGGAATCCAGCCCAATAAAAATTTTTCTATTACCATCGACGGATATCTGATCAATGTGTATGACAGAATCTTACTAAGCTCCAGAATGAGTGATAAAACTACAATTTTAGATCCTTTAAACAATATAGGAATTACCAATGTGAACGCCGCAAGTTTTTTCATCAATGGTGTAGACACAAGAACTATAGGTCTGGACCTTGTCGCCAATTATAGAAATATAGATCTGGCCAAAGGCAAACTTGCCTTTAATCTTGCCCTGAATATGAATCATTCTAAAATAACGGAGAATTCAGACAAGCTGAACGGGCTTAACCTTTCTGCTCCTTTTAACAGAACCGAGGAAGCATTAGCCACCACTTCCAGACCAGCTTTAAAAGCTGTTCTCGGTATAGATTATACCATTCAAAAATGGAATATATCACTCAACAATACTTTGTTTGGAAAAGCTACTTATGCGAACAGCGGTATGCCGGGAGCTAATCTGGCCTGGAATGATCCTAATGCCGAATCACAATCCTATCTGGGATTCAGACCAAGAATTACTACGGATATTACCATCAACTACAATATCAACAGCAAAAATACCATTAACTTCGGTATTCTGAATGTCTTTAATGTTCTGCCTAAATGGGAACTGCGGAATCTACCGGCAAATACAGCGTATGATGAAGTTTATAATACCGTTACCTTCAACGGAAGATATCAGCAGTCCAGCTATGATGCCCAGCATTTCAGCATTTTTGGAACACAGTTTATAATGGGATATAATATTAAATTCTAACATTCATATATTTTTAAATACTAAAGTTGTCCTGAATAATTAGGACAACTTTTTTCAAATTCTAAAAAAACATCTATCTGCGCTTTCTAAATGACTCAAAATAAAAACATTTACAGAAACCTAAACAAAAAAGAAGGGAATCATCATTTATACCCATTCAAAACACATTTGTAAATAGTGTTTTTTTCATAACTTTACTTTAAATTTCAGCTCTTGGCTAATCTCTATAAAAAAGACTCTCCTTTTCAGGTTTATATATCATTCAAAAAATATTTGGATGTTCTGGAACATATCCGGTATAATGACAGATTAGAGTATAGAGTCAACTATGCAAAATCATTGATCGAGAGCACCAGAAATTATAAAGAGCTTAGAGAAGGTTTTCAGGACACCGCTTTTCTCGAACAGCATGAAGACCTCATCAGACTGCTTCTTGCAGATCTTTTCCCAACAGGTCTTACCAGAAATGAAATAAAAGCAGCGAGTATTCCTCTTTCCAATATCACATTCAATTATACCGAAAGGTTTAAAGATATTCTTAGAGATGCCGGACAAGACTTTGAAATAGAGCTCAGAAACATTACAGACAATGAGTTCTATGTATTCTGCTGCTGCCTGATTCTTCAGAGCTACTTCAAAAAAGATATTAAAAGCACTATTCCGTTCTATTATGATATTCCCAATAAACAGGGAATCATGAAACATTATAAGATTACGGTAAATTCAGATTTTACCGAAATTATCCCCACAGAAGATGCTAAAATCCCATCTGATGATGTGCTGGATATGCTTTTGGAAAACCTGGATGATTTTAAGTTGTGGAAAAAGTATTTCCCTTCAGAATCATGGATATTAAAAGGTTTCACTATCATTTCATTAGTAGACTGTACCTCGGAAGTGGCACTTTCTGATCTGAAATCAAGCATGATAGAGATTGATCCTGAAAATTTGAATCCTAATGAAAATCTGACTGAAATTTTCAAATCCTATTTTGATGTTTCGGAATTGAGTTTCGGGCTGATGACTTTTAATAAAAAAGAACAGAAACTGGATAAACTCCCAATTTATGAGAGTCTTCTTACAAATCATATTCTGGATTTCTGGATTAATGCTTTTGATGAAGATACCCGTAAGAGTACGTTTAATAATTTAAATCATAATTCAAAGCCTGTAGTTGTTTCCAATGTAAACAACCTGGAGGAAAGTGTAAAACAACTCCCTTCCTTCAGTATTTTAAAGGACAATAATGTCAACAGTTTCATGGTAATTCCTATCATGAAAGACGGTGAACTCCTTGCGATTATGGAGTTTACCTCTCCTATTGCCGGAAGTTTTAATGGTTTAAAACTTAAAAAACTGGAGTTTTTCACTGATATGGTTCTTTTCTCTCTGAACAGATTCTACTTTGAGAAAAACTATCAGATAGAAGCTATTATCCAGCGTGAATATACAACCATCCACGACAGTGTGGTGTGGAAATTCAGAAATGAAGCCGAAAAATATTTCACCGCATCGCTCGGTAAGAAAATATATACCTTAAAGCAGATTGCTTTCAAAAACCTTACTCCGCTGTTTGGTGTTTCGGATATCCGTTCTTCTTCGGAAAAGCGTTATAACCTGATGCTTCAGGATCTTAATCAGCAGATTGAATGGTTGAATGAGATTTTTATACTCACCAATTCCGATTCAGAAAAATTTTTGCTGGCACTGGATGTATTTGAAAATGAACTCAACAATGAGATCAAAGCTGATACAGAACAACGCTTTCAACGATTATTAAGGGAAGAAATTCATCCTTTTTTACAAGGGAAGCTGGAAATAAGAACCTCAAGGGAAATAAAGGCGAAGATCAAAGACTATTTTTCACACATCTTTACGCCAACTGACCTTTTTTATCACCACAGAAAAAATCTGGATGATTCTATCACTCTGGTGAACCGAAAACTGGCAGATATGCTGGACGAAACTCAGATAAAAGCACAGGAAATTTTCCCACACTACTATGAAAGATTTAAGTCTGATGGTGTAGAGCATAACCTTTACATTGGCACCACCATCGCACCTGAGCTTCATTATACTTCAAAAGTTGTTCACAAACTGAGATACTGGCAGCTGAAAACTATCTGTAAAATGGAACTTGAATTTCACTCATTCAAAAAATATCTTCCCGTACAGCTGGATATCGCCTCACTGATCTTTGTCTATAATGAAAAAATAGACATCCGTTTCAGAATGGATGAAAAACGTTTTGATGTAGACGGAGCTTACAATTCCTATTACGAAATTATCAAAAAACGCTTGGATAAAGCCCATGTGAAAGATTCTTCAGAACGCATCACCGCTCCTGGAAAGATCACCATCGTCTATTTCGGAATGGAAAATCAGAAAGAATACCTCGACTACATTTCCAAACTCCAGAAGAAAGGAGTACTACAAAATGATATAGAATTCTTAAGGGTTGAAGATCTTCAGGGAATTACAGGATTGCTGGCACTGAGAGTTTCTTTTACACTTCCACAGGAATAGAAGTTATTTAATCTATAAAGTAAGTATCCGGCTTCTTCAATTCACCTTGAGGAATTCCCGCCTGTTCAAAAATAGAAAATTCAATCGTACGGCAGATACTGTTCAGCGCAAGGTCATTTTCTTCCTCACCAAAAGGCTCACCAATCTCCTGAATAATGGCATCAAGAGCAATAAAGGTATAACTGATTAACAGAACAATCATAGGCATCATCCACCCCAGGGAATCTACCAGTCCGAAAGGAAGCCAGAAGCAGTACAGATATACAGTACGATGCAGAAGAACACTGTAAGCAAAGGGTAACGGAGTATTGTAAATTCTCTCACAACCACCGGAAATATTAGAAAACTGATTCAACTGATGATCCATGGCAGTCATTACAATGGTATCAATATTTCCTTTTTTATTCTGTTCGTTCAGCCAGTCTGCAATAAATCCCAGAATAATACTTGGAATAAATTTTTTATCCTTCACCTCTTCCAGTTGCTCAGGAGAAAGAAGCCTTTCAAGATGTTCTGTTCCGGATTTATCTCTCAGTTGAAAATTCAGCGACCAGGAAAATGCGGAGATAAGCTTAATGATTTTCTCTTTTTCTTCTTTAGCTTCGGGAGAAGAGTCGTTCAATAACGATAAAATCTGTCTCGTCAAAGATCTGGTTTCAATAACAAGAAGTCCCCAAAGCTTCCGCCCTTCCCAGAAACGATCATAGCTCGCAGAATTACAGAACCCCATAAATATAGCAAGAGCCAGCCCTATCAATGTAAAAATCGTAGGATTCAGATGTACTTTATAATCAAAGATTCTTCCTTTGAAAATATAGATAGCCAGAGAAAACAGCGTGATAATGCTTAGCTGAACAACAATTTTCTTTAATACAGAGCCTCTCCATATAAATAACATTTTCAGCCAATTTGTACGCTGTCTTACTATCATTTGTGTATTTGTTGTTTAATTAAAGACTAAGAAATGCTACTCCAAAAGACAGAACAGAAATAATAATCCCCGCCATAAAGACCTTATAAGTGATAGATAAAAGCTTATATTTCCGATCAAGAACCTTTCCAAGATAATACAGGTCTTTTACCATAGAATCATAAATATAATCTCTGTCTTTGATCAAATCTTTCATGGCATTGTGGTAATCATCAAATTGCATTTGGTGAAAATTTCCAAAGAAAAGCAGATTTACTTTTCTATTGATAATATCGTTAGCAGTGAAGGTTGTTTTGGTAACATTAGGTTTGGTAGATAATATCGCAAAAACAATCGTTAGCACACTAGATAGCAACAAAATGAAACTCGGAAGGATCAGATGGGCATTCTTTGGGGTATCCAGCTTGGGAACCAGTACAGAAAGACAAACCGAAATAATCACGGCATTTACAGATAAAAGGATATTGGCTTTGCTGTCTGCAATATCACTCAGTCTTGTATGGTTGTTAAGCGTTACTCTGAACAACGTATCTACACTTCTGTCAGATTTTTCTTTATCCTTTTTACCTTCTGAATTTTCCTTCTCCTTTTTTTCCTCTTTCTTCTCTTCTTCTTTTTCCAGCTTCTTTTCGATCTTTTTAATGTTCTTCTTTTTTAGAGGTTCCCAGTTTTCTTTTGCATAATCTGTATAAAAAGTATGCTTATTTTTCAGCATATCCAGATTTCCGGCATTCCATTCTTCATTAGAGAAACATCTTACATTCGTCAGCTCCCATTCTTTTCTCAAAGCATCAGAAATATCGTTATAATCATGACCTGCAAAATGACTGAAATCCGCATCTTTTACAATTTTTTCCAGTAAATTCTGAGGTTCATAATGTATTTTCGTAGCCAGAATCAGTTTTTCAACATCCGCGATATAATTTTCTGGATAATTTTCCTCCTGTAAAAAAGCTTTCATTACCTCCACACTCCTTTCTTCATGGTTCAGTGCACATTCTATATACCCGGTATCATGAAACCATAATGCTACGAGTACTTTCTCCTGATCCTCTTGAGAGACAGGAGTATTTTTCATGATTTCCTCAGCCTTATTGACCGTATAGGCAGTATGGATAAAATTATGATAAAAATATACTGAAGATAACTTATCTTTGAATAAGATTTCAACATAATTTTTAGCTTTTTGTAGAATGCTCATTCCTGAAATTTTGTTAATGTAAATTTATGAATTTATCCTTTAAAACTCATCTAAAAAATACTTCTATTGTTCTTCGAACTGTAATGTCCGCAGGAGCCCTTTATTCCTGTGCTACATATAACGTACAAAAGGGCAAAAACTTATTTGAAGTAAAAGATTCTGAGATAAAATCCGAGAATGATTTTAAACTTTTTCTGATTGGAGATGCAGGAAACGCAGATGAACCTCATGCACAAAAAACACTGAGTTTACTGAAAAGCAAACTGGATTCTGTCGACAGCAACTCTATGCTGATCTTTTTGGGAGATAATATCTATCCTAACGGGATGCCTAAAGAAACAGATAAAGAATATGCTTCAGCCAAAGATAAACTGGAAAATCAACTTGCCATAACGAAGAATTTCAAAGGTAAAACATTGGTAATTCCCGGAAATCACGATTGGTATAACGGACTGGAAGGATTGAACGCTCAGGAAGGACTGGTAAAAAAATACCTCGACGACAAAAAAGCTTTTCTGCCTAAAAACGGATGTCCTATTGATGATATCAACGTTTCTAAAGACATTAAGCTCATAGCTGTTGATACAGAATGGGTTATTGCCAACTGGGACAATTACCCGGGAATCAATAAAAACTGTAATATCAAAACCCGCGAGGATTTTTTCACAGAATTTAAAGATCTGATCATTAAAAATCAGGGTAAAAAAATCATTGTTGCTTTACACCACCCCATTATCAGCAGTGGGACCCATGCAGGTTTTAATTCTGCAAAATCCCATCTTTTTCCTTTAAAAAGTAAGATTCCTGTTCCCGGTGTTGCAAGTATAATCAATATTTTAAGAAGTTCTTCAGGAGCCAGTCCTGAAGATATCAATAACCAGCATTATGCTGATCTGGCCAACAGATTGAAAAGCATCGTTCAGGATAAGGAAAATATTATTTTCGTTTCCGGGCATGATCATAATCTACAGTACCACGAAGACGGAAACCTTAGACAAATCATCAGTGGAGCAGGTTCCAAAACAGACCCGTCTACCATTATAGAAAAAACTGATTTTTCTTACGGAGGAAGTGGTTTTGCTGTTTTAAATTTCAGAAAAGATGAAAGTACAGATGTTGAATATTTTTCTACAAAAGATGCACAGCTTCAAAAACTGACTCATATTTCAGTAATTTCCAAGCCGGATGTATTTATCAATAATTTTCCCAATTCTTTTCCGCAGACATTTTCCTCAACCATCTACCCGGTACAGCTTACTCAAAAAAGAAAATTTTACCGCTGGCTTTGGGGAGATCATTACAGGTATTATTATGGAATTCCGATTGAAGCTCCAACTGCCAATCTTTCAGAATTAAACGGCGGATATATCCCTTTCAGAGAAGGTGGAGGAAACCAGTCCAACAGCTTGCGACTGAAATCAGCGGACGGACAGGAATTTGTGATGCGTGGAGTGAAAAAAAGCGCCATCCGTTTTCTCAACAATATGGCTTTCACAAAAAGTACATTGGGTGAAGAGCTCACCGATACTTTCCCTGAAAAATTCTTGTTGGATTTTTATACGACCAATCACCCATTTACTCCGTTTACGATTGGAAATATGTCAGAGAAACTGAATATTTTGCACAGTAATCCAAAACTCTATTATATTCCTAAACAACAAGCTTTAGGGAGATATAACGAGAATTATGGAGATGAAATGTACATGATTGAAGAACGTTTTTCTTCTGACCCTAAAACATTGGCTTATCTCGGTAATGCAAAAGATATCGTTTCCACGGATGATGTATTGAAGAACCTCAGCAAAAGCAATAAATATTCTGTCGACCGAGAATCTTACATCAGAGCCAGATTATTTGACATGCTTATTGGTGACTGGGACAGACACTCGGATCAGTGGAAATGGGCAGAATATGAAGCGGGTGACAAAGTAGTGTATAAGCCTATCCCTAAAGACAGAGATCAGGCATTCAGCAAATATGACGGAGCTGCATTTAAGCTTATTATGAATGTTCCGGCAATTCGCCATATGAAAACCTTTACTGAAGATATCAGCAGTGTCAAGTGGCTTGCTATGGAACCCTACCCGATGGATCTGGTCTTTTTAAAAGGAGCTGATCAGACAGAATGGGAGACTCAGGCAAAATATATTCAGGAACATCTTACTGATGTAGATATTGATGATGCTTTCCATAATCTTCCGAAAGAGGTACAGGACAATACCATTGCTGAAATTCAGAGAAAGCTGAAAGTAAGAAAAACAAAACTTCAGAGCTACGCTGCTCAGTATTATGATGTATTACAGAAAAAAGTATCTCTGGCAGGAACTGTAAATCCTGATAAGTTTGTCATCACCAAAAACGGACATTCAGTACTTGTACAGCAATATAAACTGGGCAAGAACAAAGATCAGAATGAGCTGGTTTTTGAAAAGACCTATCATGATTCAAAAACAAAAGAATTGTGGATCTACGGACTTGAAGATGATGATATCTATGAAGTGGCAGGAACCGGAAACCCTAAAATGAACATCCGGCTGATTGGTGGATATAATCATGATACTTATAATGTTGCTGATGGAAGAAAAGTGAAGATTTATGATTTTAAATCTCAGAAGAATACTTATAACGCTGGCAATGCAACCAAAAACATCACTGATGATTATGACATCAACAGCTATAATTATAAACACCCGAAATACAATTCCTTTGCAGGATATCCAAACCTGGACTATAACCCGGATGACGGTGTCATTGTAGGCGTTCTGGCCAATTATACAGTCAATAACTTCATCCGTGATCCTTATACCCAAAGACATAGCTTAAAAGCTAATTTTTATACTGCTACTGCAGGATTCAGCCTTACCTATAAAGGAGTATTTAAAAAGGCTATCTCAGGTTGGGATTTCAATCTGGATGCATTTTATACGACTCCAAGGTTTTCTCAAAACTTCTTTGGCCTTTCCAATGAAAGTGAATATGATAAGGAAGATACAGAAAGAGAATACAACAGAGCCAGAATTTCAAAATTCAACTTTGCACCTTCTATCTCTCAGAAAAGCTGGATGAATCTGAGTCATCAGTTTCAATTAACCTTTGAAGATAATAAAGTCCAGAGAAAGGCTGACCGCTTCATCAACCAGTCACCGGACGTAAGACCAGGTGTATTTAACAGCCAACAGTTTGTAGGAGCCAATTATACATTTGGCTATAAAAATGCAGATAATACAGCATTCCCTACTCTTGGACTGGAATTTATGCTTAATGCCGATTGGAAAGCAACTCTTTCCGACTTTAATAAAAACTTCCTGACTGTAAAAGGAAAGCTTGCCATTGATCATAGAATTGATAAGAAAGGAAAATTTGTTTTTGCCAATTCCAGTAACGTAATGTGGATCAATAATAACAATTTTGAATTCTATCAGGCGGCTGCAATTGGAGGTAACAATGGGATGAGGGCTTTCAGAAACGAAAGATTCTCAGGAAGATCATATTTTACCAATAATTCAGAGATACGATGGGATTTCGGGAGAGTAAGAAACAATATTATTCCTGCGAATATGGGAATTCTTATCGGATATGATATCGGCCGTGTATGGAATGACAGTGAAAATTCCAGAAAATGGCACCAATCTGCCGGTGCCGGTGTATGGCTGAGCATTGTAGAAATGATGTCTGCAAGACTGAATTATTTCTATGGTTCAGATGGTGGAAGACTTTCCGCAGGGTTAGGAATGAAATTTTAAATAATCAAATTTTCATCATCAGTATTACAATTTTAAGACAGATACAAAACATTCTTTAAAACCTATTAAAACTAATTACAGTTGAATATTCAAAAAAAATCCAATTTTAATTAAATTTAATAATCCTAATTTTCAGCTTACATTTTTCATTAATAAAACAAATATGGCTTTTAAATAAAAGCCATATTTTCAGCTATATAGGTCAACACCACACATAGCTTTATATGTTTATCAATTCTTTAAAAAACAGACATTTTAAAAACATTTTATATTTGTAGCAATAAAAAAATCAACAAATGATGAAAAAGAAGCTATTGTATATGGCATTATTTACCCTGTTTATACATTTAAATGCACAGATAGGGATTAAAACATCAACACCTCAACATACTTTACATGTCAACGGTTCACTACAGGTTGTTAAAGACCTGAATGTAGGCGGCGATGACAGAACTAAAGGTAATTCAGGAAACAAAGGTGAGGTCCTAATGTCAAACGGAGCCGGAAATACTCCGGTATGGAAAACAATTGAATCTGAAAATTTCTTAAAAGTTGTGTATGTAGGGAACAAAACAGATATCAGCCCATCCAGCGGCAGTTATACAGGAACACACTCTACTCCAATCACCATTCATGAAAGTTATTCACAAACCTACGTCTTCAATGTGAGCAATAAGATTGATACAGCTTATTTAACTTATAACTCAGCAACAGGACTTTTCACAGTGGTAAAACCCGGGTTTTATAATATTGTTCCTTATGCAACCTATGATCTTAATCTAAATCCGTCAGGACAAACTGCAGGAACAGCAAATTCTTATATCCAAAAAGTTTCGCCGGCACTTACAACGCTTGCAGGCATATCTACAGGCCATGGAGAACGCACTACAGGATTGAACCATAATCTTTCATCCATTAACTTTTTCAATACAGGAGAAACCTTCAGAATACGCTGCCGATATACTCAGGATTTTAGGCTATCAAGTGGAAATATCCATATCTCTTACCTTACTCCATAAGACGTAAAAATGTCAATCACTTCAATACATTCATATATTCAAAAACCCCACAGATTTCTCTGTGGGGTTTTATTTGATTTTTTATAGTATTGGAAAGAATAATAATACCTGTCCGTTAGCATCGTATTTATAGTTCCATATTTTTGTTGTTGTCTTTGGAGGAATATTGCCATTAGCCGGATTTAAATTTTCCGTGACGGATACTTTTTTTCTGAAATTATTAGCAGATAAGCTTTTCTCATACAACTCATTATTCAGCAGATAAAGTTTTTTAAATGGATTTGCAGCGTTATCAAAATCAGAATATGTAATCGTAGTTAACTTATTATCTATTCCACTTATTTTTTCTATGACCTCACTTTTAGTAAGGTTATTATTGCTATAATAATAGGTTGTGAAATATTCATAACCACCAGGACCTTCAAATTTCCAATAAATCTTTTTTAATTTATCCTGTTCATAAGTATAAGTTTTGGTGTCAGCTACAGAACCAGGGCCGGTTACATTATTTACATAATAATGTTCCTGTTTTACAGGCTTGTTATTATCCATGGTAAAACGATATTCCTGATAGCCTTGAAAATTTGCTCCTTCCAATTCACTTAAGATTACTTTATTATTACTGTAAGACAGTGTAGTAATCTTATCGGCAAAAAACATATCCTCCATTTGCATAAATATTTTATAAAACCTTCCTTTAACATTCGTTAAATTTCCATTTTCATAAGTAAATTCATAAAATTCTTTAGGATTAGGTGTTCCGATACCATCTACCCCATTAACATAAGCTTTTTCAGTCTGTATAACCGGAGGAGGCGGTGGAGTATCCGCTGGGGTATCATCACTGCTGCTGCATGAGAACAGGCTTAATGCAAGTGAAATGTAAAACAATTTTTTCATGGTTAATTAGTTAGTATATTTATTATAAAAATATAAAATTTAGTTTAAAGAAAACGTATATACATTCCCCCCTTCATTTTTCCCTTTCTCGTCTGCAATCATAACTGTTTTATCATCAAGAAAAACAATGGCTTCTTTCTGGGAATTATGATTCAATGAAATTTTCTGAATTTTTGCACCACTGAAATCGTTGGCCGTAAAGCCTGTAAGAACGTGTACATTTTTATGCGTCAGCAATACAATTTTATCTTTTGTACTGTTGATCGTAGCTGAAGTAATGGCTGCATCATTATAACCACCCTGAAGTTTTAGTTTTCCGATTAATTTTGCTTCAAAATCACCTTCTTTATTGGGCACCTGGAATACAAGGAAAGTTCCGTCAAAACCCTTACTTCTGTTTTTTGTGAATAAGTAGAAGTTACCATCCATTTCTACAAAAGCTTCACAATCGTACAACAGGTTTGATTTTTTGGGTGGAAATTCCGTTTGACCCTGATAATGGAATTTTGTGGTTTGAACAACTTTTGTTGTTGTCTGTGTACTGATGGTAAGATCAGTTTTTAAAATAGCAAGATCGGTACGGTTATTATCATTGTTACCAAAATCTCCGATATAAATATTTCCCTGAGCATCTGATATAATGTCTTCCCAATCTGTATTTTCTGTATTTTCTACAGGCACTTTTGCCAACATTTCACCTTTATCATTGATGCCGTATACTGCATTTTTATTCCCTCTGTCTTCTATCACCCAAATGGTCTTCTTATCTTTTGATAAAGCAATTCCGGAGACTTCCTTCAACTTCTTAGGTAGGGAAAACTGGACTTTCAATTCATCCTCGTTAGTGGGAGAATTCTGAGCTTTTGGATTACAGCTCAATAGAAGCAAAGCAGGTAAAATAAGAAAACGTAACATATTTATTTTTATTTTTTTAATTGAATGTAAGAAGCATTAATTGTTCCAATAAAGAGCTATGAAAGTTTTTTTGCCTTTTCCCACAGAACATCCATTTCTTCAAGAGACATATCTGCCAATTTTAAATCCTGTTCCTCAGCAAGTCCTTCCATTTTTTGAAATCTTGAAATAAACTTAAGATTGGTTCTTTCCAAAGCAGAATCGGGATTAATTCCTGAAATTCTTGCATAATTGATCAGTGAGAAAAATACATCCCCAAGTTCCTGTTCCTTTTTATTGAGATCAGTCTCAGCATGAAACTCCTGAATCTCTTCATCTACTTTTTTCCAGGCATCTTCAGCATCATGGAATTCAAAACCGATTCCTTTTACCTTATCCTGGATTCTGTAAGCTTTTACCAAACTCGGCAAACTTTTCGGTACTCCACCCAAAATAGATTTATTTCCTTCTTTTAGTTTTAATTTTTCCCAGTTCTGTTTCACCTCTTCCTCATCTTTCACTTCAACATCTCCATAGATATGAGGATGGCGGAAAATCAGCTTTTCATTAAGGGAATTGATCACATCTGCTATATCAAAACTTTCTTTTTCTGAACCAATTTTAGCATAAAAAACCAGGTGAAGCAGAACATCTCCCAGCTCTTTTTTTATTTCCTGCAGATCATTCTGTAAGATAGCATCTGAAAGTTCATAGGTTTCTTCAAGGGTAAGATGACGAAGTGACTCTAAAGTCTGTTTCTGGTCCCACGGACATTTTTCACGCAGATCATCCATGATATCCAGTAATCTTCCGAAGGCCTCTAGTTTCTCCTGTTTCGTATTCATAAGTAATGAAAAATTCAATCTTGTACAAATGTAAGGGATATTTTGGGTCTGTGGTAGTGGTTTGGAGTGAAAGTTAAGAGTTTGTGGATATGGAATGCAAGAGGTTACAGGTTTAGGGTTTAATGTTTAATGTTTAATGTTTAATGTTTAATGTTTAAAGATACAGACGAAATTTGAACTTAGCAGAAAATTCACTAATCCCTATTATCTGTCATCTGCTACATCATAAAAAAACAAAAAGTCTTGTCAGAAATTTCCTGACAAGACTTTGTATTTTTAATTCAAATTGAATGAATTATCCTTGTTTTCTGTGCGTACTTTTTGGAGCTGATTTTGCAGCTGAAGTAGCTTTTACTTTTGGTGCAGCAGGTTTTTCTGCTTTTGGAGCTTTTTTAGCTTCTTTTTCAATGTTTAATTCTTCTGCAGGCTCTCCATCCAAAGTTTCAGGCTCTGCCTTTACAAAACTTTCAGGAGTAATATATCCCGCTTTATGAAGAACATTGTACCACTGAGCCAATTTCTTGATATCAGAAGCATATACTCTTTCTGTATCATAGTTAGGTAAAGAAGACACCATAAATTCTTTTAAATCTGCATCAGAAGATTTGTGAGAAATTGTTTCTTTATAATCATTGTTTTTAGCAATATTTTCAAAAACTTCGAACAAAGGAACTTCTTTTTCAAATGTAAACATGGCAATATTATCCAACAAACTTACCTGGCTTGAGTTTCCAATACTTACTTTTTTCTTAGTGGTAACATCTTCAATGATGAATCCGTTTCTTAATTGAGAAACTAATTTGTAAAGTCCTGGCTTTCCAGAAATTGAAATTATTTTTTCTAACAGCATAATTTTATTTTTTGTAAATTCTGCAATCAGCTCTAAGCTTTTTGCTTTATATTATTTCTTTTATCCTTGTTTAAATTATTTTGGAAATCTCATTTTGTAACCAATGCTTACGTCACCCTGAGAGATTTTTGTCAGTTTACCTTTTACCAGTTTCTTTTTCAGAGCACTCAGGTGATCAGTAAACAGTACCCCTTCAATGTGGTCATATTCATGCTGAATTACGCGGGCTCTAATATCGGAAAAAGTTTCTGTATGTTTCACAAAATTTTCGTCATAATATTCAATAACGATTGTCCCTTTTCTTTTTACATCTTCTCTTATATCCGGAATAGAAAGACAGCCTTCATTAAACTTCCATTCTTCACCTGATTCTTCAAGAATTCTGGCATTGATGAATACTTTTTTGAACTCTGCCAACTCATCTTTAATATCTTCATAATCCTCATCTTCAGCAAGAGGAGTCACATCTATTATAAATATACGGATATCCAAACCGATCTGAGGCGCTGCAAGACCTATGCCATTTGCGCTGTACATCGTTTCAAACATGTTATCTATCAATTCTTGTAATTCGGGATAATCTTTGTCTATATCTTTTCCCACTTTTCTCAAAACAGGATCCCCAAAAGCTCTTATCGGTAAAATCATCTTAATTTTTGTTCTAAAAAATTCTGCAATATGATGGTTGCACTTACTTTATCTATTAATCCTTTTTCCTGCCTCTTTTTTTTGTTTTTTCCACTTTGAGAAATAAAAAACGAAGCCATTTTGGAAGTAAACCTTTCATCAAAACGATGGACCGCAATATCCGAAAATTCTTTTTTAAATTCTTCAATGAATTTTAAAATATCAGTTTCGATTTCCGAAACGTTTCCTTTCAAATCTATGGGAAGCCCAATTACCACTTCATCTACCTTATTTTCATTGAAATATTTTTTCAAAAATTCCATTAAAAAACGGTTCTCTACAGTCTCCAGCCCACTGGCTATAATCTGCATATCATCTGTTGCAGCGATACCACAACGAGCCTTTCCGTAGTCAATTGCAAGGATTTGTCCCATAAGTCTGCAAATTTAGTAAAATTTACTGATTTTATTCATAACGCAGTTTTTTTATATAAATCATGTTTTATTCCATTATTTTTTTTATAATTTTAATCTTCCAAAAAACAATTATATGAAGAAACTCATCCTCGTAAGACATGCAAAAAGCGACTGGCCGGAGGAAACGGAGGACTTTGACAGACCATTGGCAGACAAAGGTTTGACAGACGCTATGCACATGTCCAGATTCCTTAAAAACAATAATATTTCCATCGATCACTTTGTGTCAAGCCCCGCGGTACGTGCACTGAATACGTGTAAAATTTTTAATCAGGCTTATCAACTTAACTGTTCTACTGATGAAAAATTGTACAATCCTTCGGAAAGAAGTTTTGAATCTGTAATTTATGACCTGGATGACACCCTGAATTCAGTTGCTTTTTTCTCTCACAATAATGGAATTTCAAATTTTGCCAATTCCATTTCTGAAGATATTTTTCATTTTCCCACATGCGGAGTCGCTGGTTTTGAAGTAGACTGTGAATCGTGGTCAGAATTTGACGGTGCCAAAAAGAAACTTCTGTTCTTTTATGAACCAGGGAAAATATAACGTTACATCTCTCTTTTTTTATGCAGCTCTATTCATCTTTCTTTTTTCATGTCAGAAACAGAAGAAATCTTATTTTGAATCGACTGCACTGAATGATATAAAACTCCCGGCTTCTCCAAAACCCGGAAGCTGGCGGTATAACCATGATGAGCATTTCCAGACATTTGAAGATTTTCAGAAATTAAAAAAAATAAAACCTGAACCTGGAAAAAATACTATTTATCTTCAACCCATTGGAACTTTTTGATGAACTTCAGAAAAGAGAAATAGCACTCACCAAAGAATATTTAAAAATATATTTCCAGCTGGAAATAAAAATCCTTCCCGTTTTACCCAATACGATCTTTCCTGAAAAAGTCAAAAGAATTTCAAAGGAAGGACACGAACAAGTTCTGGCAGGTTATGTACTGGACAGCATTCTGATCAAAAGAAAACCTAAAGATGCTGTAGTACTGATGGGAATTACAGAGAAAGATCTTTTCCCGAAACCAGAATGGAATTACGTTTTTGGGCTGGCTTCTTATGAAGAAGGTGTAGGGGTAACCTCTATGTACAGATTTGCAAATGGTCATTTAACCGATTCCAATTTCAATGAAACTTTTTTAAGATTAATAAAAATCAGTTCCCACGAGATCGGGCATATGCTCGGAATCAGCCATTGTCTGAATGCCAACTGTGTGATGAATGGAACCAATTCACTTACAGAAACAGATTATCACCTTGCAAGAGCTTGCTCATTGTGTCAAAGGAAACTGAATTCAAGCATTCATTATGACAATAAGAAAAGACTTCTTGAACTAAAAAAATTCTTTGAAAAACAACACCTTAATACAGAGCTTACTTTAGCAAATCAGGATCTGAATCTTGTACAGTAAACTACCATTCCTTTTACAGACTTCATATTCCCCTCCTCTGGAGGGGTGGCAAAAAAATTATTTTTTGACGGGGTGGTTAAGTTTTGGCTACATTGTATATAAGAAAAACGGGCTTTAGCCTGTTCCTATTGAATTATATAAGTTCTAATTTTCAATTATTATTAAAATTAGTGTCATCCGTGAATATATTAGTGGTATTCGTGGTTAACAAACAAAAAAGAACGAACCAAAGCCCGATCTTTTGAATATTTTTCTATGTTTTTATCTTTTATTTTTTCTTCAAATCCAGATCATCAAAATCAAAACTGAAATCTGTCACATCAGAAATCGCTTTTAATTTTGCAGATTCTGCCTTTCCGTTTTCATCATAACTGAAAATAATATAAGCATCTGCATCATAGCTTCTGTCATCCCATTTGATAATAAAAGAATTGTTAGAATAAGGAAGCAATTCTCCTTTTAATCTTGGAGAGTTTTTGCATGAAATTCTGTAAGTATTTCCCTGTTGCGCAATTTCCACATCACCAAACCATACGTCATTATAAGTTCCTATAAACTGCTCTGCTTTTGGCTGAAGAGATTTCTCTTTTTTAAATGTTTCTGATTTTACAAAAGCATCTTTCTTTTGTTTATTAAAATCAGCTTCCATCTTAGACATTCTGTCTCCATATGTTTTCAGCCAGTTTCTGTCTGCTACGCCAAGATAAGAATCTTTCACAGTATTAGTAATGGTATTGAAAGCAGCTCCGGACTGCTGGTTCGTCAATACTACAATGCCCAGCTTCATATCCGGAATTAAAGTAAACTGGGTAACAGTTCCGATTAATCCACCGGTATGCTGTACCTGCTTATGTCCTTTAACATCGCTCAGGAACCAGCCTAAACCATATCCGTAGAAGCTTGTATCATATGGATTTTTTGCCGCTACTCTATCAGGGATCTGAAGATTCCACAGCTGCTGAACATTTTTATCTGAAACTAATTTTTTCCCATCCTTGGTGGTGAAATTATTCAACAGACATTCTGCCCAAACTGTCATATCCTTAATATTACTCATAATTCCCCCTGCGGCATTTGCTGTTTCATTCCAGTCGTGGGGAACGGCAATTGTTTTTCCGTCTACAGGAGCATGTGCATCAATTTTATTCGTTACAGACTTTGCTCTGTTATAGCTCCCAAAGCTTGAAGTCATCCCTACAGGTTTCATAATTCTCTGTTCGATAAATTCTGCCCAGCTTAATCCTGAAACTCTGTGAATTACTTCTCCGGCAACAATAAACATGATGTTATTGTAATCTAATTTTGTTCTGAAAGGGTTTTCAGGTTTCAGGTATCTCACATTATGAACAATGTCATTCACCGTTAAGTTCCCTCCTTCCGGAAAAAACATAAGATCTCCCTGTCCAAGGCCCAATCCGGCTCTGTGCGTAATAAGATCTTTTATCGTTACATTTTGAGAAACGTAAGGATCATACATTTGAAACTCAGGAATATATTTTGAAACTTTATCATCCCAGTTCAGTTTTCCTTCATCTGCTAAGATTGCTAATGCTGTACATGTAAAACCTTTAGAATTGGAAGCAATTCCCACCAATGTATTATCATCCATAGGCTGTTTGGTCGTAAGAGAACGTACTCCAAAACCTTTGGAATAAATCATTTTTCCATCTTTTACAATTCCCACGGACATTCCAGGTACATCAAAGGTTTTCAGGGTATTTTGGATCAGCTCGTCCAGTTTTTTTTCTTCAACCTGCGCATTGGCCAGTCCTACGGTCAAAAGAAAAATGAAAAAAGAAAGTTTCTGTTTCATTGTTTATTTTAATTTTCCCAAATTTACTAAATATTAAGTGATGCTAATTTTAGCATGGTTAAAAGTTTACATATTTTACTGATAAACCCGTTGTATTCATGAAAAAGACTATTTGTATCTGTATTTTCTCTCTTTTCGCAGTCAGTGGTATCAAAGCCCAGGACAGAACTTCCAATCCTTTACTTTTACAAACCTGGAATCTCAGTAAAATGGATACTTATATTTATACCTACGAAAAGCAGGATGGTTTTGAGGCAAGAAGAGAAGGAATCAGATTTCAGAAAAATGGAAAAGTCACAGGAAACCTGATTAAATCTACATTAAGATATGATACTCTGGAAGAACCGGTTACTAAAAATGAAAAACCAGACCGTTACATCGGGAGCTGGAAAAAAGCCTCAGATTCTACAGTAACTTTAGTATTTCCTTCCAATACGAATATGACCGGTACTTTTGTTATTTCAAAGCTTACGGAAAATCAACTGAAACTAAAAAAGGTTTTCAGTGCGGATATAGAAAAGAAACTGGATTCTATCCGAAGAACAAAAAATATTACTGACTGATATCCTTACATTATTCTCTGAAAGGAATCAGATCTGATAAGTTTATTAAAGCTTCTTATATTTGCAGTCTTAAAAAAAATCAAAAAATGGCAGTAAACAGATTATTGACTTTCTTCTTCCTGATGATAAGCTGTAATTTATATTTTTCTCAGGACGTCACCATCAAAGATGATAAAGTTTTATTAGATGGAAAGCAGATTCTGAAAACTGAAAAAATCAATGTGGCTCAATACTCATTCTTTTCTATGAAGGATGATGAAGAGATTCTTCTTTACCGATATATGGACAATGAAACTCCAAGCTATGTAAGTGATGATTATTTTATCCTGAATTTTCTGCCTGAAAAAACAAAAGTAGAATCAACAGATATAGCCAAAATTGCCAATTTTATGAATTCTAAAAAAGGTATGGAAAAGCTGGTAAAATGGTTATTAAAAGAACGAGTAATCAATCATGACGGAGAACTGAATCCTGAACGTATAGCGATATTCAAAGATAAATACCACGAAAATATTACAGAAAGAACCCTTAGATAATGACAAAGATCCTTCTCCTTTCCGACTCGCATTCTTATATTGATGACCGGATCCTGGAATACGCTTCTCAGGCTGACGAAGTATGGCATTGTGGAGATTTTGGAAATCTTGACGTCATTGAGCAGCTGGAAAAGATAAAACCTCTGAAAGGAGTCTACGGCAACATTGATGATGCTAAAATCCAGGCTGAATTTCCGGAGGTCAACCGTTTCTTTTGTGAAAAGCTGGAGGTTTTGATGATTCATATCGGAGGTTATCCCGGAAAATATACTCCACTTACTAAAAAAGAAATAGCAGAAAAAGCACCTAAATTATTTATCTCGGGACATTCGCATATTTTGAAAGCGATGTATGATGAGAAAAACAACCTGCTGCACCTTAATCCCGGTGCCTGTGGAAAACAGGGCTGGCATAAAGTAAGGACGATGATGCGCTTTGTGGTAGACGGTGAGGAAATCAAAGATCTGGAAATTATTGAACTTGGACCGAGAGTTTGAGTGTTTAAGTGTAGAGGAGTTTGATTTCATACATTTTACTTTCTACCTTTGTACAATAATTGATTCAGACAAGTCTTAAAATATGAAAATCGGCGACAAGGTTTCGGTAGTAGATGAAGATTTAAGCGGAGTGGTAACTTCCGTGAAGGGAAATATTGTCGTTTTTAAAGATGAATATGGCTTTACCCACCAATATCCTAAAGAAAAACTGGTTCCTAAGGATTCTGATCTTTATGAAAATATCAGAGTAATAAGAAAAGCAGAACCTAAAAAAATCATTTCTAAGAAACATCAGAAAAATCATTTGGTTTTAGACCTTCATTTTCATAATTTGGTAAAGAATCCCAATGACTATGACAGCTTTGAAAGATTGTTTATCCAAAAGGAAAAACTGATTGAAGTGATCGGGTTTTGCAGAAAGAACAACCTGAAGAGACTGGAAATTGTTCATGGCATTGGTGACGGGACTTTGCAGAGGATGGTTTGGGATGTATTGGAAAGCCAGGTCAATATTGATTTTTATAATAAGGAAATACTTCACCATCAATCGGGTGCGGTAATGGTAGAATTTCACTAAATTTGCAGCAATTGAAATATGAACGTACTTAATTTACTTTTTACCAAAGACGGATTGATCTGCCAGATTGTTAAAAACAAAAACATTCTGGAGGAAAAATCTTATTTCGTTACTGAAGAGACCCCAGCCAATCTTATTGAGCAAAAGCTGGACGAAGTTCTTATTAAGCAGCGCTATGATGAGATCCAGGTGATTTCAGCATTTAATCATTTTACTCTGATGCCTGAAGGTTTTTCTGAGCACGAGGCTGGATTTGATCTTATAGCCTTCAATGCTCCTGCAGATAAAGAACGGGAAGAACTGATGCTTTCTATCAACAAAAAATTCAATATCCAGTTTTATTATACTTTCCCGAAAAATTATTATAAAAAAATAAAAGAGCTTGCGATACCGGTTCATTTTAATTTCTCCGGAGAAAAGTTTCTAAGTTCAATTAATAATAAAACCAACAAGGAAATTCATATCAATCTTTATCATAACCAATGTGAGTTTTTTGCGATTGACAATAAAAAAATAATCCTTTATAATAACCTTGATGTCAACTCAGAAGTAGATTTCCTTTACTTCATTATGTTCACATTGAGTAAGATAGGTTTTGGAATCAATGAAACCAGCTTTTATGCTTATGGAGAAACTACGGAAAATGAAACATTCATTTCCGAACTTCAGAAATTTGTTAAAAATCTGAAAATTGTTTTTGACAATATTCCAAACAAGAATTTTATACTTAACTAGGTTGCAGGCCGCAGGGAACAGGGTTAAAGCCCAAAACACAACCACCTGCCACCTATAATCTATTACCTAAACCCTAACAACAATATGTTCAGAATAATATCAGGCAAATGGAAAGCCAAAAAAATTGCCGCCCCTAAAAACTTTGATGTAAGGCCTACCACCGATTTTGCGAAAGAGGCTTTATTCAGCATTCTGGAAAACAAATACGATATGCAGTCGATCTCCGTGCTTGATCTTTTTGCAGGAATTGGCTCTATTACCTTTGAATTTGCTTCCAGAGGATGCCAAAGTGTTACCTCTGTAGAAATGAATCCAAAGCATACGGCATTTATCAACACTACCGCTTCTGAGCTTGACATGGCACTTCAGATCAATGTACAGAGAGGTGATGTATTTGACTGGCTTAAAAAATTCAGAAATAAAAAATCTTTTGAGATTGTTTTCTCTGATGCTCCTTTTGAAATGGAAGAGAAGAAGTATTATGAATTGATTTCTCTGGTTTTAAACAATAAATACCTGAAAGAAAACGGAGTTCTCATCGTGGAGCACCAAAGCCGTATGAAGCTTGAACATCCTAACCTAATAGATACCCGAAAATACGGAAACGTGAGTTTCAGTTTTTTTGAACCGAATAAAGAAGATAATCAGGAACTTTAATTCCTGATTATTTTTTTTGATCTTTCCGGAGCTGTTTTTCCCCAGTCTGTAATTGCTTCCAATACGGGAAGAAGAGTCCTTCCAAAATCTGTCAAGGTATATTCAACCATTAACGGAGGTTTTTCTGTAAACACTTTTCTGTCAATAATATCATCTTCCTCCAGCTGCTTAAGCTGAAGGCTGAGTGTCCTTTCCGTAATGGTAGGGATTATTTTTCTTAGTTCATTATATCTTTTAGCACCATCAATCAGGTGAAATAAAATCACAGCCTTCCATTTTCCGCCTATAAACCTCATGGTTACACTGGTGCAGCATGGGTATGCTTTATCATCTATTGTATACATTTTTATACTATCCTTTTTTACCGTTATTGCAAAGTTAATAAACTTAAATTAATTTTGTAACTATAAAAATGATAGTATAAAATTATGAACTTTTTAGACAAAATGAAAAACAGGTATACTGTAAAAAAGTATAACCCACAGGGAAAAATCAGTGAAGAACAGATCGCAACTTTACAAGAGATTTTACATCTCAGTCCTTCATCTATTAACAGCCAGCCATGGAATTTTATCTTTATAAAAGATCCTGAAATCAAGAAACAACTGGCAGACAAATCCTATTTTAATAAGGAAAAAATTCTGGACAGCAGCCATATAATCGTTTTCCAGGCTCTTAAAAATCCGGAAGATTTTGAAAAGCAGATCGAAGGTGTCCTTCCGGAAGGATCTGTTGCTTATTACAATAACTTTGTAAAGTCTAAAGGAGAAGATGGAATTAAATCCTGGCTAAAACACCAGGTTTACTTATCACTAGGTGTCTTGCTTTCTGCCTGTGCCGATATGGAAATCGACTCAACTCCAATGGAAGGAATTGAACCCGAAGGATATGATGGTATCCTGAATAATGAAAAATACGAAACATTGTTCGCAGTCGCTATCGGGGAAAGAGATGAAACAGACACCAATCAGCCTAAATTTAATCCAAAAACCAGACTGAAAGCTGAAAAGGTAATTGTAGAGGCTTAATTTTCTTTACCAATATATACTAAAAAAGCCTGCTTCAATATGAGGCAGGCTTTAATTTATAATACTTTCAATTCTAAATCTATTGTTTTCCCAAAGAACTTCTTAGAGATCTTTTCAAAATTCTTGGTAAGATCGGAAAGGTAGAAGTGATAATTCGGTTTGGGGTTATTATCATTTAAAAGGTTGTACTTATCCAAAATAATCTTCAGATGGTTCGCTACAATATTCGGAGAGTCAATAACACGGACTCTGTTTCCGTAATACTGTTTGATTTCATCAATTAGAAGAGGATAATGGGTACAGCCCAAAATAAGTGTTTCAATATTCTTTAATTTACTATTACTTAAATAATTATAAATAATAGCATGAGTGATCGGATGGTTTTTAAATCCTTCTTCAATAGCAGGAACCAGCAATGGCGTTGCCAATTCATCCACTTTGATCCATTTATTATGCTTTCGGATACTCTTTTTGTAAAGTCCGGAATTCACAGTAGCTTTGGTCGCAATAACTCCTACATTATTGTGGATTTCATAAGATACTTTTTCTGCTACGGGATTGATAACGTCTATAACAGGAACTTTTCCTGCAACAGACTGCATCACTTCATTTAAAGCATTAGCTGTTGCCGTATTACAGGCAATTACAATCGCTTTACAGTTCTGTTGCAGCAAAAAATTGGTGATCTTTGTAGAATATTCAATGATTGCTTCCTTGGATTTTTCTCCGTAAGGAAGATGCTTTGTATCTCCAAAGTAAATCAGATCTTCATTAGGCAGAAGTCTTTTGATTTCTTTGGCAACGGTAAGGCCTCCCACCCCGCTGTCGAAAATTCCGATAGGCTGGCTTGGTGAAAGATGTGAATAATCTTGTTTTTTAGTTTTCAAATGAACTGAAATTTTATACAAAAATAGTGAATTTTATGGCATATCTGTATACATACAAACATTATACAATAAACAAATCTGAGGCAATTCCGTCTGCCATAAACCAATGCTTCTCAGGGATTTTTAAATGGTCATTCTCAATAATTAAAATACCTTCTTCTATTTTCGTTTTGATTTCAGTCTGAAAATGTTCCAGTAATCTATCTGAAAATTTATTTTTTAAACTCCTAAGATCTACACCCCAGATCGTACGCAGGCCAATCATGATCATTTCATTGAACTGATCTTCCTTAGAAAGAATTTCTTCCTCTTTGGCCAACAGTTTATCATTAAGCTTTTTAATGTATTGCTGATTATTAGCTACATTCCAGCTTCTGACATCAAATCCGTTATAAGAATGTGCCGAAGGTCCTATTCCCAGATATTCCTGATATTTCCAATAGGAAGAATTGTGACGGGAGTAGAATCCAGGCTTGGCAAAATTGGAAACTTCATAATGTTCAAAGCCATTATCTTTTAAAAAGTCAGACAGATAATAGAATTCTCTGTTCTGTTCTTCTTCTTTTGGACTTTTCACCTTTCCTTTTGAAATCCAGTTTTCCAAAGCTGTTTTGGGCTCTACTGTCAAAGCATAGGACGAAATATGAGGAACTTCCAATGCAATTGTTTTATTCAGATTTTCTTTCCAGATCTCAAGATTGGAGGTTGGTGAACCGTAGATCAAATCAATACTCAGGTTTTCAAAGCCAAAATCCTGTGCCCGTTTGATAGAACCTTCTGCCTCGGAAGCAGTATGGGCCCTATTCATTAATTTTAAATCTTCTTCAAAAAAACTTTGAGTACCAATAGACAGTCTGTTCACTGGTGTTCCGGCTAATTGTTTTAAAAAACTTTTATCCAGATCATCCGGATTGGCTTCCAGAGTAATTTCAATATCTTTTTCAAAACTGAAATACCGTAACGCTTCATCAATTAAGGAATTGATTTCATCTACGGATAGAATAGAGGGTGTTCCTCCGCCAAAATAAAGGGATTTCAGCGTTCTGTTCTGTAATTCATCTTTTCTGAGCAGCATTTCGGTTTTCATTGCACGAAGCATTTCATCTTTGAAATTCAGGGATGTTGAAAAATGAAAGTTACAATAACTACATTTTTGTTTACAGAACGGAATGTGAATATATATCATAAAAAAAGCTCTGAAATTTTTCAGAGCTCAAATTTATTTAAATTAAATTAATTAGTATCTAAATCCTCTAGCATTAATAAAGTTGTCAAAGTTATAACCCAGACCAATCATGAAGCTGTTTCCACCATAGCTTTGGATATCAGATATTCCAAGGTTATAAGTTGCTCCGATCATGAATTTGTTGAATCTCACTTTTACAATTGGAGAGATACTCAGGTTCTGATTGTCAAATCTGTTCTGAACCGTTCTGTAGCTTACCCCGAAAGAGAATGCGTTGATATCATTAGAGAATGTAGCCATAAGGTTCCAGTCTATCATTCTCGTTGAGTTTGTATTAAGGTTGATTAATGCTGATGGTGCTATTGTAATATTATCAGCAATGTTCCAGTTATATCCTAAGTTTAAGAAGAATTTAATTGGAGAAGGCTCGTAGTTGTTTACGATAGAAGCATCATTACTTAATGCAATATCATTTACGGAAACACCCCCGAATAGCCCTCTATAGGTAGCAGCCAAACCGAAGTTTGCATACACCATGAAGATATTACTTTCTTCACCTCTCAATAACGGGTCGCCTCCTTCTTCAGTATTAATTTTAGAATAATCAAAGTTCATGTTATAGAAGTTAACACTTGTACCGAAAGAGAACTGGTCTTTTCTGTCTCCTTCACTACTTAGAGGAATAAAATATGAAGCACCAGCTGTAATCCCTCCTGCAGAAATAGGTCCGTTGCTATCTCTGAACACAGAAATACCAGCACCTACTCTATCAAAGATATTCGCATTAATCCCGATTGACTGAACATTCGGAGAATTGTTGAACTTTGAAAATTGTTGTTGATAATTGGCGTTGAGCTGTACGTAATCTGTTTTTCCGTATTGAGCTGGGTTGAACAGGAACTCACCATCCAAAAGATATTGCTGATAGTATGGTAGTGATTCTTGTGCTTTGTATGCATTTGACAAAAGAGCTAAACATACGATAGCATATAGTTTTCTCATAACAAATCTTGATTTCAATTCAACAAATATAAAAAAATTCTCAATATATTTTTAGTTTTCTAAATAATTTCTCCATTTTTTTACGGCATCCGCCATATCTTTGGGCATTGGGCTCTCAAAATATAATTCCTTTTTAGTCGTTGGGTGTATAAATCCGAGGGTATGGGCATGAAGGGCATGTCGTGGCAAAATTTCAAAAACATTTTTAATGAATTGCTTATATTTTGGGAGATTTATCCCTCTTAGAGGCGTATGTCCTTCATATCTTTCGTCATTAAACAAAGTATGCCCGATATGTTTGAAATGCGCCCTGATCTGATGGGTTCTTCCCGTTTCAAGTTTACATTCTACCCATGTCATGTATTTGAATCTTTCAAGGACTTTATAATGGGTTACTGCGTGTTTTCCATGGCTGCCATCTTCATAGACAGACATCTGCATTCTGTTTTTAGGATGTCTTCCGATATGGCCTCTGATTGTACCTTCTTCATCCTGAGGATTCCCCCACACAAAAGCCCAGTACAGTCTTTTGGTAGTTCTGTTGAAGAATTGTTTTGCCAGAAAGCTCAATGCATACTCATTCTTGGCAATCACCAGCAGTCCAGAGGTATCTTTATCAATCCTGTGAACAAGCCCTACTCTGTCAAGATCAGACTTTACTCCATTCTTTTCAAAATGGAAAGCCAGCGCATTCACCAATGTTCCGTCCCAGTTTCCGAATCCCGGGTGTACAACCATTCCTGCTTCCTTATCTACTACCACAAGGTCATCATCTTCATAAATGATATTTACAGGGATATCCTGCGGAACAATGACATTCTCTCTTGGAGGATGGGTAAGCAGCACCGAAATCTGATCTCCCGGTTTCACACGGTAATTCTGTTTTACAGGAGTTCCGTTCACCACTACATTTCCGGCTCTGCAGGTCTGTGAAATTTTATTCCTTGAAGAATTCTGCCTATGGATCAAAAGGAACTTATCAATTCTTAATGGTTCCTGTTTACTGTCAACAGTGATATTAAGATGTTCATACAATCCTTTATTTTCCTCGTCAATATCGATGTTTTCAATACTGTTGGAATCTAATAATTCTTCATCTAAAAAATCGTCGTTATCTTCTGACATTGTTTTACTTTTTTTACACAAAAGGCCTCAACATTTTGCAGTTGAAGCCTGTATTTTTGATATTAATCTGATTTTATTCTACGACTACCTTCTTAGCTTTCGGCTTTTGAGCAGGCTGTTGTGTCGTTGTTGAAGCAGCCGGTTTAGCTGTATGTCCTGTAGCAGGAGCAGCAGTAGAAGTTTTAGGCTTCTCAGTTGCTGAAGTGACAGGTTTAGAAGTCGTTGTCTGTGTCTTAGGTGTCTCATTTTTTGGCACTTCAGGCTTTGGAGTTTCTCTTCTAGGTACCGGAGCAGGCACTACAGGAGCATCATAACTTGGTTCATTATGTACTTCTTCATATCGTACCGGAGGAAGTGAAGTATCTACCTTCATACGGTAAATAGAATTCAGCTGCTCTATTTTCGCTCTTAGCTCTGCCGGAGTTTTCTTACTGGCCCAAAGGTCAATCTGCATTCCCTGATCACGAACATCTCCTGAAGCAGGATCCTGATAATAAATAATATCCGATTCGTCTTTGCTTCCATCTTCATGCTCTACCAGTCCAACTTCAAACATACTTTTGGTAATAACAGCTCTCGCTTCTTTCACCGTAAGTCCTACTACATTTGGAATGGAAATGTTTCTCATAGGTCCTGAACCTACTACTACATCAATAATGGAGAATCTAGGTAAACGAGCACCCGGATTTACCGCATTTCCTTTATATAAAATTCTTAAAAGGGCATCCTTCTGAATACTCGGTTCATAAATGGTATCTCCAATCTTAAGACCCACCTGATCCAGTCTCTGGAATGCAAGGCCTGAATATTTATTGATAACATCCGGAACGGCAATCGGAGCCCATGTTCTCGGGTTTACTGTAAGGTGTACTGTTCTTCCGTCCTTTACACGGGAACCTGGTGCAGGATAAACCTGAAGAACCTGGAATGGTCTGAATTTAGGATTATAGTTGGCACTGTCTACTTCATATTCCAATCCTGTATCATCTAAAATTTTAACAGCGTCATGTATAGATTTATTTACAATATTAGGAACAGGTATTTCCTGACCATGATTTGTATGGTGTTCCAACCAGCGAAATGTGAGCCATACCAACCCTGCAAAAACACCGATGGCTATTACTAAATTCAGTAAAACTTTCCAATTGAAAAGTGATTTAAGCATACTTAAAAATACTTTAATTATAACCGCAAATATAGCTAATAATTTTAGAATGGACTTTTTATTTAACACAATTCATTTTTGATCTTAAAATTTGCGGATTTCCCATATTGCATTACATAAAATGTTTAAATTTGCCTTAATTGATACTATATGGTTATGAACAAAAAAAGTGTTGCCGTAGTAATGGGAGGCTATTCTGATGAATATGTCGTTTCTTTAAAAAGCGGACAATTGATTTATGATTCTTTAGACAGAAATCTCTATGATGTATATAAGGTAGTAGTCCTTAAAGATGAATGGTATTTTTTAGGAGAAAATGATAAAAAATACGAGATCAACAGAGGTGATTTTTCTGTAACTTTAGATAATGGGGAAACCTTAAAATTTGATGCCTGCTTCAATATCATCCACGGGACTCCGGGAGAAAACGGAATTCTTCAGGCATACTGGGATGCAATAGGTCAAAAATATACCGGATGTGATTTTTACCAGAGCGCTCTTACATTCAATAAGAAAGATACTCTTGCCGTATTATCAAAGTATGGAATTCCTTCCGCGAAAAGCATCTATTTAAGAAAAGGTGAAGAAATCAATGTAGATAAGATTGTATCAGAATTGAATCTACCGCTATTTGTAAAACCTAACCAGTCCGGATCTTCTCTGGGAATCACTAAAGTAAAAGAAAAATCTGAACTGATTGCCGCTACTGAAATCGCATTCAAAGAAGATAATGAAATCCTGATTGAAAGTTTCCTGGATGGAATGGAAGTTTCTGTAGGAGTTATTGATTTTAAAGGAGAAACCATTGTTCTGGGAATTACAGAAATTGTTCCTACCAACGAATTTTTCGATTATGAAGCAAAATATGAAGGTGCTTCTGAAGAAATTACACCAGCAAGAATTGATGATGAAACCACAAAAAGAGTGGAAGAAATTGCTAAAAGAGCATACAATTCATTAGGAATGAGTGGTTTCTCAAGAAGCGAATATATTTTAATGAATGGAATTCCTTATATGCTTGAAATGAATACCAATCCGGGATTCTCTCCTGCAAGTATTCTCCCACAACAGGCAAGACACTATGGAATTTCCATTATGGATCTTTGCGGAAATGAAGTTGAAAAAGCTTTAAATAAATAAAAAAGTTAGAAATTAAATGCTAGAAGCTAATTTAAAGTCTATAGCAGATAATTCACTAATCAAAATCATAACTCGTACAACATGAAAATTGCTGTTTTCCCAGGGTCATTTGACCCGATTACACTAGGACATTACGATATTATAGAAAGAGCGGCCCCATTATTTGATAAATTAATCATTGCCATAGGGCAGAATTCTCAGAAGAAATACATGTTCCCTCTTGAAAAAAGAATGGAATTTATCCAGAACTCCGTAGCAGAATTTCCCAATGTGGAAGTAGATTCGTTTGAAGGGTTAACGGTAGACTACTGTTTTGAAAAAAATGCTCAATACATTATAAGAGGGTTAAGAAATCCTGCCGATTTTGAGTTTGAAAAAGCAATTGCTCATACCAACAGAACATTAGCCCACAAAAAACTGGAAACTGTATTCTTACTGACCTCCTCAGGAAAATCTTTCATCAGCAGCAGCATCGTAAGGGAAATTATCACCCACGGCGGCGAATATGAGCTGATGGTTCCGGATTCGGTAAGAGTGGAGAAATAAACACAACAATATTTGATAAGCGATAAATGATAATTGATACAATGGCCAAGAATTTGCTTAAGCAAAAAATCATTCATCAATTATCATTTACCATTTATAATAGATATGCACGAACAGTTCAATTTTGCTATAGAAGTCCTGGGGACCATTGCTTTTTCCATGTCTGGAAGTTTTGCAGCCATGCAGAAACGGCTTGATCCGTTCGGAGTGCTTATTATTGCATTTGTAACTTCTGTGGGAGGCGGAACTGTAAGAGATCTTTTGCTTGATATTCCTGTATTTTGGATGCATGATATCCTGATGTGTACCCTTATCCTGGTGACCAGTATTTTCTCCATGATATTCAAATCTCTTGAGAAAAACTTTAAAGTAACCTTATTTATTTTCGACAGCTTTGGTCTTGGGTTATTTACCATTATCGGAGTTCAGAAAGGTTTAAATGCAGGTATACATCCTATGATCTGTATTGCATTAGGAACCATAACAGGTTGTTTCGGAGGGATTATCCGGGATATATTGCTCAACAGGATACCATTGATTTTCAGAAAGGAGATTTATGCTACCGCATGTATCGTGGGAGGAGCAGCATTTCTGCTGATGACCAAGTATACTCCACTCTCCTATACTTTTATACAGGTTTTCACCATTATCCTGATTGTTGCGATCCGAACTTTTGCTGTAAAATATCATTGGCAAATGCCTAAATTTTATGGTTATGATCAGAATTCGGAAATGTAAAACATATTTTTACCCATAAAAAAAGCACCTGAAACAGGTGCTTTTTATTTTTATATTTTCTAGCTAGAAGAATTTCCCTCTATTTCTCATATTAGGGTTGTGCATATGCTTCTGCATGGTTGGCATTTTCAGCTGATCTTTCATCATTTTGATCTGATCAGTCATCATTCCAGCACTGTCTAATCTTTTAGCTTCTTCCAATAGCTTCTGCCCTTCCTGCTTTCTTCCTTTAGAAATAGCGGCTGCTGCAAGATTTAAAGTAGCCATTGCTCTGTCATGTTTCATATTCAAACCATATTCCAAAGCTTTCTTCATGAAAGGCTCTACTTTTGCAGGGTGATCCTGAGCTTGTGTTAATCCTAATAAATAGTGAAAATATCCATATTGAGTTTTATGAAGCTGTCCTTTATAATCAGTTATTTTTGACAGCCACTCGCCGGCTTTTTCCATATTCTGTTTTCTCAGTTGCCAGAATGCCAACAGGATATATTCATTTTTAAAGAATAATAAGATCGGGGATGCTGCTAAAAGAAAAACAACAATACCCCATCCAAGATTTCTTGTGAAAATCATCAGATAAAGTCCTGCCAGGATAAGAACTGCTGCTATTGCAATTTTTATGTATTTATTCATTATTAAATTTTAGAAGTGCAAAGATAATAAATTTAAGGCTTAAAGTTCAAAAAGTCAATTGTGAATGGTCAATTCGCTGCGCTTGTTAATTTTTGTAAATGTGAAAATTCACGATTCACTGTGCGAAGCAAAAATTCACGATTCATTTATGCTTCTTTTTTTATTTTTTCAAACGTCTGGAAACAGAAATCATAGCTATTCTTTTCATCTTTATCATGACAGATTTCGTTTGTTTTTTTCCAGATCTTCGGATCTATCTTCGGAAAGAATGCATCAGCTTCAAGATCTGCCTTCACCAAAGTAACTTCAAGCCTGTCTACAACCTCCATAGTCTGTTCATAGATATTTCCTCCACCAATAACGAAAACTTCTTCATCAATCTTTTTAGCAAACTTCAATGCTTCCTTTATACTTCCTACAATAAGGATTCCTTCCTCAAACCAGTCTTTCTTTCTTGACACAACAATATTGGTACGGTTCGGAAGAGGTTTCCCAATACTTTCATATGTTTTTCTTCCCATTATAATCGGATGCCCTGAAGTAATATCTTTAAAATGTTTTAAATCTTTAGGAAGATGCCAAAGCAACTGATTATCAAAACCAATTTCATTTTTCTCTCCCATTGCCACCACTATTGTTGTCATTCAAATAATTTTTTACAAAATTAGCACATAATTTGTATATTTGGTTAGCACAAAAAATTTAAAAAAATAAACTATGAAAAATAAAGGATGTCTGGGCGCTGGAACAATTGGTATCGCCCTCCTTATCATTGTTGCTGTTCTATTCTTTTGGGGAAAAAGCGGATATAATAATTTCGTAACCAAAGAACAGACGGTCAACACAAAATGGTCAAACGTAGAAACTGTGTATCAGAAAAGAGCGAACCTTATTCCTAACCTGGAAAGAACGGTAAAATCGTATTCAAAATTTGAGCAGGAAACTTTAACGCAGGTTGTAGAAGCACGTTCTAAAGCTACTTCTATCAACATTGACCCTACAAACATGACTGAGGCTGATATTGCTAAATTTCAGGCAGCACAAGGTGAGTTATCAGGAGCATTGAGCCGATTGATGGCCGTAGTAGAGTCGTATCCTAACTTAAAAGCAGACCAGCAGTATATCAACTTCCAAAGAGAATATACCGCTATTGAAAACAGCATCAGAACAGAAACTGTTTATTACAACGAAGCTGCACAGGATTACAACACTTCTATCAAGACTTTCCCAAATAATATTTTGGCGAATTTCACCAACTTTAAAGAAAAACCTTATTTCAAAGCTGAAGCAGGAGCTCAGAAAGCCCCTGAAGTATTCAAATAAATAATGGGTAATTTCCTAACAAATCAACAGATCGCTTCCCTAGTGGAAGCGATTCAGTCTGCGGAAGATCATTCTACAGGAGAGATCCGGGTACATATTGATTCCAATACAGATAATCGGGATGCTAAAACAGCATTTGAGGTTTTCAAAAAACTCGATATGGACAAAACCGCTGAAAGGAATGCTGTTCTTTTCCATGTCAATTTCGAACAAAAATATCTGACCATCATTGGAGATATCGGAATCCATGAAAAGGTAAAACAATCTTACTGGGATCATCTTCACGACTATATTACTGCTGAATTTGCCAAAGGACATTATTACCAGGCTCTGAAAAGTGCCATCCTGGAAACAGGACTTGAACTCAAAAAATATTTTCCTGTTGAAGGAGAAAATCCAAACCAACTCTCAAATGAAATTACGTTCTCTTAAAATAGTATTTTCATTTTTATTGCTTTGCTTTTACACTTTTGTATCAGCACAATACACTATTCCTGAAAAACCGGCCGTTCTTTATCCTGTTTTTGATGAAGCCAATCTGCTTTCTCAACAGGAAAAAGATGCCCTGAATAATAAGCTGATCAAGTTTGCAGATACTACCTCAACGGAAATTGAAGTAGTGATCATACGCTCTACCAAAGGAGAAGATGTCAACTTTCTGGCAACCATGTTTGGGCAGAAATGGAAAATCGGAAAAAAAGGAGTAGATAACGGCGTCGTTTTCCTTATTGCAACAGAAGACAGAACAATGTCTATCCAACAGGGACGTGCCGTAGAACAATACCTTACCGCATCAGTAGCAGGACAGATCTTAGATTATATTGTAACACCCAACTTCAAAAAGGGTCTTTGGTATGAAGGGATCAATGGAGGAACCTCAGCCATTATGGAGGCTGTTCAGGGCAAATTCAAACCTGTAGCAATAACGGCTCCTTCCGGTAATGGAAGCGCTTTTAAAGTTCTTATTATCGCTTTTATTATTTTCATCATTATTGCTATACTTTTCGGTAACAGAGGAGGCGGACGTGGTGGAAATAATGACGATGACGATGATGTGATCATTACAAGAAAAGGACGCAGAAATTATCCAGGTGGTTTCTTCCCATTCCCTGGCAGTTTTGGAGGTGGCGGATTTGGTGGTGGAAGTTCCGGCGGTGGTGGCGGCGGATTTGGAGGCTTCGGCGGTGGCGGAAGTTTCGGAGGCGGTGGTGCATCCGGCGGATGGTAAATCAGTCAATCATTTTCAAAATATATAAACAGATCAGGTCATCACGACCTGATTTTTTATTTAAAAACCGAAAATATCATCAATTCTTTACCTTTTCTTAATGTTAAATTGATTTTTTCATATTAAAAAATTAACAAAACCACATAAAAACTATCTTTTATTTAATATTTTTTCGCTATATTTACTGAAAACAGGATTATGAAGAAGACGCTGGTAGTATTTGCACACCCTTATCTGGAGCACTCCAATTCGAATGTAGAGCTCATCAATTTCTACGTTCGCCACCAGCATTATACCCTAAGAGATCTTTATGAAGAATATCCTGATTTTCATATTGCAGCCTTCAGAGAAAGAAAACGCCTTAAAAATTATGAACGCTTTGTCTTCCAGTTTCCTTTAATATGGTTTGGAATGCCTCCTCTTCTCAGATTATGGATTGATGAAGTTTTCGACAGAGACTGGCTTAAAGAAGGCGAACACAATCCTCTGGAAGGAAAAGAAGTCTATATTCTGATAACCACCGGGGGAAAAGAAAGATCTTTCAGCAAAACCGGCACTTATCAATATACAATCGATGAGTTGATCAGCGGACTCATTGTTTCCTTAAAAGTTTTCAAAGCAGATATCAAACATATCAAGATCGTATACGAAGCCAATAAGCTGTCTAAAAAAGAAATTATCCTGCATAAAAAAGAATTTACAGAACTCCTCAATCAATAATTTATGGAATCCAGCTTAGCGATGAACACATTAATTTTCCTGGGTGTAGCCATTATCATGGTTCCATTGGCCAGGAAATTAGGGTTGAGTTCTGTAATCGGTTATATTTTAGGAGGAATCATTATCGGTCCATATGTACTCAGGCTTACAGGAAAAAATGTGGATGACATCATGCATGCCAGCGAATTTGGAGTCATTATGCTTTTATTCCTGGTAGGTTTGGAACTGGAGCCGCGGAAATTCTGGGAAATGCGAAAAAAAATAATGGGACTGGGACTTTCTCAGATGGCACTTACTATTTTATTGCTTTTTTTAGTGTTCATCAGTGTAGGCTGGAGAGTAGATAAAGCAATTACCATTGCCATGTGTTTTGCATTATCTTCTACGGCAATTGTTCTGCAGACTTTACAGGAAAAAAACAATCTCAAGACCACAGCTGGAGAAGCCTCATTCTCTACCTTACTTTTTCAGGATATTTCTGTGATTCCTATTCTGGCAATACTCCCTCTTGTAGCTAATTATAAAGCCAAGCATCATGATAATGAAATTCAGATTCTGATCCAAAAGCTGCCGGAATGGCTGCAGGCCAGTACTGTAATTTTTGGAGTAGCTCTGCTTATTTTATTGGGCAGATATGTCTTTGTTCCTTTTTTACGCTATGTTTCAAAATCGGGAATGACAGAACTGCTGACTGCCTCCTCCCTGTTCCTGGTTATTGGTGTTTCCGAATTGATGGTTGTCATCGGACTTTCTCCTGCATTGGGTGCTTTCCTTGCCGGGGTAATGCTTGCCAACAGTGAGTTTCGTCATGAGCTGGAAGCGCAGATCAATCCTTTCAAAGGACTGCTGTTAGCCGTTTTCTTCGTTAGCGTTGGATCAACCATTAACTTTAATATTATCCAGAAAGACCCTTTATTTATCTTTAGCACTGTATTTGCTGTGCTGGCTGTAAAATTTGTTGTTTTATATACTATCGGAAAGTTTTTCAGGATAGATACTCCTCAAAGTTTTTTTTATGCATTTGCACTATCCCAGGTGGGAGAATTTGCATTTGTACTCCTCAATTATGCCTCGGATCTTTATCTGTTAGGTCCTGAAATGAACGCTCAAATGATGGCTGTTACTGCAATTACCATGTGTATTACTCCCATTCTTTTGATCATTAATGACAAGTTTATTACTCCGAAATTCATTAAAGAAATTCCCGAAGAAGAAAATGATTACAACATTCTCGACAATGATATAATTCAAAAGAAAATTATCATTGTAGGTTTTGGACATTTCGGAAGTACTGTGGGACGTCTTTTAAAGGCTAATAAAATATCAGCTACTGTTTTGGACCGTGATTCTGATCGTGTAAAACTGCTCAGAAGTTATGGTTTTAAAGTATATTATGGTGACGCTACCAGAATACCCATTTTGCGGGCTGCCGGAATTGAAGATGCTGAAATTTTGGTTTTATGTCTGGATGATCCGGATGATAATAAATTCATTGCAGAACTTGTCCGTGAGCATTATCCTAGTGTTAAAATTTTTGTGCGGGCAAAAAACAGAATTGACGCCTATGAATATCTTAACAGTGGAGTCAATCATATTTACCGTGAAACATTAGGAACAGCCGTTGATATGGCCGTTGATGTACTTCATGAAACAGGAATGAGAAAATATGCAGCGAGACGTATGGGGCAAAGGTTTATGGCTATTGATAAGGCATCCATCAGAAAACTTGCCAAAATGAAGGAAAATGATGATGACATTACGCTGTTTACTACAAAAGAAATCCTCCAGCGAGAGGAGGAATTATTAGCCTACGACAATCTTAATTTTGATAATAAAAATTGGGAAGGATCCTCATCCACCGATGAAGAAGATGAGGATGAATCCCAGGATTAGTTTATTGGATGTTTACGCTGCCACCGCTGCTTTCATCCTTAATCACATTCTTAAGCTCGCCTTTTTTAGAAATATCCACACTTCCACCGGATGAAGCACCTGCCTTCACACTGGAAACAGCACTGATATGAATACTTGCCCCACTGGATGCATCTGCTTCTACATCATCAACGATAACTCCTTTAGCAGAAACACTACTGCCTGAAGATGCACTGATATCCGCTTTTTTTGCTTTTCCTGAAATATCAAGAGTAGATCCTGATGAAGATTCAATATCAAGGTTAACAGCCCATATTTTACCATCATAGCTGCTGCTGCTGCTTATGTTAATATCCATATCGTTAGCTTCCAGATCTCCGGAAATACTGCCTGCACTTGATGCTTCAACATCTGTTTTCTCCTGGGTAAATTTATCTTTTATGATAATTCTTGCAGCTGAATCAGCAAGAAGTTTATTAAAGTCTTTTGTATAAATTTTAGCAGTCACTTTGCTGATATTCATCACTCTGATACCAGGTTTATAATGAATGTGCAACTTTCCGCCATCATTATCTACAAGAATTTCATTGATGATACTTTGAGGTGCTGAGATTTCTACTTTTTCTGTTTCAGATTTTATGATTTCAGCTTCTATCGCCTGGGAAACCTGAATTTCATCAAAATCTCCGTTAAATTCTTTATGCTGTATCGGACCACTTTCTTTGTTCACGACTTTCTCTACCCAGTTACTTCTGTCATCATCTCTATCTCTGTTTCTGTTCTCATGTTTATCATTACATGAGGCTAATGCCGCTAAGGCTGAAAAAATAAATAAAGTCTTTGTTTTCATGCTTATTTCTTTTGTCGATTATTTTTGTTGATTTCTTTAATTAAATAACAACTAATTTATAAAAAATATTACATTACATTTAAAAATACTGCAATTACCTGCAATCCAGATTTTTTCAGAAAGAACTTGATGTGCCCTGAAATGCCTAACGTATTCATTTTAAAATCACTCACAAAACGGCTTCAGTAAATACCTCTGCCAAAATTGATCCTATGATACAAGTTTTTAATATCTTTATGCTTTAATAACAACTATATTTATGAAGAATATTTCATCGGTATTATTAATTTCTGCCTTGGCGTTCAATCAATCTTGTACTACAATGAAACAGACCGATATTCAACAGGAGCTACCCGCACCTGATCCCTCTTTATCTTCTAATCCTTTTATGAAGAAAAGCAAGCTTCAATACGAAGCTCCGGAGTTTGACAAAATCAAAAATGAGCACTTCAAACCTGCTTTTGAATATGGTTTGAAGCAGCATGAAGCTGAAATTGTAAAAATTGCCAACAATCCGGCTGCTCCTACTTTTGAAAATACAATCGTTGCATTGGAAAAAAGTGGTGAAGTATTGAGAAGAGCACAAATTGTATTCTCAAATCTTACAGGTGCAAATACTAACCCTACTTTGCAGGCTTTAGACGAAGAATATGCACCTATTTTTGCAGCCCATTCTGATAAACTGTACCTGAATGAAAATCTTTATAAAAGAATACAGTCCATCAAAGAAGATGGTCTAGATTCTGAAAGCAAAAGACTGGTACAATATTATAAGCAGAATTTTGAAATTGCAGGGGCAAATCTTTCTGCAGCTGATAAAGAAAAGCTAAAACAGCTCAATCAGGAACTGGCTTCTCTTTCTACACAATATTCTAATAAATTATTGGAAGCAAGAAAGCAGGGAGGTGTATTTTTCTCTGATGCAAAAGAACTGGACGGACTTTCTGCTGATGAAATTGCAGCGGCAGCAGCTGATGCAAAAACGGCAGGACAGCCTGGAAAATATCTTCTGGCTTTACAAAATACAACACAGCAGCCCCTTTTACAAAATTTAAAAAACAGAACTACCAGAGAAAAGCTGTTCAAAGCTTCATGGACTAGAGCTGAAAAAGGAGATGCTAACGATACAAGATCAACAATTGAAAAACTTGCTAAACTGAGATTGAAAAAAGCTCAGATTTTAGGCAAGAAAAACTTTGCTGAATGGAAACTTCAGGACCAGATGGCAAAAACACCTGAAGCTGCTACTAATTTGATGAACCAGATTGCTACTCCCGCAGTGGAAACAGCAAGACGTGAAGCAAAAGATATTCAGGATCTTATTGATCAGCAAAAAGGAGGCTTCAAAGTAGAGCCTTGGGATTGGAATTTCTATGCTGAACAGGTAAGAAAAGCTAAGTTTGATCTTGATGAAAGTGAAATAAAACCTTACTTTGAAATCACAACGGTTCTTGAAAAAGGAGTTTTCTTCGCTGCTGAAAAATTCTACGGACTGACTTTCAAAAAGAGAACAGATCTTCCGGTTTATCACCCTGATGTAGTAACCTACGAAGTTTTTGATCATGATGGAAAATCTATCGCCATCTACTATCTGGATTTCTACACAAGAGATTCTAAAAACGGTGGAGCTTGGATGAGTAATTTTGTTGAACAGTCTTATTTATTAGGAACAAAACCTGTAATCGTTAACTGTTATAACTATCAGAAACCGGCTCCGGGAAAACCTTCATTAATCAGTTATGATGATGTTTCAACGATCTTCCATGAATTTGGTCACTCTATTCACGGAATGTTTGCAAGCCAGAAATACCCTTCTCTTTCAGGAACAAATGTACCAAGAGACTTTGTAGAATTCCCTTCTCAGATCAATGAGCACTGGGCTTTAGATCCTATTGTTCTAAAGAATTATGCTGTACATTATGAGACTAAGCAACCTATTCCACAGGCTTTGGTAGACAAAATCAAAAAGGCATCTACTTTTAATCAGGGATACATGACTACTGAATTGGTTTCTGCTGCTGAACTTGATATGGATTGGCATACAGTAAGCAACGACAGCCAGTTTATTCCTGTTTTAGATTTTGAAAAGCAGTCTTTGGCCAGCCATGGATTCAATTTGGCAACGGTTCCGCCAAGATACCATACTCCTTATTTTGCACACATCTGGGGAGGTGGATATTCTGCAGGATACTATGCTTATTTATGGTCTGAAACGTTGGATAATGATGCATGGGAATGGATCAGTAAAAACGGTGGGTTAACCAGAGAAAATGGTGACCGATTCAGAAAATATATTCTTTCCGTAGGAAATTCTGTAGATCTGAATCAGGCATTCAGAGACTTTACAGGACACGATCCGGATATCAAACCATTATTAAGAAACAGAGGATTTATAAAATAATCTATGATACTCAATACAGGTATAAAAGTATTGTCCTCATTAATCATTCTGACTTGCTTTTCATTAAAAAACAAAGGATTTGAAAGCAGGTCAGAATCTTTATTTCAAAAACAATCTGATACAACAATCTCTAAGGAATTAGAGGAATACATTAAAGAAGAGAGAAAGTATCTGGATTCACAATGTATTGCTGAAACCGCAAGAGCACAAGCAGACATTAAAAAAGGCAAGCTTGTTTATTTTCATTACTTCGGAATGGTAGAAAGCTACAGAAGCAATGCTGAAATGGATGTTCTTTTGAAACAAAAGAATATCGATGTTGGAAGTGCCCTGTACTACTGCACGGTTCCTCTGGAGCTGCAAAATTGTTATGAAGATGCAATGTCAAAGGAAATTGACAGAAAGTTTGGCCCAAAGTTCATCGATTCTTTGAGACATATCGCAGACGTACAATATGTTAAAAAAAACATTGACAAAGTCTATGATTTTGAAGAATGTGATACCATTTCAAGGTATCCGGGCAGCAAATCTTACGGAGACTTTTTTAAAGATTATGAAAAAGACTTTTGGAAAAATGTGCACTATCCCGATGAATTTGAATACCGGCAAGACAAAGACTTTTATTCTTCTATTTCTGCGAAATTTACCCTACACAAAAACGGAACGGTCTCAGATATAGATATTGATCTTACCTTCCAAAATAAAAAAAATTATAAGTACTCATCCTACTTTATCAACGAAATAAAAAAGTTTATAAAAAAAACAAAATGGGTTCCTGCCAAAACTATGGGAATAACAGTAAACAGCAGGGTTCCTCTCACATTATTTTTTAAATAACCATGAAAAAAATCATTACGGCAACATTATTAGTTGTCTTTGGGGCAATGTATGCTCAAAAAGGCCATGCAAAACCACAAGCCAATAAAATAGATCCCCAACTTGTGGGTCTGTGGAAAGGAAGCGAGAAAGACCAGCAGGTAGAAGGTATGGAAAAGCGCTGGGTAATGGAAAGAAAAGCAGACGGCACTTTTATGCTTATTTTCACCGCTATCCAGAATTGCGACGTCAGACAAGTTATCGAAAGAGGGCAATGGTGGATTGAAAAAGGAGAATTTCATGAACTTCATTTTAACTCAGGGAAAACGGATATTTATACATACAAGGTTTTAGATCCATCCCATGTAAAATTTAATTCAAAAGAGCAGGCTCTGGATATGGCCACTGAAAATTACAGCTTTGTAGATACTAAAATTGACGAAGACAATCAGTAAAAGATAACGGGAAGCATTCTTTAAGAGTGCTTCTTTTTATTTATAATTCATTTCTATTGATATTCATTATTTTTGCAGTTCAACATTTAAAATACACTATATGGACTGTCCCTGCTGTTCAGGAAAATCATACAAAGAATGCTGCAAGCCTTATCATACCGGAGAAAAACATGCTCCTACTGCCGAAGCTCTGATGCGTTCAAGGTTCTCTGCTTTTGCCATCCCGAATGGTGAATATCTGATGGAGACTACCCTTCCGGGAAAAAGAAAATACCACAATAAGAAAGATCTTCAGGAATGGGGAGAAATCAACCAATGGACAAAACTGGAAATCATCCGTACTCCTGCTTTAAACCAGGTAGAGTTTAAGGCTTATTATACAGACCAGAACGGACATCCACAGCTTCATCATGAGTTTTCGCTTTTTCAGAAAATGCACGAACGCTGGTATTATGTTTCAGGAGAATTTTTGGATGAGTGATAGAGCCTGATTTGTTGGTAACAATTTAATGTAGAATAATTCTTTGCGTATAGAATCCCCAATATTACGCACCAATAATAAAAATCCCCACAGATAGTTTTGTGGGGATTTTTTTATCTTTTATCCAAAAAATATTGGATAAATATTCATAAAATGTCCGAAAAAACCGGACATTTATATTATTTTTTAGTGAGCTTCGTTTCCGTCAATTCCGTGAGCATGACCATGAGTCAATTCTTCTTCTGTTGCTGGACGTGTGTTCAAAATTTCTACGTCGAAATCTAACACTTTTCCTGCCATTGGGTGGTTAAGGTCTGCTACTACAGCTTCTGGTGTTACTTCTACCACAAAAGCCTGGAAATTATTCCCTTGGTTATCAGACAAAGGTAAAATAGCTCCGATAGGTGGAGTTCCTGATTCTTTAAACATCTCAATCGGCAATTGAGCGATAGCGTCTGGCTGTCTTTCACCATAAGCTTCTTCAGGCTGAATAACAAAAGCAGCTTTATCACCAACTTTTAAACCTAAGATATTTTCTTCAAACTTTGGAATCATCATTCCTACACCGTACAAAAATGTAAGTGGATTTTCTGCTGTTGTTTCTTCTACAAGAACTTTAGTTCCGTCCGCTTCGATAGTGTGAAGGATGTAACGTACAGCTACAACGTGATTGTTTTCAATTGTCATATTTTTTCTTTTTTTCGTGATTTCGTTTCACGATTAATGTTACAAATATACTATTTTTTGAAATGATTCAATGAGCCTGGAAGCCAGGAGATGGAAGAAGGAAACTATGAAAGGCATAAAGAAAATATATCTTCCTTTTACTTTATATTAATTCCATAATAGCTTCAATAACTTCCAGCCTTTATTTTTTTCTGGTCTCATCTCTTTTTTTCTGTCTCAGCATAAAAAGATACAGACTTTCCACTTTTGTTCTTGCCCAAGGTGTTTTCCTTAGAAACTTCAGAGACGAGTTGATGCTTGGGTTATCTGTAAAACATTTAATATTGATCTGCTCACCCAATTTCTCAAATCCTTTGTAGTACTCTACCAGTTCTTCAAGAATAGCATCAAGCCTTTTTCCATGTAAAGGATCTTTTGATTTTTCTTCCATAACGCAGTAAAATTAAAACATTTTATCAGACCTGGCCACTAAAATTGTTTAAACTCTTAATCTTTAGTATTTTTGATGAAGCTATTTCTTACCCATAAAAATTATTCGTTACCAACCAATATGAGCAAAAACAACGAAGCAAACAGGAAAAAAAATAAAAAGCAAATTGATCAGAAAAAACGGAAAATACAAAATGCAGAAGCAGAAAGGAAAACACGTTTAAAGCAAATCCGGGAAGACTTCAAAGCAAAAGAATCTGATAATCAACTATAAAAATGGTTTATTACTCAACTTACTTTAAACAATAATAAATTTATGAAAATTCTGCATACCGCCGACTGGCATTTGGGAAAAAGACTGGACCGCTTTTCACGGATGGAAGAGCAAATCCTGGTAATGGAAGAGATTATAGGCATTGCCGATGAGGAACACGCAGATCTTATTCTTGTTGCCGGTGACCTTTTTGATAATTTTAATCCAGGTGTAGAAGCCATTGAGCTTTTTTATAAAACCCTGAAACGTTTATCTTTAAATGGAAAACGTCCTGTGATTGCTATTTCCGGAAATCATGATTCTCCCAGCCTAATCAATGCTCCAGATCCTCTGGCTCGTGAATGCGGAATTATTTTAATAGGACATCCTAAAGCCGAGATTACACTTTTTAGTACGGAATATTTCAAAGTTTCAAATTCTAAGGCAGGTTTTATAGAATTGAAAATCGGAGGAATAGATTTTCCTGTAAGAATTCTTCATACTCCTTTCGCAAATGAAATCCGGTTAAAGGAATATTTTGGTGAAAATAAAGAGGAAGAAATTAATAAAGTGCTTTCAGAAACATGGAAAAACCTTGCAGATCAGTTTTGTGATGATTCTGGAGTCAATATTCTGACCGCTCATTTATATATAAATAAAAGAGGTGCAGAAATTCTGGAAGAACCGGAAGGAGAAAAACCTATTAAAATCGGAAATGCAGATCTGATTTTTTCGGACAGTATTCCTGAGCAGATTCAGTATACGGCACTGGGCCATCTCCATGGGTTTCAGAATATCGGAACGAAAGAGAAACCTGTGATTTATTCATCTTCTCCCCTTTGTTACAGCTTCAGTGAAGCCGGGCAGAAAAAGTATGTTTCCATTATTGATGCTGAGCCGGGAAAAACAGTGTCTTACGAGAAAAAAATACTAAAAAGCGGAAGAATTTTAGTCAGAAAAACATTTACTTCCATTGAAGATACTGTTCAATGGCTGGAAGAAAATCCCAATACATTTATAGAACTTACCCTTGAGAGTGAGACATTTTTAACAGCTGATGAAAGAAGATTAATTTATCAGTCTCATAACGGGATTGTTCACCTTATTCCAAAAGTCAAAAACCGGGAGCTTGATGAAGAGCAGAGCCACGAAATCAATTTAAATCAGAATATTGATATATTATTTAAAGATTATTTTAAATCCAAAAACGGCGGGCAGGAAGCCAATGAAGAACTGATGAATTTGTTTAACGAAATTTTAAATGCATAAGCCATGATCCCTGTTCAACTAACTATCGAAGGACTTTACTCGTACCAGGAGCGCCAGACCATTGATTTCAGAAACCTTACTGAAGCGGGACTTTTTGGTATTTTCGGGGCAGTGGGTTCTGGAAAATCATCGGTTCTTGAAGCCATTTCATTTGTCTTGTACGGAGAAACGGAACGTCTGAACATGCGTGATAAAAGAGCTTATAACATGATGAATTTAAAATCAAACAGCTCTTATATAGAATTTGATTTTATAAATTATGAGAATAAGCTTTTCCGTGCTACCCGTGACTTTAAGAGAAATTCCAAAAAATTTGAAGAAGTAAAGCCTAATGCAGTTACTTTCTATGAAAATAGTAATGGCAAATGGATTCCTCTGGATCACTCTAATGCAGAAATAATCATTGGGTTAAGCTATTCCAATTTTAAGCGAACCATCATTATTCCGCAGGGACAGTTCAAAGAATTCCTTGAACTGGGTGCTGCAGAAAGAACAAATATGATGAAGGAGATCTTCAATCTTCAAAAATTTGACCTTCAGAACAATGTTTCTGCACTTCATGTAAAAAACAGATCTGAACTGGATCAGCTTGAAGGTCAGTTAAAAGGTTTTGAAGAAATCAATGAAGAGAAGATCAAAGTTCAGAAAGAACAGCTGACTGAAGAACAGAAACTACTTTCGGAATCCAATGAAAAACTGGAAAAGATTTCCAACACTTATCAACAGCTGAAAAACTTAAAAAGCGATTTTGACAGTTTACAGCAGAATAAGGAAAAATTCAGCAGACTCTCTGAAGAGAAACCTCAGATGGATGCGCTGGAAGCGCAAGCGGAATTATATGACCGTATTTTCAGACTCTTCAATCCATTGATTATTGAGAAAAATAAGCTTTCAAAAGAGATTTCGGAGAAGCGGAACGAGAGAGAAGAACAAATTAAAGCATGGCAGGAAACTGAAAAGGCCTTTATCGTTATAAAAGAACAACTTTCCATTCTTGAGCCGCAGTTCAAAGCTTTGGAACAGTCCAAAATTCAAGAAAATGATATGAACCTTATCCTTCAGGTTCTGAAGTTTACTGAGGAAATCAAAATTCTGAATGAAAGAACCCAGAAAGGTTCCGAAAAAGTAAAAGAAGTAGATCTCAATAAGGAGAAGATTCAAAAGAAGATTGATGAACTTTCTTCACAGGTGAAACTATTGAAGGAACAAAAAGTGGATTCCGCATTGTTATCTGAAGTGGGAAATTGGTTTATTCAACAAAAAAATTTAAAAAAATCACTTCAGGAACAAACCGAAAAGATTGAGAAACATCAAAAACAGATCGGAGAAATTGCAGAAGAATTAAAACCTTTTGCTTACAACGAAAATTATAAAGAAGACTTCAGAATCAGAAAAGAAGCCTTAGAAACTAAGAAAAAGGAACTTTCTCAGAAACTGGATCATCTCAAAATACAAAAAGAGCTTTCCCGTTTTGCCAGTGAGCTTCATGATGGGGAAAACTGTCCTCTTTGTGGTTCTAAGGAACATCCGCATATTGTGGAATTTCATGATGTGAATGCTGAACTGCAGGAAATTCAGGAGAAAATAACATCCGTAGAACAGGAAACAGCTGGTCTTCAAAAGCAGGAAGCAGAAATTGATAAAATTCTGGACCGAAAAAAAATCTTTGAGGAACAACTTTTTTCAGAACAGAAAATTATCCTGCAGATTCAGAAAGATATTGAAAATCATATTCTGAATTTCTCATGGAAGCCTTTTTCCCCGGATCAGGAAGAAGAGTTTGATAAAAAACGTTCAGACTCATTTACTTTAGAAAAAAAGGTTGAGGAAACGGAGCGAAGCATTGCTTTGGAAAGAGAAAATCTGGAAAAAGAAACCAAAACGCTGGAAAAGTATAAGAGTGCCCTCGAGGCTTTCCGTTTGGAAGAAGTTTCAAAACAGGAGCAGATCAATATCAGCCGTTCTGGGCTTAAAATTCTTGACTGGAATAGGTATGCTCAAAAGGAAAAAGCTGAGATTGAAGACGCTTATCAAAAGTTGGTACAATCTAACAGGGAAACCGAAGAAAATTACCAAAAGGCATTACAGCAGGAAAAGATTCTCTCTCCGAAACTGGCAGAGCAAAAAGCCATTGTCAACCAATCTGAAAAACAGATCACAGAACTCGAGAAGGAAATTTTCGGTAATGAAGAAGCTATCGTTAAAGCTTTGGCAGCTCAAAATTTTACAGAGTTCAAAGAAGTTGAAAATATTTTACTTCAGGAAATCAATATTCAACTGGTGAGAACAAAAGTTCAGAACTTTAAAGTTGATTTTGAAGCTTTAAAGAAATTCATCGGAGAACTGGAATTAAAACTGAAGGGACTGTCATTCGATAATGAACAGTTTTCTCTGACTGAGCAACAGTTCGGTGAAGCGCAAAGTGAACAGAAAAAAATAAGTGATTCTGTAGTAACAAAAACTGCAGAAATAGACCGACTGGAAAAAGAATTCGTAAAAAAAGAAGACCTTTTGAAAGAACTGGCAAAACTTCAGAAACGTTCAGAGAATTTAAAAATAATGATGAACCTGTTTAAAGGAGCAGGTTTTGTACAATATGTTTCATCTATTTATCTGAGACAACTTTGTGATCATGCGAATGTGCGTTTCCACAGAATGACCAGAAACCAGCTGAGTCTGCAGCTTAATGAAAATAACGATTTCGAGATCATTGATTACCTCAACGAAGGGAAAAGCAGAAGCGTAAAAACGCTGTCGGGAGGGCAGGCATTTCAGGTCTCTTTAAGTCTGGCTCTGGCACTGGCAGAAAGCGTTCAGGCCAATGCACAGGCAGATAAAAATTTCTTCTTTATTGATGAAGGCTTTGGAACTCAGGATACAGAATCTGTGAATATTGTATTTGAAACCCTCACCAATCTGATGAAAGAAAACAGGATTGTAGGAATTATTTCGCACGTTGAAGAGCTGAAAGAGAAAATTCCTACAGCTCTCAATATCATTAAAGACGAGGAAAGAGGAAGTCTGATTGAGATTATATAATTAATCTTTAAACCTCAAAAGAAATTAAACTAAGGCTGGCTTGAACATTTATGCATGAAGAATCAATACAGCCTTTACAGATTTGTTCAGGATCTCGTCTACAGTACTACCGGAAAATAATCGGTAAATAATATTATGATTGTGTTTTACAAGACATAAAATATCTGTTTTATTGGTTTCTATGAAATCAATAATTCCGCTTGATGGTTTATCATCCTCAACGTAGTGAAAGGTGATTTCCACAGAAGAAAGCTGATCTTTTAATTTCTTTTCACCATTTTCTATAGCTCTTGCAGCTGTATCTTTGTCTGAAATATGAAGTATTTCCAATTTTTTAGGATCGGAAACTTTAAGGATCTGGTTCAATGCCTTTACATCCCTTACGGATAGTTTTGTGGTTTTATAATCTGCAGCCAGCGTGATAACAGGTGTTGGATGAAGTATACTTTCCGCAGGAACTATTAATGTTGGAATCCGCATTTTGCTAATGGCTAAACTGGCATTGCTTCCTATAATTCCCTTAATGCCCGTAGCTCCCGTCATTCCCATGACTAAAAACGATACATCATTATATTCTATGTATTTGGTAATAACATTTCTTAAAAAGCCAACATCACAAACGGTTTTTACCGGAATGTCTTTATATACGTCATTATTACAGAAAGTTTCTGTCCATTCTTTCAGAGCGGATCTTTTTCTTGCATAGTAATCTTCAATAAAAATGGCGTTGTATGTACTATTGTTGATGCCTTCCGTAGGATGAATGGCATTCAGTACCGTTACTTTCATCTTTAAAGTTTTGGCGAGGGAGAGCGAATACAACAGCGCATTACCTGCGTTATTGGAAAAGTCTGAGGCAACTAATATTTGTTTCATTTTTTTTCGGTTTTAATAATAATCACTGAACTAAAAATCTGCCACTAAATAAACAGATGGAAACATATAAATAACAGTAAAGATAATACAATAGAAACCGGTAAAGTAAGTACCCAGGCAAGACCGATACTTTTTAATGTAGCCGGATTAAGGTTACTTTTACCACCGGAAGCGACCATAGAACCTGCTATACCACTTGACAAAACGTGCGTGGTACTTACCGGTAATCCCAGAAATGTACTTATACCGATAGTAGATGCAGCAACAATTTCGCTGGATGCACCCTGAGCATAATTCAAATGTTCATTTCCTATTTTTTCACCAATAGTTACTGCAATTCTTTTCCAGCCTATCGTAGTTCCCAGCCCGAGAGATACTGAGATAATAATAATCACCCATAGAGGAGCAAATTCGGTTAATTTTTTAAGTTCAGAAATCTGGCTGGTAAGTATTGCTCTGCTGGATTCGTCAATAGCTATGGTTTTATTTTCATTCAGCTTTTTTAGAGAATCAACAAGGTTGTCTATCTGTTTCCGGAATTTATAAGTAGTGGCTTTGTCTTTTTCATTTTTATGGATCAGATTTTCTTTTACATTTTCAACGGCCAGATTCAATGTCTTAAATTCTGCTGTATTTCGAGTATTCCGGGCAGCTGTTGCCTGTAATGTACGTTCCGTTGTGTTCAGGATAGAAATAATCTTATCATTAGGAATATCATGATTAACTGCAAATTGGGCAGGCATGAAAGCAATCAGGATCAGCATAAAAAGTCCTACACCTTTTTGTCCGTCATTACTGCCGTGAAAAAAGCTTACTAAAGTACAGGTTGTTATTAAAATGGCTCTGATCACCAAAGGAGGTTTGTCATTAGCTCCGGTTGGAATATGAAAAAGCGTTTTATAACGGATTACATATTTAAAAAACCACATCAGCAAAACAGCTAAACAAAATCCTACTATAGGGGATAAAATAAGTGACATCCCAATTTCTTCTGCTTTATGCCAGTTCACTCCTCCGCCATAATACCAGGTAAATCCTAAGCCGGCACCAATTAAAGCACCAATCAGGGTATGAGAACTGGAGCATGGTATTCCAAAATACCAGGTTCCCAGATTCCAGATGATCGAAGCCAGTAGAACAGCAAGAACCAAAGAGGCTCCCACAGCAATTGGCAGCGTTATGAGCGTATCCATAGGTACCAATTTTAAGATTCCCATCGCAACAGCAATTCCCCCTGTAAAAACTCCCAGAAAGTTCCAAAAGCCTGACCAAGGGATTGCGATAACGGGCTTAAGAGCTTTGGTATAAATTACAGTAGCCACAGCATTGGCGGTATCATGAAAACCGTTTACAAACTCAAAAGCCACTACAGCTACAAGACACAGGATGAAAATAATGACAAGACCTGTACTGAGATCCGGATCCACTGAAAAAAATAGAATATTGTTTAAAAGCATGGTTTTTTGTTTAGATTTTGTAATAACTGGATCAACAGAGCATCCAGAATATTGAGAAATGAAACCATCAGAAAGGGATAATAAGAACGATATCCTGAATAGCAATGGATTTTAGAATATCCAAAAAACCTTTTGAACAAACTGGCTGTGGAAATAAACAGTTTGCCACCAATACAATACAAAGTTTGTATCATACGGATTATAGACAGGTCAATCATTAATAGCTATCGCTTTGTTTCATCAATGTAAAGAAATGAAGTTTAAAAGATTACGATGTTAATAAATGATTAACAGTTTATTATATTTAAAAAATAAGATTCTTTGCAATATAAAACAAAGTAAAAAGGAGACCTTTTCTGGTCTCCTTTTTTTATATCTCTAAACTTCCTTGTTATAATCCTTGTATAACAGGCTTCACTTCATTCCCAAACAATTCAATAGACTTCATCATCACCTCATGAGCAGGATCTCCCACATCCATATGTCCGATAAATCTTGTAATTCCGAAAATCTCTTTCATATAAGCGATTTTGTCTGCTACTTCTGCCGGGCTTCCGATAAATAAAGCGCCGTCTTTGCTTCTTCCGCCATCATACTGTGCTTTTGTGTAAGGGGCCCAACCTCTGGAAGCCCCTATTCTATCCATCTGAGATTTATAATTATGGAAATACCCGTCCACTGCTTTTTGATCATCACTCACAAAAGTATGTGAATGAACGGCAATCTGCATTTTTGAAACATCATGTCCCGCTTTCTGGTATTCCTGCTTATAGAATTCGATCAGATTTCTAAACTGAATCGGCATTCCTCCAATAATGGCTACCACTAAAGGCATTCCCAATTGTGCTGCACTTAAAACAGACTGCGGAGTTCCTCCTACAGCTCTCCAGATTGAAAGTTTTCCATCATTCTTTGCTCTTGGATACACGGTTTGATTATTCATAGGAGCACGAAGTTTCCCAGACCAGCTTACATTTTCCTCAGAATTGATTTTCAGTAATAATTCTAACTTTTCATCAAATAGCTGTTCATAGTCATCCAAAGAATAGCCATACAACGGAAATGACTCAATGAAACTTCCCCGGCCCACAAATATTTCGGCTCTTCCGTCTGAAATCAGATCCAGTGTTGAAAAGTCTTCATATACTTTTACCGGCTCCGAAGAACTCAAAACAGTAACTCCACTGGCTAGTTTTATATTTTTTGTAATGCTTGCTGCAGCTGCCAATACTATTTCCGGTGAGGAAACAGCATAATCCGGACGGTGATGTTCTCCCATTGCAAAAACATCAATTCCCACCTCATCCATCAATTTTACCTGATCCAATATTTCACGGATCTTAATTCCTGCATCTCTATATTTTCCGGTTGACTGGTCAAATGCCAGATCACCGAACATTCCTATTCCTAATTCCATATTGTTGATTTTAGTGATACAAAAATACCACTATGAAAAATCAAAAACATTGATGTTTGGTAAGATCGAAAAGTTGTTGTTTTTTCAAACACAAATAACACTAATTTTCCACCAATAACACAACATTGTCATTGCGAGCAAAGCGAAGCAATCTCAATTAAGCATAATACAACAATGTTAAGGTAATGTTCAAAAAAATCCAGCCTAAAACTAGACTGGATTTTTTTATTATTTCTTCAGATATAAATCAAAATAATCTGTAATCTTCTGCATCAGATGAACTCTGTCTTTCCCGATCACATTATGCGGATGCCCCGGATATGTAAAGTAATCTAACTGAACTCCGTTATCAACAGCAGATTTGATGAATTTTATAGAATGCTGCCATACTACTACATCATCCTGTGCCCCGTGAATCATCAGTAGTTTTCCTTTCAGATTCTGAACTTTATCCAAAAGATTAGCAGCTGCATATCCCTGTGGATTTTCCTGTGGAGTATCCATATATCTTTCTCCGTACATGATCTCATACATGCTCCAGTCGATTACCGGTCCTCCAGCTACTCCTACTTTGAATACATCCGGCTTACGAAGCATGAAGCTTGTTGTCATAAATCCTCCAAAACTCCATCCATGGATTCCCATTTTATCTCCGTTTACATAAGGAAGAGACTTTAAGTACTCTACTCCCTTCATCTGGTCGTTCATTTCTGTAGTTCCCAGGTTTCTGAATACAGCCTGCTCAAACTTCATTCCACGGTTGGAAGAACCTCTTCCGTCCATGGTGAAAATAATATATCCGTTCTGAGCCATATATTCATACCAAAGGTTTCCGGAAGCCGGGAAGCTGTTTGTGATCAACTGTAAGTGCGGTCCGTTATACAGATAAACAATGGCAGGATATTTTTTATTCGGATCAAAATTTGTTGGAAGGATGATTTTCCCATACAAAGGAGTTCCGTCATCTGCTTTTAGCTCTACATTTTTAATTTCCGGTCTCTGATAATTCTTTAACGGATTTTCAGAAGTAAGGATATTGGTAGCTTTTAAATTAGAAGTATTGATAATATTGGCAACTCTTGGTGAATTGGCATTGCTGTAAGCATCATACAGATAATTTCCATCATTGCTCAAAGTTCCGGCATGCATTCCTTCCGCACTGTCTAGTTTCTGCATTTTGAAATTAGTCCAGTTGATTCTATATAAATGTCTTTCTAAAGGAGTTTCTTTTGTGGAAGTGAAATAGATTTCCTTTTTCTTTTCATTGAATCCTAAGATATCCGTTACCAGCCAGTCACCTTTTGTGATTTGTGCTACCAGTCCTTTTTCTAAACTATAGTGGAACAAATGATTGTATCCTGTTCTCTGACTCTGCCAGATAAAGTCTGTATTGGAATTCGGGAAGAAAGTAAGTGGATGCTGCGGCTCGACATATTTGCTGTCTGTTTCTTCAAATAATGTTTTTACCAATTCTCCGGTTGCAGCATCATACTGATTCATTTTCATATGATTCTGACCTCTGTTCAGAACTCCTACGAAAATATACTTTGAATCCGGACTCCATGTAACGGCTGTTAAATATTGATCTTTTTCTTCCTCAACTTTTAAGAAAGTCGTAGCTTGAGTTTTAATATTGAAAACACCTAATGTTACCTGATGAGAAGTCTGACCAGCCATTGGGTATTTGATATTGTGATTCACAGCTGGCGTTACAGACCAATCAATGATTGGGTAATCAGCAACCATACTTTGATCCATTTTATAAAATGCTACACTCTCAGAATTGGGAGCAGGAAAAATTCCTGTATCAATTCCGAATTCATTTCTATGAACAGCTTGCCCGCTGATAATATTTTCATTGGTTTCATTGGTTACAGCAATGGTTTTTCCATTTCTGTTTACAAATAAATTATTCTTTGCTGTGAAGGCAAAAGTCTGGCCGTCACCAAACATTTTCACATTCGCGGCATCCTGATCTACAGCAGCTGTACTTTTTACTTTCCAGTCATTTCCTGATTTTTCAATCCATGACATTTTACCGCCTGTTGTAAAATATCCATTGAAATTTCCTGTAAATTTGATTGCAGGAACTGCCTTCAGTTTATCATTGGATAAGTTTCTATTCAGTTGGCTCAACGAGATCAGAGTATCCTGCTTGTTGGTTTTCAAATCTGTAATCAAATAACCACCTTTCACTGCCTGGATGTATGATTTTCCGTCTGCAGCCCATGAAAACTGGGAAATATTTTTCACTGCAAGGTTTGTTCTCATCCCATTTACAGCCTCTGCCATGGTAAATTTCTGGGTCTGGGCAAATGCTGAACTGCCTAAAACCAGCATCAATAAAGAAAAATTATGTAATTTCATTGTATAAAATTGAATCCATCAAAAATAAGAAATAAAAATCATCCGTTAAGAAATGTTAAATTAAAACATTCATAAATTAGAATTCATGCTTTCAAAGAAATTATTTCTTAACTTAATAGTAGAATTTTTATAGGTATTAAAATAGGTCAATCGTGAATTGTCAATACGCTCCGCTTGTCAATTTTTAAATTTTGAGACAGCTATAGTCATTCACCATTCACTTGCGAAGCAAAATTGACTACTGATGTAGAAAAATGCATTTCTTATCCTATATCAATGACTTGTATAGGTATCCTATCCTAAATTTGCATCATTATAACAAACAAAAAATACAAAATACAATGGCAACAAAATGGATCTTAGACCCTACGCATAGTGAAATTACTTTCAAAGTAAAACACATGATGATCTCTAATGTAAAAGGAAGCTTCAGAACCTTCACCGCTGAAATTGAATCTGAAGATGAGTTCTTTGCAAATGCAAAAACTACAGCTACAATTCAAACAGATTCTGTATTCACAAACAATACAGACAGAGACAATCACTTAAAGTCTGCAGAGTTCTTCAACGCTGAAGTACATCCTACAATCACTTTTGAATCTCAGGCGTTAAACAATTCTATCGTTGGAAATCTTACCATCAACGGAATTACAAAACCTGTAGATCTTGACGTAGATTTCGGAGGAATCAATGTAGACCCATGGGGAAATACAAAAGCAGGTTTCTCTTTTGAAGGAAAAATCAGCAGAAAAGACTTCGGATTAAACTGGAATGCAGCTCTTGAAGCAGGAGGTGTAATGGTAAGTGATGATGTAAAAATAGCTGGTGAATTACAGTTTGTAAAACAGGCTTAATAAATAACATATATTATAAAAGGTTCAGGGATTTTTCTAAAAGCCTTGAACCTTTTATTTTTTTATAATCTTCAATATTTATGAACCTCAATGATCTTCAAAACATAAGCGACGGTTTTAAAAGCACACAGAGAATGCCTGTTTTATTTCTTGGGCACGGCTCACCAATGAATGCCATTGAAGAGAATCAATTTGTGCAGGGTTTCAGAAAAGCTGCCTCAGAAATTCCAACACCTAATGCAATTCTTTGTATTTCTGCTCATTGGTATACAGCCGGAACTTTTGTAACCGCTATGGATATGCCGAAAACCATCCATGACTTTTATGGGTTTCCAAAAGCTCTTTTTGATGTGCAGTATCCTGTCCCGGGAAGTCCGGAATTAGCAAAGGAAACAGCAGAGCTCCTTCTCCCTGTTGATGTGGAAGAGGATCACAGCTGGGGACTGGATCATGGTGCATGGTCCGTCATTAAGCATATGTATCCTGATGCAGATATTCCTGTGATTCAGCTGAGTATTGATCATACAAAGCCTCCGCAGTATCATTATGATCTTGCGAAAAGACTCAATAAGCTTCGTGAAAAAGGTATTCTGATCATCGGAAGCGGAAATATCGTTCATAACCTCCGCCTTATCGACTGGAAAAATATTAATACAGTAGGTGCCGGCTGGGACTGGGCAATAGAAGCCAGAGAAAAAACCAACAACTGGCTTCTTGACGGTAATTTTCAAAATATTATTGATTATCAGAAACAAGGAACTTTCTTACAGTATGCTGTTCCTACCCCTGATCATTATCTTCCTTTATTATATACTTTGGGGCTTAAAGATCAGTCTGAAGAGCTTACTTTATTCAACGATGAGCTTATCGGAGGCTCGCTGAGTATGACGAGTGTAAGGATTGGATAATCATAATCGGATATTAAAAATAAAAAAGGAAATACCTCAGCTGAGATATTTCCTTTTCTTTTATAAAGGTAGTATTATTTACTGTACTGCTTTTAATACATTGATGTTTCCGTAGCCATAGCTTGAATTAACATTTGGATAGTAGGCTGCAGACTGTCTCATCTTGTTAAGCACCTGATCTCTTGTCCATGATGGATTTTTAGCCCAGACTAAAGCTGCAATTCCCGCTGTAGCTGCTGTAGCTACTGAAGAACCACCTACATAATCTGCCTGCCCGTTGTAATAACTCAAAACAGGAACAGTATTACCTGAAGGTCTTTCCATCTGGAAAGTAAAGTCGATCTGACTTCCGGAGTGGCAAACATCACATTTCTGATTGGAAGTATTCTCTTTTACTCCTGTTATCGCCTGGGTTTCTGACATTGATGCAGGGAAAATCACCCCCACAAAACTGGTAAAGCTGGTAGAAGTTCCTCCGGCACAGAAGATTAGTTTTCCTTTAGAATAAGCATATTTAACACCATCTTCAATTTTCCCGACAGAGAAAATATGTCCCATAGACATTGAAATGATTTTTACACTGGTGTTATTACCCAATTCTGTAAAAGCCGTTTTTACAGCAGTCTGCTCGCTGGATGTTTCCAAAACAACATTTTCCGCGGCTCTGTAAGCGATCAGATTGGCATTGTAAGCTACTCCTACCGGCAGTCCTGCATTATTTCTTGGAGCTGTCATTACGGAAGCCATTTTTGTTCCGTGTCCGCACTGATCTCCGGATCCATCTGAGTTATATACTCCCAATTTACTGATTGTTCTTCCTGAAGAAGCACCATTATTAAAGCTTCCTCCCAATAAAGTTTGCTCCGGAGAAACTCCTGTATCAATAAGTCCAATGGTAACACCTGCTCCTGTACTGTAGCTCCATGCTTCAGGAATGTTGTGTTTTGTGAAAGCCCAAGGAATTTTTGCGCTTGGTGTTGTAGATGTGTAGTCTGCTGTACTTAATGTTGATGATGAAAAACCACATCCTGATGAACCGCTTCCAGAGGATTTTGCAGCTGCATTATATTGAGCCTCAAATTCAAAATAATGATAATCTGCCGGCTCTACGTATCGGATGTTTTTCATTTGTCGAAGAGCAGTAATGGTTTCTTCTTTTTCAATCACAACATCCATCTGATTAACATATTGATCTGAAAGAAGAAGGAAATTTCTTTCCTCTTTTCCTTCATATTTTTTGATGACAGAAAGGACCTCCTTTTCCATTTCACTGTTGTTTGGGGATTTACTTCTGTCAAAGTCATCCTTAGAAGCTCCAAAACCTATGGATACCATTTTGTTCCCACGGAAAATAGCACTCCATACGAAATGATCGGATTCATTCTTCCAATTGAAAGCACCATCCGTTTTAATAGCCTGATTGATCCGTTCATTGATCTGTTTTGCCGTCAGTGGATCTTTCTGAGCCATTTCTGTTTTTACATTTTCGTTCTGAAGTTCTTCTCTGGAACACGAATTTAAGGCAAAAAATATTGCCAGTAGGAATACAGTTTTTTTCATATGTTATAATTTTGGTTGGTTCCACAATATAACACTTTGACGGGAATTAAAAACTGAAAAAAAATGAATTTACCATTACATGAATATTAAATTACAATTCTTTCTCGTAGCAGACACTTTGCTCTATTCCAATGTATTGTCCGTAGTTGGGTATTCTGTAAAAACCGTTTTTTTCGTACACTGAGATAGCACTTTTAAGATCCTGGGACGTTTCTAAAACGGCTTTTTCAAAATTCAATTCTGCTGCCCAGTTTTCCAGCTCTTTTACAATGGCTGAGCCTAGTCCTTTTTTTCTGAATTCCGGATCGGTAAACATTCTTTTTATTTCTACTGTATCTTCGGAAAATGGTTTGAATGCCCCGCAAGCTGCCGGAATATCATCTATGTAAACTACTACACAGTTTTTGATAGTATCGATTTTATTATACTGACTGAAGAAATCATCATTTTCTCCATTATGTTCTGCTAAAGTAGCGTCAAGAGATTTTACTAATTTTTGAAAGTCTGGATTTGTAGAATCTGTTCTGAGTATGTGCATTTTATTTGATTAAAAGATTCAAAAAATTTAATAATTAAGACATTTATGAAAACAAAAAAGCTCCCTTTCGGAAGCTTTTATTATATTTTAGATTAGTTAACAACAAATTTTCTTTCGTTAATTAATTCCGCTATTGCCAGCATATCTTTACCGATCAGCCTGTCATCTTCAAGTTTAGCAACTTTGGAACGAAGAACTGTATAGTTTTCTTCAATTACTTTAGAGCATTTCGCCGGTCTTCTGAATTCAAGTCCCTGAGCAGCAAACATGAGCTCAACAGACAAAATGTTCACAAGATTTCCAAGAACCTGATTGAATTTTCTTCCTGAGATACTTCCCATAGAAACATGATCCTCCTGGCCTAAACTTGTAGGAATAGAGTCTGCCGATGCAGGGAAACATAATGTTTTATTTTCTGTAACCAAAGCAGCTGAAGTATACTGAGGAATCATAAATCCTGAGTTTAATCCTGAGCTTTCCGTCAATAATCTTGGAAGACCGTATTTTCCTTCTAATAATAAATAACTTCTTCTGTCAGAAATATTTCCTAATTCTGCAGCCGCCAGTGTAGCATAGTCTAAAGGAAGAGCCATCAGCTGTCCGTGGAAGTTTCCGCCTGAAATAGATTCTTCGGCACTTAATACAATCGGGTTGTCTGTTACGGAATTCAACTCTGTTTCCGCCATACTTCTAAGGTGCTCAAAAGCATTTCTGCTGGCTCCGTGAACCTGTGGTACACATCTCATGGAATAAGGATCCTGAACTCTCTCACAATCTTCGTGAGCTTTCATATTTTCTGATCCTTTTAAGAATTTAAGCATTCTTGCCGCTACTTTTTTACTGCCTTCAAAAGGTCTGATCTCGTGAAGCTCTTTTTTGAAAGGGCTCGCAGAACCTCTGTATGCTTCAATACTCATTGCAGCAGTCATATCTGCAAGATCTAATAAGTATTCGAATTTTTCAAGTCCTTTGATCGCATGGGCAAGGATAAACTGTGTCCCGTTGATCAGTCCTAATCCTTCTTTTGGTCCTAAAGCCAATGCTTCAAGATCATGTTTATTCAGCACTTCCATGGTCTCAGAAACCTGATCTCCTTCCCAAACCTGTCCTAAACCAAGCAATGGCAGCACCAGATGGGCCAAAGGAGCAAGATCTCCCGAAGCTCCTACAGATCCCTGTTCAGGAACCACCGGGATGATATCTTTTTCCAGCATCAGAATCATTCTTTCAATAACTTCAAGAGAAACTCCTGAAAATCCTTTTGAAAGGGCATGAACTTTAGCAATCATCATGATCTTGGAAAGTTCTTTGTCAATCGGTTTTCCTACTCCTACTGCATGGGAGATGATCAGATTATATTGTAACTGAGCTGTTTCGTCTGCTGATATTTTAGTATCACATAAGGGTCCGAACCCGGTATTGATTCCATACACACATCTGTCAGACTCTACTATTTTCTGTACGTTTTTCTGTGATTTTAAGATTTGTTCTTTTGCGGCTTTGTTAAGCTTGGCTTTATTTGGCTTTTTACAGATTTCCAGAACATCATGGAAAGTAAAAACATCTACTCCGTATATCATTTCTAAAAAATTTTCTTAAAATTACGCATTTAACAATAATTGGAAAAGCTAAATTTCAATCTTCTATATTTTTATATAAACAAGGGAATTATTTTACTATTTTTAGCCCAAAATTAAAAACAATAATACATGAGACTGAAAACTCTACTCCTTGCTTTATGTGTAGCAAGCACAACAGCTTTCGCCCAGAAAGTAAAATATTCTAAAGAGGACATCAAAAAAATGGAAACTTACCTTTTCAATGAAGGTTTTAATGCTCCATCGCCTAAGAAAACTTCTACAATTATCTTAAAAGACGGAACTACATACAAAGGTTTCTGTAATAAGATTGAAACCAAAAAAGGGCAGATCTACGAAGTAGCTATCAAAGACAGTGTAACAAAAAAGAATACTACATTTAATGCTGATCAGATCAACGAGATGTATGTATATCCGAGCAATGCAGAAAAGATTGCTAAAGTGGCCAAATATATGGGAAACATCAGAAATTTTGGCACTAAGAAGCTGACTAAAAACACCAACAACGACAGAATTTATTTTGTAAACCAGACTGTTTCCTTAAAGAACAAAAAAGATGATAAGGAATTCCTGATGCAGGTAATCAATCCTGGTTTTGATGATATTATTTCAGTATATCACGATCCCAGGGCTAAAGAAACAACAGGTTTTTCTGTAATGGGCTCTCCACAACTTGGAGGTGGGGTTATCAAATCTTATTATGTAAAGAAAGGAGATAAAGTGATGTGGCTTCACAAAGATGATTTCGAAGACAATTATGATTTCCTTTTTGGAGACAATCAGGACTTTATGAAAAAGTATCCTAAAAACTCAGTGGAATGGGATTACTTCAGTTTTCTTATAAGTGAATATACTGCAATAACAAACGGATAAAATAATTTGACCTTATAAAAAACCTGTAGATCCATCTGCAGGTTTTCTTTTTTAAATAGGGAAAGTTTCCTTAATTTTGTTACATGAATCCTTCTTTAGAACTACAGCTCAAAACCTTACCATCCGAACCCGGCGTTTATCGTTATTATGATAAAAATGAACAGCTTTTGTATGTGGGGAAAGCTAAAAATCTTAAAAAGAGGGTTCTCTCCTATTTCAACAAAAACCTTTCCGGATACAGGATCAAAATAATGGTCGGTAAAATCCAACGATTGGAAACGACAATTGTAAACAGTGAGTATGATGCACTTTTATTGGAGAATAATCTGATCAAGGAACATCAGCCGTTTTATAATGTCATGCTGAAAGATGACAAAACCTATCCGTGGATATGCATCAAGAATGAAGATTTCCCAAGAATTTTTCTAACCAGAAATGTAATTAAAGATGGATCCGAATATTATGGTCCTTATGCAAAAGTGCGTCCTGCAAAGATCTTACTGGATACCATCAAGCATATTTACAAGCTCAGAACCTGCAATCTGAATCTTTCTCCGGCCAAGATTTCGGAAGGAAAATATAAAGTCTGCCTGGAATATCATATCAAAAACTGTGAAGGCCCGTGTGAAGATCTTGAAAGCAAGGAAGAATATGATGAAAAGATAGATGCCATCCGTGGAATAATCAAAGGGGATTTCCGCAAAGCTAAAGATTATCTGGTCAATCAAATGATGAAACTGGCTTCCAACCTTCAATTTGAACAGGCTCAGATCATTAAGGAAAGACTGGATATCCTGGAAGATTACCAGGCTAAGAATACGATAGTTAACCCTAATATTGATGATGTAGATGTCTTCGGGATGACCAGTGATGAAACGGCAGCATATGTCAATTTCTTTAAAATCAGAAATGGAAATATCATTCAGAGTTTTACTACTGAGATCAAAAAGATTCTTGAAGAAACAGATGAAGATATTATGGAAGAAGCATTGATCGAGATCCGTCAGAAGTTTTCTTCTGATTCCAAAGAAGTGCTGCTACCATTTCATTTGTCTGTAGAAATTCCTAATGTAAAACTGATTGTTCCTAAGGTTGGAGATAAAAAAAGAATTGTAGAGCTTTCTGAAAAGAATGCTAAAGAATATCGTCTGGAAAAACTGAAACAGGTTCAGATTGTAGATCCTGAAAGGCATACCAACAGAATCATGGCTGAAATGCAGAAACTTCTCAGAATGCCGGTTGAGCCGAGACATATTGAAGGTTTTGATAACTCAAATATTCAGGGAACAAATCCTGTCTCAGCATGTGTTGTTTTCAAAGACGGCAGACCGAGTAAAGCAGATTACAGAATTTTCCATCCTAAGACAGTGGAAGGGCCTAACGATTTTGCGACTATGGAAGAAGTGATCTACCGCCGTTACAAAAGGATGCTTGATGAAGGTGAAGATCTTCCCCAGCTGATTCTGATAGACGGAGGAAAAGGGCAGCTGTCTTCTGCAGTAAAGAGCCTGAGATTGTTGGGACTTTACGGAAAGATTACCATTGTAGGTATTGCCAAAAGACTGGAAGAGATTTTCTTTCCTGAAGACCCTATTCCTTTATATCTGGATAAAAAATCCGAGACTTTAAAAATTCTACAGCGTGTACGTGATGAAGCTCACCGATTTGGGGTAAAGCATCACAGAACCAGAAGGAAAAATTCTACTATTAAATCTGAACTGGAAGAAATTTCCGGTGTTGGAGAAAAAACTATTGAACTACTTCTGTCTAAACTGAAGTCTGTAAAACGTATCAAAGAAGCTAATCTGGAAACTCTGGAAGAGATTTTAGGGAAAAGTAAAGCTAAAGTAATTTGGGAGTTTTTTAATGCCAATTGATAAACTCTGGTACAGACAGTTAAATTTTCACAACTAAAAGGCCGTTTTCATAGCATTTCACCATCATTTCCTATTTCATCAAAAAGGGACAAAAGCCCAATATTTTGTTGAATACAACAGAAATACTACAATGAAAAACAGAAATAAATAAATATTTTATTTAAAAATGGTATTATATGTATTTTTTTCATAAATTAGTATTATCAACTAACAACGATAATATTATGAAATTTTTTCTCTTTTTATAAATTTTTCTACATTTTCATTACCATTATAGATGATGACTTATCTCTCGTATTTGTATAGTATATGTTTTTTGTAGAAAGCCCAAACACAAACCTTTTCAAACTTTCGAAAAAATGAAAAACACATCAGCATATATATTATAAAAGGCTCTTTTTTTAAGAGCCTTTTATGTTTATTATTTTCAGATTATTTTGCCACAAAAACTTCTTTGGAATATCTTCCGTCAGCCTGTGGAATATCTATCACAATACTTCCATTTTCAAAATATCCAAGTGTCGTATTTCCATCAGCCAGCTTTACAATGAAAACTGAGTTCTTAGAAGTGGTTTTAAAAGCTGCAAATGGAACAGAGCTGCCAGACTTTGCTAGGATAAACTGATTAGGATCAATCTGTATTTTTTGAAGATCAAGTTTCCCATTGGAGTAGCTATTCGCTTCAGGAGTAGTCGTAGATGCAACAGATACGGCAGGTTCAGGAGATGTATTCTGACCTTTAGTAGATGCGGGTAAGAATGCAACAGGATTTGAAAGCGGGATTTTTATTAAAGCTTCTTTTATTGCATCCTGTAATCCTTCTTCATATTCTTTGATTTTTGACCCTCCTTTTGATTCCAGTATTAAATTATTATTACAATCCTTAAACTGTACTATTACTTTATTTTTAAATAAATTTTTATCATTAATAACATCAGCATTCACCACATTACAGAAATTACTTTTAGCTTCTGCAGGCCAGTTATCTTTAATTACCGGAAGTACTATATACTTTTTCCCCGCCAAAGCTTTGATGAAAAAGTTTTTTAAACCATAATCTTCCTTAAATGTTTCAAATTTTTCAGGAACTGAAACATATTTGTAGTCTGAAACTTTTTGTGCAAAAACCATTGTTGAACTCACTGCCAACATCAATATTGATAACTTTTTCATTTTCTATAATTTTAATCGTTTCTGAATGCTCCCATATCCAGTTTCAATGAGAAGAAATTGGAATAGAAGTTAGATCCACCTATCCCCGAATTTGTAATCGCATAATCCAGTGTAAGCCCTCTGTATCTTATTCCAAGACCTGCACTTGGCTGGAAAGAAACTTTTCTCTTAAGATCTTCTATATCTGTAATCGACTGGAATCTGTTGATCCCCAATCTCACAAAAATCATTTTCTGATACCCTAGTTCAGCTCCGGCATAAGGGCTGATACTTGCAAAATCTGTGGAAATTAATGAAGCGGTTTTAGCAAAATCCACATTTATCCCTGCTTCTGGCAATACATATACACTGCTATTGATTTCAAATAATTTACTGGCACCTACATTCAGCTTAGGCATTGTAAGTTCCAGTTTATCTTTCGGTGCCGGGTTGAATTCTTCTCCGTTAACAACGGTTGAAAGTTCTTTCTGATTGATACTCCAGAAGTTTACGGTAGTAGTAATATCTCTTACCATACCTCCAAACTTCCATCCGTTATCTGCTTTATAAATAGCACCCACATCAAAACCAAAACCATAACCACTTGCAAATTTACCTACGTTACGGTAGACAATTTTAGCATTTACCCCAACATCCAATTTTGGATTTCCTCCGGGTCTGAAGGCATAAGAAAGGATAGCAGCGTAATCGGATTGAGAGAATTTAGTAATTTTATCATAATCAATATTCCCTTCTGAGTCGATCATTTGGGTAGTATTCAGAATATTGTCTACCCCAAGTCTTACCACTGAAACACCAAAAACACCTTCTTCAAGTACTTTCGCATATGCCAGATAGTCGTATTTTGCGATAGACTCAAAGTATTCTGCGTGCATGGCTGCACCCTGCCAGTCTCTTTCAACTGACATCAAACCTGCAGGGTTCCACATAGGAGAATATACATCATCCTGATTGGTAATTACTGCCCCACCCATTGCAAGACCTCTTGCTCCGGCTCCGATATTTAAGAATTCATTGGAATATTTCCTGATAATCTGAGATTGAGACAGCCCAAACAGCAGTGAAAATGCAAGTAAAAGATATTTTTTCATCATATAAATTTGATGCTTAGTTTAAGTTTTTAGTTTTTCTGGCTTTAATTAATCCATTGACAATGATAGCCAGTATCATAACTCCTGAAGCAATATAAAATATAGGGCTCATATGTTCTGATTCCCCAAAGATAAAAAAAGCTAGTATAATTCCGTAGACAGGTTCTAAATTAACTGTTAAAATTAAAGTGAAAGGTGATATATACTTCATTAAATTCACCGATTCTAACATAGGAAAAGCAGTGAAAACACTAGCTAACAAGCATATTAACGCCAAATCCCGGTAGTTTATTTCATTCATCTGAAAAATTTGCCCGGAAAGCAAATAAAATATCATTAAAATGAACCAACCACAGAAAATTTCATAAAAAATAATGTTTCCTGAGCTCGTTTTACCAAACATTTTACCATTAAAAACAGAAAAAATAGTCCCGAATACAGCACAAAAGATTCCATAAATAATACCTTCTTTAAAATGAAATTCCGTTTTAAAGATCAATAGTATACAGGCAACAATGACTGTTCCCATAATGACTTCAGAGATATCAATTTTTCTTTTAAAAATAATAGGCTCCAGGATAGAGGCAAAAAGTGTAGATAAGGAAAGACAGCTTAATGCAATAGAAACATTGGAGACTTTAATAGAATAAAAAAAGCAATACCAATGAAGCGCCATAGCAAAACCTATTGCTGCCAGCTGAAAAAATATTTTCCTGGAAACTTTTATACTGTCCTTTTTAAAAACTCTGATAAATACAAAAAGAAAAATGGAAGCAAAGAGCATTCTGTAAAATACCAGAATCTGTGCATTGGCATGAATCAATTTTCCCAAAATTGCGGTGAATCCCCACAAAAATACAATTAAGTGCAACCTGAAAAGCGCCAATTTATGCATAACCTATCTCCTTTGAATTTTTAACGTGCAAATTTACAAATACGCTTTTATAAATCTTACAAAAAATATAAATTTACATTAATAAAAAGACGATAAATAAAGTTTTTAATAGTTTTTTACCTAATACAGCACCTTTTCTATTCATTTAGTAAAAAGATCAAAATTACAATATGATATTAAGTCCAAATATTGAAATCAAAACAAAACGTCTAACCTTGAAGCCTGTTAAAGACTTATATATAGATGATATTTTAGAACATTTTACAAATGATGTTACCAGATACATGCCTTTTAATCCACAAGGTAACAGACAGGATATAATTACCTTCGTTAATGAATCCAAAAGAACTCTGTCGCAAAACACAGATCTGGTAATGGCTGCCCTGGACTCTGATGGTGATTTTACAGGATGTTGCGGTATCCATAATATAACAGAAGAATCTGTTGAGCTTGGCCTATGGTTAAAAAAAAGTTCTCAGGGAAAAGGATTGGGAACTGAAATCATAACAGCCCTCATAGAATTCCTGGAAAAGAATTTCACTTTCAAGTATATTTTATATCCTGTAGATGAAGAAAATATAGCCAGCAGAAAAATTCCGGAAAAATTAGGCTTTATTCCTGCTAAAAAATATAAAAAAACCAAGAATCATCTTATCGACCTGAATATTGTAGAATATAGAAAGTATTACTAGCTATCGCACAAACAGCAATAAAAAAAACCCTGAAAATTTGTTAAACTTTCAGGGCCTTCAAATAATAAACTATTAAAAAAATAAACTAGGAACTTAGAGTATTTTGCAGAGAATATCACCTCTGTTACTCTACTGTAAAGTTAGAAAAAATATAAATTATTTAAAAATATTTTTTAGTTAAAAATTTCACAATTTACTAGAAACCAAAGTATTAAACAACTGTTTTACTTCCTATTTGTATTCCTCATAAAAATAGTATCTTTAAGCGTAAAAAATTAAAAATTTTATGGACATTGAATTCAATAAACGAGAAGATCAAAACAGATTAAAATTATCTGAAATAAATCGCTTACTCACTGAGATCAAAAAAGGTGGTGGTGAGAAGAGGCTTCAAAAGCTTCGTGATGAAGGAAAAATGACAGCAAGAGAAAGAGTAGATTATCTTCTCGATAAAGATTCAGATTCCATAGAAATAGGAGCATTTGCAGGATACGAAATGTATAAGGAGCATGGAGGATGTCCTAGCGGCGGGGTTGTAGTGGTGATTGGCTACGTTTCCGGAAGACAATGTATCATCGTTGCCAATGACGCTTCTGTAAAAGCCGGTGCATGGTTTCCTATCACAGGAAAGAAAAACCTGAGAGCACAGGAAATTGCTATGGAAAACAAACTTCCAATCATCTATCTGGTAGATTCTGCAGGTGTTTATCTGCCTATGCAGGATGAGATCTTCCCGGATAAAGAACATTTTGGGAGAATTTTCAGAAATAATGCTAAAATGAGTTCTATGGGAATCATCCAGATCTCTGCCGTAATGGGAAGTTGTGTAGCCGGAGGAGCTTATCTTCCTATTATGAGTGATGAAGCCATGATTGTAGATAAAACAGGCTCTATTTTCCTTGCCGGAAGCTACCTGGTAAAGGCCGCTATAGGAGAAAGTATTGACAATGAAACATTGGGCGGTGCTACTACTCACTGCTCTATTTCAGGAGTGACAGATTATAAAGCTAAAGATGATAAAGATGCTTTGAACAGAATCAAAAACATCATGAAGTCTATCGGAACTACTGAAAAAGCAGGTTTTGACAGAATAGAAAGCTTCCCACCTAAAGAAAATCCTGAAAATATCTTCGGAATTATGCCGGTTTCAAGAGCTGAGCAATACGATACTTACGAAATTATTAAATGTATTGTAGACAACTCCGAATACGAAGAATATAAACCCGATTACGGTAAAAGTATTATCTGCGCAACAGCCAGAGTTGATGGCTGGTCTGTAGGTATTGTAGCCAATCAGAGAAAGCTTGTTAAGAGTGGTAAAGGAGAAATGCAGTTTGGTGGAGTGATCTACTCAGATTCTGCAGATAAGGCTACACGATTCATTGCTAACTGTAATCAAAGAAAAATACCTTTAATCTTCTTACAGGATGTTACCGGATTTATGGTAGGCTCGAAGTCTGAACATGGAGGTATCATTAAAGACGGAGCCAAAATGGTAAACGCTGTTTCCAATTCTGTAGTTCCTAAATTTACTATCATTACAGGGAATTCTTATGGAGCAGGAAACTATGCTATGTGTGGTAAAGCTTACGATCCTAGACTCATTGTTGCATGGCCTTGGGCTGATCTGGCTGTAATGGGAGGTACACAGGCTGCAAAAGTACTTGCTCAGATCCAGGAATCTACGTTAAAGAAACAAGGAAAAGAAATTACCGAAGAAGAGCACAACGAAATTCTGGATACAATTTCAAAAAGATATCAGAAGCAAACCGAATCTACCTATGCAGCAGCAAGATTATGGACAGATGCCATCATCAACCCTGCAGATACAAGAAAATGGATTTCTATGGGAATTGAAGCGGCTAATCACGCTCCCATTACTGAGAAATTCAACTTAGGAGTAATTCAAGTCTGATCATAATATATTTATAAAATAAACACGGCTATTTCAGTTTGAGATAGCCGTGTTTTTACTTATATCTTTAAATTATAGGAATATTAGTTTCCATATTCTTCTTTACAAAATTCTATAGGGCCGCCCAGCCTCATACAGCATTGATATTTGCTCAAACAGATTCCATTAGGCCATCCCGGAGGATAACACATTCCAAATGCCGGATCATCCGGACAACCAGGGCCTCCGCTTCCTTTAAGTGATTTTAAACTCTCTCTAGAAATCTTTACCAGATTTTTCATAGTTATTTAGTTTTTGATAATTCCTACTCTATTATAGCTTTTCGGATTACGCTTTTCTAATATACTATTTTTTCAACATATGGTGAAATTTAATAAGAATTTTTTCATCTTCAATTTAAAGTATTCTTAAGTAAGATTTATATATACGATAAAATAGGATTGATGAGGAAATACTTTAACAAATTTCAGAAGCCTTCTCCCGCTATCCATTCATACTCCTCACGCCAGGCTGCCCTACGCTGCATCCCACTGGCTCTCCCAGGCATGCTGCGGGGTAACTATTACTATCGGGGCTAGGAGAAGGAGTCTAATTATGAATTATAAGTTATGAATGATGAGTTGTGAGATTCGGCTCGAATTGATCAAATTTTAAACCTTGAATTGTAAATATCTACCCTATTCCAATTGTGTCATTCCGTAGGAATCAAAGCTTATTTATTAGAATCTTCAGGTTTCTTATAATTCAGACGATTTGGATTGTTGAGACTCCTGCGGAGTGACAATTGGAGTGGGTGCTGTCCATCATAAGTGATAAGTAATCAATGATAATTGATGCATTATCTGTTACTGATTACTCATCAGTATATATATATTGATTTTCGGGATGGGGATGGGATAGCTATAACGCAAAAAAAAATCCTTTATCTTATGATAAAGGATTTTTTAAAAATAAAATAAAAACTGGCGGCGGCCTACTCTCCCGCTTTCGCAGTACCATCGGCGCTGGTGGGCTTAACTTCTGTGTTCGGAATGGGAACAGGTGAGCCCCACCGCTAAAACCACCCTAAAGAAGGTATATAAGGTTGCACGGTATAGGTAAAAGGATACAGGTTTTACCTGCTTCCCAATAGCTACCATCTGCTACCTGGTTATTTTCGATAAAAACTTTCACAAAGAGGTAACCTTGCTGCACTTTCGTGCGCCATATTAGGCTATAAATCTACGGGTAATTAGTACTACTCGGCTATGACATTACTGTCTTTACACCTGTAGCCTATCAACGTCGTCATCTCCAACGACCCTTAAAAGATGTCTCATCTTGAGGCGAGTTTCGCACTTATATGCTTTCAGTGCTTATCTCTTCCAAACGTAGCTACTCAGCAGTGCACCTGGCGGTACAACTGATACACCAGAGGTTTGTTCAATTCGGTCCTCTCGTACTAGAATCAAGCCCTCTCAAACATCTAACGCCCGCAATAGATAGAGACCGAACTGTCTCACGACGTTCTGAACCCAGCTCGCGTGCCACTTTAATGGGCGAACAGCCCAACCCTTGGGACCTTCTCCAGCCCCAGGATGTGACGAGCCGACATCGAGGTGCCGAACCTCCCCGTCGATGTGAGCTCTTGGGGGAGACTAGCCTGTTATCCCCGGAGTACCTTTTATCCTATGAGCGATGGCCCTTCCATACGGAACCACCGGATCACTATGTCCTGCTTTCGCACCTGATCGACTTGTAGGTCTCACAGTCAAGCACCCTTATGCCATTACACTCTACGCACGGTTACCAAGCGTGCTGAGGGTACCTTTGAAAGCCTCCGTTACTCTTTTGGAGGCGACCACCCCAGTCAAACTACCCACCACGCAATGTCCTTCCCTTAAGAAGTTAGGCTCCAAGTAAGTAAAGGGTGGTATTTCAACGTTGGCTCCACCTACACTAGCGTGCAAGCTTCAAAGCCTCCCACCTATCCTACACATTACTTACTCAAAGTCAATACGAAGTTATAGTAAAGGTTCACAGGGTCTTTTCGTCCCATTGCGGGTAATCGGCATCTTCACCGATACTACAATTTCACAGAGCTCATGGTTGAGACAGTGCCCAGATCGTTACACCATTCGTGCAGGTCGGAACTTACCCGACAAGGAATTTCGCTACCTTAGGACCGTTATAGTTACGGCCGCCGTTTACTGGGGCTTCAGTCAATGCCTTCGGTTTAACCCTAAGCACCTTCCTTAACCTTCCAGCACCGGGCAGGTGTCAGACCCTATACTGCATCTTTCGATTTTGCAGAGTCCTGTGTTTTTGATAAACAGTCGCCTGGGCCTCTTTACTGCGGCCACCATTGCTGATGGCGTCTCTTCTCCCGAAGTTACGAGACTATTTTGCCTAGTTCCTTAACCATGATTCACTCTAGCACCTTAGGATTCTCTCCTCGACTACCTGTGTCGGTTTTGGTACGGGTTGCTTCACTTCGGCTTTTCTTGGAAGCACTTTCCCTACAGCAGCTTCGCCCGAAGGCTAGGCCTTGACTATTCCGTCAGTCTCCAGTAAGTACGGCACTCCGTCCCCTTTTTAGTGTGAGCAAGTATGGGAATATTAACCCATTGTCCATCCACTACCCCTTTCGGGTTCGCGTTAGGTCCCGACTAACCCTCAGCTGATTAGCATGGCTGAGGAAACCTTAGTCTTTCGGTGAGCGGGTTTCTCGCCCGCTTTATCGTTACTTATGCCTACATTTTCTTTTCTATCCGCTCCACAATACCTCACAGTACTGCTTCAGCGCAAATAGAATGCTCTCCTACCAGATGTATCTAAAATACAAATCCATAGCTTCGGTAATATGTTTATGCCCGATTATTATCCATGCCGGACCGCTCGACTAGTGAGCTGTTACGCACTCTTTAAATGAATGGCTGCTTCCAAGCCAACATCCTAGCTGTCAATGCAGTCCAACCGCGTTGTTTCAACTTAACATATATTTTGGGACCTTAGCTGTTGGTCTGGGTTCTTTCCCTCTCGGACATGGACCTTAGCACCCATGCCCTCACTGCCGTAGAACATTTATTAGCATTCGGAGTTTGTCAGGAATTGGTAGGCGATGAAACCCCCGCATCCAATCAGTAGCTCTACCTCTAATAAACTTATATACGACGCTGCACCTAAATGCATTTCGGAGAGTACGAGCTATCTCCCAGTTTGATTGGCCTTTCACCCCTACCCACAGGTCATCCGAAGACTTTTCAACGTCAACCGGTTCGGTCCTCCACTCTGTGTTACCAGAGCTTCAACCTGCCCATGGGTAGATCACAAGGTTTCGCGTCTAATCCTACTAACTATACGCCCTATTCAGACTCGCTTTCGCTCCGGCTCCGGTACTTAATACCTTAACCTCGCTAGTAAAATTAACTCGTAGGCTCATTATGCAAAAGGCACGCCGTCACAGCTTAATGCTGCTCCGACCGCTTGTAGGCGTACGGTTTCAGGTTCTATTTCACCCTTCTATTCGAAGTGCTTTTCACCTTTCCTTCACAGTACTTGTTCACTATCGGTCTTTCAGGAGTATTTAGCCTTGGAGGATGGTCCCCCCATATTCAGACAGGATTTCACGTGTCCCGCCCTACTCATTTATCACTCAAATATGCCTTTCATATACGGGGCTATCACCCTCTACGGCCGTTCTTTCCAGAACATTCTATTAAACATATATCAGCTTTTGGGCTAATCCGCTTTCGCTCGCCACTACTTACGGAATCTCTTCGATTTCTTTTCCTCCGGGTACTTAGATGTTTCAGTTCTCCGGGTTTGCTCCTCTTACGAGGTGACTGGTCTTCAACCAGCCGGGTTGCCCCATTCGGACATCTGCGGATCAATTCGTGTGTGCCAATCCCCGCAGCTTTTCGCAGCTTACCACGTCCTTCGTCGCCTCTGAAAGCCTAGGCATCCGCCATACGCCCTTAACGATTTCTTTCCTAATAATTATATTAGTTCAGTATTTTTTGATAAATTTAATTTATCGATATTTTTATAAACTCGGCACTCGAAAGTGCTCGGTTATCTCTTTGTGATGTCTTTACCGTTAATGTCAATGATCTTAAATTCTTTTTGTACAACTGATGAACAGATATTGTTTTTGGCTCTATCCGTAACTTTTAAATCAGTCTTCCAAAACTGTGGAGAATAAGGGAGTCGAACCCTTGACCTCCTGCGTGCAAGGCAGGCGCTCTAGCCAGCTGAGCTAATTCCCCTCTAGTTGCTGTTGGCTATTTGCTTCTGGCTTCTGGCATTTTTGCCATCAGCTATAAGCTATTTGCCAGCCGCTTTAATTAGTAGTCTCGGGCAGGCTCGAACTGCCGACCTCTACATTATCAGTGTAGCGCTCTAACCAGCTGAGCTACGAGACTTTATATGAGTTATGGGAATGAGTAAGTAAGTTATACTTTTCCTCTTCTTCATTTCTCAATCTCTTTCCCTATACTAATTTCTAGTGGGTGTTGTATTTTTAATATAACCAACCAAACAAAAAACTAAAGCTTTACTTTGAAGTAAGTGCATGGTACATTTAAGTACCTTTGTTTTTTTATCGTCTTACGACGCTCTAAAATGAGATGTTCCAGCCGCACCTTCCGGTACGGCTACCTTGTTACGACTTAGCCCTAGTTACCTGTTTTACCCTAGGCAGCTCCTTTTACGGTCACCGACTTCAGGTACCCCAGACTTCCATGGCTTGACGGGCGGTGTGTACAAGGCCCGGGAACGTATTCACCGCGCCATGGCTGATGCGCGATTACTAGCGATTCCAGCTTCATAGAGTCGAGTTGCAGACTCCAATCCGAACTGAGACCAGCTTTCGAGATTTGCATCACGTCACCGTGTAGCTGCCCTCTGTACTGGCCATTGTATTACGTGTGTGGCCCAAGGCGTAAGGGCCGTGATGATTTGACGTCATCCCCACCTTCCTCTCTACTTGCGTAGGCAGTCTCACTAGAGTCCCCAACTTAATGATGGCAACTAGTGACAGGGGTTGCGCTCGTTGCAGGACTTAACCTAACACCTCACGGCACGAGCTGACGACAACCATGCAGCACCTTGAAAAATGTCCGAAGAAAAGTCTATTTCTAAACCTGTCATTTCCCATTTAAGCCTTGGTAAGGTTCCTCGCGTATCATCGAATTAAACCACATAATCCACCGCTTGTGCGGGCCCCCGTCAATTCCTTTGAGTTTCATTCTTGCGAACGTACTCCCCAGGTGGCTAACTTATCACTTTCGCTTAGTCTCTGATTCCGAAAAACCAAAAACGAGTTAGCATCGTTTACGGCGTGGACTACCAGGGTATCTAATCCTGTTCGCTCCCCACGCTTTCGTCCATCAGCGTCAGTTGTTGCTTAGTAACCTGCCTTCGCAATTGGTGTTCTAAGTAATATCTATGCATTTCACCGCTACACTACTTATTCCAGCTACTTCAACAACACTCAAGACCTGCAGTATCAATGGCAGTTTCACAGTTAAGCTGTGAGATTTCACCACTGACTTACAGATCCGCCTACGGACCCTTTAAACCCAATAAATCCGGATAACGCTTGCACCCTCCGTATTACCGCGGCTGCTGGCACGGAGTTAGCCGGTGCTTATTCGTATAGTACCTTCAGCTACCCTCACGAGGGTAGGTTTATCCCTATACAAAAGAAGTTTACAACCCATAGGGCCGTCGTCCTTCACGCGGGATGGCTGGATCAGGCTCTCACCCATTGTCCAATATTCCTCACTGCTGCCTCCCGTAGGAGTCTGGTCCGTGTCTCAGTACCAGTGTGGGGGATCACCCTCTCAGGCCCCCTAAAGATCGTTGACTTGGTGAGCCGTTACCTCACCAACTATCTAATCTTGCGCGTGCCCATCTCTATCCACCGGAGTTTTCAATTTAAAATGATGCCATTCTAAATATTATGGGGTATTAATCTCCCTTTCGAAAGGCTATCCCCCAGATAAAGGCAGGTTGCACACGTGTTCCGCACCCGTACGCCGCTCTCTCATTTCCGAAGAAACAATACCGCTCGGCTTGCATGTGTTAGGCCTCCCGCTAGCGTTCATCCTGAGCCAGGATCAAACTCTCCATTGTATGTTTGTCTGACTCACTCAAAGTTTTTTTTACGCTTTAGTTTTTCCTTACTTGGTTGTTATATTGTATGTCAATGATCTTTATATCTTTCGCTTTGTAACGAAGCACTCTCTTCTGTCAGTGGCGCTCCGTATTTGCGAGTGCAAAAGTAAAACTTTATTTCTTAATGACCAAATGTTTTGAAAGAAAATTTTAAAGTTTTTTAAGTAACCTTAATCCCTCTCCTAAACCTTAATCACTCTACTCCTGCGCTCCCTTTATTTGGGACTGCAAAGATACAAACTCTTTTTAAACTCGCAACTTTTTTTGATAAAAAAATTAAAGTTTTTTGTCTGCCTCTTTTTGAAGTATCATAATGTCTATGCTTATCTAAAAGCTCTCCTGCGCTACTGTATTACTCTCGTTTTTCAGTGGGGCAAAGATAACAACTTATTGCAACGCAAAACAACTTTATTTAACATAAATTTTACACACCCGTAATATTTAACCCTAATACGCTGGAACGCAGAGAGAAAAATTTTAAACATTTGTTTGGGAGATTCAAGGGAGCGCTTTGAGGGAGAAGAAATCATGAGTAATGGGGTAATGAAAGATACATTCTATTATATATATAAGATAAAGGGAAGGTTGGGGGAAAGGTGCAAGGGGAAGCTTTTATAAAACAGGCTCCCTTCGTCTACGCTCAGGATAATAGTGCGTTCTTATGGAATGAGTACTGGTTAACCACAGATCACGCATTTGCACAGATGATGATGTATATTTAGTATAGGGTATTTCGGGGGAATTCATAATTCATAATTTATAATTCATCATTAACCTCACCCCTAGCCCTGATAGAAATGGGTACCCCGCAGCTTGCCTTTGAGAGGGATAGGATTGGATGTGGGAAAGCACGGGCGCGAGGAGTATGAATGGATAGCAGGAAATAGCTCCTGATTAAGTTTGATAGTTGGAAGGGGTAAGAGTTTGAGAAAACCTTACTGTTCCTGTATAGGGGAAAAAGTTTGGAAAGGAATGCTGCTCTTTTCTAAGAGTAAAGTTAAAAGAAGCGTTTGATTAATATCTTATATATATAGTATCCCAATAGACATCCTATGGTATCTGCTACGATATCCAATGTTTCCATAGATCTACCTAGTCCCATTTCTTCCTGCAGAATTTCGGTAAGGAATGCATAGATAAGAATGATCTGAAAAAAGTATGAGAATTTTATTTTGGGAAATGCAGCAATGAAAGAAAAACCTAAGGCTGCGAATATACTTAGATGTAAAATTTTGTCAATCCCACTGAACATAAACCAATATTCATGGTTCTCTTCTCCGGGTTTGAGAAGCATATAAGTAAGAAATGCCCAATAAATGGGCAATATCTTACTAAATATTTTTGAAATCTTATCCAATGATAGCTTTGTAATCATCTGCAGAAAGTAACTCAGACTGATCTGCCCCATCAGCAATTTCCAATTTGATAATCCATCCGTCTCCATAAGGATCTGTATTCAACAGTTCAGGCTGAGATTCCAATTCTGAATTGAACTCAATAACCTTTCCAGCGATAGGTAAGAATAGATCTGAAACAGTTTTTACCGCTTCTACACTTCCGAAAACATCTCCTCCATTAAGGTCATCATCTACAGTATCTATGTCTACATATACGATGTCTCCAAGTTCTCCCTGAGCGAAGTCTGTAATACCGATTGTAGCAACGTTACCTTCAATCTTGATCCATTCGTGATCTTTGGTGTACTTTAATTCTGATGGTGTGTTCATTTTTTAATTTTTATTTTGTACAAATGTATTCAAAAATATAGTAGCTTCAAATATTGGATATAAAAAAAGTCCTTCAAAACTGAAGGACTTTTAAGTTTATATCATTTTTAGAATCCGCCTCCGGAATCTCCGAATGTAAATGTGGCAGAAATACCTGCTCTCACTGTAGACAGCGGGAAAGCTGTGGAGATCTTATACTTTGAGGTCATCTGTTCATAGAATACTCTCAGGTTCAGGTTTTCGGAAACGTTATAGTCTGCGGAAAGTTTGATGTTCATCAGTCTTTGTCCTCCTGTTACCTGAGCATCATTCAACAGAATATTCATAATAGAAGTCTTGCTGTCTCTTAATGAAATATCTCCTCTGATGTTAAGGTCACTTCCTTTCCCTCTTGTTCCTCTTCCTCTGATATTGGCTGTTCCCAATCTGAAGTTTCTAACAATATATCCAAGTCTTACTACATATTCTGTATTGGCATCTTCAGTAAGCGTTTGGTTTACCAGTCCCAATACCATCATTCTTGTTTTGTTGTACTGTATCCCGAACTGCATATTGTTTCTCATGGTAACATCTATCCCAATAAGCGGTGAGAAAGATTCTACATATCCTACCTGTGCAAATGTATACGGATTGATCTTGTCACCATCGTTTTTGATTACATTTCCTGCATTATCTACTGTCTGGTAGTATCCATCCGGGTTACCATGATAATCTACATTGCTTTGGATACCTGTTGCTGTATATGTCGCTGTATAACCATGTAAAATATCAAACTTGGTGAACTGTCCACTGATTATAGGAATATTTTTTAATCCTGAATACGTAATTCTCCAGTTTGGTAACGGGAATCCTGCTTTTTTAGGATTGGTCATTGGTGTTGCAGATTTTCCTTCCATAGCTGCTCTAAAGGCTGGGATCAATACATAGGCATTTCCAATACTATAATGCTTCGCAAATCCATTGTTGTCCAATACCGCTCCCGGGCCGCCCAACTGTTGTGAAAGGGCTCTTGCATTTTCTCTGATAGCCTGATAAACTGCCTGTCCATCTTTAAATGATGTGCTAAGAAGTACTGCAGAGTTGGAATAGGTTATCATTTCGCTGGCAAATGTAAAGTCAGGATCTGAAACTCCATTATTAATATAGTTAAATCCTGTATGTGAGAAGTTACTGTTAAAAGTATGCAGCACATTAAGATCAACTCTTAAATCGTTCATCGGCATCATCTGCAAGTCTGCCCTCAATTCTTTGGTGGACATTCTTACATATGGATCTGTCATATAATTGGAACCACTCACCCATCCGTTTTCCATCACTGTTCTTCTGATATCCGCCTGTGATCCTAAAAGGAATCCTAGAGTTGGACCTCCCAGTGTCTGTCCAGATCCATACCAGTTTGGAGCTGATATTAATCCCGGAAGCACTGTTCCATTTGTTTCATTATAACTTACGTTCAACTGTTTGAAAGAAGTAAGGAAGAATGCTGCACTTTGAAGTGGAGTAAGCTTATTTTTAAATTTATATTTCTTATATCTATATCTGTTCTTTTCCCACTGTTTCGTATACACATTGTTCAGAGAGTCCATTTCTTGTCTGCGCTTCTGAAGTTTGGCATTTATATTTTTGAAATAATTAAACTGGCCAAAGAACTTCGGAAGATCTGCTGAAGCTGTTGCCTGAATAACATTGGTATTCTGACCAACAGATCCTAAACTTGCAGTCTGGTTCGTATTAGGATCTACAAATCCAGTTAATGAAGTAGATCTCGCCGCCCAGTTATAGGTAAATCCATATCCTACTTCTGCATCAATGAAATCAAGATAAGGCAGATACTGGAATGGTAGTTTATAGTTCAGCTGTGCTCTGTGGTTATACAATACCGGTCTTCCGGCTCTGAACACATTCCCGAAGATCGATTTGTTATCCATTGAATTTACATCCAGATTGTCATTAAGCGTTCTGGTTGCTGAATTGATTTCCAGTTTTAATGATTTCGTGAAATTGAATCCTAATCCATACTGCCATCCGAAGAAGAAGTTTCTGTTTCTGATCGCATCAAAATTACTATTCATATCCCCATTAAGAATTGCTTCTACATTTCTGAACTCAAGTTCGTTGTAGTTTCTGTCGATTTCAGTTCTGAAAGATATTCTCGTAGGAATCGGATTAAAATTGAATTCTTTCACCCATCTTAAATACTTCGTAGACTTTGCCGTATCACTGATCATTTTATTGAAAGGTTTGATTACCCACGGTTTAAATGTGTAGTTATAATCAACATATCCTCTCAGGTATTGTCTGTAATTTCTCTTGGTATAAATATCTCTGAAGTAGTCATCATTATAAACAGCCGTTACCGAAACGTTTTCGATGTCATAAAACTTAGGCTTTTTATTTGGATTTACTCTTTCCTTGTGCATATTCACGACTCCTATACTTCTCTGCTGAGTATAGGTTCTCGCTACTTTTTTCAATTGATCCTTGTTTGGTGCCTTATTGAACTCTACGTCGGTATCCAGAGGATTATATTTTGGATCTTCAATCGTCTGTGAGTAAGAATAGTTTAAAGGAATTTTCACCCCTGTTTTTTCAGGAAGGAATTTATCTACATTGATAGCGGTATTAATACTGAATGCCGATTGAGTAGACTGAGTTCTTTCCGCAGGTTTTGAATCTATATTTCCGAAACCAACAGATGTATAGGATGCATTGGCATTAACTGTTGCCAAATCTCCCATATTAAAATTTAAGCTGGCGTTTCCTGCATATCCTCCGTCATTCTCAATTTCAGAAAGACGGATTTCGTTTACCCATAAAACTCTTGTTATTCCAGCTCCTCCTCTTGCATCAGCATTCCTTACTCCAATCATAATGGTAGTAATGTTTCCTAAGCTTGGTCTTCCTTTGATGTAAATATTCTTGAATGGTTCCTGATAGGTTGGATCCATTGTTCTATTTGTAATAGGAACTCCTGATTTGTCTCTTCTTATTTTAGCATCTACAAAATTCTGAACATCAAGATTGACTTCATTTTCCAACGGCCAGATTTCCATAGGAGCAGTTGCCGTAGTAGGAGTCATGTTTAAAGACGATTCATACTCGTAATAGTTATCAGTAGCATCACTTCCAAAACGGATAAAGAATTTGGTTTTCTCATCCATTCCTATTACTCTGTTCAGAGGATCATGAGCATGTACAAATAGCTTCAACTTTTTGTATCTTCTCATATCCAGTGTAGTATTTTTGAATACTCCCCTTGCTTCTGTTTTAAGATCAGTTACTTTCATGTAAAGTGAAGCTTCATTTTGTCTTTGCGCTCCGGCATTACCACTTAATACCTGTCTGTCAATTCCCGGAGGCAATACATATGGAGGCTGGTTCAGTGCATTTTCTTCAATATTTACACTACCTACTTCAAAATTTGGATCTGTCACAGTACCTACTCCTTCGTCTGAACCTGGGATATTTGTGCTGGCAATGTTACTAGTATACTTTCTCCAGTCTGATCTTACAAGATCCATTGTTCCGAATCTTAAAGTAGAGGTTTGGTCAAATCCAGCAAGCATTAATCTTGCAAATCTTACATTATTTAATACAGATGGATCTGCAGTTCCTTCAGCTTTATCATAATTAGCAACAGGAATTCTGAACAAGTACCATTTCACATCTGCAGACTGCCCGTTCTGGAAGCTTGCTTTTACTGTTTTTACATCTACAATATTGTTTCCTCCCAATGCTAAGCTTGGCTGATCCAGCTTGATCACATACTGATTATAGTTTTCAGTCTGGTCAAGGTTATAATCTTTATTAATATCTTCTGCATCCGGAGTTTGTGAAGCTACATTCAGAGAGTTTGCTTCTGAGTTTCCTTCCGGGTTTCTGAAATATTTGTATCTCTCCACAACTGAAGCGGCCTGGCTTCCGGTAAATTTATCAGAAAGATAGAATACGAAGTCATCCACTGCTGGGTCAGCAATATTGGTTACCGGGTTTACAAAAGTATTTCCGAATCTCATTGCTTCCTGATCAGAAGTAAGACCATCATATCCGGCATCCTGCACTCGTCTGTCATCTCCTTCCGTAGAGAATGCATATAAGATTGGTGGTTGTTTTGGCTGTGTTCCCCAGTTTGAATTCGTAGTAGAAGATGGTGTTCCAGGAGTTGGAAGCCCATTTTCATACTGCATTTTTCCATCCTTCAGAACATCTTCGGAAACGTTTCCTAAGTGAAGTAAAAGTTTTGGATCAGTACCCAATGTTTTACCATCTGCATAGGGATCCATCATCCAGAATTCCACGTATTCAATGTTTGAAGTAACAAAGTTCGGAACACTGATTGATCTCATAATCCCCGCCCATCTGCTTTGTGCCTGTTCTGTAACTGGGTTTACGTTATAAGGTCCTTTTTCTTTAGGGAAATAAGAGATATCAAATGTATTGGTGAAAGTTTGTTCTCCCGCTACGAAATCTCTGTTGTTATAAATCTCGGAATATTGTACTCTTCTGGAAGCGTGGTTGGATACAGACTGCGGTGTAATTCCTGAAGGTGCTTTCCCTCCAACACCCCAGAATCTAGGGTCAATATTATACCATGTTAATAATCCTCTTCCATATCCGCTTGTTAAGTCATCATTGCCAGGTATTGTGTTAAATGGCGGCAATTTATTTTTTTCGGGTTTTGAAGCTAAGCTCCATGCTGCCGGTTCTTTTAATGATATCTTGGAAGTTGTCTGTTCAAAATCGTCAATATAAGATTGGTTATTGGTTCCCTTATTTAATCCAGGAATCAAATATGCTGCTTCCATCTTAAAGTTTAAGTTAGATGGAGCTTCGGTTTTTACCATTGGAAGTTTATTGGTAAGTCTTGTCAGATAAGGAGCCTGATTATTGTACATCAAGTTGATCCCTGCCATGGTATTATTTACCGCTTCCTGTCCGAAGTTTACTTTTTGGGTAAGTGGAGACTCTGAATAATTGATCACGGTCCCTCCCAAGATAAAATTCTCACTGAATCTTCTTTCTAAATTTAATCCTAAGAATCTTTTTCTTTGGGTATTAAATGTTAATTGATTTTCTAACGAGATATTGATCGCCTGTCCGGACTGTTTTACATTTTCATTAATGATAGTAACGGTCCCAAGCATATAGTCTACGGTATAGTCTACTCCTTCTGTAAGCTGTACTCCGTTTGCGGCAACTTTTACTGATCCCTGAGGAACGTTTACTGCGCCTAACGAAATACCCTGTCCCTGAACTCCTTTATAACGACCTTCCAATGTATATCTCTGTGCAAGGTTACTGGAGAGCGCTTCTTGTTTTTGCTTGGTATAAAGATCCTGGAAAACGTATTGAGGATTAAAAGTTCCTCCTAAAACCTTTTGCATATAGTTACCAAAAGGCTGTACTTTCGTGAAGATTACTCTTCCGGTTTCCGGTCTGATGGTAATCCCGTTGACAAAGTCAAAAATACCATCTCCTTTGCTTCCGTCTTTATTATTCTGAATGTCTCCATTCATATTAAGACGATCCCAGTTAAATAATTTCAGTAAGTTCTGATCTTTTACAGGAGTATCCGGAAGATAGTTTACCTTACCTCCCGTTTTTGGGTCTCTGTAATATGCATTAAGAATAAATCCATCTTGTGCTACCTGTCCTGCATCTATTGAATAGATATTCTTCATCATCAGGTCCCACATCGGAGACTGAGTATTCACTTTATTGTTTACTCTCAATACTTTAGTAACCAATACAGGACTTTCTTCAGAAAATTCCCCTACTTTGTATACTTTATTACTTCCGTTAACGGTAAAAGAGTATGAAACTGCTAAAAGCTGCTGATCATTAAGCTTTTGATTTAGTGATATATATCCTAGTTGCGGCTGAAAGGTAAACTCATTACTATTCAGCTTTCTTGCTTTTGTATTGTATATGAACTGTTCTCCATTATCATAGGGAATAGGATCTGCCCCAAGCACTTGTCCCTGAAAAAGAGTACCATAGTTTTTTCCTGCTTCTCTGCTTCCGGCTACTGTGGATACAGCATCATATAAACCATTCAGAGAGTTATCCGGTAAAGTAACTCCGCCAGGACCTTCTCCAAGGTCTCTGATCCCGATTATACTTTTCTGATAAGCCAGGTTACTGTTTCCCTGATCCAATACCCAAACTTCCAATCTGGTAATATTGATCGTTGAGTTGATCTGTGGATAATTAAGTAAGGCATCATCATACTTGTTCAGGAAATAATGTCCTAAAAAGTAGTGCTGGTTTTCCTCATAGTCAATAGCGTTGACTTTAAAATTATTCATAACACCACCACCCTGTACTACAATATTACGGGCTTCACCCTGTTGTTGGGAAAGGACAACGGTTCCAAATGTTTTTCCTAACTGAAATTCTGTTTTCACCCCGAACAGTGATTGTGAACCACGAATCAAACTGGTTGAAAGCGGCATATTTACGTTACCAAATTCAACTCTTTTGATAATCTTATCTTCTCCTCCTTCGTTGGGTTTATCAACATTTCCAAGACCTTTGCTCTGAAGATCTTTCCAGCTTCCTTTTGCCTGCCAAACAAGGTTCATTCTGTTTTCAAAAGCAAAACCACTCTGGGTATCATAATTAGCCTTTAGCTGAAGGTTTTCTCCTACTTTACCCAATAATCCCAGCTGAATTCTCTGATCAATATCAAAGGTGAAACTTGTCCTGTTTTGTGGCAGGATCATCGGGTTATCTATTTTTTGGTAAAGTCCGGCAAAATCCAGAGATGCATACCCTGAAGGGATGATTTCAATTTTATTACCTCCGAAAATAGTTTCAAAAAGCCTGTTATTAATCAACAATGAAGGGATAAGCCCCTTCTTCCTTGCATCTGATCTGTCTCTTCTGAAAAGAAGGTTATATTTATCAGATTTTTCCTTGTAATAGGCCTTAGTCTGAGTTGCAAGCATATATTCTTTATACTCCTGCGGAGACATTGCTGTAGGAGGACCCGTTATGGTATTTCCAATTTTAGGATACACATAGTACATCCCGGTTTTTATATCGTAATAGGCTTCGTACCTCGTAGGGTCGGCCACTTCATATTGTTTTCGTATAATCGCCGTGTCTTTTTGTACCTGCGCAAAAGTGCTGACAGACATAAACAGGAACGACAGGAACAAAAATATGTTAAGATGCTTACTATTCGCCACCAAATGTTAAATGTTTTTTAAGATTTGTTTAACCAATTCTTCTACCGAGATACTTGGATTTTGTTTTATAATTCTATCCGCAATCTTCTCGCTTGCACGTTTAGGAATCCCTAAAACTTCTAATGCAGATAACGATTCTTCCTTAATTTTATTATCTACCATCACAGAAATGTTCGCGTTTGGATCACTGTATTTCTGTACTTTATCTTTAAGATCTACGATAATTCTTTCAGCAGTTTTTGCACCGATTCCTTTTGCTTTTTGAATCAGCGCGCTGTTTCCGGAAAGTATTGCAGAAGCGATCTCATCAAGGCTTAATGTTGACAGCAGAATCAATGCTGAAACAGCACCCACTCCATTAACGCTTATTAACAGATTGAACATTTCTTTTTCTGAACGTGTGTTAAATCCAAAGAGAAGATGAGCATCTTCGCGGATGATCTGCTGGATAAATAAGAAAGTCTGCTGATTCAAAACCAGCATCTGTGAGGTCATCAAACTGATTCCCACGTAGTAACCAACTCCTTGTACATTGATGACCGCGTAGGTAGGCGTAAGTTCTTGAACGTTACCTTGTAAAGAAAATATCATTATTAATTTTTAAAACTCCCAAATATAGCAATTTAAACTAATTAATGTTTTCATTTAACGTGCGAATGATTTTTAACTTAATTTTCAAATAAGAATTCAATGAATTAACATAAAAGCAAAAGACTCCAAAATATGGAGTCTTTTATTATCTCAACACGGTTTAAAGTGTCATTTTTTAATAAGAAAATCTAATTAGAGGTTAGTGATTACTAATTACGATTTAATTTTTAGATTGATTTCTTTTCTCTCCTTTGAGCATCAAGAACAGCAATCGTAGCAAGGTTTACAATTTCGTCTACGCTTGAACGCATTTGAAGAACGTGTACCGGCTGCTTTAATCCCATTAAGATAGGTCCTATAACCTGCGCTACTTTCATCCCTCTTATAATTTTGTAAGAAAGATTAGCACTTTCCAGGTTAGGGAAGATGAAGGTATTCGCTGGTGTTGTTCCTAATTTTGAGAATGGATAATCGCTCAGGTGATCTGCATTCATTGCAAAATCCGGCTGAATCTCACCATCTACAATCATTTTAGGGTATTTCTCATGAAGGATGCTCACTGCTTTAGCCACTTTCTTGGAAGTTTCAGAAATAGCAGCAAAGTTTTCAAACCCAAGCATCGCAATTCTTGGTTCAATCGCAAAAGATTTTACTGTAAACTCTGCCATTTTAGCAATATTCACAAGATCTTCTGAGGTAGGATTCTGATTGATGGAAGTATCTGCGAAGAAAATAGGTTTCTTTTCAGACAGGATCATCATCATTGCCGCTACTTTATCTACTCCTTTATCTTTTTCAATAACTTCTAAAACAGGACGTAAAACTGAAGTATAGTTTTTAGAGAATCCTACGATAAGACCATCGGTATCACCATGTTTCAGCATAAGAGGTCCGAAATAATCTCTCTGACGCACATATCTCTTCGCTTTGTACTCGTTCATTCCTTTTCTCTGACGAAGTTTCCAAAGGGTTTCTCTGTATTTTTTTCTGTTTTCTTTCTGATCGTCATCACTTGGATCAATGATTGGAACATCCAGCGTAATTCCGTAACGCTCCATCTGCTCCTTGATGTATTTTTTATCTCCCAGAAGACTTGGAAAAGCAATTCCTTCTTCATAAAGGATTTGAGCTGCCTTCAATACGTTATATTCTTCAGCATTTCCAAGGGTGATTCTTTTCGGATTGGATTTAGCACGGCTCTGCATCATTCTTACCAATCTCTCATCTCTTCCCATTCTGTCTAAAAGCTGGTGCTCATATTCTTCAAAATCCGTAATGGTTTTTCTGGCAACACCACTTTCGATCGCTGCTTTCGCTACGGCACTTGATACTTTTGTGATCAGTCTGTTATCGAACGGCTTTGGAATGAAGTAGTCTCTTCCGAACTGCAGGTTCTGAACATTGTATGCTAAAATTACAGCTTCCGGTACCGGTTCTTTTGCTAAATCAGCAATCGCATGTACGGCAGCCAGTTTCATTTCTTCATTAATTCCTGTAGACTGTACATCCAATGCTCCACGGAAGATATAAGGGAATCCTAATACATTGTTTACCTGGTTAGGATAATCACTTCTTCCTGTTGCCAGGATTACATCTTTACGAGTTTCAATAGCAAGATCATAAGCAATTTCAGGATCAGGGTTAGCTAAAGCGAATACGATAGGATTTTCGTTCATGCTCAACAGCATTTCCGGAGTCATTACGTTTCCTTTTGATAATCCGACAAAAACATCAGAGCCTTTTACAGCATCTTCTAATGTTTCAATATCTGTCTGAGCGATGAAATCTAGTTTTTCAGGGGTAAGGTTTTCTCTTTTATGGTTGATAACCCCCTTACTGTCACACATCAGGACATTTTCTTTTTTCAATCCTAATGAGATATAAAGCTTGGTACATGCAATAGCTGCCGCACCTGCTCCATTGACTACCATTTTCACTTTATCAATATCTTTATTCGCAATCTGCAAAGAATTGATCAATGCTGCTGCAGAGATAATTGCAGTTCCGTGCTGGTCATCGTGCATCAAAGGAATATTCAATTCCTCTTTCAGTTTTTGTTCTATATAAAAAGCTTCAGGAGCTTTAATATCTTCCAGGTTAATCCCTCCGAAAGTAGGAGCGATACCTTTTACGATTTCAATAAATTTATCCGGATCTTTTTCATCGATCTCAATATCAAAAACGTTGATATCTGCAAAGATCTTGAACAAAAGTCCTTTCCCTTCCATTACCGGCTTTGAAGCTTCAGCACCGATATCTCCCAGTCCAAGTACGGCAGTACCGTTAGAAATTACTGCTACCAGGTTTCCTTTTCCTGTATAATCATACACAGTTTCAGGCTTATCATGAATTTCCATACAAGGAACAGCTACTCCCGGAGAATAAGCCAATGACAAATCTCTTTGAGAAGAGTGTGGCTTTGATGGAATAACTTCAATTTTTCCTTTGGGTTCTGCTTTATGATAATCCAGCGCGGCCTGGCTGAAGTTCTTTTCGTCACGATTGTTGTTACTTGACATAAAATTTGGTTTTTTGTTAAAGTATATATTTAATGTGGTAATCTACTAAGCTTTCTATTGGTTTCTGCACAACATGTCCCACATTTAAATTAAGTTCTGTAGCTACAGAACGTAGTATATTTTCATAATAATAAGCGATAGATCCGATAAAATTGATTTCAACGTCTTTAGCTTCTTCATAGGGGATTACCTGGTATTCAAAAAAGTTTTTCATTTCTTCAAAAACCATATCCCTGAAATAAGGATGCTCTTTTCTTTCGATCACAAATTTGGTAAAGTCTGCCAAATAAGCATTTGGTCTTGTCGTATGATACATATTTTGCAATGCATCCTCTACGGTAAGCAGATAGTTGGCTTCAAATTCGGCACGAAGGTCTGAAGGTAGTTTTTTCATGAAATATCTGCGCAGCAATTGTTTTCCTATAGCACTGCCACTTCCTTCATCTCCAATAATAAATCCTAATGAAGGTAATTCTATCTTTACATTTTCACCGTCGAAATAACAAGAATTTGATCCTGTGCCAAGAATGCACACGATAGCAGGTTTTCCGCTGTATGCTGCATAGGCTGCAGCCATCAGATCTTCCTTCACAATAAATTCTGCTTTTACAAAAACCTTCTTCAGCTCTTCCTCTATGGTTTCGCAGTTTTTTTTGACACCACATCCGGAACCATAAAAAAAGACTTTGGTAATTGAATTTTTAACCGATACCAGATTGCTATTTTTCTGTATCTCAGGAGCGATAAGTTCTCTGTTGATAAAATTCGGATTGAAACCGATTGTTTCTGTTTTCAGAAAAACTTTCTTAAAGTCATCAAGTATTACCCAATCCGATTTAGTAGAACCACTATCTACAATAGCAACCATATTTTAGATTTTAATTTAAGGGTGCTAAATTATGAATTTATCTTCAATTAGCGTTTATAAACAACCTGGAAGCTGTCTAAAATCATTAATGTTTAATCTGTGTCTTTTTTTCGTTGAACTGCAATAGCCAATCTTCTATTTCATCTTCCAGATAGGAAGTCTGTAATACCATTGCATTGATAAAATCATCAGGCACTGGTTCTCCTTTGGAGTTTTCAAGATTCCACAATTCATCTGACATATTTTCATATTCTGAATACACTCTTTTGAAGCGGGAATTTTCTTTCTCAAGAGCTTCAATATTTTTCTGTTGAAGCTGGAATTTTCTGTATTTGTTTTGACTTTTCATACAAATATTATTAATAATTGGGTCATAAAATGTAGGGGTATATGCTCTTAATCGTGCACTACAAGATAGAAAAAACCATCAACACAAGAAGTTGAAAATGAATTTATTATCAGGTCATTATTACATCATTCTGAATATTAAAATTAGAAATAATTTTAATTAAAAAAAATATTTTAACAACTTTTTTCAGTGTTTAACATATAGTTATAAATTTGCATACTCATATTGTGAAGCTTTGACATTATTGGCATTCTAAAACGGTTATTAACAGCCGGGATACAGTAAAGCCTTTATATTCTGAGATATAAATCATTTCAGTCTTATACAATATGTATTTATATATTTAGTTTTTATATTCATTACATGAAAGAAATACTCTTACGCCAGAAACAGGTTCTGTTCTTCATCATTGCAGGAGGACTGAGTGCGATTGTAGAAATAGGCAGCTTTAAGATTTTCAGTACCTATCTTCCGCATTTCTTTGCAAAAGAAATCAACTTCCATGGTATACATTATCCTTTAAGCAACATTTTTTCTACGAGCTGCGGGATTATTACCAATTATTTCCTGAGTATCTGGTTTGTATTTGAAAGAGGAAAACACTCAAAGAAAAAAGAGTTTGTTTATTTTATGGTGGTTTCTTTCTTTTCAACGTTACTCAGCCTAGTTTTTTTCCAGGTCTTTTACAGTTTCATATTTAAAGATAATATCAATTTATTTTTTTATACCTTGAGCCCGGAAATGATCAGCAAAATTGCAGCAATATTGCTGGTTTCCATTCTGAATTATTCGATAAAAAAGAAAGTAATTTTTAACGGTTAGGCTGTGACAAAAATTTTAAATTATCTCTGGAGATTCTGGCTGTTGCTGTTAGCATTTTTCCTGACAGTTATTATTGGAATCCCTGTCTATATTTTATCCTTTAACAAAAAGCATTATAAATACGGCTATAAACTTGTCAGGATCTGGTGTTTCGGAATGTTTTACGGAATGGGTTTCCGGTATGATCTCATTAAACTTTCGGAACAGGAAAAAGACAAAAGTATTCCTTATGTTTTTATCTCCAATCATACATCCATCATGGATATTATGCTTACCTGCATTATGTTTCCAAACCATCCGATATGTTTTGTAGGGAAGAAAGAACTGGTAAAGATTCCTATTTTCGGAACCATTTATAGAAGGATATGTGTAATGGTAGACAGAACGAGCGCAAAAAGCCGTGCGGATGTATACCGAAGATGTGCTGAAAAGATGGAAGAAGGCAACAGTATTGCCATTTTTCCTGAAGGCGGCGTACCGGACGATACTTCTATAATCCTGGATGACTTTAAGGACGGAGCATTTATACTGTCCTCAAAACATAACTCTCCTATCGCTGTTTATACCTTTATCGGACTCAAGGAAATGTTCCCTTTTGAAAACTCAAAAGGCTATCCTGGAAGAGTAAAGGTGTATTTCAATGGTATCATTGAGCCTACCAATTCGCCAAAAGACTTAAAGGCAGAGGCTTACGAAGAAATAAAAAAAACTTTAATCAGGTATTCCGTTGAAAGGAAATAGTTATATTTGTTTGTGAAATCTATAATAAATATGTCAAATTATTCTAAACAAACCAATTGGGCCCAATTCATTCCATTGGTTACTGTATTCTTCTTTTGGGGATTTGTAGCAGCCAGTAATGATATTCTGATCCCCGTTTTTCAAAAAGCCTTCAATCTATCTCAAACTGAAAGTATGCTGGTACAGATATGCTTTTATGTAGCGTATACTGTAGGTTCTTTAATTTATATGATCATATCAAAGAGTCTGAAACAGGATTTGATCAATAAAATCGGGTATAAAAACGGCCTTATTGTGGGGCTTCTTATTTCAGCAATGGGAACCCTGTTGTTTTACCCGGCTGCCAATATGCATTCTTTCCCTTTAATGATCTCCGGATTATTTATTGTAGGTTTAGGCTTCTCTCTTCAGCAGATTGTTGCCAATCCGCTTGCTATTGAAGTAGGTCCTACAGAAACAGGATCACAGAGATTGACAATGGCTGGGGGAATCAATAACTTAGGAACTACAATAGGACCGCTTATTGTTGCATTTGCTATTTTTGGTTCTGCAAGCGCAGGCAATACGGAAGCAAGTATAGAAAGTGTAAAAACTCCCTATCTGATATTAGGAGCAGCTTTTGCTCTTGTGGCTTTAATGCTTAAATTCTCTTCTCTTCCTGCTGTAACTCCAACGAATACTGAAAACACAGATGATTCAACTCCGGGTGAGCACAGAAAGTCAGCATTTCAATATCCTCAATTGGTAATGGGAATGATCGCGATCTTCGTGTATGTAGGGGTAGAAGTTTCCACAGCCAGTAATCTTCCGGCTTATATGGAAAAAAACTTAGGCTTTGAAACAAAAGATGTGGCCCCTTACATCTCTTTATACTGGGCATCATTGATGATCGGCCGTTGGACAGGTGCTGTAGAAGCATTTGATGTGAATGCCGGATTCAAAAAAATCTTAAGGTTCTTAGCTCCTTATCTTGCATTTGGTGTATTTTTACTTGTAAATGCTATTGCAAAACATGACCTGTCTCCATTCTATGTATATGGATTCATTATTATTGCCATGATTATTTGTGATATCTTAAGTAAAGGAAACCCGGCAAGAATGCTTTTAATCTTCTCTTTGGCTGGGATTACCGCTTTACTGATAGGAATGTTCACTAAAGGAATGGTATCTGTCTATGCATTTACCAGTGTAGGTCTTTTCTGCTCTACTTTATGGCCATGTATATTCGCATTGGCGATTAACGGGCTTGGAAAACATACCAATCAAGGATCAGGATTACTTATTATGATGATTATGGGTGGAGGTATTGTAAGCATTATACAGGGATATATTGCAGATATTACGAATATTCATTTCAGTTATATCGTAGGGGTTATTTGTTTTGCTTATCTTGCATTCTATGCGATCCGTGTGAGTGGGATTCTAAAAGCCCAGGGCATTGATCTTGATAAAGTATCTAAAGGCAATGGTCATTAATATAACGAAAACAATATATAAAAAGAAAAGGTTTTGGGCAGGTGTATTACTTGCCCAATTTCTTTTGTTTTATGTTTGCTCAAAATCCAGAGTGATGATCTCGTTTTTTGAAAGCTTTTTTGAACTTCAAAAAGGAACCCATCAGGCATTGTTCAGCTGGATTCCATTTTCTACAGGAGACCTTATTTATATCATATTAGGTGCTTTCCTTTTGTATTATTGCATCATGCTATTCAGAAAGCAGCGAAGACATAATTCTATGCTCAGAACTCTGATCATCATCAATATTTTTTATTTTATCTATCAGATCTTTTGGGGAATGCTGTATTTCCAGACTCCTATCATCAAGAAGCTTTCAAGCCAGAAAGAACCTGATGTGGAAAAGGCTAAAAAACTGGCTCTCTCTTACCTTGAAAAATGTAAACTGACCAGGCAATCTGTCCGGGAAGACAGCAAAGGAGTATTTATCATTACAAACCTTAATTCTATACAACAGGAAATTCTGCATCAACAGGCAAAATTACCTTCTTATATTTCAAATAAAAGGGCGACTCAGATTTTGGATATTAAACCCAGTTTATTCAAAAATATAATGAGTTTTACAGGTATTTTGGGATATTACAATCCCTTTACTGCTGAAGCTCAATATAACGCTGAATTACCTTCCACATTTATTCCCTTCACAACGGCGCATGAAAGTTCCCATCAGCTGGGTTTTGCCAGAGAACAGGAGGCTAATTTTGTGGGGTATTTAATAGGTATTCATTCCAGTAATCCTGAGTTGAGATACAGCACTGAGTTTTTCACTTTAAAAAGCCTTTTAAGGTTCATTGTGGAGGAAGATCCGGAGTTCGTCAAGAATGTTCTACATCAATATTCTTCTGCAATGAAAAGAGACCGTATGTATGAGAAGAATTTTGTACTCAGTCATCAGGGCTGGCTGGATGATTTTTTTGGATACGCCAATAATCTCTTCCTGAAAAGCAATCAGCAGGAAGGTTCTGTCACCTATTCTTACTTTATAGATCTTCTCTTAAACTATGAAAAATAAATAAAAAAAAGAATCGTATCAGGCGATACGATTCTAAAAACACAAATGATGAAAAAAAATTTATTACCTTGACTTGTTCCCTCATTCAAGGCGATGTAAAAGTACGACATATTTTATAAATACAAAAACATTTACATCCTTTTTTAAAACTTTATGAAAACTTTATGATTTTTTAAGTTTTTTTGAGTTTACACCACATTCTGACAAATCGCAATCAACACCAGTATTCGATATGAAAAACATCGTTTAAACCCGTACAGCCTATTAAATTACCATAGAATCAAACATTTGTTTAAATAAAAAACATTCGGTTTTTACCCTGTTTTCGTCATTTTAAAAAAAGGAGTTATCCACCGTATTTTATATATATTTCTACTATTTATATCGTAAAAATGTCAAGATTTTGATCAAAAATAATAGCCTTTATTATTCCAATTTATTCCATTGCTTTCCGCATGAAATTGAATGTAAACTATAACCCTGAAAAACTTTTAAACAACCGCCTGCGAAACCGCATCTTACGTCTTAAAACCAATTCATTTGAAAAATTTCGTATTCTAAGCCAAAACTCCTGCTTTATCTAATAATACTATGAATAAATTCTACACTAAGCAGCAATAAAATCATATAATTTTATTAGAATATCCTAAATTTGGAACCCATATTTTGTGAAATAAAATATTGAAAGTCAAATCTAATCTACCAATAGCCGTTTATATCTCACTAATAAAAGAAAAAAATTTTTGTATATTTAAAACATCTGTGTATTTTAGATAAAAATATTAACATGATTTTTGACAAACTAATTAACCACCTAAAACTCGATAAACAGGAATTCATTTTCCAGTTCAATTCACATCCCAATTATCCATCTGCATTGGCTTTCAGTGACACGCTTAACTTTATGGGGGTGAAAAATGATGCTTATGAACTAGACAAAGAATATTGGGACGAACTTCCGGAAGAATTTATTGCTATTGTTGAAAATTCATTTTCTCTTGTAAAAAAGTCAGGAAGCAATTATTCAGTATACTCAGAAAAAGCAAAAACCTTCGGTAAAGAAGAACTTTATACCAAATCAACTGATTTTGTACTGTTATTTGAAAAGACCGAAAATGCAGAAAATAAACTGGCCTTCAATTTCAAGCCGGTACTTTATTTAATTTTTGCAGCTGTTCTCGCTTATTCATTTATAAGCCAAACCATTTATGAAGCCTTATTCAATCTTCTCTCTCTGGCTGGAGTATATATTTCACTTGAAATCTTCAATCAGAAATTCGGGAATACATCTACCGTAATCGGAAGTATATGTGGTGGAGGTGCTGCTGCCAGCCAGACAGTCAACTCATGTGATAAAATTATTAAGCAGGATAAGACCAGTATTTTAGGGTTAAAATTTGCAGACTTTTCCCTGATCTATTTTGCAGGACTTACCGTGCTGGGATTATTTTTACCGGCTACAGCTTATATTGTAAAAGGATTCACCTTTGTTTCTATCCTTGCAATAGGGTATTCTCTATACATTCAGGCTTTTGTAGAAAAAACGTTTTGTAGAGTATGTCTTTTGATTATTTCAATACTTGCAGCACAAATAGTAGTAAGCAGTTTATTTTTCGAGAATATGTCTTTCAGTGTGGGAACACTTTTATTGACAGTCATTTTATGGGCTCTGGTATTCTCTGCCGTTATTTATTTCAATACTCTTCTTGAACAAAAAGAAGCGCTACAAAAATCTAATGCGAAAAACCTTAGATTCAAAAGAAATTATGAGCTGTTCAAAAACCAAATGGAGCAGAATCCAAAAATCGAATTCCAGAATACCGAAACTTTTGCTGTCGGAAAAAGAGATGCGAAACTTCGTATTTCTATCGTATCCAATCCATATTGCGGTTTCTGTAAGGATGCTCATAAACTGGCAGAAGGCCTTTTGGAAAAATACCCTGATACGATCTCTTTACAGATGAGATTCAATTACAGTCCCGAAAGAGCTCCTGAAAAATACACACAGCTTATTTCAGACTTAACTCATATCTACCATAACAAGCCTGAAAAAGAGTTCCTACATGCTGTAGAAGAATGGTTTGAAACTAAGGACGAAAGTAAAATCAATGCTCTTTCCGGAGGAAATGTAACATCGGAAAACCTGAATCCACTAGTAGAGATGTCTACCGAAAACAGTAACGCAGGATTAAACTTCACCCCGATTTTTATCATCAACGGATATCAATTCCCTGACAAGTATGATCGTGAAGATATTTTATTCTTTATTGATGAATTAATAGAAGATGATGAGATTTAGTAAATAAATATCATTCATCTGAAAATTTCACTATCTTAGGAAAAACAAAAATAACATCTGATAAGATGTAAAAGAGCAGAAAAACAGTGACAAATGGGACTATTTCCGGTTTACCATTTCATTGAATTATAATTGAATTAAAGTAAATGTCGTCACCCGCTGACGGCATTTTATAATGAGTAGTAGTTTTGAAAAAAAAGTTTCCTTTTTATAAGCAACCAGATACCAAAGACTGCGGTCCTACATGTCTCAGGATCGTAAGTAAGTATTATGGTAAAAGTATATCTCTGCAGCAGATTCGCAGCCTTTCCGAAACAACACGTGAAGGAAGCAGCCTTCTTGGGCTAAGCGATGCGGCAGAAAACCTCGGATTCCGGTCTATGGGAGTCCAGATAGATTTCAATACCCTTACAGAAGAGGTTTCTTTTCCTTGTATAGCACACTGGAATAAAAACCATTTTGTGGTTGTATACAAGATTGACAAAAATAATAAAGTATATATTTCAGATCCCAGTTATGGACTTATTACGTATACAAGAGAAGAGTTTATCAAATCCTGGATCGGAGAAAATGCAAACGAAAATACAGAAGAAGGAATTGTTCTGATTCTTGAAACAACACCAGCATTTTTTCAGACAGAATTTGATGCTGAAGAAAGTAAAGCCAGCTTTACGTTTCTTTCCAAGTATCTCCTTAAATATAAAAGACTTGTAATCCAGCTGGCCATAGGGCTTCTGGGAGGAAGTTTATTATCCCTGATATTCCCGTTTCTTACCCAAAGTATTGTAGACGTTGGAATCCAGAACCAGGATATTAATTTTATCTATGTCGTTTTACTTGCACAGATTATGCTATTTCTTGGAAGAATGGGAATTGAAACCATACGAAGCTGGATTCTTCTCCATCTTTCGGCGAGAATTAATATTTCCATCATCTCCGATTTCTTTATCAAGCTTATGAGACTTCCGATAAGTTTCTTTGATACGAGAATGACCGGAGATATCATGCAGAGAATAAATGACCACCACAGAATCGAGCAGCTGCTTACAAGTTCATCGTTAAACACCCTCTTCTCACTGGTAAACCTTATCATCTTCAGTATTGTTTTACTGTTTTATGATTACAGATTATTCATTGTTTACCTTGTTGGAGCGATATTATATATTGGCTGGATCAGTTTCTTCCTGAAAAAGAGAAAGGAACTTGATTACAAAAGGTTCTCTCAGGTCTCTCAGGAACAAAGTAAAGTGATTGAGCTTATCAACGGTATGCAGGAGATTAAAATGCATAATGCAGAAAAACAGAAACGATGGGACTGGGAATTTCTTCAGGTAAAACTGTTTAAAATCAGAATAAAATCACTTTCATTAGAACAATGGCAGTCTGTTGGAGGAAATTTTATCAACCAGATGAAAGATATACTGGTAAGTTTCCTTTCTGCAAAGCTGGTTTTGAGCGGAAATCTTACTTTAGGGATGATGCTTTCTGTACAATATATTATCGGACAGTTGAACAGCCCTCTTCTTCAGCTTATCGACTTTATCAAGCAGACTCAGGATGCTAAGATTTCCCTTGAAAGATTAGGGGAAATTCATGATAAAGACGATGAGGAGGATAAAAATGAGCAGTATGTTACAGATGTTCCAAAGAAAGACATCGAGATCAAAGATATGTCATTCCGTTATATTGGTTCTGATGTTCCGGTTTTTGAAAATTTAAGTCTTACGATCCCTTATCAGCAGACTACAGCTATTGTGGGAGCCAGTGGAAGTGGAAAAACAACCCTGTTGAAGCTGTTAATGAAGTTTTATGATCCTGACCAGGGTGAAATCAGAATCGGAAGCACCAATATGAAGAATATCTCCCCAAGATACTGGAGAGATCATTGCGGAGTGGTAATGCAGGAAGGCTATGTATTCAACGATACTATTGCCAATAACATTGCTGTAGGTGAAGATCATATTGACAAACAAAAACTGAGACGTGCTGTAGAAATAGCCAATATCAAGGAATTTATTGAAAGCCTTCCGTTAAGTTATAATACGAAAATAGGAAATGAAGGTGTTGGGGTCAGCGGCGGTCAGAAACAGAGACTCTTCATTGCAAGAGCTGTTTACAAATCTCCTGAATATATCTTGTTTGATGAAGCAACATCAGCATTGGATGCCAATAATGAGAAAGTAATTATGGAAAACCTTGAGCAGTTTTTCAAAGGGAAAACAGCAGTGGTTATTGCCCACAGACTTTCCACGGTAAGACATGCGGATAAAATCATTGTACTGGATCAGGGGAAAGTTGTAGAAGAAGGCAGTCATGCAGATCTTGTAGATTTGAGGGGAGAATATTACAGACTTGTAAGAAATCAGCTTGAATTAGGAAGCTAGCCAAAATATAGCGGAACCGAAAAGCTTATAGAGTAGGAAAAACAAAAACTAATTTTAATCATGAAAAATCTAAAAAAACTTTCGAGAAAAGAACTGACATTTGTCAGCGGAGGTGTAGTTATTCCGGACAACAATTGCTGTGGTTCCTGGTGTCTTGGCAGCTGGATGCCATGCCGTCTCCATCACATTGCATGTCCACCGGATGCTGATACTTCACCACCATCGTGGTATGACGGGAATTGCCCATTTGGTTAAATTATATTCCCCCTGAAATATTGGGGGAAATTTTATCTTAGAAAAATGAAAGAAGACGTTTTAGACAATATTGAACTCCGCTCAGAAAGCGTACAGGATATTCTTACCCAGCCCCCACATTGGATGATACGCTGGGGAAATACTGTTATATTTATTATTCTCCTGCTGATTCTCTTGATGAGTTACATCATAAAATATCCGGAATTTGTACCGGCTCCTATTATTGTAACTTCGCAGAATCCTCCAGAGAAAATTGAAGCAAGGACAAGTTCCAAAATTGAAAAAATATTCATAAAAGACCATCAGCAAGTTAAAAAGAATGATGTTCTGATGGTAATGCAGTCAGCAGCCAACTATAAGGATATTTTAGAGTTGAAAAAACTGGTAGATTCCATTACTCCTGATAATTTATATAGCTTCCCTCTTGCTCAGGCTTCAAGGTTCAAGTTGGGAGAATTACAGGGTGAATACAATAGTTTTGCAAAAGCATTTCAGGATGAAGCCCTTTTTACAAGATTACAGCCTTATGCTCCGGAAAACCTGGCAGCCAATCAGAGTATTTCTGAATACCGCATACGAATTGCTACCTTAAAACAACAGAAAAACCTGGAATCAATAAAATATGATCTGACTAAGAAAAACTTCAACAGGTCTCAGGAACTTTTCAATCAAGGAGTTATTTCTGCTATGGAACTTGAAAATGAAAAGATCAAATATCTTCAGGCCCAGCAAAATCTTGAAAATCTTAAAATCTCCATATCACAAATGGATGAAGGGGTTTCCAATCTTAATAAAACTAAAAGCGGAACGGCCATTAACACAGAAAAAGACAGAATTACATACTCTTCACAAACTTTACAGCTTCTTGAGCAACTGAGAAAATCATTGAAACAATGGGAACTGAATTATCTTGTTATATCATCTACAGATGGTGTTGCCAGTTTCCAGCAGTTTTTTGGTGAAAATCAGTTTGTAAAATCGGGTGAACCTATTCTTTCTATTCTTCCTAAAAATAAAGAGCAGTTGGTAGGCAGAATGTCTGTTCCTACCGTAAACTCAGGAAAGATCATTCCGGGCGAAAAAGTATTGATTAAACTAGATAACTATCGATTCCAGGAATATGGTATCATCGAAGGAAAAGTACAGAATATCTCTCTTATTCCTGATGATAAAGGAAATTATTATGTAGATGTTATTTTGCCAAAAGGATTAAAAACAAGTTACAACAAAACGCTTACATTCGATAAAGAACTTAGGGGCAGTGCAGAGATCGTAACACAAGATCTTCGATTGATTGAAAGATTCTTCTATCAAATCAGAAAGCTGCTTGGATATCAGGTCTGATAAAGAACTTAGATAAAAAAATAAAAGCCGTTTTGCAGATTGTAAAACGGCTTTTTTTATTATAGTACTTCAGATTAGCTCCATTTAAAGTAATGTACATAAAATCCAAAGTAGTATAGTTCATTCATTACGGGCTTTATTCTGCGAAGGGAGGTTTCGATCGTACATCAATAGATCAATCAAAAAAAGCCGGTAAGAAAGCGAATACAGGGAAAACAATGATCTCCTGTTTTAAAACATTCCAATAAAAGAATATGATAAGATCGAAAACTGGATAGTTCCCTTAATTTTCTATTGAAAGACGATAATTTTAAAAAATGAAAAAATTGGGGAGAAATAAAAAGATAAATTTGCAGTTATTCTAAAAAATAAAACCGCAATCATTGATTTAATGATTGCGGTTTTTTGTAGCGAAGACGGGAATTGAACCCGTGACCTCAGGGTTATGAATCCTGCGCTCTAACCAACTGAGCTACCTCGCCTTTTTGGTGGTGCAAATATAGAAAATATTTCTTTACCTCCAAAATTATTTTAACTTAAAATATTCCAAAACATCACCAACATGATCTGGTTTGTTGATAATCTTATTGTTAGCATCTAAAATAAAATACGTCGGAGTTGCATGAATATTGTACATATCCGTGTAACTGCTGTTCCACCCTCTCAATTCGGAGTCATTCACCCAAGGAAATGCAGCAATCTTTTTAGTATAAGAATTTTTGTCAACATCTAAAGAAAACCCTACAACCTGAATATTTTTTGATTTCAGATCATTATATTTTTCCAGAAGTTTCGGAAGTTCACTTTCGCAGTGTGAGCATGTGGATGACCAAAACACAATAACCTTTTTATCAGCCTTTATATCATATAATGACTTCGCAGTAGTATTTACTGGTGCCTGGAACTTATAGTTAGGGAAAGCAGCTCCCATTTCAATGTTGGCATTCGATTTCAGTGTAGATGCAAGTCTGTCAGTGATGGTACATTTAAGATTTTTGGCAAGTGACAAATATTTGCTCTTGTACTCATCCATCTCATACACATCAAAAATATCGATCAGTTCTGATAAAACAGTCTGCCCTCTTGGAGTTTCCACTTTTAATCGGTCTAAGAGTTTATCAACAGAAGCAGCAACATTGGTATTTCCTCCGGAGTTCAGATAAGATACTAACACTGGTCTTAGTAATGAGGAAGTCTCCAGCATATCATTTGACTTGTCCAGAAAGTTGATTATTTCCTCCTGATCTACTTTTTTGGTGGCATCTTGTGAAGGGGAAATAAATTTACTGTAATTCGTGTTATAATAGGTAATAAATGGATGTTGAGCGGCATCAATAGAGCTGGAAGTACCGGAAAGTCTGTCGATCTCTGTTTTCAGTGCTTTTCCAAAGTCTGTATTATCTTTATAATATTCTTTAATCTGTGCTAAAGCCGGCAAAATAAGCTCTTTCTTTTGTGAGCCTTCCTGCTGCTTACTCATCAGGTTGTTCGCTTCATCCAGATAGGTAACATCTTTAACTTTATTATTCTGGATATCCAGTTTAACATTGACATTTTTATTTTCTGAAATAAAGCTTACTGTATTATTAGAGCCCGGGAAATAGACTTTCATCATTCCCATATAACTGCTTGGGTATTTAAAAGTCCATGTACTATTCTTACTTTGTTCTTTGGTAACAATAATATCTTTCGAACCGTTTAATGTATATAGAATAGCGTCCTGATCTTTAAAGTCTGCCGGAGTCTGAATGGTAACTGTAAATTGAGCCTGCAGAGCAAATGCAGCCAAAACCGCAGATAGCGTATAAATCTTTTTCATAGAGTAAAAATAAAAAAACTCTCTGATTAATCAGAGAGTTTAATATTATTTTAATAAAATTTTATGCTTTTACGCTTTTGTACTTTTTTGTAAAGTAAACAATAAATACAATTGCTACAATACCAAGTATATATACGTACATATCAATAGGCGCTGGTGCTCCGGTACCATTTCCTCCATTTCCACTTCCTGTTGGAGCTGGTTGTGGTTGTGGTGGGGCTGCATTTGCTAAAGTTATAGCAAAAAGAAAAAGAGCTAATACTAGTTTATTAATAGTTTTCATGTGGTTTATTTTAAGATTTTAGTGTTAACAGTTTCTCCCTTATCAGAAACGATTTTTACAACATATGAATTTTTAACTGAGCCATCAAGCTCGATTACAAAATCTCTGGATGCATCAACCGCTTTTTTAGAGATTACTAGTTTACCGCTCATATCATAAACTTGAATATCTGCTTTTTTCCATTTTGGATCAAATCTTACAATGTAATTTGTAATAGATGGATCATACACTACAAGTGTTCTTGATGCAGTAGTATTGTTTTTATCTACTGCTAAAGTAATATTACTTGGTTCTCCATAATACAAATTAGCTTCTTCATTTGTCACCGCTATAACATCTCCTTGTTTAGCTTCTATTAAGTTTCCGTTTTCGGCTTTATAATAGAACCCAAGTCCTGAAGATAACTGGTGTGCACCAGCTGGGATTAGCACTGCATTTTCTCTGATCTCGAATTTATAAGATTTCACCTGATCCAGATAGTAGTTAACTAACTTAACATTTTTCCCCTGGAAGTTACTCTCATTAGCTTCGTTAATATATAACCAATAGTTAGTATAATTATTATCATACCCACCATTCAATGATTCTTCAAAAGTACCGATGATATTTTTACCCGCTGAAGACTGAACTGAAGTTGCGGCAGAAATCTGGTGCCCTGTTGTTAATGATGGAGAAACAACATAGTATGTTCTGGAAAGTTCTTTTCCATTAGCATCAAGACCGATTACACCAAGCTGTTTTACAGTATTGGTTATATTCTTGCCAGTGCCAGCCATTCTAGCTGCTGTTACATCATAATTGATACCTGCTGTTCTTGCAGTAGATTTGAATCTTCTCAGTGTATTAAAATTTAAAGTCTGAGCCGTATTGTCTCTTAACTTTATTTTAAATGACTGCATAGGTTTGATTACAAGTAAATCTACGTCACCAATAGCTGGAGCTACTCCGTCACCTGTAGGTAAGAAAGTAACTACCTTAGCAGATGTAGCATAAGTAGAACCACTTGGAAGAGTCACAATTGTACCTGGGTCATATTCAATACCCCAGATATTTTTCACAGCATTTCCATCAGATCCTGTAACACTTTCAGTATATCCAATGTTAGCTAAATCTAAATTGGTAAGGAAAGGGTTTCCGAATTGGTAAAAATTTTGGCCGAATGTTCCAGACCATGCATTCGTAGTAAACTCAAAACTATCATCAAGATAAGTATTGTACTTCTCATTGTATTGGTTTAGAGCGTTACCGTTAGTTCCGAACACAACATTAGAGGCTCCCACATTAGACTTCCCTGCGTTCTGTAATGTTACAGCACCCGCATATGGCGCATATGGTTTCCCGTTAATATTGAATACGGTTCCTGATGCAGGAGCGCTTGGATTCCAGTCATTATTTTTAACCTTTAGCATATAATAACCTGAAGCATCCCAAGTAGTTGAGGTAGGAGCTAGATTCAACGTGGTAATAGAAACAGCATTCGCATTATCCCACTTAAGAATTGGATTGTCATATCTTCCGGTATTGAAAGTTTTACCAACTTCAGTAGATAATGAATTGTAAGCTTTACCAGAGAAAGGCAAAGCAACTTGCTGGAAATAATTACCTGTACCGTTACTTGTAGTTCTGTATTCTTTGGTAACAATACCTGAAATGTTGGATTGGGATAATCCGTCAATGTACAGCTGACCATACGTGGAAGTAGCAAAAGAAGCAGGAGTATTAAGTCTTAAGATGATATTTCCACCGTCAGTCTTATCAGCACCGCCAGCATCAATTGTCTTAAAACTATCCGTAGCAGATCCTACAACCATGATATTTCCATGTACGTCCAAAAGACCATTACCTTTTGTCTGTACACCTCCACCGCTATAAACTAGGGTGCCTTCGCTCACATACATATTAGCATTAGTGTCAACATGACATAGTATCTGCGCCTGAACAGAGTAACTAATTGCTAAAAGACCTATAGCAAATAAACTTTTTCTCATTGTATAAATTATTTGTGTGTTAATACAATCTTCACCCGCAAAGGTATTATTATTTTTCTTAAAAAAAAAATATTTTATCTATTAATCAAAACATTATCTTCCGTCAAGGTGATCTCTTTGTCCTCTCCTATTGAAAACATATAGTCTTCTAGAACTTTTTCGGTAGTACCTCTCAACCCTCTTGCGCCTAATCCTTTTTCAATAGTTTCCTCTACGATTCTTTCAATTGCACCATCTGTTATTACCAAATCTGTACCATCCATCTTAAAAAGTTCCACAAATTGATTCACAATTGAATTTTTTGGCTCTTTCATAATTCTTACCAAGGTCTCTTTCGTGAGTTTATCGAGGTAAGTGATGATTGGAAATCTTCCTAAAAGTTCCGGAATTAATCCGAAAGTACGAAGATCAATTGCATTAATATTTGTTAATATATATTCGTCTTCACCGGTTTTATTGATTTTCTCAGAACTGAACCCTATTGCCTGCTTGTTCATTCTTCTTTCAATAATCTCTTTAATTCCGTCAAAAGCACCACCGGCAATAAACAGGATATTCTGAGTATTGACCTGGATATATTTCTGATCCGGATGTTTTCTACCTCCCTGCGGCGGAACATTGACGATACTTCCTTCCAGCAGTTTCAATAATCCCTGCTGTACTCCTTCTCCGGAAACGTCTCTTGTAATACTCGGGTTGTCTGATTTTCTTGCGATCTTATCAATCTCATCGATAAAGACAATTCCTTTTTCTGCTTTTTCCACATCATAATCTGCGACCATCAGAAGTCTGGACAGAATACTTTCAACATCCTCTCCTACATATCCTGCTTCCGTTAAAATAGTGGCATCTACAATACAGAAAGGAACATTCAGTTCTCTGGCGATAGTTTTTGCCAAAAGAGTTTTACCTGTTCCCGTTTCACCTATCATGATGATATTTGACTTTTCAAGTTCCACTTCTCTGTTTTCGTCCTGAGCGTGGAGTAATCTCTTATAATGATTATATACAGCAATAGAAAGCTGTTTTTTTGCCTGATCCTGCCCGATCACATACTGATCAAGAAATTCTTTGATCTCTTTTGGCTTTTTAAGTTCAGCCATACTGTCGGCAGGTGAATATCCTGTTTTGGATGCACCATCTTTTACAATAGCGTGCGCCTGCTCTATACAATTTTCACAAATAAAACCATTCTGGCCAGAAATCAGCATCTGTACTTCATTTCTTTTTCTGCCACAGAAAGAACATTGGTTTGAGTTCATATGATATAATAATATGTATATGTTAAAGAAAATCGTAAAAAATTACTTTTTTACGATTTTCTGATTGTTAAGAATTAATAATTGAGTGTTGAATCTCTGTATATTCTTCGTTCGTTAATTTTAATCTTTCATTTCTAAAATTCATGTCTTCCACCTTGTTTAAAGGAATCAGATGGATGTGTGCATGAGGAACTTCAAGTCCTACCACCGCTACTCCTACTCTTACACATGGAATTGCAGTTTTGATCTTCTTGGCTACCTCTTGGGCAAATCCCCAAAGGTTTTTGTATTCTTCACTTTCAAGATCAAAAATCAAATCCACTTCTTTTTTCGGAACTACTAAAGTATGTCCTTTCACCAAAGGCATTGCATCTAAGAACGCAATAAAGTTTTCATTTTCTGCAATCTTATAGGAGGGAATCTCTCCATTGATGATCTTTGTGAATATAGTGCTCATTTTATCAGAAGTTAGGGGTAGATATTAGAAGTTTAGAAATAGAAACTGTATCAGACTATAAAGAAATGTCTAATACTTCAAAAGACAGTTTGTTTCCGTTTGGTAAAGTAATTTCGGCAGTTTCGCCCACAGCTTTTCCCAACAGACCTTTTGCAATAGGAGTGTTTACAGAAATTCTTCCTGTCTTCAGGTCACTTTCGTTATCCGGTACCAATGTAAATACCTGCTCTTGCTTGGTAGCATTATTTTTAAGTTTCACTGTTGTTAAGATGGAAACTTTTGAAGTATCTAATTGGCTTTCGTCTATAATTTTAGAAGTAGAGATAACGTCTTTCAGCTTAGAAATTCTCATTTCAAGCATCCCCTGAGCCTCTTTAGCTGCATCGTACTCTGCATTTTCTGACAAATCACCTTTGTCCCTTGCTTCCGCGATCTGCTGAGTGATTTTTGGTCTCTCTACAGTTTCCAACTGTTCCAGCTCAGCTTTCATTTTCTCTAGGCCCTCCTTAGTTACATAGCTTGCCATAATTTTCAAAATTTAGTTTTAGTATAAAAAAATAATCCGACATTTGCCGGACAATGTTTTCGTGTTGTAATCGTTTTATTTTTACAAATATATAAAAATTTAAATTGAAATGAAAAAAACTTTTTCAATCTTATCCATTTTCAGTATATTGATTTTCAGTAACTTAACTATAAACTCTTGTGGAAGCAGAGAAGATACTGTGAACTGTTTCCCCAATACTCCCATTAATGTATCCCTTAATCTAAACCTGCCTGCCTACTATGCTTTGAACAATATTAACGGCTGGATTTATGTGAATGAACAGCAGTCCGGAACAAGAGGACTGATTATTGTCCGAACTGCAAATGGATTTAAGGTATACGACAGAAATGCTCCTCACATATGTCCTGATAATAATACAACCCTTGAGGTAAAGGATAATATCGCTATTATCTGCCCGCAGGACAACACAAGATGGATCTTAAGTACGGGGCAGCCAGAAGCTGGAGCTAAAACATCTCTGCCGCCTAAAACCTACCCTTCCAACTATGATGCTCCAAGCAAAACTTTAAATGTTTATTATTAGAATACAAAATGAAGATCGTTATACAGAGAGTCTCTGAAGCCAGTGTAAAAGTAGACGGAAAAACTGTTGGTGAAATCGGAAAAGGATTAATGCTGCTGGTAGGTGTGGATGAAAATGATGAAAAAACAGATGCAGACTGGCTTGTACAGAAGGTTTTAAACCTAAGAATCTTTGGAGATGAAGAGGGTAAACTTAATCTTTCTGTCAAAGATATTTCAGGAGAAATCCTTTGCATCAGCCAATTTACATTGATTGCAGATTACAAAAAAGGCAATCGCCCGTCTTTCATAAAAGCAGCAAAACCTGATAAAGCTATACCTCTTTTTGATTATTTTAAAGAAGAAATAGCGCAATCCGGATTAAAGATGGAAAGTGGAATCTTCGGAGCGGACATGAAGGTTTCTCTGGTCAACGACGGACCTGTCACGATCGTAATGGATTCGGTTACCAAAGGCTAAATGACATAAATGAGTAACAAAAATATAGTCATTGCTTATCTTGCAGTGACTTTAATTTTCCTGTTTGGAATAGTATTAAGCCTGAACAACTATAGCTTCGCCGGATATTACGTTGATAAAATCATTAACTGGCTCTGGCTGTTGATGACCATTTTTATCATTATCAGGTTTTGGAATAAAAAAGTGATTAAAGTATATTTTGGTCTTTTAATCTCAGGAATCGTTCTCAGCATTTTACCTATGATGATTCCCTTTTTTGGCATCCTCCATTATTTTTCAACTATAGGCTGTGACCAGCGAATTCACCTGAATGATACTTACAGAATGGAAAGAGGACGTCCGGGAGCACTTTACAAACCGCTTATTACGATTTACAAGAAAGAAGGAATCTTTGAAAAACAAATCTCAAGAATTCCTTATTCAAGCATTATAGAAAAAATAGTATGGTCTTCTAATGAGACTTATTTAGATGATAAAAGCCTGCCGATCCAGAAAGCAAAACTCATCAATGTCAATCAGGACAGTATGGGTATTCAGTACCGGATCATGAATAAGCAGAAAGTAATTTACCATAAGAACACATTAAACTGGTTTGATGATTTTTAAAAATTAAACCTACATACCTCAACACAACCATTCAGTGATCCTGGATGGTTTTTTGTAATCATAGAAGGTCTATTTTCCCAACCCCACAGGTTTCAAAAGCGGTGAAGTTTATCATAAAAAATTGATAAGAGTCTTTATACAAAGGAGAAATAAAAAAACAAAAAATAAATTCACAAAAATGTGATTTGTTTTTATTTTATTATTATTTTTGGGATAAATCAAAACTGATTTACAACCATTTAACAAAATCGTATGAAAACAAAAATCAACCTTTTCGCATTGTTTGCGTTCTGCTCTTCCCTATCTTTTGGTCAGGAAAGCCAGCCCAAACTTAATCAGGATCAAAATTCAATCATCTATGTATGCTTTTCAAAAGGCATCAATTCAGAAAAAACTGCATTCAGCAGAAATGCTGATCTGGAGAGATTTTCAAGAGAAAATAACATTTCATTTAAGTACGATCTGGATTTTACAGACCGCAAACTTGATGAAATGGCCAGAAGCAGCAAAGCAATTGGAAACTCCTCAGAATCTGTAGAAAAGCTGAAAAGAATTTATAAGGCTGATCTGCCTCTTCAAAACGAAGAAACTACTCAAAAAATCATTCAAAGTCTTGAAAGATTCCCTGAAATAGAATATGTATCTGTGATGAGTGCGGCTCCTATTGAACCTCCTTTGGTAAATGCTTTTGTAGCCACACCTGATCTGGAAAGTATTCAGACTTACCTGAATGACAATCCGGGAATCAATGCAAAATATGCTTGGTCAAGAGGAATCACCGGACAGAATATTCGTGTAAGGGATGTTGAATATGGTTTTTACAAAACTCATGAGATGCTTACCAACCAAAATTCTATACAGCTTGAACCGGGATATTCTCCGAATGCAGGATTAGCTAATAATAACTACCGTGACCACGGAACTGCAGTGGTGAGTATTTTAGGTTCAATAAAAGATAACATCGGGCTTACGGGTGCTGCCTACAGTACTTCTGAAATAAAAGGATATATGGAATGGACCACTGTGGGATACAACAGAGCATCTGCCGTAAGCAGATCTATTAATGCTTCCCAGTCAGGCGACATTATTTTATATGAAATGCAGACAGGAGGAAAAGACGGCCAGTATTGTCCTGCAGAGTATGACAAAGTAATCTGGGATCTTACGAAAGCAGCTACCGATTCAGGAATTATTATCATTGCCGCTGCAGGTAACGGAAATCAGAATCTGGATGATCCGTTTTATGCAACTTATCTTGCCAGAGGAAATAGCGGTGCTATCATTGTAGGAGCAGGGTCTCCCAATACCACCCATTCAAAATTAAGCTTCAGTACTTATGGAAACAGAGTGGATGTTCAGGGCTGGGGAAGCAGTGTTCTTGCTGCAGGCTATGGTTCTTATGCCAAATATGATAATGATAACAACAGGACTTATAATTATTTTAGCGGGACAAGTTCTGCAACACCTGTAGTATCTTCTGCAGCTATTTTAATTCAGTCTTTCTATCGTCAGACTACAGGTCAGAACCTGACACCCTCTGCGATGAAAAACCTCTTGATTTCTACAGGAATTCCTCAGGGAGGAACTGTAACCGGTCAGAAGATCGGTCCTCTTCCTAATGTAAAAAATGCGATACTACAATTGGAAAGTAAATTCGCAACCCCGGTAAAAACATTATCTGCACTGGAGGTAAAAATCTACCCTAATCCATCCAGCAGTACTCTTGCTATTCAAAGTACAGAAAACAAAAAGCTGGATTTTGAAATCATCAATCTTCAGGGGCGTACAGTGATCAAAAGTGCTGTTTTGCCTAATGAAAAAATTGATATTTCACAACTGCCAATGGGTCAATATATCATCAATATTAATGAAGGCCAAAGAAGGGTTGTTGAGAAATTCACAAAACTATAATAAGATTTTTTATACATTTTACTTCACATTAAACCCTCTTTCAGAATACTGAAAGAGGGTTTTTATTATCAATTTTTATCCGGTTATTTCGCAGGAACGCTGCTGAAATTCAGGGCTACTTTAATGTTCATGTCTGAAGAGGTTTGATTCTTCAGTTCATAGACTGTTCTTACTGTCAATCCTGAGCTTTTTACAATTTCATCCAGAAATCCTGTATCATTCAGATCCAAATTTAAGCTGGAAGAGTTGGTCGATATATTGGAACGTGAAGCAATCAATCTTTCTCCTGTTCCGTTGGATGAAACATATATTTTAACCGTTTTGAATGCACTCAGATTTCCTCCTGAAGGGGAAGCCACAGAAATTTTGGCGTCTGAAATTCTTACGTCTTTAATCTTTGCATTGTTATTTCCTCCAAACCATGTCTGTACATTGGTAGCTGTTGCAGTGGAAGAAACTTCTTTATCTGCAGGAACACCTGTAGAAATTAAAACATTCGTTGTGTAGGGAAATGTATTCTGAACCAGCGACTGTACGGTTCCGCAACTTACGAGTACAGCTGAAGCGGCCATTGCTGTTAGAACTATATTTTTCATAATTTTAAATTTTTAAACTTCATAGTTTAGTTTGCAGAAATTGTACCAAATTGATTTGGTCTTACTCCACACTTATGGTAAAACTTCCCTTGGTATTTCCGGAAGCCATATTACTTTTCCCGATAATCAGCCATACTTCGCCTTTTCCCGGAGTATCATAAGTGATTTCTCTTCCGAAAGGTCCATCGTAGTCTCCATTAGGAAGTTTGATCTGATTGAAACGGATATTGAAATCTTTCTCTTTGGTTGAAATTTTTGCTTTGATATTCGGGCGGTCGTAATGGGTCAGTTTTAAAACCAATTCCTGATCATCTTTTTTAAATTCTTCTCCCAATGTAAAAGGAAGCTGGGTAGCATCCGCAGTTCTTATGATCTGCCCTTCTTTTTCAGTTCTCATTACGCCTTTACGCAAAACTTCTTTGGTAGCGGGAGCATTGTTAATAATTGAATCTCTTTTTCTCAATGCTGCAGAATCTGCTTTTACAACGGAATCCGGCATTTCTGTTACAATTGTAGAATCCTTGTCCTTAACTGCTGTCACGGCAGGTTCTTTTTTACATGAAATAATAATCAATGGAATCAACAATAAGCTTTTTTTCATAATAATTAAGTTTAAGAATGTACCAACATATCATTCTGGTGAGCTCTATTAAATGCTAAAACTGTTCCAATCCTACTCTACTAAATTATTTTCTGGCTTCAATTCTCTTTCGTTATTTGTTTCAACCCATTTAAATGTAAAATACATAAAATTGAGCATAATTCCCATCAAAACAGTAACACCCCATGTCTTGGTATATTCCAGCGGATAAATAAACCGTACTATAATATCAGAGAACAGACCAAAAGGATTATTGAGCACATCCCAGCTGTTCCATCTCAGAAATCTTCCCAAATAAACTCCAAAACTGCTCATGAAAAGAAAGAATATAATCACCCCATTGATACTGCTTCTCTTACCATAAGCAGAAAGGCTTTTTTCAATATCATTAAGACTTATAAAACCACAGATCAGACCCGTCCACGCATAGGAAAGAATGACAATCAGATCATACCATATCGGTATTGAATTTCTCGCCCTCAGATGAAAGAGGTCTGTGAGAATATAGGGTGAATTGGGGAAGAACAAAATCCAGACGACAATAATAAAGATCAGTGATATTTTACTTTTGATATTAAAAGCAAGGATAAAAGAGCTTAGTAATAAAGGAATCCATGCCAGAAAAAGATTCCAGTTGAGAAACAAAAACACCTTTGTATCACTTATATAATATCTGAAGGCAGAGAGACTGAAACAGAATACAGTCATCAATATCAGCAGCATATTGATTTTAAACCTTGAAGAGGCAACGAGCTTTTTCATGATCGGCTATTGAATGGTTTGATAGTAAATAATCTTTGAAAGGAATGTTTTGGAGGTTTCTTTTTTCACTTTCGCCTGCAAGGTCTTTTTAAGTTTCTGATCATTTTTTTCTTCTGCATACCTCAACAGGGCTTTTTCGCTGAAATTGATAGAAGTTAAATGGTAGTTGACTGCAAAATCTTTTCTTTTCATATTCTGTGAAGTAATGAAGCCTCCCCAATTGAAGTAACTGCATACTAAAATGGTTCCATAGAAATACCAAACCATTGTATTGACAAGGAATATGTTTCTTTTCTTCTTTTGAATTTTAATAAAGGTCAAAGCAAGACCCACTATTGATAAAAGCAGGAAAGCAAAAACGCCCAGTCTTTTATAAGTGAATGCATAATTCACGATGTACTCATAATTTTTAACAGCGGCTGACACGACAAGGATAACATTGAGGAAAATCCAGATTTTGGCTAAGATTTTTAATAATCCTGCTTTCGGATCAAAATTAAATCCTGATTTAAAATAAAACATGATAACCAGAATAGCCATTATGATAGACATAATTACCGCATTCACTCTTTCATGGGTTTCTTCTGAAAGCTGAACGGGTGTTTTTACGGCTTCATAAAACTGTTCATAATTGTAAGTAATAATAAAAAAGACCAGTAAAATATTCAGCATAACAAAAGAGATAACTCCGCTCATTCTTTCGGCACTGAGATCAAGAAAAGAATAGGTAGCCTTCGGTATCCGGGAATCTTTTTGAAACTCATTATCCAAAAAGTGGTTGTTTTTGTAGATGAGTTTTTCCACAGCGTAGTTCCAGTAATTGAAGGCAATAAAAAAACCCAATACAAAGAGACAGAATACCTGCCACAGATTAATATCCAGTTCATAATCTGTGAAAAGGGCAGCAAAATGATCACTTCCAGCGGAATAAATTCCAAAGAAAACGGAAACCAGCACCAGCGGAATGACAATGAAAGCGAATGTCTTTTGCCACAATCCGGGAACATTCTTTTTGGGAAGCCATTCATCAAAACTGAAAAAACGGTAGAATGAAGTGCAGCAATTCACAATAAAAACCGGAATCAAAAAGAGAATTTTCAGCCTTCTGTTCTTTGATTTATATCCCAGCAAAAGCAGCGAACTGACCACCGCAATAAAGGAAGGGAAATCTCCATACCACGCAAATGCAATACTGGATAAAATGCTTGTTGCAAAAAGAATATACAGGGTTCTTGTTTTATTTTTCTCCGGAGTCTTAAACAGGGTTAATACGGCATAAATGATTCCCAGAATTCCAAGGTTCAGTCCCATATCCTGATCGTAGAAGACAATGACAAAAAGGATGGCGGTAAGAAATATATAGTGATGTGTTTTCATGATATTTAAAGATTGAAAAATTAAAAGATTAAAAGAGTTAGATTTTGAGAACCTCATCGAGCCAGCTAAACTGCGTCAATATATAGAGATACAAGACTGTTATCGGAATATTGACAAGTAAAAGTAAAACTGAATTGCCGGATGCTTTCTGATCTGAAACATCAGTAAGATAGATAATAAGCTCATGCAGAAGAATAAACATATTAATCACAGCGGTTACCAGTACATAATAAAAGCCAAGCTCAATAAAAAATTCTGCTCTTAGCAACCAAAATGCAGCCAGTAGAAGCGTTCCCAACAGAAAAGAAATGATGAATGATCTTTTCCCAAGCGGGCTGAATTTTATTTTCTTCATGGTAATTCGTTTTAATGAAGAACAACAGTTTCTTTCTGTTGAATAAAATCCATTACGTGTTCATACTTCTGGTTCAACAATCCTTCAAAATCCCAGTGATAAAAGGCGCGCATATTCTGTCCCTTTCTATAGGCCCTGATATAAATTTTCACATATTCAGGCAGAATAATTGTTCCTAATACGATTGCGGCCAAAAGATGTGCATTGAATTTACCATTTCCTAAGAGCAGATACTGCATGGCAATTTCATCCTCGAAGTTGGTTCCACAACCGGTTATCAGGTGGTGTACATCGTGGTTTTCCATTTTGGGAATCATTGAAAACCCATGTTTTCTGTAAAATTCACCAAGTTTTCTCCCCAGAGAATCTTCCTGAAATTCCAACAGCTGTTTTTCATTGAACTGCCATTGTCTTTTTTTCTTTTTAAAGTATTTTCTGTATAATTTTTGAGTTTTGTCGTATACAAAAAGCAGAAACTGAACGCGTATTTTTTTCATAGTGTATTTATTTTAATGCAGACTATTAAGTCCTATGGCTGTATAAAGAATTGCAATGGGTATATTGATCAAAAGAATTCCAATAGCTTTCAGACATTCATTCAATCTTGATCTGTATACTAAGCCATAGATCAACAGTCCTAGTATTGCCAGTAAGTTCAAATATGTTCCAAAAATTAGCAGCATATATCCTCCTATTGCAAATTCTTCCATCTTTGTTGTCAGGTATCCAATAAGACACATGCTCCCCAACACCACAAACACTGCAAACAGAGACTTCCCGAGGTATAGAATTTCCTGGCCTTTTACCATTTTTTGATTTATTATTTCTGAATCTTTCATCATTTTTTTTTAATAAGTAATCCAACCAATTAATTTCCGGCAAACGGACTTCCAAAAATGCCTACAGCAAGCTCCACCCAGATCAACGCAAGAGCCAGCAGAATGAAAATGCAGATCAGAATTCTCTGACTTTGTTTTTTAATTTTGCTTCTAACCATGTTGATTAAAAAAGCTGTTGTAAAGAGTAACGCTCCTGCTATCAGAAAATCTGAAGCTGACCAGTTTACTTCTTTAGAAAATAGATTCCCCAGCAATGGAATACACAATAAAACCAGTGGTAAGGCATAAATTGTGACTGTTTTTTGTTTTTGTGTTATCATTTTATTTAAAATTTAAATTATAAAGTACTTTGTAATTCAAAGTTAATTTTCAAAAAAATATAGGACTATCGTCCCAATAATTTTTCAAGAGCATCCAAATGTTCGGTAAATGCCTGTCTTCCACTCTGTGTAACACGATAAGATGTTTTGGGCTTCTTCCCGACAAATTCTTTTTTCACTTCAATATAGCCTGCTTTCTCCAACGCATTGCTGTGACTGGCAAGATTTCCATCTGTAATTTCCAATAAAGCCTTCATTTCTGAAAAATCAACCCAGTCGTTGACCATAAGAACGGACATGATGCCCAGTCTTACACGGCTTTCGAATTCTTTATTGAGTTGATTTATTTTGATCATAATTTTTAATTTTTATTGGGGAAAGCATTGATTTCCGATCGCTCCTCCTCCGTATTGAAAAGCTAAATTTCTGTTTACCAATACATATTCACAACCGTCATTATATTTACTTCGGTCAGTATTTATTTCTTGAAAAACATTAAAAGAAAACATTCCCAAGCCACTCCTTTTAAAACCTATTTTTAAAGGTTCTCCATCTTCTACAGAAATACAGTTTGCTTTATCTAATTTATTTTTTAAAACTGCAACCTGGCTTTCGTTCCATCCTACTAAGCCTTTAAGCTTTTCTGTAAATAAAACATTAGAATTTAGATTCCAGTCTTGATAAATCACATTGGACGAATCTTTAGATGTTATCCTTAATCTTTCAAATATTTTATCATTTTTAAATTCTATATCTACAGAATAATTTTTAGGTTTGATTTTGTTATAATAATTTATCAGATCTTTAATTTCAGTTTCTTTTGAATAATATTCATCCTTTAATTCAGATACCGAATAACTTTTATCAAAACTTCCAAAGGCACAACCAATCATTAAAACCGTTACAATAGAACCCATCAAAAATACTCCTCCAATTACAGAAAAAATTATCAGTAGATATTTGAAAAAACTATTCACTTGATTACTTATACTTCTTATGCATAATCAATCCATAAACAATATGCAAAACTCCGAAACCAATAGCCCAGAATACTAATCCCCAGCCTAGGATAAATAAAGAAATAAGTCCTAAGACAATCTCAAAATACCCCAGATATTTCACATCCGTTAATGTATATCGTTCTGCGGCCACCAGAGCCAATCCATAAAAAATCAGAGTAGCCGGAGCTATGAAAACAAAAAGATGATGATAAAGAAGCGCAAGACAAAAAACGCCTCCTGCCACTAAAGGAACTGCAAAGGTAATCAAAAGCCGTTTTGTAGTAACATCCCAGATCTTCACCCCTTTCTTTTTGCTTTTATTGGCGGTAAAAATATAACCACTGAGGATGGCAACAATCAGAATTATGATGCCAATCAGCACAAGCTCTTTCACCAAAGCCGGACCGAGAATATTTCTGTCTCCATCAAAATAACTGATTCCTTCCCTCTGAAAAACAAAATACACATATATAGCCCCAATAATTGCCGTTAATCCGGCAACAACTCCGGATAACCCACTTAAAGAAATGAATCTGGAAGACCGCTCCATCATAGAACGGATATGAGATAAGTCTTCGTGATAGTTTTTTGCTTTCATAAAAAGAACTTTGAATTACAAAGTTATAATTTATTTTGAATCTGCCAATTATTTATTTTAAATTTTATTAATCTTTTTTTCATATCCCATTTCGGCAATTCTTAACTTTAAGAAAATATAATTTAATTGACTTACTATGTCAGAAATACCAATAGACTGTCCGCAGGTACAATTGGAGGAAAATATCCCTCTGAGTGATGAGGAAGTAAAAAAAATTGAAAAAGAGCAAAGAAAACTAGCCCGCATAATGCCTGCCATCCAGGGTGGCTGTTCACTTTTTGGAATCCTGGTGAACCCTGAAGATTATTCTCAATATAAGACCTGAACAAAAGCCGTTGTTATTTATTTAAAGTACAGCAAAACAGCCCTTTCTATCAGGAAATTGTGATGACTCTGCAGCAACTGATATTCGTTTTAACAAAAAGAAAACCCCGCCAAAAGCGAGGTTCTCAGAATATATTAAAATTTGTTGTTTTTATAACGGATTCTGAACAATCAATGGATTAGCGTTGATCTCAGTTCTAGGAATAAGGAATTCCCAACGTAAGTCTGTATTAGCAACGGTCATTACGTTATTGGTAACTACAGAAGAATGGTTCGCTCCTGTTCTATCCAAACCAAGATTCAATCTCTTAAGATCTAAGAACCTGAAACCTTCACCCCAGAATTCCAGCCTTCTGCTGTCAAGAATTTCTGTGATATATGCAGCCCCTGTTGTAGTGGCTCCCGTGTAAGAAATGTTTCTGTTTTTCGCAAATATATTGAAAACAGCTTTAGAACCAGCTTCGTCTCCAGATCTGGCCAAAGCTTCCGCTTCAATAAGATACATTTCTGCAGCTCTCATATAAGGAACATCTACTCTACTGTCTGCCTGACTTGCCGCAAGAAACTTCTGTCCTGTGTATGGGAATTTAGAGTATGTTGAAGGTAAACTTAGTCCAGTATGTGCTCCTGTTGGATCAAAATTCTTAGTCCTAATATCTGTAGATGGGAATGACAGGAATAATTTACTATTAATCGCTTTTGGAGCCTGACGAATATTGGTTGAGTTAAAGTTTCTTGACATATACGCCCCAAAATTTGAAAATGTATCTCCTTGATCTGCTATGATTGTAGCTCCCCACATCCACTCACCAACACCTGCCAAATTATTAAAGCCGGCAGTATAAGTAGCATTATCCATCAATGGAAACCCTGCACGAGCCGACTGAGCAGCCGTTATAGCAGCAGCGTAATTCCCTTGTGTCAATGCAATTCTAGCTCTTAATCCTAAAACCACTTTGTCATTGAAATGTGATTTTGTAGCTCTGGTAACTCCTGCAAGTCTCGTCGCTGCTTCATTAAGATCTTTGTTGATCTGGGTATATACTTCTTCAACTGTGTTTCTTGCTAAAGGTATTTCATTCGCCACTAGTCTGACTGGAACTCCAAGCTGTGTATTATTAGCACCCGGTACATATCTCTTACCATAAATCTGAACCAACATATAATAACAGAAAGCTCTGAAGGCATATGCTTCACCAATTGCTGTTTTAATAGTAGCAGCATCCGCGGCAGTTGGTGCAGGAACTGAAGGGCCATTCGCAATAACCAAATTTGCATTTCTGATCAATGCATAGTAAAACTGGTAAGGATAAAAATCATTGGATCCACTTTCATTCACCTGGTCCTGCCATCTCACTGTTGATACATACCAACCATTTCCTGTAGATGGAAATACAAGATCATCAGCCAAGGCATCCATCATAATCATAATACCTCCCTGACCATTTTGTCCCTGGCTATCATTTTGTCTTGAATACATATCTCTATGCATCCCATTGACAATCGCCATAAGGTTAGCTGCACTTGAATAAGCCGCCTCTTCAGAGGCTGCAGTCGTAGGATCTGTTTCAAGATAATCGCTCTCACACGAAACCATTCCTGTAAAGACTGAAAGGACAACAGCCCATTTTATATATTGCTTTTTGATATTTTTCATTACTTAATTATTTAAAATGACACATTAAATCCTATAGTTACCACTCTCGCCGGAGTATATCTGTTTGATGCAGTACCGTTGGCTGCCTGAGCTGGTTCCAATCCTTTTCTGGCTGTTTTACTCCATAAATTTTCACCAGAAACAAGAATTCTTAATCCTGATACTCCAAGTTGAGATAAAGTTTCCGGAGCAAAGCTATAACTTAATGTAGCCTGTCTCAATGTTATAAAATCTGAGCTCACCAGCCATCTTGATGAATTACCGGCATTTGAACTTGTATATGTTGACGAGTTCAATGCAGGCACATCTGTGATCTGCCCCGGAGTAGTCCATCTATCCAGAATATCTGTACTTAAAGCCCCTCCTTGTGAGTAAGCAGACATTAGTGCGGCATAGTTGGAGTCATAGGTTTTTCCGCCTAACTGATAGGTAAACATTGCTGACAATGACCACTGCTTATAAGTAATCGCTGTTCCAAAACTTCCAAACAAATCAGGAATTGCGGTCCCGGAATAATCATACTTTGCTTTGTTAAAATTGGTCGTCACTTTTTGACCGTTCACGGTTCTGATATCAGCAGCTGTTGTATTAGCAAACGCATCAGCAACAAGAAATAAAGGTGAACCATCCGCCGGATCTACTCCATACCACTGTCTTAACCAATAATCATATATTGAGTGTCCAACAGAAACTTTCTTCGTTCCATTGATGATTTCCGTGATCCCATCAGTAAGTTCTGTAACCTGGTTTTTAAGTGTTGATGCATTCGCATTGATATTCCATGTGAAATTTTGAGTTTTAATAACGTCCGCATTAATACTGAATTCAAATCCACGATTATACATTGTTCCCACATTTCTACTGATCGTATTATCCGGAACACCTGCAGAAACTGGAAGAGGAACGGGGAAGATCAAATCTTCAGTAACTCTGTTATAGTATTCTACAGATCCTGTAATTCTGTTATTTAAAAAGCCAAAATCAATCCCTACATCAGTTTGCTTATTAGCTTCCCAGGTTATGGTAGGATCTGCTAAGAAACCAAATAAGATTCCAGGTTCCTGAGCATTATTATACCCTAAGGTATAAGTACTTTTGTACATATAATAACTGTCTGTTCTGTCGTTTCCAACTTCACCATATGAACCTCTCAATTTCAGTTCACTGACAAGGTTAGAATTACTTAAGAACTCTTCTCCTTTTAGTCTCCATCCTGCACCAACAGACCAGAATGAATCCCATCTTACATCTTTGGCAAATCTGGATGAGCCATCCCAACGGATAGATCCTGAAAGTAAATATTTTGATTTGTAATCATAATTCAATCTTGAAAACACCCCTTCTTTTCTATAATTGTCTGTACGGGAAGTAAGTGTTGCAGGCGTTACAAAGTTGATCAACTCATCATTATCGTCAACAATCTGGCCTTTTTTATATCCGTACAGATATTCATACATGAATTTATAGCTTTCATGTCCTAAAAGGAATTCAAAATTATGATCGTTGAATTTTCTTTTATAGTTTAAAAGCTGATTCCAGGTAAAAGTCTGCTCCGTAAAGCTATACTTCTCTGCTGAACCTCCCGGAGCTGCATCTCCGATAATTTTATTTCCATAGGTACTTCTTCTGTTATTTCTGATGTCGTACCCTACATTGGTAGATAAAGTAAGATACGGATCTACTTTGATTTCAGCATAGGCTCTGGAAATGATGTAGTAATTTTTAGAAAGATCTTTATTTAAAAGCGTTTCCTGAATTACGTTTCTTCCCGCCGCTGCATCAGCACCTCTGGCACTTCCCGGATCATATACGATGTTCCCTGCACTGTCATAAAGGGTTGCAAATGTATTAGGATCATGAGCATAAGGACTGTAAATAGGCCCCATCGTTCTTGTCCATCTGTATGGGTTGATATAAGCGGAATTATTATCCACACCTTCCACGGAATTGTTTCCATTAGAAGATACTCCACTGATACTTGTTCCTAATTTCAACCAGCTTTTAACTTGTGAATCTACTTTCAATCTTGCTGTAAATCTTTCAAAATCTGATTTGATAAGATATCCTGTTTCATTGGTATATCCTACTGAAGAAAAGTACGTCGTTGTATTACTCCCTCCACTGTAATTCAACTCATAATTCTGTCTGAAACCCGTATTCATCAAAGGTTTCTGCCAGTCTAAATCTGTATATTTAAGTTTAGCATCAGGATTTAAAACACCATTGACTACTAACTGATTATCAGGGACATTAAAAACATTGGTTTTCAAAACTCCGGAAATCAACTGTGCTGTAGCATAAGCATTCGCATCAGTTATAGTCGTACCAGGTATTGAGGTCATTCTGCCATTTCTTATTGACTCCCAGATAAGAGGATAATACTGATAAACATTTACTCTGTCATATTCCGGGATTGATCTTCCTACCGCTCCGGTACTCATACTAAAGTTGAAAGCATCTTTTCCTTTTCTACCTGATTTTGTGGTAATCAAAACAACTCCATTAGCGGCTGCAGAACCATACAACGAGGTAGAGGCAGCATCTTTCAGGATATTGAATGAAGCAATATCATTGGGATTGATAGCAGCAAGAGAACCGGTATATATGGTCCCATCTACTACATATAAAGGATTTGTTGTAATACCATAAGAACCTATTCCACGGATTTGAATACTTGGCGAACTTCCCGGCTGTCCTGTACCGGTACTTACTTTAACCCCGGCACTCGCTCCGTCTAAAGCTTGTCCGATACTCGTTATGGGCCGGTCTGCAAATTGTTTAGCTTTTACTTCGGTATTGGAACCTACCATAGTTTCCCTTTTCTGGCTTCCATAAGCTACCACAACGATCTCATCAATCTTAGTATCCTGCGGTATTGTGTCACGTTTTGTTTTTTGAGCCTCCACCAGATGTCCTCCTACAAAGAACAGCACAGCAGTACTCAATATTAATTTCATTTTCATATTTAACATATTTTAACAGTATGAAAGCAAATATATACAATAAAAACTATTGAAAACGTAAAGAAAATGATATTTTAATTAATTAAATTTAATCAATTTAAAATTTTAATCAAAATTTGACTATTTATTAAAAAAATATGTTAAAATTGAGTTAAATAAGTTTATTAAAAAGAAGAAAATGTCGTAAAATAAGTTAAAAACACATCAAATAGAAACCAAAATAACGATTTAATTAACAAAAGAATATTAAAACACCCAAATAATTAAACCAAATCAATTCTACAAATACTAAAGAATAACTTTTGAATAATGCAATATTGAAATACAAAAGACATAAAAAAATCCGGCGAAACAAATGTTTCGCCGGATCATGTATAGATTAGAATCTTATTATTTTTTTAATAAAGAAGAAATTTATTTCGCTCTCAACTTTTCTTTAATAGACTGAATATTTTTCTTGGCTGAATCTTCCAGGATAAGACTTGCGCTCATATGAATTCTTGCCGGCATCAATTCGTTGAAGTGGTCTGTTCCCTCCCATGACACTTTTTTAATTAATGCTAAAGCTTCACTGCTTCTTGACGCTAAAGTCTGTAAAAAATTCTCCAGTTTCTCATCCATCTCCTGAATAGAATCTGATACGGAATGATAGACATTATGCTGCTCAGCCCATTCAGCAGATCTGAAGTCTGCATCAATAGCCATCGCAGAGAATTGTGACTTTCCGATCTTTCTCTCTACATAAGGTCCTATTACAAAAGGTCCTATTCCAAGATTGATCTCAGTAAGTGCTAAAGCCGAATCTTTCGTTGCAAAACAATAATCTGCTCCACAAGCAATTCCAACTCCTCCGCCAGTTGTTTTTCCCTGAACTCTTACTACTACGATTTTTCCGCAGTTTCTCATAGCATTCAACACTTTTGCAAAACCACCAAAGAATTGTGTGGAAGCTTCCAGTTCTTCAATAGCTAAAAGCTCATCAAAACTTGCTCCTGCGCAGAAAGCTTTTTCACCTGCACTTTTTACTAAAATAGCTTTCACCTCATCTTTCGCTCCCTCTTCAAGAATGGTTTCTGCCAGTTTTTCTAAAATAGCTCCCGGAAGAGAATTGCTTTTGGGTGTTCCGAAACTGATCTCAGCAATATTATTTTTAATTTCTGATGCTACAAATTCGCTCATTTTTATTTTTATTGGATTCTTACAAAAATACGAAATACAGCTCTTTCAGAGAAACTTAAAGATAATAATTTCTATTATAGATATACCATTTATAAGATTCCCCTTACGTAGAAATACGGAATCTATAATTTGGTATTTTCTACTCTAGCACTCCCTTCTTATTAATCGTTCCTTTGGCTTAGAATAATAACCAAAGGCGGAATCTGAAAAGCCCATAACAGAGTAAGAAATTTAAAACTAAATATCATTATTATGGAAGAGTACATTGGAATTGTAAAATTATTTGCAGGAAATTTCGCACCTAGAGGCTGGATGTTTTGCGACGGAAGCTTAATAAGCATTTCAAGAAATTCAGCCCTATTCTCTATTTTAGGAACAACTTACGGAGGAGATGGTATCAGTACTTTTGCGTTACCTAACTTAAAAGGGCGTATGGCCTTAGGAGCAGGAAATGTAAACGCCAACCAGTTCTATCCTTTGGGAGTGGTATCCGGTACTACACAGAATACTCTTTTAACCTCAAATCTTCCTAGCATCGCAGGTGGATTCCAATTGAAAGTAGCTAATAAGAATGCCAACTCATCAACACCTACTGCTACATCATCTATTGCGATCTCAGGAACACAGGTGGGAAGAGATTTCAATGTGGTATCCAGCTTTGTAAATGATTCTAATCCTGATACCGTGATTAACGGACAAAGCATTGCCTTTATAGGACAAAATTTACCGGTGAATAATATGCCTCCTTATCTGGGTTTAAATTATATCATCTGCGTTGAAGGCATTTACCCTCCAAGAGATTAATATTCACAATAACCTAATATTTAAAACAAAAAAAATCATGAAAAGCACTACTTTTTTAACAATTTGTAGTCTGCTCATTTCAATTATCACATTCGGGCAGACCAGTACAGAACAATTTGAAACGGAATCGCACGGAAGTACAAGCTTCACCGACAATGGAGTCATTTTCAATATCATTTCACATGTAAGTGTTTTCGATATTCAAGGAAATTACCCAGGTACAGGCTGGAATGGAACAGCTAATGACAACAGATACATTGACAATTCCAACGATACCCAGTCTCCTCCCTCTTTCAGTATTAAAACAACTTCTAATTTATTTAAAGTAAACCGATTCTGGATGTATCTTTCTGCGTTGAACCTCGATCTCAATGTAGCAGGAACACTAACTGTAACCGGAAAACTCAGCGGAGTCACAAAATTTACCCAAACAAAAACCAGCGGATTTGCGACAAGTTTAGGGAGTACGAACGGATACACCCTGATTGACCTAACTAATTTAAATGGACAAAATTATTCAAACATTGTGATTGATGAGCTGCAGATCACTGCGAACGGGTTATACCGATATGTAGCCATTGATGCTTTCACCTGGGTAAAAGACAGCAATCTGGTATTGGGTACTTCGGAAGCTAAAAGCATTAAAAAAGACTTGACTGTTTATCCTAACCCAACCAACGGACCTATTTCTATCACAACAGAAAAAGCCAGTGAAGCTAAAATCTACAGTCTGGATGGTAAAACGCTGAAAACAGTACAAACTCAGAAGGGAAATAATGAAATCAATATTTCAGAGCTTCCAAAAGGAGTTTATATTATCAAAACAGCAACAGAATCAACCAAAGTTATTAAAAACTAAATTCAGAAAATTTTATATAGTTCCATATCCCATAAAGATTCTAATTCATGAATGACAAAACCCTTAATATTTTTTAAGGGTTTTGTTTTTTCAATGCCAGAATATATTTGTCTATATACAGCTGTTTTTCTTTCGATTTATACTGCTGAATATATCTGGGATGTTCAAGAACAGTCAAGGTATCAAACAGTTTTGCTTCTTTGTTTAGTGTTAAAATAAAGTCAGCATTTTTTTTACCCAGAACAAATACCTCTGACGTATCGAGACTAAGACTGATATGTTTCTTCAAAGATTCGATCATAAAGTCTTTTACAGCTTCAAACAGCTTTTTATCATCATAGTAATTGGCATTAAGCCATCCGTTTTTTGTTTTTCTCACGATAGCCAGCGGAAATGGAGAATTGATATAAATGTCTTTGTAAAAAAGATCTACACCTCCATACTCTTCAATCATATCATACATGAAAACAGAAGAAACTTCATGGGTATGGGCTGATTTCATTTTTATTCCACAAATACTTTCAAGTCTTTTGGTATCTGTAAACGGAACTCCGGTTACCCCTGCTCCATGACGGCTGGGATTGATTCCGATCATAAATTTTCGCTGAGTGGAATCATTATAATACTTGTGATAAAACTTTTGCATCACCGTTAATGTTTCAGGATTATCCAGATAGGGATTCAAAACTTCAAAACCTTCAGGAAGGCTTCCTTTATAACTAAGGTTTTCATTGAATTCAATGATGTGGTCTGCAAAAGTTTTGTTCATATTTAGTTTTTAAGAAAAACAAAATTGTCAGGTTCACTCTCATCTTCATCCTCATCCTCATCACTTAAAGCCAACTCAATATCAATAAACTGAATGTATAAACCACAGATTTCTTCATTGTCATCATAAGCAAAGTAAACAGGATAGCTACCATCGCCAAAACCACTTGCAAACATCGGAATCTGATAACTGGTACCCGGGACCGTCCAATTGATCCAGTCACCTGCTTCCCTCTGATTATTGGGATGTTCTTTATAGCTTTGTGAGAAAAGCTCAGCGAAATAATCATCATAAACATTGTCGACAGCTATTCCATCTACAAATTTATCTACAAAAGGAAGTACTTCTTTATCAGTAATACACCCCAAACCTGCATCTACTCCGAAACCAAAAAAATCATCTTCGGTTACCCCCTCCAATTCTTCAATCCCGACTAATGCTTCTCTGTAAATAACAGGCTTTTCTTTGGTAAATTCAACCTTTACAACAGCATACCTGTCCCCCCAATCTTCAGATTTTACCACGGCAATAGTCACAGGAAAATTCCCCTTCGGAGTCTGAATAAAATAAGGTGACTGATTTGCATTTAAAGAAACCAAAGGATCTCTTACTACCACTTTTCCGGAAGGAAGAGAAACATTTCCAATTTCCATCGTCTCTAATTTCTTTCCCAGAATTTCATCAGAAGTAAAATACGCTTCCAGATCTGTAGGACAAACCAGAATATTTTTCACTTCTTTCCATTTTTGTATCCAGTTTTCGTTCATTATTTTTTATTTTATGAATTGATTTCAGATTTGAAAGTAATGAATAAATCTAAGTGCATCAAACAGGAAAGGTTTTTTAACAAAAGATTATAAAATAAAGCCGCAAATCACGAGGAATTGCAGCTTTATGTATTGTTTTAGGTTAAAAAAAAATCTAAGAATCGGCACATATATAACATGCTCTGGCAATATCAGGCCATCTTCCAGGAAGGCAGCAGCTTCCGGGAGGACAAGGATTAAGGACACAAGACCAGTTTGGCCCGGATCCTTTAAGAGATCTCAACTCATGTCTTGAAAGTTTTTTTAAGTTTTTCATAGTGGTCAGTTTTGATGTTTTCTCCTACTCTATATGCTTTTCGGATTTCGCCTATTAAAGTTAGGTATTTTTAAGCAAAAAAAATATAACTAACTGAAATAATGAACATCCTCCTCTATATAAAATAAGCCTGTCAATATTCTAAAGGCTTGTAGTTTCTAAAAATTTTATAAAAATCATTATCCTTTCCTTTGAATAGTTTTTCTTCAATAATTTTAAACTTGCCTGTAGAATCTTTTTCTTCCGCCACTATTTTATCAGAAACATCTACTCGTGCAAATTCATCCAGAGAATCTTTTTTAATTTTTAGAAATGCGGTTGTGGTAGAGCCTGTTAAAATTACAGAATTGATACAATTTAGTTTTGAATTAAAACTTAGGTTTGGATAATTATCTGAATTTTTGATGTGGATAAAATCTTTATTTTTCGGTTCATATAAAAATAAGGTCATTACAATATTTCCTCCTCTTCCAGCTATTCCGCTTTGGTAAGTCATATCATTGAAGCCATCATTATTAAAGTCACTTATCTGAACGTCTAAACCGGTTACTCCATCTTTGATAAATTTAAAACTGTTCTTTAATTCCCAGGTATGAAATATTGAACCTTTAGTTTCCACCCAGATATCTTTTAGATCATAAAAATTCAAGGTAACAAACACATCACCATTCTTGACATGCCGGAATTTTTCAATCTCGACTTTGGTTTTACCCTTCCGTCCAACATTCAAGCTATCAACAAATTTTTCTTCAGAAAAATAACCTTTTTTATCAGGTTTCGGATTTCCAGAACAGGAAAAAAAGAGTAAAAGTAAAAAAGAACAAAAGACAATAGAAATGTTTAAAGGTTTCATGATTAAAAAAATATTCCTGAATTTATATATTTCCGGTCATATTTGAAATAAAAATCCCTTTCAATTACTGAAAGGGATTTTAAATTTATATTTTCCTGAGTTAAATCAATCCAAACTGCTGGAAGTGGTGCGTAAAATGCTTTTTGTGCATCAGTTCCCACATTTCTTTATTCAGTTTTCCGAATACATAATTCATGTGTTCTGCCTGTGGATTTTCTTTGTAATAGATCACAAATTTCTTCAGGTTATCCATGAATGATTGTTTTGCGGCTTCCAGATTTCTGTGTGTTGGTTCCGGAAGTGAGCCATCCTTCGGAAGGAAAGGAGCTGTAAATTCTTTTGGCATTGCTCTATGATTGTAAAGAGAATCCTGCCATTTTTCAAGATTTTCCTCCGGGGTGAAACATTTCTCTGCTTCAGGTTCACCAAAACTTACCAGAAGAGCCTGTTCAAGATGTTCTATCATTTGCTGTGGAGACATTTTTCCCCAAAGCGCAGGAGTGCTTTCTGTTAATCCATTCAACATTTTCTGAACATTTTTCACATTCAGATCAATGAAAGGAGATTGTTTTGCAACCAATGTCAAAATTGTTGCTACACAAACCACCTCATCTCTTTGGTTCACCACTTCAACCAGCCATTTTACAACACCGGAAGGAATGTTTCTTCCTTTTACTCCTCTGTTGATTTTTTCTTTTGCTGTTAAATAAACAGTGATCGTATCTCCAGCATATACAGGTTTGAAGAAACTACATTCTTCTAATCCGTAATTGGCAATAACAGGTCCTTTTTTACCTGAAACGAATAATCCTGCCGCTGCTGAAAGGATGAAATATCCGTGAGCTACCGTTTTATCAAAGATGGTTCCTGATAAACTTGTTGCATCAGTATGAGCATAGAAATGATCCCACGAAACATTGGAAAAGTTAACAATATCTGCATCAGTAACAGTTCTTCCTGCGGTTTCCAAAGAATCTCCTACTTCCACTTCCTCAAAATACTTTTGGAAAGGATGTTTGTCTGAGAATTTTTTCTCTGCTCCCTGCTGGTAGATCTTGGTAATTGCTTTCAGTACATCCGGTGATCCCTGAATAGCTGTTTTCTGTAAGAAGAAATGAAGACCGCTTAGTCCGCCCATTTCCTCACCACCTCCAGCTCTACCAGGACCTCCGTGCATTAATGTAGGAAGTGGAGAACCGTGGCCTGTACTTTCTTTGGCGTTATCCCTGTTCAGCACAAAGATTCTTCCGTGTTGGGAAGCCATTTTCCAAGAGGTTTCTGCGATAAAATTCTCGTCATGAGAAATGATTGAACCTACCAAACTTCCTTTTCCTCTTTTTGCCAACGCAGCTGCTTCTTCAGCATCTTTATACGGCATCAATGTAGATACCGGCCCGAAAGCTTCTACATCGTGAGAGATATTTTTTTCAAAAGGCTTGTCGTTCAGGAATAGTTTCGGGCTCATAAATGCACCGTTTTCATAATTGGCATCTATCAGCTCGTGTTTTCCGTCATAGACAAGTTCTGTTTCTGATTTTAAAATATTTACTTTTCTCAGAACTTCTTCGTACTGCTGTCTTCCCACCAAAGATCCCATTTTGGTTTCTCTGCTTAATGGGTTTCCGATTTTAGTCTGATCCAAAGCTTTAGACAAAGCATTCTGAACGTCACCGATTAAATGTTCCGGAACGATAATTCTTCTGATCGCTGTACATTTCTGTCCTGCTTTTGTGGTCATTTCGTTACGAACTTCTTTGATGAATAAGTCAAATTCCGGAGTTCCCGGTTTTGCTTCCAGTCCAAGGATAGAACAGTTCAGGGAATCTGCTTCCATATTGAAACGGACTGCATTTCCTGCAATAGAAGGAAGAGATTTTAATTTTCTACCTGTATGGGCAGAACCTGTAAATAATACAGAGTCTCCATCCTGTACATAATCCAAAATATTTCCTGGTTCTCCACAAACTAACTGAACAGCTCCTTCAGGTAATACTCCACTTTCAATCATATCCTGAAATACCGCATTGGTAAGATAAGATCCGAAAGGAGATGGCTTCACAATAGAAGGAACACCTGCCAATAAGGAAGTAGAAAGCTTTTCCAGCATTCCCCATACCGGAAAGTTATAGGCATTGATTTGTACAGAAACACCTTCACTAGGTGTTAAAATATGAGTTCCCAAGAAAGTTCCGTTAGCTGAAATTTTCTGAGTATCTCCATCTACCCAAAATGATGTATTGGGAAGCATTCTTTTTGCCAATCCGGAATAGGTAAAGAAAGTTCCGAAACCTCCTTCAATATCCACCCATGAATCTACATGTGTAGCTCCTGTTTTATATGATAAGTCGTAATATTTTTTCTTTCTTTCCAGCAGGTAAAGTGCTACTTTTTTCAACATTTCACCACGGTCGTAGAAAGTCATTGAAGAAAGGTTTTTGTATCCTACTGTTCTTCCATAGTCAAGAGCCTGCTCAAAATTAAGCCCTTCGGTATCGGAAACAGCTACCTGCTCTCCTGTAACGGCATTGTACAAAGGAACTCCGTTTCCGGTACCTTCTACCCATTCTCCGTAGATATAGTTTTTTAACTTTTCCATAAAATATTTAATTTATCAATGTAATGGTGTAATAGTTTACCAGTGAGGTGCTTCGACTACGCTCAGCATGACAAGTGTGACTATTACAGCTTACATTGTCATATTATTAGATTTATTATTTATTTCGGTTCCTGATAAGGAAACATCTTCACCAATCCTTCATATAAACTTCTATGAAGAATGGTTGCGTGATTATCTGTTTCCATCATTTTATATTCCAACGTCCAGTTTTTCTTTCCTGCTTTTTTCAAAACATCATAGAAAGCTTCGGCATCTTTTACCATCACCGGATGTTCTCCTTTCCCTACAGACACATAGACAAACTTTTTAGTATCCGGAGATTTTGAAAGTAATTGTGGAGCTTGTTTTAAAAGGCTTTCGTCATCCCACCACAAACTTGGGCTAATGATAAAGTAGTTGTTGAACATTTCCGGTTTTTTCAAAAGGATTTCTGTGGCCAAAAGCCCTCCTAAAGATTGGCCAAAAAGGTATTTCTCTGTGGTTTTGAACTGACTTTCCACATAAGGTTTTAATTCTTTTTCAACAAATGCAATAAACTTATCTGAGTGTCCTGTTGTAGGATAATCTTTCTGTAAGTCCTTCAAATCTGTATGAAAAGTAAAATCTCTTTTTCTGTCTACATTAGCAACTCCCACCACGATGGTTTCCGGCATGGAATACATCTGATTAAAGAATTGTACTAATCCTGTCACGTGAATAAAATCTTCATTCATACTTCCATCCAACAGATAGATCACCGGGTATGATTTTGTTTTATCATAGCCTTGTGGAAGATAAATATTCAACGTTCTGTCTTCATTTAACGTTTTGGACTTGATCGTCCTCACTTCTCCGATTGTAAGCGGTTTTGTTGTAACAGTCTGTGCTGATACCACACCATTCATCGCCAACACCATGCTGCATATAAGTGCAATTTTTTTAATCATATTTAATTTTAAATGGTCATTATTTTATATCATCCCAAATGCTGTAATCAACAATTTTCGTTGGAATCTGCTGAACATATTCAGTAAAAGGCTCACAAGGCAGAATAGCTTCTTTTCCTTCTCTTGCCAACTCCTGATAAAGTTTTGTTCCTTCTGTTTTCCAGTGTATCATTTCGTCGGAAACGTCACGGATAATTTTTGCAGGGCTTCCAACGATCAGTTTCCTTGGTTCACATCTGAAATTAGCCGGTACAAAAGCCAATGCTCCCACGATACTCTCATCACCGATATAGGCTTTGTCCATCACAACGGAATTCATTCCAATCAGACAATTTTTTCCAATGTGACCAGAATGAATAATTGCTCCATGTCCGATATGGGCAGACTCTTCTAAAATGGTTTCTATATTCGGGAAAACATGAAGGGTACAATTTTCCTGTACGTTGGCTCCATCTTTAATGATAATTTTTCCCCAGTCGCCACGGATCACCGCATTGGGACCAATATATACTTCTTCTCCTATTTCTACGTTCCCAATAATGACTGCCTGCGGATGAATGTAAGCAGATGGTTTTATAATGGGACGAATCCCATGGTATGAGTAGATGTTCATATTTGTTAGAGATCAGATAGTAGATTTCAGATGTCAGACATTTTTCCTGACTCTATATCTTTTATCTTTTTTAATTGATTACACTTTTTCGATTACCATTGCATATCCCTGTCCGACACCGATACAAAGGGTACACAAAGCATATTTTTTATCCTGCTTCTGAAGCTCTATTGCGGCAGAACCTACAATTCTGGCTCCGGAAACTCCCAGTGGGTGGCCAATCGCAATAGCACCTCCGTTCGGGTTTATTCTTGAATCATCATCTTTCAACCCTAAGCTTCTGGTTACAGCCAGCGCCTGTGCAGCAAATGCTTCGTTGAGCTCGATGATATCCATATCTTCAAGAGAAAGATTTAATCTTTTCAATACTTTTTGAGCTGCTTCTACAGGACCAATTCCCATAATTCTTGGTTCAACACCTGCTACGGAAGATCCCAGAATTTTTGCTTTTGGTTTTAAACCATATTTTTTAACGGCTTCTTCGCTTGCCAAAATTAAAGCTGCAGCACCGTCATTCATTCCTGATGCATTTCCTGCAGTTACCGTTCCTTCTTTTCTGAAAGCCGGACGAAGTTTTGCCAGCCCTTCCATAGAAGACGTCGGCTTGATAAATTCATCTTTTTCGAAAACAACAGGATCTCCTTTCCTTTGAGGAATTTCAACTTTTACAATTTCTTCTGCCAGCCTTCCGCTTTCCTGAGCTTTCGTTGCTTTCTGCTGAGACCAAAGGGCAAATTTATCCTGATCTTCTCTGCTGATCTGGTGGATATCTGCTAAGTTTTCAGCAGTGTCTCCCATTCCGTCAACCCCATACAATTCTTTCATTTTAGGGTTGATGAAACGCCATCCGAAAGTGGTATCAAACATCTGGCTGTCTCTTCCGAAAGCAGCACTTGGTTTTGACATCACATAAGGAGAACGCGTCATATGCTCGACTCCTCCTGCAATATAAATTTCCCCTTCTCCTGCAGCAATGGAGCGGAATGCATTTGCTACAGCAGACATTCCGGAAGCACATAGTCTGTTAACAGTCTCTCCTCCGATTTTATAAGGAAGACCAGCCAGTAAAAGTCCCATTCTTGCAACGTTTCTGTTATCTTCTCCCGCCTGATTGGCACATCCGAAAATAACGTCTTCAATTTCCCCTACAGGAACTTCAGGATTTCTAGCAACCACTTCTTTGATCACAATAGCTGCCAGATCATCTGCTCTTACTTCTGATAATCCTCCCTGCAGTTTTGAGATGGGAGTTCTGACATAGTCTATGATGTATACGTTGTTCATAATTTTACTTTGAAAATAGGATGATGGATAATTTGAAAATTATACGCTATCTTTTTTATTTATTTGTTTTTATTTCTTAGTTCTAAAACCTGTTTTAAAGTATAGGGTTCATATTTGAAGTCCTTCCCATACATTCTTTGGACGCTTTCTTCAAAGGTGGAATCAAACCCTGCTTCTTTTCTTCTTTTATTTACATTTTTAAGATCTTTGACTGGCCATACAAAATTGACAAAGATTTGTTTTCCGTCTTTATCTTTTGTCATTTCACCTTTTCCCTGCGTTCCATAGATCTGTTCTTTGTCCTCCTGCATCAGATATCTATCTTCCATCATGGCAACCCATGTGAACGGAATTTCTTTCTTTTTCCCAGCTTCCTTAATGAGAGGCAGATATTTTCCAATTTTGGTTGAATGCTGAATTACATACCAAGCTGCCTGATTCGTAGGTTCTCCAACCAGTGTTTTTCCGGGATAACCATATTGAGCAATAATACTTTCAATTTTCTTTATATTCAGGCTATCATGTTCTGCCACCAGCTGCCAGCTTTTCTTTTTGAACTCTTCCTTGTCAATATTCAGATCTTTCAGCAGCTGTTCTTTTTTCTCCGGAGTTATCTCGGTATCAAAAAGCATTCTGTATCCCTGATCCACTTTCATGATGCCATCAAGTTCTTTTTTTAAAGTTTCATTTACTTTCTGCTGAGCATTGATCAAAAGGGTTGAAATCCCGAAAAACAATGTAATTATTTTTCTCATTTTGTTTAATTTGGTGTCTGGTTTTAGTTTTTATAAATCAGTTACTTTCTTCCCGATTTTGTAGACCGTTCCTACAAATTTTGCAACCAGCTCCTGATTTTGATTGGTAATCTGAATGTCATAAACGGCTGTTTTTCTCGTGTCATTCACCAACACACTTTCTGCTCTGAAAACATCACCTTCTTTTCCTGCTTTGGTAAAATTGATGATACAGTTCAGTGCTACAGCAGCATCTCCGGTATTGTTGGATGAAAATGCCAGCGCAGAGTCTGCAAAAGCAAAGGTAACGCCGCCATGAACAGTTTTAAGCCCGTTAATCATGTCTTTTTTGATGGGCATTTCTATTAAACAGTAATTTTCTTTTACTTCAATCATCTTGATATTCATCCATTGGGAAAAATAATCCTGATTGAACATATAATCTGCTACTTGTCTTGGATTCATTTCTGTTAATTATATGTTTGTTATTTCTTCATACAGCTCATCGGATAATCTGTCATAAACACCCATCGTTTTACCCAGAATGATTTGCTCATATGAAAGACTTTCTGAGTCTGATGAATTTTCAGAGGAATATGATTCGTTTAAATCAATTCCATTTTCAATAGCTAATCTTTTAATCAGCTCCTTATATTTTTCATTAAACTTTCCTAACAGCTCAAGCCTTTCCTCAGCATTTACAGAGGAGGCTTCCTGAGTTAAGTATTGTTTCTCAATTAAAAGCCTGGTTTCTAGCTCAGCTCTGAATTCTTCTATATTCATGAAAATAATTATATTTTCTTTTTATTTCATTAAACATCTTTTGCTGGCATCTTTTAAATAACGTTTACCATCTTTATCGAATCCCCAGACATTGGATATCTCTCTTAATAGAAACAAATCATAATCTCTTTTGTGAATTTTGATTTTGTTTAATCTTCTCAGTTTCCGATTAGCATTTCTTTTATTTTCCTTTTCTGTCACAGCAGTTGTAATTCCTGTTATGGGCGTTTTTCTCCTTGACCTACTCATAATAAAAGTTATTAATCTTTACAATTTTCTCAGTAAAGGACTTTGTCTGTATCTCTCTTCCTGATATTCTTCGTAAAGGCTCTGTAAGGTTTCAGAGATTTTTGTATATCCGATTTCTTTGCCCCAGCCTAATAATCCTTTTGGATAGTTTACTCCCTTCTGCATTGCCAGTTCTATATCTTCGTCATTAGCAACGCCTAATCTTTTGGCTTCAACCGCTTCGTTGATCAGCATGGAAATGATTCTTAAAAAGATCTGCTGATATAAAGAATCATCTTTCTGAGCAAGAGGTTTTTCTGCTCCTTCGCTATAATCGTAGAAACCTTTTCCTGTTTTTCTGCCATGAAGTTTTGCTTCAGACATTCTTTGCTGAAGTAATGATGGTTTATATTTCGGATCGTAGAAATAATCTTTATAGACCGTTGTTGTTACGGCAAAGTTTACATCTACTCCGATAAGATCCATTAATTCAAAAGGTCCCATTTTGAAGTTCCCCAGTGTTTTCATTGCGTCATCCACCTGTTCCGGTGTAGCGATATTTTCTTCAACAATTCTCAGCCCTTCCCCATAGTAAGGTCTGGCAATTCTGTTGACTATGAACCCTGGAATATCTTTCGCAATAACAGGAGTCTTCCCCCATTCTTTCATGAGGTTGTATATTTTTTCTGCTAATGTATTTTCTGTTAATAAGGATGGAATAACTTCCACTAAAGGCATCAACGGAGCCGGATTGAAAAAGTGAATTCCGATGAAACGCTCCGGTTTCTTTAGTTCTGCACCAAGAGAGGTGATAGAAATAGATGAGGTATTGGAACTGAGTATACAGCTTTCTGAAACATAGTTTTCAAGTTCTGTAAACACTTTGGTTTTAATGTCTTTGTTTTCAATAATCGCTTCAATCACCAAATCAGAATCTTTTAAATCCTGCAGTGCCTCACCTTTTACGATATTGTTTCTGATTTCTGCTGCTTTTTCCTGAGAGATTTTACCTTTCTCAGCCAGCTTTTGAAGGGTCTTTTCTAAACCAGAAAGCGCTTTATCAATTTGCGGAGCATTAGCGTCGAATAAAACTACTTTGCAGCCTGCTGTTGCAGCCACCTGAGCAATTCCTACACCCATGGTTCCTGCCCCAATAATTCCAATATTCATTTTTATTTGTACAATGTATTAATGTAAAATGTATTCATGTAAATCGTTTTAAAAATCATTAATACACTTTACATGAATACATTAATACGAAATTTATCTTCCTTTATAATTAGGTTTTCTTTTCTGTAAAAAGGCATTTACTCCTTCAATGAAGTCTTCTGTGCCTGCAGCTTCCTGCTGAAGATCTCCTTCCAGCTCAAGCTGTTCTTTCAAAGTATTGGTATAAGAATTGGCAAAAGCTTTTTTGGTAAGCTTAAGAGCAGCTGTAGGCATATTCGCCATTCTTTCAAGGATTTCCATAGATTTTGGAACGAATTCTTCTTCAGTGAAAACTTCAGCGACAAGACCATGAGTTTTAGATTCTTCTGCAGATAATTTTTTACCTGTAAATGCTAAATAATTGGCTAATTGTCTACCTAAAAGTTTCGGTAAGAAGTACGTTCCTCCTGTATCAGGAATTAAACCGATATTTGAAAATGCCTGAGCAAAATATGCTTTCTCATTCGCTAAAACGAAGTCAGAGATTAAAGCCAACATTGCTCCAGCTCCCACTGCAGGACCGTTTACTAAAGCGATAACCGGTTTTTTGCAACGGGTAACTTCTAACACTAAAGGGTTATAATAGTCTACCACAATTTTTCTAATGATGTCATGATCATGGTGTTCTTTACCTACCACAAAGGCTTCATCCAGATTCTGACCTGAGCAAAACGCTCTTCCCCTTCCGGAAATAGCAACACATCTTACCGTTTCGTCTTCACTGCATTCTTTAACAAAATCTCTAAGATCTGATAAAGCCGGCTTGGTAAGGGCGTTCATTGTTTCCGGTTGATTAAGATATGCGATTTTAAGCTTCCCGTCAAAATGCGTTTCAATATCAAGTTGTGTATACATAGTTTTTATTAATTTATTATTTAACGACGCACTAATTTAACAATATAAATTAATGTAACAGTCTAATAATTTGACAATCTAACAAATCCTTCGTTATGCTTTGCATAGGCGTAAAGTTTATGCAGATTGGTTGATTACTCATCAATGACATTTAAAATAATCAAATGGCTCCAGACAGTCTAAGCATTGATAAGATGCCTTACACAAGGTAGATCCAAATCTGCTGATCTGTTTGGTATGCTCAGAACCACAGCGCGGACATTTTTTCGGTTTTCCGATGTGATGTTCGTCTGCTCCTTTTTCGGGAGGTGTGATTCCGTAGACACGGAGTTTTTCCCTCGCTTCATCCGTTAACCAATCTGTTGTCCAGATCGGAAACATCTTGGTCACTACTTTTGCATCCCAACCGTTTTCTTTCATCATTTTGATAATATCCTCCTCAATGGTAAACATAGCAGGACAGGCAGAATAAGTAGGCGTAATGATTACTTCACATGTATTTTCACCTGTGACCTGTGCATCTCTTACAATTCCTAATTCTACAATATCAATAACCGGAATTTCCGGATCGGGAATTGTTTTTAATAAATCTAAAAGCTGATTCATATTTTATTTTTTATCAGAATCAAGAATTACTTTCATTCTGTTCTGATAATCCAAATTATCTGTTATTCCGTTGTGAGACTGATTCTTTAATATAATCAAGCTGTCATCTTTTTTGAAATTATCTTTAAGTTTTAAAGATGCTTTATAATTAATAACCTCATCTTTATCACCATGAAAAATAACTACCGGCGACTTAACGTTTTTTAAATATTCACCAGTTTCAAAATTATATTTCAGTAGAAATTTCGGAAGAAATGAGAATTTCTGACTCATTTCATCTTCTATACTATAATAAGGTGCCTGTAAAATCAATAATCTTGCGTTATGCATTGATGCTAATTTTGCAGCCAGCCCTGTTCCTACAGAATATCCTAAAATAATAATTTTGTTCTCCGGATATTTTTTCAAAAGCTCTTTGTAAGCACTTTCAACATCCGAGAAAAGCTGATCTTTACTATTAATTTTATCTTCACTTTTTCCGTAGCCCCGATAATCAAGCATAAACGTATCATAATTCATACTGCGATATAACTGAGCTACTTCTCCCCAGCCATTTATTGATCCTCCATTTCCATGAAGATAAAAGATGACTCCTTTTGGGTTTTGAGCTTTAAACAGAACAGAGTTCAAATGCTTATTATCCTGTGTTTTGATTGTTATTTCTTCAAAATCACCCTCAAATTTAAATTTATAGTTTTCCGGTAATTTTTCAGGATAAAAAATAATTTTCTCCTGATAGAAATAGATTCCAACACATACTATCACATATGCTGCAAGAAAAAAAGCCAATATCCCCAGAAGCATCTTCTTCATGACTTATTACCAGGTACATCCAGGATACACTCTCTGCATATACTGAAGCTCACAAAGAATAAATCCGAAATATTCTGTATGACATCCTGTTCTTGATTTAGGCTGCATGAAGGGGTTTTCAGGATATTCTAAACCGAAATCAGCAAAATCTTTCTTCGTAATGACAAGAAATTCTTCGTAAAGAGCATCTGCATTCGGAACGATGTTTAAAGCAATAAGATCATCTTCACCTTCTGTTTTGGCAAAAAGACCTTTTGTATATTCCCAGATATCTTCAATTGCTTTTACGACACGGAATTTACTTTCTTCTGTTCCCTGTGCGAAGATTTTCATCCAGGATGCAGCATGAGTATAATGATATCTTACTTCTTTTAATGATTTTTGTGCTATAGCCGAAAGTTCTTCATCTGCAGAGTTTGACAATGCCTCGTACATCAGTTTCTGATACACTGAAAAAACGTACACTTTCAGAATGGTCTGAGCATAATCTTCGTTTGGAAGTTCCGTCCAGTGTGCATTTACATATTCGTGTTCGTATCTTAAAAAGGCTAAATCGTCTTCACTTTTACCATTGTCTATTACTCTTGAAGCATAAACATAAAAGTTATTAGCCTGTCCTAGTTCATCCAGCGCAATGTTTGTCAATGCAATATCTTCCTCCAAATAAGGACCTTCACCACACCATGCAGACAAACGCTGTCCCATAATGAAACTGTCGTCTGCGAGTTTTAATAAATAATTATATAATGGGTTCATTGTTTAGTAAATTTCAGATTTCAGACGTTAAATTTCAGATTGACAAAAGTCTGGTATCTGATCTCTCACATCTTACAATCTTTATTGATTACATATTTTTTACATCGTTTGGAATATCATAGAACGTCGGGTGACGGTATAGCTTGTCATCAGCCGGATCGAAGAATGCTTCTTTATCCACACCTTCCGAAGTCACAATATATTTACTTGGAACTACCCAAACAGAAGTTCCTTCTTTTCTTCTTGTATAAACGTCTCTTGCATTCTGCAAAGCCATTTCTGCTGTTGGTGCCTGTACAATTCCAACGTGTTTGTGAGATAATCCCGGTTTAGTTTGAATAAACACTTCCCACATATCTAAATTTGCCATAGTCAAATTAATTTAACAATGTATCAATGTACCAGTTTAACAATGAGATGCTTCGACAAGCTCAGCATGACAATGATTGTTACATTTCTACATTGGTATATTGTTACATTATTATATTACTTCTTTTTGTTGTTTTTCTGCAAAAGCTGCTGCTGCTTCCTTTACCCAAGAGTTTTCTCTTTGAGCTTTTCTCTTGGTTTCGATACGCTTTTTATTGCAAGGTCCGTTTCCTTTTAAGATTTCCATAAATTCATCCCAGGGAAGTTCTCCGAAATCATAATGTTGTCTTTCTTCATTCCATTTCAGGTCTTTATCCGGAACAGTCAATCCTAAGAATTCAGCCTGAGAAACAGTAACGTCGATAAATCTCTGACGAAGGTTATCATTACTTTCTCTTTTTACTCTGTAATTCATAGAGATCTTAGAGTTTGGCGAGCTGTCATCATTAGGTCCGAACATCATTAGAGCCGGCCACCAGAAACGGTTTAATGAAGCCTGAGCCATTTCTTTCTGCTGTTTGGTACCACGGCAAAGTGCCATTAGAATCTCATATCCCTGTCTTTGGTGGAAAGATTCTTCTTTACAGATTTTCACCATCGCTCTGGAATAAGGACCGTAAGAATTCCCCATCAGCATTACCTGATTCATAATGGCTGCACCATCTACCAGCCAGCCGATTGCACCGATATCCGCCCAGCTTAGCGTTGGATAATTAAAGATACTTGAGTACTTTGCTTTTCCTTCCAGCATATCATCATAAGTAGCGTCTCTATCAGCTCTGATAGTTCCGTTTCCTAACGTTTCTGTTGCAGAATAAAGGTATAAACCGTGGCCTGCCTCATCCTGAACTTTTGCTAAAAGAGCCATTTTTCTTCTCAATGAAGGAGCTCTGGAGATCCAGTTGGCTTCCGGCAGCATTCCTACAATTTCAGAATGGGCGTGCTGTGAAATCTGACGAACCAATAATTTTCTGTAATCATCGGGCATTACATCTTTTGGTTCTACTTTATTTTCGTCATGTACATATTGTACAAATTTTTCTAAGTCCATTTTTTTGTTTTTTGTACTAAAGTAAAATGTCGGTTGTACAATGTATTTTCGATATACGTTTTACATTATACGTTTTACATTTTACAAAAAATTAAACATCATAATTAAGCATCACCACATTCGTTGTCGGGTGACATTGACAGGTAAGAACGAAGCCTCTGGCTACTTCTTCTTCGGTAAGCGCGTAGTTTTTCTCCATGAAAACTTCTCCTTCCAAAACTTCCGCTTTACACGTACAGCACACTCCTCCTTTACATGCAAAAGGTACAGGAAGATTGTCTTTCAATGCTTTATCTAAGATACTCTCTTTTTTAGAATTAAGGTGGAACGAATATTCATCATCATCAATAATTACCGTTACCATACTTTCAATATTGGCAATTGCCTTGAATTCATCACTCATTTCCTCCGTATTTTCTTCATCAGGAGCAGTGAAATATTCAAATAATACCTGGATAGCAGGTACTTTTTTATCTTTTTTCAGGTAGTCTGCAATCCCTTTAATCATTTCTGCAGGTCCGCAAATGAAATAGGTAGCTTCTCTTACATCAATATCTGTATATCTTTCAAATAACTGTTCCAATTTCTCGGAAGAAATTCTTCCTTCAAAAACAGGATCTTCATGTTTTTCACGGCTTACCAGGTAAATCACCTTCAGTCTGCCATTGAAATGTTCTACCAATCTGTCAATTTCCGCTTTCCTTAAAATATGATTCATACTTCTGTTGCTGTAAAACAGGTAAGCAGTACTGTTGGGTTCCTGATAAAGGCTTTCTTTAATATTGGATAAAACAGGAGTAATTCCGCTTCCTGCAGCCAAACCAACGTAAGTTTTTACGTTTGTAGGATGATAAGAGGTATTAAAACTACCCATCGGAGGCATTACTTCCAGGATTTCATCCATGTGAAGATGCTCATTGAAATAGCCTGATACTTTTCCGCCTTCAAGCAGCTTTACCAATACTTCCAGCGTATTGCTTTTCTCGCTCGGAGCATTACAGATAGAGTAAGAACGTCTTTCTTCATTTCCGTTGATCATCATTCGGAAATTCAGATACTGCCCTTGTTTGAACCTGAATTTATCTTTCAGTTCTTCAGGGATTTCTACCGCCACACTGACTGCTTCGGAAGTATCTTTCTGAACTTTAACTGTTTTAAGTTTATAAAATGAATTCATTATTTTTTAAGTATTCTATTAATTTTTCCACCTTCGCACTTTGGCAGGCTGTCCTGGGCATGAACTTTCACTTTCGTTGTGATTCCTACCCGTTTTTTTATTTCGTTTTCTATGTTTTTTCCAAAGTTCCCGACAAAATTAAAATAATCATCGGTATTTGCTTCTATTTTCTGCGTCTTTACCAGCTCATCGTCTATTTCAACATCAATATCCAAAGCGATACACATATGTTCCTTTTCGATAGGCGTTAGATAATAATTAGGCACTACTCCTTCCACATAAGAGAAAGCCTCTTCAATCTGGCTTGGATAGACATTTACACCTCTTACAATCAGCATATCATCTGCTCTTCCGACAATGGGTTTCATTTTCACCATCGTTCTTTTAGCATTTTCATCATAATAAAGGCTTGTGATATCATTGGTCCAGTAACGAAGAAGCGGCATTGCTTTTTTCGTTAACGTTGTAATCACCAACACCCCTTCTTCTCCAAAAGGAACCGGCTGTTTGGTAACCGGATCTAAAATTTCAGGGTAAAAATGATCTTCCCAGATATAAGAACCTCCTTTTTCCTCGAAATCCTCCATTGAAACTCCCGGGCCGATAATTTCGCTCAACCCATAGATATTGGTTGCATGAACCCCTAATTTTTCTTCAATATGACCTCTGATAATTTCCGTCCATGGTTCTGAGCCTAACACAGCATATTGAAGACTGATTTCATCTGCAGAAATTCCTCTTCTGGCAAATTCATCTGCAATAGTCAAAGCATATGATGGAGAGCAGCAAATCACTTCCGGCTTAAAATCTACAATCAGATCTACCTGTCTCGCCGTCATTCCTCCCGAAATAGGAAGAACACTCATTCCAAGTTTCTCTGCTCCGTAATGAAGCCCTAATCCTCCTGTGAAAATTCCATACCCATAAGCGTTGTGCAGCTGCATTCCCGGTTTCGCTCCTGCAGCATGTAAAGATCTGGCCACCACTTCACTGAAAAGGTCCACATCTTCTTTTGTATATCCTACCACCGTTGGCTTTCCTGTTGTTCCGCTTGAGCAATGAATACGCTGAAGCTCATTTTTAGGAACGGTAAATAAACCAAATGGGTAGTTATCTCTTAAATCCTGTTTGTAAGTAATAGGAAGTTTCCTGATATCTTCAATCGACCTTATATCCTGTGGAGATATTTGTAATTCATCAAATTTCTTTTTATAAAATTCCGACTTCTCCCCCAAATAGCTGATCAAACTCATCAACCGGTCGGATTGAAGCTGTCTCAACTGACCCAGCTCCAGATATTCAACTGAAAAATCCATAAAACTAACTAACATTTGTTAGGTGTAAATTTAAAAAGATTTTATAAGCTGGCAAAATTTTTATGACTTTTGTCATATTTTGAATGATTCTAAATAAGAAAAGTAACGCGGGATTTCTTTTCTTGTAAAAAGTATAATGTAAAATGTACTAATGATTTCTACTTGCGAAAGACTATATCTTCTGGTTTCCAAGTAATCCAAAAAGGATTTTCTCCCTGATTTCTTCAGTGATTTCATCAGTAGAATCACTGCTTCTTTTGAACCAGAAATAAGAATTGTTTAAAGTATGAAGAATAAATCTTGTTGTAAATGATGGTGATTTCAGTTCCCAGTTTTCTGCACTGTAGATCTCAGAAATGAGTTTTTCAACTTCCTGCTGATAATTTTTTCTTAACTCTACGAACTCGGGAAGCTTTTCTTCCAGATGTCTCCATTCATTAGAATAAATATGAGTGACATCACGGTTTTTAAGAACAACAGACAGATGCTTATCCAGTAACAGATTTAGTTTTTCTCTTGGAGTAATATCTGTATTTTTTACTTCCTGAAGCTCATCAAAAAACTCCTGAGCAATGCCAAAACAAATCCATTCCAGAATTTCTTCCTTTGAACGGATATGTGCGTACAGCGATGCTGCTTTGATATTGAGTTTCGTAGCCAGGTCTCTTACTGAGCTTCCCATATACCCTTTCTCTTTGAAAAGTTCTACTGCTACGTCTAATATTTTTCTCTGTTTTTCTTTTAGTTCCATCTGGTAAAATGCAAAAGTAATTATTCTGATTTAAACTGCTCCTTTTTTGATCATAAAAAGCACAAGGCTCTTCAACTTCAGTTTCATTGATTGGCTATTTTACCTGATTCTGACTATTTGTTCATGAATTTCAAAGAAATAATTACGAAATCGGAAATTTTGTCAAGTTAATTTTCCGTTAAAAATACAATATCCGGAAAATTTGTCCTATTTTTTTATAAATTTAATAATTGAACAGTTTTTGCGATATAGTCATCGAATAAATGATTAAATAATTGATGACATTAAGAAACTGAGCCTTAAAATTTAGTTTCTTGATGTTTTTTAAAAACTAAACTTTGAACAAATCATTACCAAAAATATATAAAATATGAACTTGAACCAATATACAGTAAAATCACAGGAAGCCATCCAGGCAGCACAACAGATTGCTATGGAATTGGGCAACCAAAGTATCGAACCTCAACATCTCCTTGAAGGAATCTTCCAGGTAGATGAAAATATATCGCCTTTCTTACTTAAAAAATCTGAAGCAGATGCCAATTTAGTAAGAGAGCGTAACCGTGAAAATTTAGAAAAACTTCCAAAAGTACAGGGAGGAAACATTTACCTTTCACAATCTGCCAACAAAGTATTGCTGGATGCACCCAATATCGCTAAGAAAATGGGTGACGAATATGTAACGATTGAACATTTATGGCTATCTCTTTTGGAGACCAGCTCTGAAGTATCCAAGATGCTGAAAGATATGGGTGTAACCAAAAATCTGCTGGAAGGTGCTATCAAAGAATTAAGAAAAGGAAGTAAAGCAACTTCTGCTAGCTCAGAAGAAACATACCAGTCCTTAAATAAATATGCTAAAAACTTCAACGAGTTAGCGGCAGAAGGCAAACTGGACCCTGTAATCGGGCGTGATGAAGAAATCAGAAGGGTTTTACAGATCCTTTCCAGAAGAACAAAAAACAACCCAATCCTTATCGGGGAGCCGGGTGTAGGTAAAACAGCCATTGCCGAAGGAATTGCCCACAGAATTATCAACGGTGACGTTCCTGAAAATCTGATGGATAAAACGTTATTCTCATTGGATATGGGAGCTTTGATCGCCGGAGCCAAATACAAAGGTGAGTTTGAGGAGCGTCTGAAATCCGTTGTGAATGAAGTCACCAAAGCTGATGGACAGATTATACTTTTCATCGACGAAATCCACACATTGGTGGGTGCCGGCGGTGGTGAAGGAGCGATGGATGCTGCCAACATTTTAAAACCTGCTTTGGCAAGAGGTGAATTGAGAGCAATTGGAGCAACTACTTTGAATGAGTACCAAAAGTATTTTGAAAAAGATAAAGCGCTGGAAAGACGTTTTCAGAAAGTAATGGTGGAAGAACCGGATACTGAATCTGCTATTTCCATCCTTCGTGGTATTAAAGATAAATATGAAGCTCACCATAAGGTAAGAATCAAAGATGAGGCAATTATTGCTGCTGTGGAAATGTCTCAAAGATATATTTCAGACCGTTTCTTACCGGATAAAGCGATCGACCTTATTGATGAAGCTTCTGCCAAACTGAGAATGGAAATCAATTCCAAGCCGGAAGAGCTGGACGTTCTTGACAGGAAACTGATGCAGCTGGAAATTGAATTGGCAGCCATTTCAAGGGAAGGCAACCAGACCAAAATTGATCATCTGAAAGAGGATATTGCTAAAATTTCCGAACAGAGAAATGAGATCAATGCGAAATGGCTGAAAGAAAAACAGAAAAGTGAAGATCTTACCCAGATCAAAAAAGATATTGAATCTCTGAAACATGAAGCAGAAAGAGCTTCCAGATCTGGAGATTATGCAAAAGTAGCGGAAATCCAATACGGAAAACTTCGTGAAAAGGAGGAAGAATTTACCAAGATGGAGCTTGAAATGCAAAACCATCAGAATGAACTGATCAAAGAAGAAGTTACTGCAGAAAATATCTCTGAAGTGATTGGCAAATGGACAGGTATTCCTGTAACTAAATTATTACAATCCGAAAGAGATAAATTATTAAACCTGGAATCTGAACTCCACCACAGAGTGGTTGGGCAGGATGAAGCGATTCAGGCAGTTGCTGATGCTATCAGAAGGAACAGAGCCGGATTGAGCGATGATAAAAAGCCTATCGGATCTTTCTTATTCCTGGGGACAACCGGAGTTGGTAAGACCGAGCTTGCAAAAGCATTGGCAGAATTCTTATTCGATGATGAAAACAATATGACGAGAATTGATATGAGTGAATATCAGGAACGTCACAGTGTTTCAAGATTGGTAGGAGCACCTCCGGGATATGTAGGATATGACGAAGGCGGACAATTGACTGAAGCGGTAAGAAGAAGACCCTATTCTGTAGTGCTTTTGGACGAGATCGAAAAAGCCCATCCGGATGTTTTCAATACCCTGCTTCAGGTTTTGGACGACGGACGTCTGACAGACAATAAGGGACGTGTGGTAAATTTCAAAAATTCAATCATCATTATGACCTCGAATTTAGGCTCACACCTTATTCAGGAGAATTTTGAGAATCTTACAGAGGAAAATCAGGATGAAATTGTGGACAAAACAAAAGATGAAGTTTTTAATCTTTTAAAACAAACCCTGCGTCCGGAATTCCTGAACAGAATTGATGAAATTGTACTGTTCCAGCCTTTAAGAAAAAAAGAAATCGGAAAAATCGTTCAGTATCAGTTGAGAGGATTTAATGAAATGTTATCGAAACGAAACATCATTATGACTTTCACTCAGGATGCTGTAGATTATCTGATGAATAAAGGTTATGATCCTGCTTTCGGGGCAAGACCATTGAAAAGAGTGATTCAGCAGGAGGTTCTGAACAAATTGTCTAAAGAGATTCTTGCCGGTAAAGTAAATGACGGAGACAGAATCACACTGGATTATTTTGTAGAAACCGGTTTGGTTTTCAGACCTACTGAACAATAAAATAGTTTTTTTCATATACATTATTTTTGTGGATAAGTGCTGTAGAGAAATCTGCAGCACTTATTTTTTTTCTCTACTTTTAAAAACTATTTTTTTTGCTGATGTATATAAAATTAATCACCTTATCATTTTTCTTGATCTCACTTCTGGTCAACGCTCAGAATAAACTGACATCTCCATTTTCACTCACCGATTACCAGAATATGCGTACAGAATATCTTGATGCAATAAAACATAACCCTGATATTGTTCATGAAGGCAGATTCTATTATTCAAAAAGAAAACTGGATAGTGTAAATATCATAAAGCACGAGATCATAAGACAGGAATGGATCAGAAAAGGAGTTGATCCATCTGCAATTACCAAAGAAGTGCTTCAGAATGCAGAAAGTAACAGACAATATTATCTGCAATATGCCTACTTCACCATGAACAGGAAAGGATATGATTTTTACTATTCTGATGATTCAAAACTGATTCTTTTCAATAATAAAGATTTAACAATAGAATATTCATTTGCAAAAGATACAGACAGTGAATATCTTCATAATAAAAAAATTGCTACAGCTAATCAATACTTCAACAGCAATGGACAACTGAAAAGAACCGATTCCTTCATTCTTCCGTCACAGGAAGGAGCTGAAAAAGAGATAACGGGACTTTCAAAAGAATATAATGTTATTGGAAAACTTTTGTTTGAAGCTGACTGGGAAAAAGACTTCAAACACAGCAAAGCCAAGGTGATTGCAGCCAGTGACCAATTAATACAACAATATATACTTAATAATATCAAAAGGAATAATGACGGGATAAGCGATATTCAGGCCAAAGAAATGACAGCAAATTATTTAAAATATGCCCAGAAAACCATTCAAAAATTTAAAAATGATGACAAGGTTTCTATATGGTTTGTAACCTATTGGACGGTAACCTCACGAATAGAACTGAAAATCAATGACAAAACACTACAATTAATTAACATCCGCGACTTTAAAATGCAGGAATAGTCCACACCTTTGAAATAAAAAGTCTTTGGGATTCTTCTTAATAATTTTTTTCTGCCTAATAATTCAACATCTTTTTTTATCCTTGGTAAGTGAAATAATACTATATTTAGCTTACAAATCAATAACTAATACCAAAATCAGTATGAAAAAGCTAAAAAGAAACGAATTAAAGAAAATTGAAGGCGGAGTACTTCCATCAATGATATCATGTGATGAGTACTGGAACTGCCCTATCGGCCTATGTTGCACAGCAGGGTTAATCTGCAGGGATCCAAAACATTACGGATGTATTTAATATAAACGGAGATCTTCTCCGTTTTTTTATGGGATCAATCTGGCCTTTCTTTCTCCCAAAACTATTATACTTCACATACAATCCGTAAAAACACGGTAAAAATAACAGTATAATTCCCTATTCGCGAATACATTTTCTAGCATATTTTTTCCGAGATTTGCATATTAATTGAATTTCATCCGTAAAATACTGCTAAGCTATGAATACAGAATCAAATAATCCGCTACAACCTGGAACAATGTCAAATAGTCTTATCCAGGCTCTGATTGACAATTACCGTCAAAATCATCTCAATGCGATTAATACCGCATTAGGAATAGATGACGCTCATTCCATTTGGTTTGACCTTCCGAAATTAAAAAGTTTTATTGCCAATATTGAAGCTGAAGCCGCCAAAGCAAACCCAGCTACATCTACGGAAGATTTAGGGATCAGATTTTATTATGCTACTTATCCGAAACAGGAAAACTGGTCTATTATGGAATCACACCCTGTTCCGATAGAATACGCAGGAAGGCACACTCTAGTAATGGTCCCAACATTAAAAAAAGCCGATGAAACAGGAGAACTTATTGATTATGATTTCAATCCTTTTCAAAGTGCAGAAGGAAAATCTTTTGCATTAGCCAACAAATCCAACAAAGTCACGGGAGAAGATGATGATACCAGTCTTGGAGAAAATAACGGAATACTTGTCCCGCCAAAAGCTCCTATCGGTCAGTCTTATTAATTGTAAATATATCATATTTAGAACTGTATGACAGAATTCCAGGAATTTGCACAAAAAAGTCTGCTTTGGGCTGAAGGACTTGCTGCAGTCATAGCAATTTTCCATTATAACCGTTTAAAAGAACAACATTGGAAACTTTTTGTGTTTTATCTGGTATTTATTTTTCTTGGGGAAGCTTATGGCAAGTGGGGAAGTTTTGTTCATTTTACCAAAGCTCAGTACTATAACTATCTTTTAATGCCAATCCAGTTTATATTTTTTTACTGGCTATATGCTGCGAAATCTTTAGGAAAGCCCAAGCTATTTTGGATAATATCCATTTTATATCTGCTTTCATTTATTCCCAATGAATTATATTTTTCCAAAAGTAAAATTGTATTTGCTTTCAACTATACTTTTGGCTGTCTTATTTTGATGCTTTTGGTAATCATGGAGTATTACAAACAAATTACTTCACAAGAGATTCTCAATTTCAATAAAAACAAAATGTTTTATATTAATCTTGGAATTACGCTATCATATATAGGAACATTACCCTTCATGGCATTTTTATCACTTCTGGTAAAATACAAGGAAATTTGGGATATCTATTTCAGTTATTTCCTGATCTCAGTTTCAGTGATGTATATCTTATTTGCAAGTTCATTTATATGGGGAAAACAGAACTCTTAATAGTTATCATTCTATTCAACATACTCTTTGTGATGTTTGTAACAGCTGTATTAATCTATATCCGAAGTTACAGACAGCGAAAAAGAGAATATCTGAATGAAATCGAGATGAAAAATGAACTTCATCAGAGAGAGCTTTTGTCTACCCAACTGGAGATCCAACAAGCCACCATGCAGCAGATCGGTCGGGAACTGCATGACAACATCGGTCAAAAACTGACACTGGTAAGTCTCTATGTACAGCAGATGCTTTATGAAAATAAGGTTCCTGAAGCAAACGAAAGAATTGATCAGGTATCTCAGATCATCAACCAGTCATTGCAAGATCTTAGAAGTTTGTCAAAAACACTGACTGATGACAACATCAACCAGAAGGAAATTGTAACTTTGATACAGGAGGAGGTAGACAATACCAATTCTTTCAAAAAGTGTCATGTAAGCTTTGAACATAATTTTAAGCAACTCGACTTAGGTTTTGTTCATAAAAATGTATTGCTCAGAATCACCCAGGAGTTTATTCAGAATAGTATAAAACATTCCGGTTGTAAAAATATTTTTATCACCCTCAATACCTCTGAAGATATCCTTTGGGAACTTAATATTCGTGATGACGGAACCGGATTTGATACTTCGCAGATTAAGTCCAACGGAATAGGTCTTACCAATATGAAAAACAGAGCAGAAATCATAGGAGCCAGTTTTCACATGGAAAGCCATGAAAATACGGGAACCCAACTCAATATTATCTTAAAAAAACAGTCATGAAGAAATCTATTGTAATTGTTGACGATCATATACTTATAGCCAAGGCTCTGGAAGGGATTATTGGAAATTTCAATGAATTTGAAGTAATCTATGTATGCGAAAACGGAAAAGACCTCATCCAAAAACTTGAAGAAGGCAATTCAATTCCTGATATTATTCTTTTAGACATCAGTATGCCGATTATGGATGGTTTTGAAACCGCTGCCTGGCTTACAAAAAATCACCCCGGTATTAAAATCATGGCGCTTAGTATGCAGGGAGATGACAACAGCGTGATTAAAATGATCAAAAGCGGTGCAAAAGGCTATCTACTAAAAAACACACACCCAAGAGATCTGGAAACAGCTCTTACCCGATTGAACAGTGATGGCTTCTTTTATCCGGACTGGGCATCAAAAATTATTTTCTCTAATCTTAATAAAGAATCAGAAACTGAAATTGCCGTAAGAATTTCTGACAGAGAAAAAGAATTTCTAAAGTACACCGTAACAGAACTCAGCTATAAGGAAATTGCAGACAGAATGTGCTGCAGCCCAAGAACAGTAGAAAGCTACCGCGATCAGCTTTGTGAAAAGCTGGATTTGAAAACCCGTGTTGGGCTCGCTGTTTTCGCTATTAAAAATGGCTTTGCAAACTAAACTTTAATCACGAAAAAATTCTTAAAAAAATAAATTTAAGCGAAATTTATTCTTAAAAAAAACACAAAACCATAAAATGCGCTAACAAACCACATGAAATTGATTAAAATTTAAAACATTCAATATAATTATAAATTAAAATCAATAAAACACAGTAATACATATTGATTTAATAAATAAATTTAAAAAACATTTGCATATCAATTTTAAATAATATATTTTCACATCCTCAACCTAAATGATTTTTGATATGAAAAAACTATTATTTGGAGCTCTTATGCTCAGTGTAATGTCTGCATGTAACAATGACAACATCACCAATCAAAATGAAAACACAACTGACGAAGCAGTAACTACAGCAGGCTTTGCTCAAAGAGGCTGTGCTTCTGAGGAAATCAGACAGGAAGCCTTGAAAAAAAGTCCTGAACTTCAGCAAAGATTTGCAGCATTAGAAACCAATACAGAAAAATTCGCCAATGATATAAAGTTTGGAAAAGTTCTAGCTGATGGTACTGTAGAAATTCCAGTTGTAATGAATGTCATCTACAAAACTACAGCTGAAAACGTTTCTGACGCAAGAATTGCTGAGCAAATTGCGGTATTAAATGCTGATTATTCCGGCACCAACAGTGATGCCAGCAAAATTCCAACCGAATTCCAAACTGTAAGTTCTGGTGACACGAAAGTAAAATTCAGACTGGTGAATACTGTTAGAAAATCTACTTCAAAAACCAGCTGGGCTACCAATGATGATATGAAAAAAGCCTCTAAAGGAGGAATTGACGCAACTAATCCTACTAATTATTTAAATTTATGGGTGGTAGGCAAAATGACCAGTCAGGGACGTACAATTCTCGGATATGCAACTTTCCCTGAATCTGCAGGTCTCTGGAATGACGGTGTTGTAATTGCTGCTCCATATTTTGGAAAAACCGGTGCATCTTCGCCTTTCAACCTGGGAAGAACAGCAACCCATGAAGTAGGACATTATTTAAACTTAAGACACATCTGGGGAGATGCTAATTGCGGAAATGACCTGGTAAGTGATACTCCTACACAAACTACAGCAAATTACGGAAAGCCTTCTTATCCTCTATACAATACTTGCAGCGGTGTACAAAGATCTGTAATGTTTATGAACTATATGGATTATGTAGATGACGCAGCTATGTTCATGTTCTCATCAGGGCAAAAAACAAGAATGCAGTCTGTAGTGGCCTCTTCAGGAGCAAGATCCGGGTTGAGAGTATATTAATTAAAACATCTTTTTTACTTATATTTTAAAATCTATCCCACAAAACGGGATAGATTTTTTTGTACCCATCTTCTAGATTAAAATTCAGAAATACGATTCTATGTAGTAGCTCAGGCAATTTATTCACATAAAAAGCCTGAAATAAGCTTAAGTTATTTCTTTAAAAACAAATAATTCAGTAAAAAAAAACAAAATAATGGAAGAAACATATGGCTTTAATTATGTTTTTTAAGATATTTCCATGGACAAATTTTTAAAGAATAATATCCTACAAATTATGTAGAATATAAAATTATTTACACTTAAAAAACACACTTAAGCGTGAAATATAAAACAAATTAATTAAATTAATTAAAATTCAATAAAAGTTAAATTAAGTTACAATAAACGCAACTAAAACAACCATTAAATAAACATTTATCAAATATTTTACAAAATAATTTGCATATCAATTTCAAATAATATAATTTCACAACCTCAACCAAATTATATTATAACGATATGAAAAAATTCTTATTCGGAGCCCTGGTTCTGGGCTTTATGTCGGCATGTAACACTGACAACTTAAGTAATCAAAATGAAACGCCCCTGGATCAGGAAACCTCCGCTCCAAGTGCTCTTAAAAGAAGCTGTCCTTCAGAAGGAATAAGACAGGCAATGCTTCTGAAAAATCCTGCGCTAAAACAAAAAATGGCAGACATTGAGTTCAGTACTGAAAAATTTACTGAAAACCTTAAATTGGGAAAAGTTCTTGCAGATGGAACTGTTGAGATTCCGGTGGTTTTTAATGTAATTTACAACACTTCCGCTCAAAATGTTTCCGATGCAAGAATCGCTGAACAAATTGCTGTACTGAATGCTGATTATGGTGCTACCAATTCTGACATCAATAAAATTCCTTCGGCATTTCAGCCTTCAGCGGCAGGAGATGTAAAAATCCGATTCAAATTAGTTGCTACCAATCGTAAACAAAGTACAAAAACAGGCTGGAGATCTGATCTTGAACAAATGAAAAAGGCAAGCACAGGTGGTATTGATGCTACTGATGTGACTAAAAACATGAATATATGGGTTGTGAATTCAATACTTGACGAAAATAACCAACCAGGAACTTTAGGATATGCTTATTACCCGGAAAATGCAGGACAATGGTATGACGGTCTTGTAATAGGTTATCAGTATATAGGAAAAACCGGTGCTTCCGCTCCGTTCAACTTAGGAAGAACAGTAACTCATGAAGTAGGACACTACCTAAATCTACCACACCTTTGGGGATCATCCGATACAGGCTGCCAAACAGATTACTCTAATGACACTCCTACATCTCCTGGCCCTAACTACGGAAACCCTACTTATCCTTTAAACAGAATTTGTGGAGGAGTAAGCCGCTCTCAGATGTTTATGAACTATATGGATTATGTAGACGACAAATCTATGGTAATGTTCTCTGCTAATCAAAAAACAAGAATGCAGGCTGTAGTAGCAGCATCCGGACCAAGATCTGGTTTAAGATAATCAACTCCATAGTTTAAATATTATAAAAACATTAAAATAGTCTATCTCAATTTTTGAGATAGATTTTTTTAATATTTTTACGTGACTTAAATTTCAGCACCACTACGATGAAAAAACTAGCATTAGCATTAGGAATACTATTGCACTTATCCTGTATTAAGGCACAGGATACTCTCCAATCCCGAAATCTCAGGGAAGATCTTACATTAATTAATTCCGGCTATGCCATTCAGGAGAAGACACCTTTTTTCAAAAAGGAATGGGTGAAAAAATCAGTGGCTCCTGCCCTTCTTTTTACAGCTGCGGCTGCTACATGGGGAGAAAAGGAGAATATCCGCGAGGTAAGAAACCGATATCTTCCTAACTTCAAAGTGAAATTTGATGATTATCTTCAGTACGCTCCGGCTGCAACTGTTTACGGATTAAAACTGGCAGGCGTAAAGGGCCGGAATAATATTGGAAGAGCAACTTTATCTTATGGTACAAGTTTAGTCATCATGGCTATTTTAGTCAATTCTATTAAATATACTGCAAAAGTTGAACGCCCGGACGGGTCCAAAAATAATTCTTTTCCATCAGGGCATGCTGCAATGGCTTTTACCAATGCAAGTTTTCTGCACAAAGAATATGGTATGGTAAACCCAGCCTACAGTATTGCAGGGTATGGTTCTGCCGCTATTACAGGACTTGGTCGAAATTTAAATAACAGACACTGGGTTCCGGATATTCTTGCGGGAGCTGGTATCGGAATTATATCAACAGAACTCGGGTATTTTTTTATTGATAAAATTTACAAGAATAAAGGGGATAATATAAGCATCTTATCAAGAATACAGGGAAATGATTATCCTTCTTTTCTTGCTTTGAAAATGGGTACAGCACTCGGGACAACCAACTTCCTGAAGGAATCTGAACTGGATGACAAAAAACAAATCGGGTTTGAAGGCGGATTGGAAGGCGCTTATTTCTTTTCAAAAAAATGGGGTGTAGGTGCAGATGTAACCTTCAGCAGCTTTCCTATTAAATCTCAAAGAATAACCTTTGATGATGGGCAGGATTTTGGAGACCATGAAATCAAAACCCAATCCATGGGCTTTCTGTCTGCGGGTATCGGACCTTATTATTCCCATGAGTTTTCGGATAAATGGCAGCTTATGCTGAAAGCAACCGGAGGATATGCTGCAACTGCCAGTGGACAAGTATTTGTAAAAGGAGATAATATAGATGCTCCTAATCATGAACTTCAGATAGCCAGATACAAACCTAAACCTGCTTTCCGCTGGAATACGGGAGCCTCTATGACCTATAAATTCAATCCTGGACTCGGTCTTACTTTTTATACGGATTATAATATGATCAATTCCACCATCCGTTATCATTTCAGCGATGAAATTAAGGAAGGTGATGAGTTGGATCAGGAACTTAACAACCTGATTGCTAAAGAAAAAATCAGTTATATTACATTAGGATTAAGATTAACTGCTTACTTTTAGAATACAAAAGCCTCCAGAATCTGAAGGCTTTCATTTTTATAAGTTTTTACGGTTGTCGTCCGGTGTATAGTCCATAAACAGATCTCCATCAAGCTGTACAGATCTCACTTTTTTCTTAATGGGGATTACAAGATCGGTCATCTTTTGATTTTTCTCCCAAATAGAGGGTGAGAAATGAAGCTTCTCTGTGGTTCCGTCCTCATAAGACAATATTGCATCAAATGGAATAGCAAATCCACCTACGTTGGTAACGTTTATGGTGAGCATATCATTCATTTGAGAGGCTTCTGCTACTTTTAAATCAATATAATTATTGGTATAAAACCAATTCTGGAAGAACCAGTTCAGATTTTTCCCTGAACCTGTATTCATAGAGTTGAAATAATCCCATGGAACCGGATGCTTTCCATTCCAGTTGTCCATATAATGATGTAATGCCTTCTTGAACAGTTCATCTCCTAAATAATCTTTCAGAGCCAGATAAGATAATGATGCTTTCACATAGGAATTGTTTCCATATCCCGCTCCACTTACCTGCGTACTCATCGTAATCACCGGCTGATCCTGTTCTGAAGATGGATCATTGATCCATTTTTTAACACGGAAATTTTTATAAAATTCCTTAGCTGCAGCTTCTCCGTTTTCATCAATTCCTATAAGGTATTCCAATGTGGTCGCCCATCCTTCGTCCATAAAGGCATATCTTGTTTCGTTGATTCCCATATAAAAAGGGAAATAGGTATGAGCAATTTCGTGATCTGCTGTCAGCCTTGCATCCTTAAGATCATCAGGAATACTGGTATCGTTGATCATCATAGGATATTCCATATCTGCATAACCTTGAATAGCAGTCATTACGTTATAAGGATATTCTACTCCCGGCCAGTTTTTAGAGAACCAATCAAGATTATAACGCATCCAGTCTACATAGTGCTCAAAATCCTTTGCCCCATTTTTATATCCTGCCTGAACACTTGCTCTTTTTGATTTCAACTGAACACTTGCTGCATCCCACACATAATGGTTGCTCATTGCAAAACAGAAATCTGTGATGTGACTGGCTTTAAACTTCCAGACATTCCATTTATTCGGTTTGGTTACTTTACCAGACTTCATTTCCTGCTCTGTCGCAATGTGCATTACTTTATCGCTTTTTAATGAAGCTTTGTATCTTTTTAAATATTCCGGCTGAAGTACGGCTTCCGGATTCAGGAAATCTCCTGTTGCCCAGACTACAAAATTCTTGGGTGCGGTGATGGCAAAACTATAGTCGTTGAAGTCGTTATAAAACTCCTGTCTGTCTGAGTGTGGAAGCATATCCCATCCGTTATAATCATCATACACGGAAATTCTTGGAAAAGAATAGGCTACATAGAATGTTTCAGGATCTATCTGTCCTTCTCTTCCACTCTGTACTGAAAGCGGATATTCCCATTCAATTTTTACTTCAGCTTTTGATTTAGATTTTAAAGCTGTTTTTAATTTTACTTTTTCAACGGTACTCCAGTCGTCACTGTTGACATCATATTTTTCACCGTTTACAATGAAAGATTTGATCTTAAGCCCTGAAGATAGAAAATCTTTAGACACAAATCCTGATCTTGGCGACTGCGGTTTATGAAGGTTATTCACAAAACGTATGGCCAGTTCAGTCAGGCTATCCGGGCTATTGTTTGTATAGAGAATTGTTTCTTTTCCGGAAACTATTTTTGTATTGGCGTCCACCCTCACATCCACATTGTAGGCTCCTTTATTCTGCCAATAGTTTTTACCTGGTGCTCCGGAGATATCACGGGTCCCTTTTTCATATGCTTTTTTGATATTCCTCGGCATATAGAGTTCCTGTGCAGACAATTGCAGTAAGGAAACGACCATCAGCATTCCGGAAAAAATTTTCTTCATAATGACCTTTTTAAAGATAGGTGTCAAAAATAGCAAAAATGTAACATCAGTAGGTTATTTCTTTTATAATAATATCTTATTGTAATGATGTTTATATCATATTATTCTACAGCCTATCTTGTTCGGCAGTTTTCTTTATTGTTTTTGCATTTTTCACAGACTGATTTCCAAAGTTGAATTTCAGTGAAAAGGAGATGCCTTGAGCATCCGTATAATCGAGGAAATAATTATCCTGATTCGCGTATTTTGTACTGACTTTCTGACCTGTTGTTCTGAAAACATCAGTGAATATAAGACTTGCTTCCAGTTTTTTATTCAGGAACTTTCTGTTCATTACAAAATATGCCGACCACGCCGCAGAAATTCTAAAAGTCCCTTGTATTCCTGGAGAATAGTAGCGGTGTCCCATTTCCATCTTCCAATCGTTGTTTTTATCAAGGGTAAAACTTGTTGAAATATTGGAGACCCAGTTCCAGACTTTATTTTTATACAGCAATCCGTCTGTACCTTTGAAATAATTTTCATTGTGTTCAAGATTTTCAGACATAATGATATTCCACCATGGTTTGACCTGAAAGTTTTTGTACAGACTCAATCCGAAAGCTTCTCCTTTTTCAATATTCGTGAAGTAATAAATGAGGCTGTTGGTACTGGGTTCCTGATATGAAATTTCCATAGACGGATACATTTCTTTTCGGTAATACAGATCCAGATTCCAGTCTTTCCAGGAATAGGTAAGATTGAGATTATGGGTGATTGTTGCTTTTAACTTCGGATCTCCCTGATAGTATGAAAACAGATTGTAATAAGATTTCGCAGGATTCAACCATGAATAGGAAGGTCTGCTGATCCTTTTCCCATAAGAGAAACCGAATTCCTGTTTATTTTCTGTGGTATATTGTGCGTAAAAAGTGGGGAAAAATTTCCAGTAATTGCTTTTATTCAATTCATAAGGTTCAGAGACCACGCCTTCAAGATCTGTCATTTCTGCACGAAGCCCTCCTTTGAAAGTCCATTTTCCAATGTTATAGGCTAGTGAAGAATACAGGGCAAAATTATGTTCTTTATAATCAAAGATACTGCTCTTTTCCGGGCGGTATTGCAGTACTCCATTTTCATTATCAGAGAAATCAAGTTGACTGTTGGTCTTTACAAAACTATATTTTGCTCCGGATTCCAGCTCCAGTTTATCATTTTTCCACTGATAATCGAATTGTGTGGAATACAGCTGAACATCCGCTTTATTCTTTGTAAGGAAATTATCTTCTTTTGGAAGCTGGCCTGCAAAGTTCAGACTGGTGATTACATTCTGGTATTTATCGGCGTTGTTTCCGGTAAAATAATTGATCCACGAAAGACTGCTTTTCTTATTCAGCTTCCGGTCTATCTGAAAACTTACAGAGTTATTAATGGAACGTGAGCGGTGATCGTTGATCGTGGTATAATTAGATTCTACGATATCCTGATTATTATAGATCAGTGTAGGAACATTGTAGGTTCCGAAGGATTTTGGAGAAAAATACCCTGAATAGTTGAGGCTTGCATTGGTCAAGCTGTCCAATTCATACTCCACATTAAAATTCAGGGTATTCTGGTTATAGTTTTTATCCTTCCTGTTCATCGTACTGACCCATCGGGTTTGGCTTTCCGGATAGTTCACATAGTCTGTTCCTTCCCGGTAGTATGTTCCCAGCCCTCTATAATAGCTTCCCATAATGGAAAGTTTATCTTTTTTATAATATTGGGAAAGACCAAAAACGCCTTTCGCATATTGTGTCTGCACATATTTGGATGAGAGAATTCCCCGGTAGCCCTCAATTTTATTCTTTTTCAGAACGATATTGAGAACTGCACTTCCTGAAGCTTCATATTTCGCAGGCGGATTAGTAATCACTTCTACAGATTTCACTTCATCTCCCTGTGTATTTTCCAGAAGGTTTTTCAGTTCATCTCCCGTCAGCATTACCTTTTTATCATTAATGGTCACCAAAATTCCGGTGCTTCCCTTTACTCCGAGCACCTCATTATTTACGGTGACACTCGGTGTATTTTTTAGAATTTCCCAGGCATTGAGTGATGAAATATTACTGTTTTCAACATTAAATTCCAGACGGTCTACTTTTCTTTTCACCAAAGGCTTACGCTTCGTCATTACAACGCCTTCTATTTCCTGAGATTCTTTTTTAAGGATAATATTCAGAGGTTCAAGTTTTGTCAGATCAAGTTTTTTCTCAAATAAAGAGTATCCCTGATTTTTAACTACCAGTTTTACCTCCTGTTCTGCTATTCCCTCCAGTATAAATTTTCCGTTTTCATCAGTTTTTAATTCTTTAATTAATGTGTTTTGAGAATTATACAGCTCAACTTTTACCGACGAAAGCTTTTCATTTTCAGTATTCGTAACTATTCCTCCAACTTTTTGTTTCTGGGCGAGAATCAAAACCGGAAAACACAGAAAAAAAAGAATTTTATACATGGCAATTTTTTATCCTAACAAAAACATTGTTCTGTTTTATGGCTACAAAAATCTGTATTGAAAGGGAGAATTTCGGTTAACGATGGGTTAATGATAGGTTAATGTCTTTTCTTTAAAATAACAAAACCTGAATTCGTAAATTCAGGTTTTAAAATCAATAGAGTATATTTTTTTATGGATAAGGAATGGCTTTATCCAGTTCAATCGGATTATAATATTTTTTGATGTCTATCTGCGTTTGTTTAGTCAAACCTGCAAACTCTTCTTTGCTTTTGATTTGCTGCCCATTAATGCGGACATTCCAGTCCGGCTGAAATTCGGTTCTCATTCTGGCATATGGATCATTGTAAAACTCCAGATTCAGTTTTACCCATTTTTTTAAGTCAATGGCAATAGGATCCAGTGAATAATGTTTTTCAAGAAAGCTTTTTGTATCGTATGTTTTTGGCAGATTTTTATTTCGGGAGAAAGAATATATAAAATCTTTCTTATCATCTTCCACATAGAGAACCAGTCCCGGCAATCCTCTGAATTTATAGGGTCCTTCAGGAATGTTGATATCCGGCGTAAACCACGCGGTCCAGTTTCTTCCTCCAAACACAGCAGTTGCTCTTTGTAAATTATAGTTATTGATCTTTTTAGTATCAGCCTCTATTTTCCACTGGATATTATCCTCTGTTTCAAAAACATAATAATAAGGCATCATCATGATCTGAACAAAGTTTTTATTTTTATTGGAATTTCTTTTTCGGATAATGGTTTGTCCGGACTGGCTGGTATGTTGAGAAGAAATTCCCCCGTGAAGAATATTCAGGGAATCGCTTACTAAAAATTCTAATTCATAAAATTTCACTTCCTCCGTATTGATATCCAGCACCATTTCTTCTTTATCATAACTTGTACCATTGGGTTCAAATCTGTATTGAAGTTCATATATAAAGCGGTGGGTTTGCGCATTAATCTGCATCCCAAGCATCAGAATAAGAAGAATGAGTGTCTTTTTCATTAAATGGTCATTAATTTTCTAAAATTACCAAAAACTCATTAACCATCAGGTTAATAAAAGGTTAATGATAAAAATACTATTTCAGTAAAATGTTAAAGTTTTATCTTTGTTTCAATGATAGCCAAGAGTAAAATTCTGATTTCGGTTTTTGCCGCCCTGTTCCTCCTTTTACTGGGAATACAGGTTTACTTTATGTATAAAACCTATCAGGTAAAAGAGAGGGACATCTACAGATCCGTGAATGACGGGCTTACCAATTATACAGACGGTCTGGAAGACATTCAGGAAGCTAAAGAGAAAAATGACGACTCCCTTCAGGAAATCATTATACAATATCATAATAAGGAGATCAATAAAAAGGATTTTCTGAATTATTTTATAGAAAACAGAAAGTCTGCCAGAGAAAGACTGATCCATTATATTGACAGCCGCTACCAGAAAGACGGATATGAGATTTCTGCAAGAATCCGGTATCTTTCAATTGTTCATCTGCCAGACAGCACAAAAATAATTACAGAACCTATTGTTATTTTTGAGACACAGGATAAGCTTAAAAAGCCGCGTATTGCAAGTAACGGAAGTTGGGAAACTTCAACCACCAAAAGAGATGATTCGGATAAAGGTCAGGTTGAAAAAAGAAATACTTTTCTTGTCAAAACCCAGACAGATTTTGAGATTAAGAATATAAAGAGTATTGTTTTCAAAGAGCTTACTTTACTGATTATTTGCTGTGCTATACTTCTTTCCGGAGTCCTTCTGCTCTATATCTTCACGATCAGAAATCTGATCCAGCAGCAAAAGCAGGTAGAAGTTCTCCACACCATTGTGGATAACATTTCACATGAGTTTAAAACTCCGATCGCTACTTTAAAAATAGCTTCAAAAGCATTAAAAAAAGAATGGAATCCTGAAACACTTCCTCTTATCGACAGGCAGATTTCCCGGCTTGAAAGCCTGATGTTCCAGCTTCATAAGAATGAAATACCGGATGAGATGACAGCCATACAGCCTGAAGACTGGGATTTTTTCATTCAGGATCTTGCGGTTACTTATTCTGATATTGATTTTAAACTTGAAAATTCAGTTTCACAAAAGCTTCCCTATGATAAAAACCTGATGGAAACAGTCATTAAAAATCTTTGTGAAAACAGTGTCAAATATGGAGCATCTGTTGTGAAAATAAATATCCGTAACAGTTCTCAACAATTAGAAATCGAAGTTTCTGACAACGGTCACGGCATGGAAACAAAAGAGCTGAAGAACATTTTTGAAAAATTCTACAGAATACAGAATAACAATATTCATAATAGTAAAGGGCTTGGACTAGGACTTTATTTCGTGAAGAAAATTATTGCCAATTATGGCGGCAAAACAGAGGTATCCAGCCAGCTTAATTTGGGCAGTACTTTTAAAATATCAATTCCTTATGAAAACTAAAATTCTTCTGGCAGAAGACGATCCGGATTTCGGAATGATTCTTAAGCAATATCTTGAATTGGAAGATTTTGAAGTCAGCTGGTTTCAGAATCCTGAAGATGTAGTCCCCTTACTTCAGACTGATTTTCCTTTTCAGATAGGAATTCTGGATGTGATGATGCCCAATATAGACGGTTTCTCGCTGGCTAAAATGATCATCAAGGAAAAAAGTAATTTTCCATTGTTATTTTTAACGGCTAAAAATCAAAAAATAGACCGCCTTACCGGATTAAAAATAGGTGCTGACGATTATATCCCCAAACCCTGCGATCCTGAAGAACTTGTTCTGCGAATTAAAAATATTTTAAAGAGAACACTTCCGGCCGTTACAGAAAGTCAGATAAAAATCGGAGCATTTTCACTGGATACTACCAAACTTCTATTGTCACATCCTAACGGAAACAACCGGCTGACCATACGGGAACAAGAATTGCTGCTGTATCTTCTGAAGCATAATCGTACTATTATTACAAGAGATAATATTCTGGATAATCTCTGGGAAACGAATGATTACTTTACCGGGAGAAGTCTTGATGTATTCATCAGCAGACTCCGTAAATATTTCAACAGTGATCCTCAAATAAAAATCCAATCCCTGAGAGGAATTGGATTTGAAGTCGATTTTCCAACCAACTGATTTTTTATAGGGAAAGGTTCACGATCACCGGAAAATGGTCTGATGGATACAAAAGATTTTCTCTTCTGTCATTGATATGTCGGTGAGATCTTATTTTGAAACCTTGTGTAAAAATATAATCGATTCTGTCTTTTGGAACTTCATTGACGTTGAAGCCAGTAAAAGTTCCTACCGGACCGTAATGTTTGGTTTCAGAATGGTAGAAAGTGTCTTTCATATTCTGTGAAAGAATTTTAATGGGTTCTGAATCATCTGTCAGGTTAAAGTCTCCGCTCAGTGCTACCGGAAGATTTTTTGGATTCAGTTCTTTTATTTTTTTCAGGATAAGTTCGGAAGATTTTACCCTTGCTACATTTCCTACATGATCGAAATGAAGATTCATCGCCAGGAATTCTTTCTTTGATTGTTTATCTTTAAATACAGCATAGGTACAGATTCTGTTCAATGCAGCATCCCAGCCTTTTGAGGGTTTTTCCGGAGTTTCAGATAACCAGAACGTTCCTGATTTTACAACTTCAAGTTTGTTCGTATCATAAAAAATAGCGGAAAATTCTCCTTTTTCTTTACCATCATCTCTTCCTACTCCTATATAATTATAGTTTTTTAATCCTGTTTTAATATCTTTCATCTGTTCCGGAAGCGCTTCCTGTACTCCGAAATAATCAGGATGATAATAGGTCAGCAAATCTGCAACATCCTGCTTTCTTTTTGGCCAGGCATTGTCTTTATCAGACTCTACATTCAGTCTGATATTAAAACTCATTACGGTAAGGTCCTGTGAAAATCCTAATGCAAAAAACATCAGAAACACCATTGAAAATCTGAAATTCATATATTATTTTATCAGTAAGAGACAAAAATAAAACTTCTCCGCGACAGAAAAGCTTTATTGATGTGATTATATTGTTAAATTATCTTTTTCTTCTTCTATAGATATAAAATATTCCTGAAATCCGGACTCCGAAACCGGTAACGGGCTTTCAAGCTTTACAACGCCTATGGTTTTATAATGAGAGGCCAGTTTTATGCTTTTACTTTTGAGAAGAACTTCAAGCTTTTTAAAATTTATATCTTTCTTTAAAACTGCGAGATAAGTGATCATAAGTATACCTGTATTAAACCGTTTCCAATATCTCTGTATTTTATGCCTTCAATAGGCCTTGCTTTTTTTTCAATCAGTTCCCAGATCTCTTTTGCTGATTTATCCGGAAACTGTTCCATGTACAAAGCAGCAAGTCCGGAAACATGCGGCGCTGCCATGCTTGTACCACTCATGCTGTAATACAAATTATTTTTGTTCTTTGCGTTTTTAGGATAGGCACTTACAATATCTACTCCGGGAGCACAGACATTGATATTTCCTCCTGTGGAAGGATTGATTCCTGCGTTTGAAAATCTGGCGATCTTCATTTGACTGTCAATAGCTCCAACAGCCATAATTGATTTTGAATTAGCCGGCATTGAAACGGGTTGCGGAATCTGTGGCCTGCTGCTGTCATTTCCTGCGGCCGCTATAATAAGACAGCCATTCTCCAGCGCCCGTTCTCCGATGGTTTCAAATAAAACAGAAGGTTGGTCATCCAATTTCACCGGGGATGCCAGCGAAAGAGATAATATTCTGATTTTTTTCGTAATCGCCCAGTCTATAGCGTCTATTACACTGCTGGTAGTACCTCTTCCATTATCCGCGAGTACTTTTGCAATTTTCAGATTGCAGCCTCTGGCAATTCCATAACGGTTTCCATTATCACTTCTGATATTTCCTGTTGCTACTCCTGCGCAATGAGTACCATGTCCGTTGGGATCCCGGTTCCAGTCTTCACCGCCTATGAAAGATTTGCCTTCAATTTCTTCAGAGGAAAAATCAGGATGGGAAGTTTCAAGTCCGGTATCCAGAATGCAGACATCAATACCTTTTCCCGTATAATTGGCATTTCCCAGCCCAATAGCTTTTAATCCCCACTCCATTTCAACAAATGATTGTTGAGGTAAAGGTTTGCCAGTAATATATTTTTCAAGTTCTGAAATTTTTTCTGCGAGTCCGGCAGATTGTTTTTTAAGTTCATTAATCAACTGTAATTCATCTGCAGGAAAAAATTCTCTTTCCTTTTCGTAATAAATAATAGGATTTGATTCATTTTTTACAGCACTTTTCAACTGATCTTCATCCATATTTTCCACCACAAGAACTCCCAGGTTTTTGTAAAGCACTCCGTTATCCCGATCAATGATTTCATAGGAACGCTTTTCTTTGGAGAGAAACTCTGAAGAAGTAATATTCACTTCAAGCTCTTTCTCTATTTTTTTGAGTGCAGTTTTCTGCTGATCCTGCAGCAAAACGATATATCTTCCGGTTTTCATAATGATGTTTTTTTAAATTAATTTCAGAAATACCTTTTCCAGAATAAGAAAAATATCCTCCGGAATGACGGACAATCTGAGTTTTTTATTAATTCCTGATATGGCTGTATTTTGCTCAACAAGTGAATTCCAGAAACTTTCAATTTTGGGAACGGAATTCATATCCTTTAGTTTTTCATCATCCAGAATACCATTATGATATAATGAAACAATGATTCCTGAGATAAGTTCTTCTGCATCGTCAAGCTTTTTATTTTCCTTAGTATATATTTCCATCAGAATATCATACATACTTTCCATTCCGTTGAATGAAAATCCTCCGAGAAGCTCTCGTCTTCCAGTCGCTATTTTCTCCATTTTAATAGGATTAAAACCTCTTTTAACGGTAGAAATCATATTCATAATCTTCAACACTTCAGATTCGTGGCTGGTGTTTCCTTTGGTACGGAAATATTCAAGAACCTCATTAAGAAATACGTCAAACCGGGCATCAAAGTCAAATGATTTTGACAGATACAAAGCCTGAACATCATTGAAATGTTCCAGAAGCTCCTTAATTTTCTGTACCGTAAAGTGAATAAGTTCCTGCATTACTCAAAAGTTATCTGTTCTATTTCATTACCGTCTTTATCTTTGTAGGACACAATCCTGATTCCTTCTTCCTCCATTTCCACATGAAGGTTGATGAATAGTTTATCTTTATCTTCCGCGGCGCTGGTATTGGGATCTATGTAGATGTTGTTCAGTTTTGCATTCACCAGCGTATATTTATTCAGCAGAATCTTTGAAAAAATCTCTTTCAATTCATCAGTTTCGTCTTCTGTTGTGCCATCTTGAGGCCGAAAGATTCCGGAATTAAGAAGCTGTACTTGGTGTCTGAGATCCAGCTTAAGAACTTCATTGGCAGGAAGCTTTCCGAATTTCTGATCATTTTTTTCCAGTTTACTGAACAGTGTTTTGAACTCTTCGGTCTGAATCTGTTTTAGGGTAATTTGAGGAATATTCATCTTTTTCTCCTTGTTCACCAGGCGAATTCTCTCATTCAGTTCTGTAACGAACTGATCCTGATTCAGTTTAAAATTATATTTGGGAGCTGAATCTATATCTGTAATTTTGATCGGAATATCCATCTTTACACTGGGCAGGGCATATCGTGGAACCTTAAAATATTTAAGATATTCATGACGGGCATATTCTTTTGCAATAAGAACAGCATTTTCGTCTGCCTTTTTACGAGCCTGAATTATCTCGTTGTTGAGATAATCCAGGTAATCTGATAGTTTTATCATCTTTCGTAAAATAAATTATTGTGAAAGAAGCCCAAGCACTTTTTCAAGTCCGGCAGGCATTTCGTCATTGGTTGCACGTACTTTTACCCCAAGAGAATATTCTTTTTCAACCTTGATACCTGTACTGGAAGTTCTTTTGTAAGATACATCCACTTTGAATTTTACAGGTCCCCATCCTCCGGATACTCCTGCGTTAATACCGAATTCGTCGCTTACGTCCTTCGTGTAAGTAGAATTAAGTTTAACATTAAAGTCTACTTCACAGGTTTCAATTCTAAAACTTGGAACATTCAGCAATGCAATAAACGGAACTGAAATCTCTACATCATTCGGAATCGTTTTAGGGTTGGTGGCACTTACTGGCTCATCTTCTTTAAAATCCGGATTCGGAATATTTTTTTTGTATTTGAATTCTGCCATTCTCAGTTTTTTAGCACTGGCAGCATTAGCAGGATCTGTAAGTTCAAACCCAACTTCATTGATGAAATTAACGGTAGCAATAGAGGCATTAGACTGTGCTTTTACGCACGCATCCAAAGGTCCGCCAATGATCGTAGCAAAGTCGATACTTCCCAATTCTGCTGCAAAATCTGCACTGGCAGCGTCTGAAGTTCTGAAAATCTCTTCATCAGCAGCCATTTTACCCGCAATAAGCTTCATGATTTCTGAAGAAACTCCGGAAAAGGATTTTTCCCACTTTTCATCATAATTCTTTTTGAAATCTTCTACGATACCTAACAGTTCTTTATTGGTCAATGCGCTTAATTCTGAAGTCTCGATTCCTGATACTTTTTCATAGACTGCCGGAGTAAGAACTTTTTCAACTCCTGACAAAAGGTCAATTAACTCACTTTTTGTTTTTTTGGCGTGGCTTGCTTCAAGCACCGATTTTAATGTTTCCATGTTGTTTTTGTTTTTGATTAATATTGTAGGACAAAATTATATTGCAGACCACTCAAACATTGCAGGAGAACACCTCTACTTACCCCGGAAAAACACCCTAAAAAAATAAAAGCCTGAACTTACGATGGTAAGCTCAGGCTTTTGTGACATATAGATTCATCGATATTTATCAGCAAAACATTCTATGCAGGTTTTTTGCTGTTGTTTTCCAGGTTGACATCAGGAACTACTGAATTCGGATCCAGCTTCACCTCATCTATTTCTTTTGTAGAATCTACTTTGAATGTCCATTCTTTATTTCTTTTCCAAACCTCAACAGGAATTTTCACTGTTTGTGCAGTTCCATCTTTGAATTTTAACTGTACCGTGGTAGGCATTGGCATTTGCCCAAGATTTTCAACAGTGATCTGAACTCCGTTCTTAAAGTCACCATTGATATATTTTACATTTTTAACGGCCTGATCAATTTTCCATTTATTAAAGAACCACCCTCTCCAGAACCAGTTCAGTTCTTCTCCGGAAACATTTTCCATGGTGTGGAAGAAGTCCCATGGTGTAGGATGTTTAAAAGCCCAACGGTCTATATATGTTCTGAATGCTTTATCAAATTTTTCAGGTCCGAGAATAGTTTCTCTTAAAACATCCAATCCTGTTCCCGGCTTATAGTAAGCCAAAGCACCGATACTTCTTTCTTTCATATTGTCCGGTCCTACCATTACAGGCTCCAGGCTGTCCGTCAGCAGATACATTCCTGATCTTGCCAGATTCGGTTTATTATAATACTCTCCTTTATTGAAAGCTTCAGTTGAAAGTCCATTAATGAATGTATTGAATCCTTCATCCATCCATGCAAACAGCCTTTCATTAGAGCCTACGATCATAGGAAACCAGTTGTGCCCGAACTCGTGATCTGTAACACCCCAAAGATCTTCTCCTTTGGAATCCATATGACAGAATACAATTCCCGGGTATTCCATTCCGCCTTCATTTCCTGCTACATTGGTAGCTGCCGGATATGTGTATTCATACCATTTTTTTGAATAATGTTCTATGGCAGCCTTTGTATATTCTGTAGATCTTCCCCAAGCTTTTTCACCAGCACTTTCTGCCGGATAAGCAGAAATAGCCAATGATTTTTTTCCGCTAGGCAGATTAATTTTTGCAGCATCTAAAATAAATCCGGCAGAAGAAGCCCAGGCAAAATCTCTGGTCTGTGTTATTTTAAATTTCCATGTTTTTGTACCGGAAGCTTTATTTTTACCGATTTCAGATTCAGGATGAATCATCACCGTTTTATCACTGTTTCTTGCCTCGTTCCATCTGTTGATCTCTTCTTTGCTGTAGACTTCTTTCTCATTCAGAAGTTCTCCGGATGCTACTACGTAATGATTGGCAGGAACCGTAATATTGGCTGTAATGTTCCCATATTCCAAATAAAACTCCGAAGCTCCAAGATATGGAAGCGTATTCCAGCCCATGACATCATCATACACACACATTCTCGGGTACCATTGTGCCATAGTAAATATTTTACCGTTTTTGGTATCCTGTATTCCCATTCTGTCTGAACCATATTCGGGAGAGACAAAAGAATATTCAATTTCTATTTTGGCAACTCCTCCATTGGCTTTCAGTTCCTTTGGAAGATCAATCTGCATTCTGGTATCGGTAATGGTATATTTCACCTCTCTTTTTCCGTCAAGCTTTACTGATTTAATTTTATATCCGCCATTAAATTCTTCACCATGAGCTCCGTTTCTGCTTCCCGAAAGCGGAACTACACCGTTTCCTCTGGAATCTTTTGCAAACAGGTTCTGATCCAGCTGCAGCCAAAGAAAACCTAATTTATCCGGGCTGTTGTTGGTATAGGTAATCTGCGCTGTACCGGTAATCTCTTTTTTATCTTCATTCAGGCTGACATTCAAATGATAATCTGCTGAATTCTGCCAATAAGCATGTCCCGGCTGTCCGCTTGCAGAACGTGTTGCTGTACCTGTCTGCGGATAGAAAAACGGCTTAAATGCCTCTACATAATCATATTTTGGGGTTTCCTGCGCATGTACAGAGCCTGAAAACAGGATAACTGCAACGGTGGAAACGAGGGTTGGAAGTTTAAAATTCATATGAAAAATATTATTTTACTGTATAGGTAAAAAAAACTCCCGGAATTGTTACACATCCGGGAGTTTTTTTAATATAAGTTTAATTTAATTTGATTTTTTTGCTTTAATCATGGCTTCTAAAGCATCCCACATTTCACGAGGAATTTCTTCAAGCATATTAAATTCTCCGGCTCCCTGAAGCCATTCTCCTCCATCAATGGTTACTACCTCACCATTCATATATGCTGAATAATCAGAAACCAGATAAGCAGCAAGATTGGCAAGCTCCTGGTGTTCTCCTACTCTTCTCAACGGAACTTTTTTCTTCATATCGAATTTCTCCTGAAGATCTCCCGGAAGAAGTCTGTCCCAAGCTCCTTTTGTAGGGAAAGGTCCTGGAGCAATAGCGTTGAAACGGATTCCGTATTTTGCCCATTCTACAGCCAGTGATCGGGTCATCGCCAAGACTCCTGCTTTTGCACAGGCAGATGGTACTACATAGGCAGAACCTGTCCATGCGTAAGTTGTTACGATATTTAATACAGTTCCCGGAGTTTTAGAATCTATCCAATGCTTTCCTACAGAAAGAGTACAGTTTTTTGTTCCTTTTAAAACAATATCCAGAATAGAATCAAAAGCCGAGTGAGTCAGTTTTTCTGTTGGAGAGATAAAATTTCCGGCAGCGTTATTCAACAAAATATCAATCTTTCCGAATTCTTTCAGGGTAGCTTCTTTCATCGCTTCCACTTCATCCCAGTTTCTTACATCACACGCTACACAAAGTACTTTACCTCCTGTTTCATCTTCCAGTTCCTTAGCTGTTGTCTGTAGCTTCTCCAGATTTCTGGAAGTAATCACTACTTTGGCGCCCAGTTCAAGAAAGTATTTAGTCATCGCTTTTCCAAGACCGCTTCCGCCTCCTGTTACAATTGCTACTTTATCTTTTAGTGCACCTTCGCGCAGCATAGGTTGTGTATATAGACTCATAAATTATTTTTTCTTAAAAATAATAAATATTGAAATGCAATCCTTTAAAATAGATTGAGAAATAATGCTACAAATAATTATTCTTTAGATTATTTTAAAAACTAATCAAATATTTAAAAAGAAAATAGCCTGATAATTGTTATCAGGCTATTTTTTATTTGTTAAAACGATATATTAAGAAGCTACCACTCCTTTGAAAGAAAGTGTCTTAGGAGTTTTGCTGTCACTTGTGGTAACATTTACAGTCTTCATAAACGGACCTGCTGCCGCTGCGTTATAGCTAGCTTCTACAAATCCTTTTTTTCCTGGCTGGATAGGAGTTTTTGTATAATCAGCTGTTGTACATCCGCATGAAGGCGCTACATTCTGAATAATGATTGGTTTTGAACTTGTATTGGTAAATTCAAATCTGATCAATTTTGGTTTCCCCTGAGGAATATTTCCTACGTCTATAGATTCTGATTTCCATTTAATAGCATCAGCTACCATTTTTACAATGGATGGAGCGTCTGCAGTAAGTACATTAGCATAAAAAGGAGAGAATGCCAATACTGCCAAAAGAGCTGTAATTTTTAGTTTTTTCATGAGTATAAATTTTAATATTATTTTATTTCGATATAGCAAATGTAAAGCAGACCGTGATTACAACTTGTTAACCGCTGTCAAACATTTGTTAACGAGTTGTTAATAATAAAAGATAAATAGATAATTTTGGATAATATTGTTTCAGGAAATGAAAATAAAAAGACTCAATATTATAATAACGCTGGGATTTATTGCTATTATCGGAATTTTAATAGCACAGCTGATGTGGACCCGTCAGGCTTATAATCTTGAAGATAAAAAATTTAATCAGAAGGTCAATATTGCCTTAATGGAAGTTGCGGAAAAACTCTCCGGAGGAAAGACGTCCTATACTGAAAACCCTGTACAGAATATTGCGAATGACTATTATGTGGTAAATATTAACAATGAATTTCATCCTGTAGTGCTGGAGTATTATCTGAAGACAGAATTTACCCGTTTCCAGATCAATACAGATTATGTTTATGCCTTATACAACTGTCACAGTGACAAAATGGTGTACGGAAAGTACATGACGTCACACCAGGAAAGTCCCAGTAATAAAGTGATCAACTTTCCAAAGCACAAAAATCTGATTTATTATTTTTCGATACGTTTTCCTGATAAAACAACTTATCTGATCAGTTCATTAAGGTTCTGGTATCTTCTTACATTTGCCCTTATTATCATTCTTCTGGTGTATGTATATTCTATTTATACCATTATTCAGCAGAAGAAATTTTCGGAGTTGCAGCGTGACTTTATCAATAATATGACTCACGAGTTTAAAACGCCTCTATCTTCGATACTTTTAGCTTCAGAGGCACTCAATAAGCAGGATCTGGTGCAGGACAATTCCAAATTGCAGACCTATACATCCATCATTATCAACCAAAGTCATAAGCTTAACAATCATATTGAGAAAATACTGAATATTGCTAAAAATGATGCCGCAGGACTGTCATTAAAGTCCCAAAAAATTCTGTTGCTTCCCTTTATTCAGGAGATTGCAGATAGTATAGAGTACAAAAATAAAGACCTCAGCATCGAGATTGATATTGAAAACAGTACTTCAGTAATGGCCGATGAATTCCACTTTACCAACATTATTTATAACCTATTGGATAATTCCATCAAGTATTGTGAAACAAAGCCAGTGATTAAAATTTCAGCTTATAAAGATTCAAAAGGTTTATATTTAAAGTTTAAAGACAACGGAATGGGAATTCCCGCTAAAAATATTCCTCATATTTTTGAAAAATTTTATAGGGTACACACCAAAAGAAGTGAGGAAGTGAATGGTTTTGGATTGGGATTATTTTATGTAAAGAAAGTCGTTCAACAGCATCACTGGAAAATTTCTGTTGAGAATAATGAAGATAAAGGAATTACTACTACCCTGTTTTTTCCGTTTTCAAATAATCATGTGTAAGTATGGAGAAATCTAAAATTTTATATGCCGAAGATGACAAAACAATAGCTTTCCTGGTGGAAGACAGTCTTGAGAGTTATTATGACATCAGCTGTTACTCGGATGGTGAATCAGCATTGGAAGCATTTAACAGTCAGAATTTTGATATTTGCCTGCTGGATATTATGATGCCCGGCATGAACGGATTTGAAGTAGCCGAACATATCCGCAGTAAAAATTCTGAGATCCCTATTATTTTCATTTCTGCAAAAGCGTTAAAAGAAGACAGAATAAAAGGTCTTAAAATAGGTGCCGATGATTATCTGGTAAAGCCATTCAGTATTGAAGAACTGATGCTGAAAATTGAAGTTTTCCTGAAACGCACCAAGAAAACAGATACTTCCCCTCTAAAGTATAAAGTAGGAAGGTATGATTTTGATCCCAAAAACTATACGCTGCAAGGCATAGAAAACAGCATTACTCTTACCCAAAGAGAATCTGACCTTCTTTTGTATTTTATCTGTCACAAGAATCTGGTTGTCAAAAGGCAGGATATTCTGAAGGCAATCTGGGGTGATGATGACTATTTTATGGGGCGCAGCCTCGATGTATTTATTTCCCGGTTGCGAAAGGTGCTTGCCGAAGAACGGAATGTTTTAATAGAAAACCTGCATGGAATAGGTTTTCGTTTTTCTGAAAAAGAATAAATAGTACCTGAATTTATCTAAAACACAATAGCAAATGATGATTTTAATTAATTTTAAACTTTGAAAAATTGTCATTAATGAAAAATCACAGACCCATTGTTTTTCTTTCTCTATTATTTTTAAGTGCAAACTTTCATGCCCAAAAATTTGAAAAATTAATACAATACGTCAATCCGCTGATCGGCACTGAAAAAATGGGCCATACTTATCCCGGAGCTACAGTTCCCTTTGGTGCGGTACAGCTAAGCCCTGAAACAGATACTATTTCTTATGAACTTAACGGAAAATACAATGGCGAGGTTTATAAATACTGCGCCGGCTACCGCTATGAAGATAAAACCATTGTAGGTTTCAGTTCCACCCACTTCAGTGGAACGGGACATTCCGATCTTGGAGATTTTCTGATCATGCCAATGGTAGGAAAGCTTCAACTGAATCCCGGAACAGCTTCCAATCCTGAAAGCGGCTATAGAAGCAGATTTTCTCACCAAAACGAAACAGCTGAAGCTGGATATTACAAAGTAAAACTGGATGATCACAATATTCTGGCAGAGCTGACAGCAACACCAAGAGTGGGAATCCACCGCTATACTTTCCCAAAGTCTGATCAGTCCCATATTATTCTGGATCTCATGGCAGGTATTTACAATTATGATGGAAAAAATGTATGGACATACGTGCGTGTAGAAAGCGGAAATACCATCACCGGATATCGCCAGACCAATGGCTGGGCAAGAACAAGAACGGTTTATTTTGCGATGAAGTTTTCAAAACCTTTTAAATCTTATGGTCAGAAAAACTACGATGAGAAGCAGGTTTATAAAGGGTTTTGGAGAAAATTTGACCAAAATCAGAATTTCCCTGAGATTGCGGGAAAGAACCTGAAGATGTTTTTCGATTTTGACACTAATGATAATGAAGCTATTGAAGTAAAGCTTGCCATTTCTCCTGTAAGTCAAACCAACGCTTTGGAAAACCTGGAAAAAGAAGCCGGAGGTATGAATTTCGATCAGGTTAAGGCTCAGACTCAAAGCAGCTGGAATAAGGAATTAAATAAAATTGTCATTAAAGGTTCTGATACGGAAAAAACGAATTTTTATACCGCGATGTATCACACCTTTATCAATCCAACGACTTACATGGATGTTAATGGAGAATATAAAGGTCTGGATCAGAACCTTCATAAAGCAGACGGCTTTACCAATTATACGACCTTCTCTTTATGGGATACTTACCGTACTCTTCATCCATTCTTTAATATTATTCAGCCCAAACGGAATAGTGATATGGTAAAATCTATGATGGCTCATTATAACCAGTTTTCTATGAAAATGCTGCCCATCTGGTCACATTATGCCAATGACAACTGGTGTATGAGTGGTTATCACAGTGTAAGTGTAGTGGCAGATGCTATTATTAAAGGAAATTATGAAGGAGATCCTGAAGAAGCATTAAAAGCATGTATAGAAACGGCTAACAAAAGAAATTATGAAGGAATCGGCCAATATATCGATCTTGGATATATTCCGGCTGAGAAAAGCGGAACTTCAGTTTCCAATACACTGGAATATGCTTATGATGACTGGGCTATTGCTCAATTGGCAAAACATTTAAACAAAACAGAAATTTACAATCAGTTTATCAAGCGATCTGAAAACTGGAAAAATAATTTTGACAAAACAATAGGATTTATGCGTCCGCGTCTGGCAGATGGAAGCTTTAAAAAAGATTTCGATGTGTTAAGCACTCATGGACAGGGCTTTATTGAAGGAAATTCATGGAACTACAGTTTCTTTGTTCCCCAAAATCCGGATGAGCTGATCACGATGATGGGTGGAAAGAAGAAATTTGCCTCAAAGCTGGATGAACTGTTCACGATGTATTTACCTGACGAATTCTTTGCAGACACTGAAGATATTACCCGGGAAGGAATCATTGGGGGATATGTTCACGGAAACGAACCCGCTCACCATGTCGCTTATTTTTATAACTGGGCAGGACAGCCATGGAAAGCACAGGCACAGATCCGCCGTATTTTGGAAATGCAGTATAAAGCTACACCAGATGGATTGGGCGGAAATGATGATGCGGGACAAATGAGTGCCTGGTATATTTTAAGTTCATTAGGCTTCTATCCTGTAGCACCCGGTTCAGAAGATTATTCAATAGGAAGTCCTGCGATTGCTGCTGCTGTACTGAATCTGGAAAACGGAAAAACTTTTGAAATTGAAGCTATTAATCAAAGTCCGAAAAATGTATATGTTCAAAAGGTTCTTTTGAATGGAAAAGAGATTAAAACCTTTACGCTGAAGCATTCTGAGATTATGAATGGTGGGAAGCTGACATTTTATATGGGCAGTAAGGCGAAAAAGTAAAAAATATATTCTCGCAGATCTGCGAGAGCTAAGAACAAGTTTTGGCTAAAGCCAATGGAAGATTTAAAATAAAAGAGCGGGCTAAAGCCCGCTCCTATTGAATTATCTTGACAATCTCAGGTTAATCTGAGACTATATTCCTCGGTTATATCTTATTAATCCCTAGCTTCAAAAAGCAATCTCTCTCCGAATTTTTCTTCTGCAATTTTACCATTATCATACACAAGATGTCCATTGACAAAAGTATGGGTAACCTTCGAGTGGAAGTTCATTCCTTCCAAAGGACTCCAACCGCATTTGTACAGTAAATTATCTTTAGAAACCGTCCAGTTTTCATTTAAATCAACTAAAACCAAATCTGCTTTATATCCTTCCTTCACAAAACCTCTTTTTTCAACTTTAAAAAGGATGGCAGGATTGTGAGACATCTTTTCAACGATTTTCTCAAGGGATATTTTACCGTTTTTATAGTTTTCCAGCATCACAACTAATGAATGTTGTACCAAAGGTGCTCCTGAAGGACATTTTGTATATACATTATTTTTTTCTTCTGCAGTATGTGGAGCGTGATCTGTAGCGATAACATCAATTCTGTCATCTAACAATGCTTCCCAAAGGGCATCTTTATCCTTTTGAGTTTTTACAGCCGGATTCCATTTGATAAGTCCGCCTTTTGTTTCATAATCCTCATTGGTAAAAGTCAGATGGTGAACACACACCTCAGCAGTGATCTTTTTATCTTTTAAAGAAATATCATTTCTGAAAAGTTCCATTTCCTTTGCTGTCGAAAGATGAAAAACATGAAGTCTCGCTCCTGTTTTTTCGGCAAGTTCAATAGCTTTGGAAGAAGATATATAACATGCTTCTTCGCTTCTGATCAAATGATGGAATTTTACAGGAATATCTTCACCATACTCATCCATGTATTTTTGAGTATTGGCTCTGATCGTAGCTTCATCTTCACAGTGAACAGCAATCAGCATTTGGGTATTGCTGAAAATATTTTCCAGTGTTTCCGGATTATCCACCAGCATATTTCCTGTAGATGAGCCTAAGAATAATTTGATTCCGGGAACATTTCTTGGATTTGTTTTCAAAACCTCCTCCAGATTATCATTGGTTCCTCCCATCATAAAACCATAGTTGGCATAAGCTTTTTGGGAAGCAATCTCATATTTATCTGCTAACAGTTCCTGGGTAACAGCATTCGGTACTGTATTGGGCTGATCGATAAAGCTGGTAACTCCACCGGCAATCGCCGCCCTTGATTCACTTTCAATATCTCCTTTATGAGTAAGTCCCGGATCACGGAAATGTACTTGATCATCGATTACTCCCGGAAGAAGATACTTTCCTGAACCATCAATGATCTGATCTGCTTCTTCAGAAATATCAGCAGCTATCCTGGAAATTAAGTCATTTTCTATTAGGATATCGCTTTCAAAGACTTTTCCTTCGTTGACGATATTTACGTTTTTTATAAGAACTTTCATTTCAATTTATTTCCCCGTAAAATTAAGATTTTATGTTTTAATTCACCCCAAAATCACCAAACGAATACTTAAAGTTTTACATTTGTAAAAAATTTCGACTTTGTATAAGAAACTATTAGGGCAGACAATCATCTATGGAGCGGGGGCTATAGCACCCAGAATTATTTTATTCATCCTGAATCCACTTTTGATTTATAAAATTCCCAATGAAGGTTTTGCGATTTTCACCCAGCTTTATGCGTGGATTTCTTTTGTTAATATCATTCTTTCTTTCGGTTTTGAAACGGCATATTTCCGTTTTTCAGCTGAAGAGGGTAATGAAAAAAGAACGTTCAATACTTCATTCTGGTTTTTGTTTTCAACGTCCACGGTTTTTCTTGCATTGTGCTATTTACTCAATCAGCCTATTGCAGATTATTTAGGGTATCATGATAATCCTGAATACATCAGATGGTTTGCTTTGATTGCATTTTTTGATAATTTATTGGTGATTCCGTTTGCATGGCTGCGTTTTCATAATAAACCCATCAAATACTCTGCTGTAAGAGTTGTTCAGGCTATATTTCAGGCTGTTTTTACAGCAGCATTATTCTTCTGGATTCCGGAAAACATATCCAAAAGTTTTGGGTTGGACCAAAATGTAGATTATCCGTTCTTCAGTAATTTGGCAGGAAGCGCTTTAGGAGTTTTATTACTCCTTCCTATTATATTAAAAGTAAGATTTCAGTTTGTGACCTCTTTGTTCGGGCGTATGATCAAATATTCCTTTCCGCTCATGCTGGCAGGTCTGGCTTTTATGGTCAATGAAAATTTTGATAAATCTATCCAGAGAAATCATATTTCAGACGAAGAAGCCGGTGCTTATGGTGGCTGCTATAAACTGGCTGTACTGATGACCTTGTTTGTCACAGCATACCGAATGGGTATTGAACCTTTCTTTTTTAAACAAATGGATAAAGGTGATGCCAAAAAGACTTATGCCAAAGTAGCAGAATACTTTTCCTTTTTTGCCTGTGCCGTAGCGTTAGGAATTATCGCCAATATATCCTGGCTGAAAGAAGTTTTCATTCCCAACAAATCTTATTGGATCGCTATAGACATCATCCCGATTATTGTTATTGCCAATCTCTGCTTCGGAATATATTATAACTTTTCCACCTGGTATAAAGTAACGGACAGAACCAGTGTAGGAACTGTTATTTCATGGCTTGGAGCAGGAATAAACATTGCCCTTAATCTTTTAGCCTTAACCTATTATCACAGCATGATCGGTTCTGCGTGGGCTACGTTTGGAGCCTATGTTATTATGATGATTGTATCTTATCTTCTGGGGCAGAAATATTATCCTATTCCTTACAGAATGAAGAAAATGTCCTTCTTCCTTATATTACTTGCGATCTTTAGTTTTATCATTGTAAAATATCTTAATTATAATATTCTAACAAGTAATGCCCTGTTTCTGATCTTCACCGGAATTTTGATTTATTCCGAAAAAGACTTGATTTTATCGAGAATCAGAAAAAATTAAACTTTGGTCTTTATTTTGATAGTAAACAAACCTATTCAAATATTAAAAAGATATAAATCATATACCAACAAAGGTTTTAATTATTATCTTTAACCAAATTATTAAAATAACTATAAAAAATTTTTTATATAATTTATGAAAATTATTGTTCCTATGGCTGGACGTGGTTCCAGATTACGTCCCCATACACTGACAGTTCCAAAACCGCTTATTCCTATTGCAGGAAAACCTATCGTACAGAGATTGGTGGAAGATATTGCTAAAGTTGCAGGAGAAAATATTGAAGAGGTAGCTTTTATCATCGGAGATTTTGGCCCTGAGATCGAAAGATCCCTTATTCAGATTGCTGAAAAGCTAGGAGCAAAAGGAAGCATATATTATCAGAACGATCCTCTTGGTACCGCTCATGCAATCAAATGTGCTGAGCAATCTATGCAGGGAGATATCGTTATTGCTTTTGCAGATACCCTTTTCCGTGCAGACTTCCAATTAGACAAAAATTCTGATGGAGTGATCTGGGTAAAAAGTGTAGAAGATCCATCTGCTTTCGGAGTTGTAAAATTAGACAATTACGGTTTCATCACAGATTTTGTTGAAAAACCGACTGTTTATGTTTCAGATCTTGCCATCATTGGTATTTATTATTTCAACAGTGCTGAAAAGCTGATGGAAGAGATCAACTATATCATGGACAATGATATTAAAAACGGAGGTGAATATCAATTGACAACAGCACTTGAAAACCTTAGATCTAAAGGAGCCAAATTTACCCTTGGAAAAGTAAACGACTGGATGGACTGTGGTAACAAAAATGCCACTGTAGAAACTAACAGCAAAATCCTTGAGTATGAAAGAGAGGAAATGATGAATCACCCTGCTTCTGCTGTGATTGAAAATTCTTTGATTATTCAGCCGTGCTTTATTGGTGAAAATGTAAAAATCTCCAATTCAAAAGTAGGACCTGGAGTTTCATTAGGAAACAATACAACGGTTGTTAATTCTAATATTGAAAACTCCCTGATTCAGGAAAACACCAGAATCAATCACGGAAATCTTTCTAATTCTATGATCGGTAACTCTGCACAATATTTCGGAGTGGCCAGAGAAATTTCTTTGGGAGACTATTCCGTGTTAGATTTTCTATCTAAATAAAAGAATAGAAATTATTTAACTTAAACAAGATATCATCAAGCCACACAACATGTTTTGTGTGGTTTGGCGTTAATATTGCACCGTATTTTTTAATTAAAGATAAATACATGAAAAACTGGATTCCCCTTCTTTTATTGCTTCTTGTCTTATCATCCTGTAAGACCCGTACCAAAGTTCAAAATGATACAGCTCAGACACGGGACAGTATTACTACAACAGTGGATAAAGACAATGGAAATCCAAAAGATGTAAACCAACCGGTGAGAGACAAACTCACTTTTTTCGAACATGTATTGATTCCACCCAAATTTGAGCAGATCAAAATTGACAGCAAAGTTCGGGTAGAAACGGGAAGCTATGTCCCTACCCTGGATGCTACTGTCTATATTGAAAATGACAAAAAGGTATGGATGAATCTCAGAGCTTTATTCATCAATGCGGCCAGAGGTATTGCGACTCCTGAAGGAATAAAAGGCCAGGATAAGATCAACAAAACCTATATAGATTCAGACTTTGATTATCTTAATAATTTACTGAACGTTAATTTCATTGATTATAAATCTTTGGAGAAAATCCTGTTAGGAAGAACTTTTGTCAAAATAAATGACAGACAATTTGATCTGACACAAAATGCACAAGGCTTCAAAATGGTTTCTAACATCAATCAGAAAATTACGACAGATGAAAAAAACAGGGAATATAAAATTGCACTTCAATACGACACTAATTACGATTTATTATCCGTCAATTTAAAAGATATTCTGTCTTCAGACGAACTTGATGTTTCCTATAGTGACTGGAATGAATATGAAGGAATCCGTCTTCCAAAAAATGTTAAAATAATTATAAAAGGCTCAAAATCTAGTCAGATCTTAATGGAAAATACGAAATTTGACTTTTCGAGGATGGAAACACCTTATTCTGTACCATCCAGTTATAAGAAAATTGAGATTAAATGATTAAAAAATTTAGCTTTTTAATAGGTGTTTTGATGTTTGGACTGCACCAGGGACAGCAGAACAAAGAACAGCTGCAGAAGCAGAATGCCGAACTTAAAAAACAAATTGCACAAATAAATTCCGATTTAGCCAAAACCAGAAGTGAATCTAAGCTTTCTGTAGCTTATCTTTCCAATGTGAACCAAAAATTGGTTTTAAGAGAGAAGGTATATAATAATACTCAGAAAGAAAAAAGATTCATTGAGGATGATATCTATTTACGTCAGCTGGAAATCAATCGTCAGAACAAAGAACTGGCTGTATTGAGAAAAAACTATGCTGAGGTTTTGGTGAATGCTTATAAAAATAAAGGTGTACAGAACAAAGTAACTTTTATTCTTTCTGCCAAAAATCTAGGAGAAGGTATACGTAGAGTACAGTACCTGAAACAATACTCAGATTATCAGGATAAAAAAGCAGCTGAAATTACCAATGCTGCCAACCTGATCAAGAAAACAATTGCACAAAGACAAAACTCTGTAAAAGAGAAAGCAAACCTTCTGGTAAACCAACAGAAGGATTTGGCTACGATCAATGCTGAAAGAGCTCAAAAAGAGCAATTGGTAACTGATTTTAAGAAAAACGAATCCAAACTTACCGCTGAGCTTAAGCAAAAACAAGTTCAGTCTAAAGCACTGGAAGGACAGATCAGAGCTATTATTGCCGAGGAAATCAGAATTGCTAAAGCAGAGGAAGAAGCGAGAAGAAAAGCAGAAGCAGAAAAAATACGTCTAGCTAAAATAGCCGCCGAAAGAGAAAAAGCAAGAATTGAAGCAGAAGCTAAGGCAAGAGCAGAAGCCCTTGAAAGAGAAAGAAGACTCGCTGAAGCTGAAGCTAAGAGAGCTGCAGATCTGGCGGCAAAACGAGCTGAAGAAGAAAGAAAGCGTAGTGAAGATGCTGCCAAGGCAGAAGCCAATGCAAGAGATGAGTCCAGAAGAATAGCCGCTAAAAAAGCTTCAGATGAAGCCAATGCAAGAGCTAAAGAAGCTGCTGATAAATTAACAGCTGCAAGAGCCGCAGAAGCTGCCCTTACGAAGAGAAAAGAAGAAGATAAAAAGGCTGCTGAAACAAAAGCAATGACAAGCTACGGAGTTTCCTCCGCTACCGGAAACAGCTTTGCAGACAATAGAGGAAGACTTGGATATCCTGCAGACAGAGCCGGACAAATCACCCACCGTTTCGGAAGACAGCAGCACCCGGTTTTCAAAAATATCTCTGAAGACAATACCGGTATTAAAATTTCTGTGCCTTCAGGTACACGTGCTAAATCTGTATTCCCAGGAACTGTATCTTCGGTTGTAGCAAGCAGTGATGGTACCAAGACCGTTATTATCAAACACGGAGGGTATTTTACTATTTATTCCAACTTATCCAATGCAAATGTTTCCAAAGGACAGCAGGTTTCATCAGGAACTGCAATAGGTACTATAGCCCAGGATTTTGATGGCGCTTATACTCTTGATTTCCAAGTATGGAATGGAAGTACACCAGTTGACCCATTAGGTTGGATTTCATATTAAAAAAAGTGTAACTTTGCAAAAATTTTAAGAGATGAATACACTAACAATACTTGCCTTATCTTGGCAACACATCCTTATCGTAGCAATACTTTTAGTATTACTTTTTGGAGGAAAGAAAATTCCGGAATTAATGAGAGGAGTAGGTTCAGGAATCAAAGAATTTAAAGATGCGGTAAAAGAAGAAGACAAGACAGGTTCTGAAAAAAAACCAACTTCGAACGATAATAATTCTCCAAGCAACTAAAATTCCTTAGAATTAATGAAATTTACTGAGACTGCATGGAAAGTCTTCAATCAAGCTATTGAAGACTATCACGTGTCTGATGACGTTAACACTCTAATTAATAACCCGTTCGAAAAAGATACTTTGGAACGGATTTTGTATGCAAAGAACTGGATTGATACCGTTCAATGGCATCTGGAAGATATAATTAGAGATGAAAATATTGATCCGGCTGAAGCTCTTCAACTCAAGAGAACAATAGACGCTTCCAATCAGAAAAGAACTGATCTGGTAGAATATATTGACGGCTGGTTCCTTACTAAGTTTGAAAATATAACTCCTAAATCTGAAGCAAAAATAAATACAGAAACTCCCGCTTGGGCAGTAGACAGATTATCAATTCTTGCATTAAAGGTTTATCATATGTCGTTAGAAGCGAATAGAGAATCGGCTTCTGAAGAACACAGAAACAACTGCCAGGCTAAACTGGATGTTCTGCTTACTCAGAAAGAGGACCTGTCAACTTCTATTAATCAGTTGCTTGCTGATATTGAGAACGGTAACGTTAAGATGAAAGTATACAAACAAATGAAAATGTATAACGATGAAAGTCTTAACCCAATCCTTTATCAAAAAGGGCAACAGAAATGAAACGACTAATTTTTCTTGGAGTACTTATCATATTAACATCTTCCTGTGCAACGGAAAAGCTAAACCTTTCCCCGTTGTCAAATAATTTTTATAGTGATACCAAAGGTTCTGATTCCGACAGAGGCTCAAAGAAGAATTTTAATATCAATATTAAAGAAAATGTAAATGCTTCTGAAATTTCAAATATGATCTCCACTTTTCCCAAGTTTAAAAACAATGGGTTGAACGATGAGGTTACCAGTTTGAAATACAGCCTTCAGAATTATTTATATGCTATTGATGCCAGTAATTCTGCCGGTAAAAGCAGAGCCCTTAAAAGCTTTGAAAAATCATACAAAAAAATTCAAAAGCTAAGACAAAATCTTGACAGAGATGACGATGAAGTTCTCAACAGATATCTGGTTCGTTTAAAAACCAATATCTCTGTTATTGAAGATGCTTTGCCAGGAAGTTAAAAACTAATTGAACAACTATCAATGATTAAAATTCAGGCGGAAGCCAATGTTCCCACAGAACACGGTACTTTCCGAATGATAGCTTTCTCCGAAAACGAAAACGACTGGATGCCTCATATGGCCATCGTGGCTGAAAATACAGATTTTTCAAAGCCTGTCAATGTTCGTTTCCATTCAGAATGTATTACCGGAGAAGTTTTCCATTCAAAAAAATGTGAATGCGGCCAACAATTGGATGCTGCAATGAAATATATCCATGAAAACGGTGGAATTATCATCTACCTTCGCCAGGAAGGAAGGAACATCGGGATCATCAACAAGCTGAAGGCATATTCCTTACAGGAAAAAGGTTTGGACACCGTACAGGCCAATCTTGAACTGGGACTTCCTGCAGATGACAGAAATTTTGGAGTAGCCATTGAAATCCTGAATCTGTTGGAAGTAAAAGACATCAACCTTCTGACCAACAATCCTGAAAAGGTAAGATATGTTGTAGACAGCAACATTCACCTTAATTCAAGAGTACCGCTACAGATTCCTGCGAACGAAATGAGCAAAGGATATCTGCAAACAAAAAAAGATTTCTTTGGACATCTTCTGGATGACAATGATAACTAAATAAAACAAAAGCTTCAGAATTTCTGAAGCTTTTTTATTTTACCTTACTACCTTGGAAAACTGTCATTATTCAGACCACAAATTTCACACGGAAAACACTCAAATAGGGCTTTAATTTAGCAACACCTGGCTTTCTTCTATACTATCAATAATGCTCAAATTACAGCATCTTATAAAATCATTTATAATCAGTCATTAACAAATCAAAAGCCCCGAGATTTCTCCCGGAGCTTTTTTAATTATAAAAAACTGAAAAGATATTCTAAATTATTTAGTCTTGATTTTAGACTCGTCAATATTGTAATATTTAATTACACTCTTGTAATCGTTGTAATCTACTACATTACCTTTAGCTGCTTTTGCTCCACCAGTACCCGTTCCATTAGCAGGAAGAATAAGTACTCTGAAATTTTTATTCTGATAATATGACGGATTAGCCGTTAAACTAAACGCAGCAGTAGAATTAATATTAATGGTAGCAGCAAATTTACTGAATTCATAAATATAATCTACAGCATCATTATTCGCATTACCTACATAACGGGTATATGGAAGAAGTTTCCAGATAGGAGAACCTCCGTCAGTTCCAACCTGCATATAAATAAGGACCATATCGGATTGTACTAATGGGCTGTTGAAATCATCAGTCCATCTGTACAGATTATCATCCACCTTAGTAAAACTAGGACTTATATCAAATGACTGGTTTATCGTATCATAATCTGTTCCCTGTACTACAGTATCATCACTATTATCACAACTGTAAGCTGTAAATCCAACAGCACCCAGGAATAAAAAGAGAAGTATTTTTTTCATTTCTTATTAAAGTTTAGTTATTATTTATATTGCGTATTCAAATCATATACCAAAAATCTCAAAAACTTTGTTTTCCTCATTTTTTTAATTGTATTTTTGTTCTTATTCAAAAAGTCATGAAGAAATTATTATATACTTCACTCTTTATTGTCGCATTGATAAGTCCTAAGGTGAACGCCCAATATCAGCCTAAAAATGCTTCTAAGGAAGATTTGAAAAAGGCTCAGCAATGGGTTGACAAAACTTATAAAAATCTTTCTCAGGATGAAAAACTAGGACAGCTTTTTATTGTGGCACTTTACACCAATAAAGGAGAAGACTATATCAGCCAGGTAAGAAACATTGTTGCCAATGATAAAATAGGCGGTCTGATCTTAATGCAGGACGATGCTGCAAGAGAAATCAATCTGGTCAATGAATTTCAGCAAAAATCTAAAGTTCCTTTGATGATTGGTATGGACGCAGAATGGGGACTGTATCAGAGAATAGCAACTGCTCACAAATTTCCATGGGCCATGACATTGGGTGCTATCCAGGATAAAAACCTTGTGTATCAGATGGCTGTAAAAATTGCTGAGGATTGCCACAGAATGGGAATCAACTGGGATTTTGCTCCTGTAGTGGATGTTAACACCAATCCTAATAATCCAATCATCGGCAACAGAAGTTTTGGTTCTGAAGTAGATAATGTAATCAGCTCTGCCCTATCCTATTCTAATGGCCTTCAGGACAACAATATCTTAGCAGCTATTAAACATTTCCCTGGCCACGGAGATACCAGCACAGACTCACACCTTGACCTTCCAGTGGTTTCCCACTCAATGGAAAGGCTTAACACCATAGAACTGGCGCCGTTCAAAGCGTTGATGAATAAAGGAATCGGAGGAGTAATGGTTGCCCATTTATATGTTCCAAGCTTAGAATCAGGAAAAGGAATCCCTGCTTCCGTTTCTAAAAACATCATTACCGGATTGCTTAAAGATAAGCTGGGTTATAAAGGTTTAATCATTACCGATGCATTAAATATGGGTGCTGTAGCGAATAAATACAAGCCGGGAGAACTGGATGCTATGGCTTTTAAAGCTGGAAATGATATTATGCTTTTCTCACAAGGTGTTTCTGAAGGTAAAAAACTGATTCAAAAAGCTATTGATAAAGGAGAAATTCCTCAGTCCAGAGTAGAAGAAAGTGTAAAAAAAATCTTATTGACTAAGTATTTCCTTGGTCTTACTCAATACACTCCAAAAAATCCGGAAAACATCAATGCTGATTTAAATAACAATTCTCATATCCAGTTGGTACAGAATCTTTATTCCAATGCACTGACTTTATTAAAGGATGAAAAGAAATTACTTCCTCTTACAGGAAAGCAGATTTACTATGTCCCTTTGGAAGAAGCCCCTTACCAGACTTTTGCCAACAGATTAGGTAATAACGTAATCATCAAAAAAGCAGGAGAAATAAATACGATTCCAGCAGGATCAACGGTCATTGTCGGATTCCATAAAGATAATTCAACAGCTTACAAACCTTATAAAGTTTCAGCAGAATCTAAGCAGGTTCTTTCTGAGCTTGCCAAAAATCAAAATGTAATTCTGAATGTATTCGGAAGTGCATACGCATTAAAGGATATTGACCTTTCAAAAGTTTCAACAGTTCTGGTTTCTTATGAAAACAATGATGATTCAATGAATGCCGCAGCTGATGCTTTAAACGGAAAAACAAAAATATGGGGGAAACTTCCTGTACTGGTTAATGATCAACTGAAACCAGGAATGGGTATTGATCTTAATGCGGTTACCTCAGTAAAATAATACAACATCAAAACAACAATAATCTAATGAAAATAGGCATACTTTGCTATCCAACATATGGAGGAAGCGGAATTGTAGCAACAGAATTAGGAATGTCTCTTGCCAATAAAGGATATGAAGTGCATTTCATCAGTTCTGCACTTCCTGCAAGATTAGACATTACCAACCCGAATATTTTCTTCCACAGGGTAAATGTTCAAACCTATCCGCTGTTCCAGTATCAGCCTTATGATATTGCGCTAAGCTCGATGATCTACAGGGTTGTTAATCTATATAAACTGGATCTTCTTCATGCACATTATGCCATTCCGTATGCGTATGCGGCTTTTACAGCAAAGCAAATGCTTCAGGAAGACAATAATGATATTCCACTGGTAACTACCCTGCACGGTACAGATATTACGCTTGTAGGCCAGCACCCGAGTTATAAGCATGCTGTAGAATTTTCAATCAACCAATCAGATGCTATTACCTCGGTTTCTGAAAGTCTGAAAAAAGATACCCTTCAGTTTTTCAACATCAAAAAGGAAATTCAGGTGATTACCAATTTTATTGACAATTCTGAATTTGATGACTGCTCTGAGTGTCAGAGAACACAATTTGCCAATCCTGATGAAAAGATTCTGATCCATGTATCCAACCTTCGTCCTGTAAAGCGTGTGGATGAGGTACTTCAGATCTTTAAGAATGTGGAGAAAAAGGTAAAATCCAAACTGATCATCATTGGTGAAGGTCCCGATATGGAAAAAGTCAATCAGTTTTTAGAAGAAAACCCAGATCTTATTTCCAAAATCCGTCTTTTAGGAAAGGTAAATGATTTGTATAAAATCTTACAGCTTTCAGACGTATTTCTTCTTCCTTCCGAACAGGAAAGTTTCGGTCTGGCTGCTTTGGAAGCAATGGCCGCCTATACTCCGGTAATCAGTTCCAATGCAGGAGGAATTCCTGAGGTGAATATTCAGGGAGAAACAGGATATCTTGCTGAAATCGGAAATGTGGAGGCCATGAGCAACTACACCATCAAGCTGTTGAGCAATGATGAACTTTTAACCAAAATGAAGCAAAACGCGAAAGATCAGGCTATAAAATTCGATTTGAAAAACATTCTTCCTATCTATGAGAAAATGTATAGAACGACTATAGAAAACTTTAATAAGGAGCTGACGAAAGTATAATATTTCTATTATATTTATCGTCACACTTATGACGGAAAAACTACTTCAATATCTTTGGAACTATAAGGTTTTCAAAAATTTTGACTTCAAGGATATTGAAGGAAATTCCGTTGAAATCATCCATTTCGGAAAATGGAATAAAAATGCTGGCCCTGATTTTCTGAATGCTAAAATAAAAATCAACGGCTTACTTCTCGCAGGAAATATAGAACTGCATGTTCGTTCTTCAGACTGGATTTTCCACAATCATTCTCAAGATCCCAATTATCAGAACATCATTCTGCATGTTGTACTTCAGCATGACATAGAAATTAAAGAACTTACCGGAAAACATGTTCCAGCTCTGGAGCTGAAAAATCATATCGATGAAAATATCATCCAGAAATATGAAAAACTCATTAATGGAAATGAATTTATTCCTTGTGAAAATATCTTTAATCCAAAAAAAATACCGCTGAACTTCCACGAAGAGAATATTCTGAAAAAGCTGGATGAGAAATCCCTGGAACTTGAGCGGAATTTAATTCAGTATAAAAATAATTTTGAAGCCGTATTGTTTCACAGTTTCGCCTATTCATTTGGATTAAAAGTAAATGCTCATATTTTCCGGCAGATTGCCGAAAGTGTGGATTACAGTGTTATTAATAAAATCCGCCAGAATCCTCTTCAGCTTGAAGCTTTATTTTTCGGAATATCGGGATGGCTAGAGAATCCTCAGGATGGACAGATGAAAATATGGAAAAGGGAATTTGATTTCATTAAAGCCAAATTTTCGATTTCGGATCTGAAGTTTCATCCTAAGTTTTTACGGTTAAGACCACCCAATTTCCCTACAATCCGATGGTCTCAGATGGCAGACCTTTACAAACATCAGAATCTATTTTCAAAGATTATGGAAGCCAGAAATGCGGATCAGCTGTATACTATCTTTAAAGCTATAAAAGCCTCTGAATACTGGGATTTTCATTTTAATTTCGGAAATATTTCAAAAGTACAGCCTAAAACACTGAGCAAGGATTTCATTGATCTTCTTATTTTAAATACTGTTCTTCCTTTAAAGTACACTTATCACAAATACCATCGGGAAGAGATTGCAGATGAAATTATTGAACTGTACAAAACTGTTTCAGCTGAAAAAAACACGATCATTAATGGGTGGCAAAAGCTTGGACTAAACATTACCAATGCACTCGAAAGCCAAAGCCTGATCTATCATCATAAAAACTATTGTGAAGCAAAAAATTGTTTAGCCTGTGGCATTGGATTTAAACTTTTAAAAGAATAATTCTCTTTATAGATAACATCATACAAAAACCTTATCAAAAAAATTCCTTAACTTGCAGTATTGGATTTAAACTTTTAAATAACAATCTGGAAATGCTGAGTAATATCCGTCATAAAATGGAAAGAGAATGGTTTGGTGTACTAACAAGAACGGGGGCCAAACTGGGAATTCCTGTATCTAAATTGAGAATCTTCTTCATTTACTCGACTTTTGCCACAGCCGGTTTTTTCTTTCTGATCTATCTGGGATTGGCATTTACACTTTGGATTAAAGATATTTTCATCACCAGAAGACCTAGTGTCTTTGATTTATAAATTATGGAATTTTTACCGATCACTTCTGCTGAAGATCATAGAATTCAGGAAATCTATGCTTCTTACACCACTACTTTTCCTGTAGACGAACAAAGGGATAAAGAACAGTTTGAGGGTTTATTTTCAAACCCTTATGTAAAGTTCATGTCTGTTGTCCATGAGTCTGAAGCTATTGGCTACCTTATCTTGTGGGAGCTTAGCACTTTTGTTTTTGTAGAGCATTTTGAAGTATTTGAAGCATTCAGAAGTAAGAAACTGGGTTCTCATATCATCAATCATATCTCAGAAAACTATCCGGGGGTTATTTTAGAAATTGAACCTGTAGATTTGAGTGAAGATGCTGCAAGACGTTATTCTTTTTATCAGAGAAATAATTTCAGTCTGATTGACGATACTCATATTCAGCCAAGTTATGGTGAGGGGAAAAAGTCTTTGAATTTATGGCTGCTTGCTAATTACACTCCTGAAAATGTGGAGGAAGCAAAAAAAGAAATTTACAATATTATTTATCACTAAAAATATAAAACGCCGGAATTGTTTTCCGGCGTTTATTGTTTTTTTAACCACAAAAGTTTTAAACAAGTTTTAGTTTACTTCGTACTCAAGTTTTATGGTAATACTGGCTTCTTTTTCTTTGGAAGAAGTATTGAAAGTTCCTCCATAGGAATAGTCTTCATTAGAATTGGGGGCTGTAATCTGGATTACTCCCATTGTTGCTTTCTTCAGATTTCCCAGGCTGCTTCCAGAATTCTCAGCAATTTTTTCAGCACGTTCTTTGGCATCTTTTGTCGCACTGGCAATCATTTCCTGTTTCACGGTAGCCAGTTTAGTATAAAAATAGGCTGGTGAAGAAGAGGTGAATTCAATTCCGCGATTGATAATTTCCGTAATATTTCTGGATAGGTTTTCTATTTTTCCTACTTCTTTACTTTCAATAGAAACTTTTTGGGTAAGATTATAACCTGAGAATTCTCCCTGTACGTAATTTCCATTGGTATCATTATAACTTCTGAACTGTTTTTGGATATCTACGGAAGAAAATACAATCTCCTTCTGCTGTATACCTTTTGAAAGCAGATAGTCATTGATTACTTTTCTGTCTGTCGCCAACTCATCATAAGCCGATTTCAGATCAGCATTATTTTTGGAAAAACTTCCGGACCAGGTGATCAGGTCTGATGTAAACTGTTTGGTACCGAGGCCTGTTACGGAAATTGTATTTTCAGATTTGTTTCTGTTTTTAATGGCGTTTCCTAAAAATCCGAGCCCGATTATGAAACCCAGCGCGGCTATAGCTACTGCAAAAATATTTTTATTCATAAAACTTGTGAATTTGGGTTGTTGTTACACTGAAGATTGTATCAATTACCATTCCAATATTTTAAGATTTTTTTAACATTTCAAAGATAAAGATTGAAAATACAACTTATTCAGCATAGCTAGATATTTCTCTCTTCAACTACTTTTGGTTTTCTTTCAGTCTTACGATAAAAAGAGGTACTGTTTCTTCTAACCTCAGCATTACTCCTGAAAGATTTTTTGCTTTCACATAGGTTCGTACCTGAGGTTTTGCTAAAAATGAAAACTGAATAAATTCTGAAATTCTGTCGGCGGGGATTCCGGCTTTTACAAAATAATCATCATCTATCCTGTCCCGAATCCAGGCAACATGTTCCTGAAGATCATCATATCTATATTGTCTTTTCTGTCTTCTCGCTTTACCACTTATCAGATCATAAACTCCCTGAACATTCAGATTTCCTAAAAGTATCGGCAAAAGAACACTCTTCACTTCGGCTGGTTTTTCTCTCATTTTTCCAACCGGCTGTGGAAGCCCTACTGCATCTCTCACCTGTTCTCCTTTATCTACTTTTGCCACAATCCGTGAATCTGTTTCCAGATCTCCCGTTAGTTTTTTTACAATCTTCACTTCTCCTACATCTCTCGGAATCTGATAAAGAGTAATAAACAGCGGAGAATTAACACCATTGGTAAGAACTCTTCTGGATGTTCTGTTGAAGTCTTCTTTTACAAATCTCAGTTCATCATTCGGATTGGCTTCTATAGAGAACACCCCTTCTGAATCAGAATATACCTTTTTGTCGGAAGACATGTTGATAACAATCACTTTACTTAAGTTTTCTCCATTATCATCCACTACCCGTCCTGTTACGGTCTGCTGAGAAAAAATAAAAGTACTGCACAGAAGCATAAGGAAAAGAAGAAATTTTCTCAGCCCAAATGTTTCAATATTTTCAGTCATATACCCCAACTTTTATTATTCTTTAGTTCCCTCTAATTTATTCGTTTTGCTGTATTCCGCGAATGCTGTTTTAAGCTCATACTCTACAACACTTATCTGAAAATCCTTCCTGTATCTCTTTGCCAGTGAACGTGTTTTTTCTGCATACAGGAGGAAGGTATCTATCTGTTCCTCATCCATTCCGTATTTTTTCAGAAAATTCAGGTTGACCTGATTTTTTACTCTTTTAAGGAAATCCTGAGTTTCAGTGTAATTCGCTTTGGTAATTTTAGGTTTTGTTGCTTTCTTTACCAATCCTGATACAGCATTAAATACGCCAAACAGGTTTACCTGCCCTACATTAAAATCATGTCCTGTAAAAGTTTTTGAAATGGTATTATTTGGTAAAGGCTGATTAAGCGGACTTTTCATATAATCCTCCATATCAGATTTTAACGACTGAAGCTTTTTTGATTCATTCAAATGCTGATTATCTTTCGCTAAATTTCCTGTAGGCTTATAGGTAATTTTCACTTCAGGAATCTGGATTTCCATTCTTTTGAGAATAATATTCAATGGAGAATTCATTTCTTCGCTGGTAATCTTTTTATCAACACGGTAGTATCCTTCTTTAACAAATCTGATCTCATCATTTTCTTTTGCTTCAATCTCAAATGTCCCGGACATATCACTTAACATACTTTTACCTTGTGAAATATTGACAATGAGTACAGGTGTTAAATCCAGTTCGTTCCCCGTGATCACTTTTCCTGATATCTTTTGCTGCGCCCATAATCCCGAAGTAATACAAAAAAGCGCAAGAAACAGAATCTTTCCGATACATTTTATTTTCATCTATCTTTGAGTTTGTGGAGCACGGTAGGATGAAATTCTTGTCAGAACAAAACGTTGGAACCTGTTCAGATCTGCATCACTGCAAAATCCGTATTTCAGTATTTTTTTTCTCTCAAAACCACCTGCAAAAACATAATAAATAAAATGGTCTATCAGAGGTTTTTCGATCTTAAGATTGGTAAAATAATCATCTCCGAGACTCGCTCTGATGTATTTCATCAAATCTACGTCATCCCATTTGTTTTTCACTTTTCCTATAGAGAATCCCTGCCCTTTTGGCTGTACAAATTCCCCCGGCTTGGCTGCCAATATTCTCGGGTCAGATTTCTTAGCCATATATTGGTCCATATCTTTGAGTAGCTTTTCAACCTTTTTAGGCTTATTGTAGAGCTTTGAATCTATTTTAAGATTGCCGGTAAGCCCCTGTTTCACTTCCACTTCAGGAATCTGAATGGTTTGGCGAACAAGGCTTATATTCATAGGAGATTGTATATTTTCCTGAGAAACATTCCTCGTGAGTCTTTCATATCCTGCTTTGATAAAACGTAATTCATCCCCTTGTCTTCCGGAAATCATAAAATGACCGTCTCTGTTGGAAACTACGATTTCATCAGTACGGATATTGATTACATTCACATCTTCCATTTCAGCACCATTTTCAGATGTAATTCTTCCGAATATATAACTTTGGGCATGGGTATGTATAAAAAAAATAAAGGATAGAAAAAAGAATAGTTTGAGTTTCACTGGCTGTTTTTTATAGAGCAAAGCTAAAATTATTTTTAATGTATACCATAAGTTTAACCACAGTTAACGCGTTTTAATATTTCTTTTTGATTTTTGCCTTCTAAACTGTTAAATAGCCTGATTAAATTGTTAAAGTTTCTTTTAAATTTTAGCTAACTTGCAGTCTCAATTCTCTCTTTACAATGCAAAATTCTTACACAGTCATCAATGCTTCTGCCGGATCCGGGAAAACATATGCTCTGGTACAAAGGCTATTGATGATCTGTCTCCGCTATCCTAATCAACAGCAGTCGATCAGGAATATTCTCGCTCTGACTTTTACGAATAAGGCCGCGAACGAGATGAAGGAAAGAATTTTATCATGGTTAGGAAATTTTTCCGCTAAAGACTATGCAGAGAATACAGATCTGAAAAATATCCAGAAAGCATTTGAAGAACAGGGATTGAAAATTACGATTGATGAGCTGCATCACCGTTCTAAGAAACTGCTGGATTACGTTCTCCACAATTATTCCACATTGAATATCGGAACTATTGACCGTTTTAATTCAAGGCTGGTAAGAAGCTTTTCTTATGAATTGGGACTGGCTAAAAATTTTAATCTTGAAATTGAAGCTGAACCCTTTTTGATAGAAGCCGTTGATAAGATGCTAGACCAGATTGGGGAGAATGAAACGATCTCCAATTCTTTCATGGACTATGTAGATTATAGTCTTGAAAACAATGAAAGAATTAATCTTAACAAAAACCTTTATGATTCGGCAAAAGAATTTGTAAAGGATATTCACTATGAGCATCTGAAAAGCAATAAGAGTTTTGACGATGCCAATTACGAGAATATAAAGAATACACTTCGTAAAGAAATTGTTCTCAACAAAAAACAGTCTGCAGAACTGGCTGCAAGTTCTATTGAATTATTCAAATCCAGAAATATTGATATTGAAGATTTTGCTCAGGGTAAAAACGGAATTGGAGGTTTCTTTACTAAAGTCATAGATTTTTACCAACAGAAAAGAACCGGATTTCCTTTTCCTACTACTCAGGAAGAGTCTGTCATCAATAATTACAGAAAGGGAGCATCTTCCAAGTCAAAGCATAAAGAGTCTGAGATTTTTGAGATTCTTGACTCACTTCTTGATAACAGAATGAAACTTATCCTTCTGTACATTGAAACCCAGAAGAAAGAAAAAGTTTTGTCGGCTCTTCTTCCCTTAAAGGTAAATAAGGACATTCAGGATGAGCTTCAAAAAATTGAAGAGGAAAATGATCTTGTTCTTCTTTCTAAATTTAATATTCTGATCAATGAAAATCTTAAAAATGAACCTTCTGCTTTTATTTATGAAAAGGTAGGATCACAGTTTCAGCATTATTTCTTTGATGAGTTTCAGGATACATCAGAACTGCAGTGGCAGAATTTTGTTCCGCTGAGAGATCACAGTGTTTCTACGGAATATACTTCATTTACTTTAGTGGGTGATCCCAAGCAGAGTATTTACAGATTCCGTGGTGGAGAGAGTAAACTGATGCTGGATATTATCAACAAAAAAGAATTCTCACCTAAGGAAGCTGATCTTCTTGTGTTAAAGGACAACTGGAGAAGTGCCAGAAATATTGTACAGTTCAACAATGAGCTGTACCGTTTCCATTCTGAAGGACTTTTGGAAGAACATAAGAATATTTTCGGAGAAGATGCCGAGCAAAGTCCAAAATCAAAGTTTGACGGGCGTGTAAAGGTGAACCTGATCGACAATCTTACGAATGAAGAGTTCTACAATGATACTTCAGAAAGAATGCGGAAAGATATTCAGGAATGTCTGGACAATGGCTTTAAGTTTTCTGACATCACTATTCTTTGTCGTGGAAATTTTGATATTTTCAGCTACTCTCAAAAACTGGGAAGTTTAAAAGTTAAATATCGCGGTGAGGAAACGAATATTAAAACGATTTCCGATAAAGGTCTTACACTGGAACTTTCCAATACATTAAAGGCTGTGATTGAATTTCTGCGATGGGAACTTAATCCTAAGAATAAACATTGCCTGATTATGATGATGTATCATCTGAATACATTGGGAAAAATTCATATGCCGGATTTCACTTTAGAAATGAAAGAAATTCTGGACATTGAAGGTCATGAAGAAATACTTCAGTTTATTAAGGAGAAATATTCACTGCAGCTTAAGCAGGATAATTTTCCAAGGTTTAATCTATATAACTTTATAGAATATTACATCAACGAATTTTCTGTTGAAAACAAAGAAACCGACTTTTTACTGAATTTCCTGGAAATGCTTTTCAACTTCACGCAGAATGCGGGTGCCAGTACGAAGGAATTTTTGAAATATTGGGATGAAGAAGCTTCTTCTTACACCATTCAGGCTTCGGAAAACATTGATGCCATTCAGATCATGACCATCCACAAGTCTAAGGGACTGGAGTTCCCAATTGTTTTTATTCCTATGATGAACAAAAACCGGGATAATGAATTTACCAACTGGTTTGATACAAATGAAAATGAAGCTTTAAAATCCGTGAACATCAATCAGTTTAATAAGAATCTGGAAGTTTATGATGAGGAAATTCTGTTTTTTAACAGTAAAAATGCTTATAAAAACATGATTGACAGGCTATGTCTGCAGTATGTTGCCACTACCAGACCCGTTGAGCAGCTGTTTTTCTATCTTCAGAAAGCCAATAAGACCTCTAATAATCTTGAGCTTCTTGAATTCCTTCAAACAAAAAATACTGAACAGTCTGATGAGTTTGATGTGTATGAAGTGAATCCTGAACTGCTGAAAAAATACTCGAAAGATAAAAGTTCATCTTTTAAAACGCAGAATATTCAGGATCTTAAGAATGTTAATGAAAAAAGTACATCTATCAAGATTGCGACACCGTCTAAAAACTATCAGGTACGAAATGAAAAGGTAAGGATCGGGCTATTTGTTCATGAGCTTTTATCAAAAATCAATACTGAAAAAGATATATCAAAGGTGCTGGAAGGCTATGCGCTGGAAGGCCAGATTACACTGGAGGAAAAAAATGAAATACAGCTTACATTAGAGGAGATCGTGAAGACTTATGCAGAATTCTTTGATGAAAAATGGGAAGTGATCAATGAGAAAGACATTATGATCTCTGAAAACGGGGAAAGTCATATCTTCAGGCCTGACCGTATTTTAAAAGGTGAGGAAGGTTATATCATTGTTGATTTTAAAACAGGTGAACAGAAAACCAAAGATGAGGCACAGGTAGAAGGCTATAAAAACATTCTTGAACGTCTGGGGAAAAAGGTTCTTAAAACTCAGATTATTTATCTTTAAATTTTCCTATTCAGATAAAAAAAATATAAAACCGCTATTCTATCGGATAGCGGTTTTATATTTTTAAGAAGTTTCGGTCTTAAGCTGTTGTAGCAGGAACAAATACTCTCTGAGACAATTCCTGGTCAAAAAGGTATAGTGCTGATGGATTATCACATACCATTTTGATTTTCGTTACGTACTGAGAAGCGCTGGCTTCTTCTTCTACCTGTTCGTTGATAAACCACTGCAGGAATGATGTTGTTGCAAAATCTCCTTCATCGTTTGCATTTTTTACAATATTGAAAATACTTTTAGTTACTATTTTCTCATGTGCCAATGCTTTCTCAAAAATATCCGTAGCATTTTCGAACTCATGTGGAGGTTTTGGAATTTCTCCGATGATAATTTCCCCGCCTACATCATTCAAATAATCAAACATTTTATCTGCGTGCATTAATTCTTCTTTACTCTGTACTCTGAAATAGTTGGCAATTCCATCCAGATCTTTTCCAGAAAACCATGCAGACATTGAAAGATAATATTGAGCGGCGTATTGTTCGTGGGCTATTTGTTCGTTAATTAATTTTGCAATTTTTTCGCTAACCATAAGTATTAAATTTATAGTCAAAAATAAGGAATAAAAGCCCGAAATCAAAGGTTTTAAAGAAAATTAATACAAAAAGGATGGAAAAACATCCATCCTTATCACATTAAAAAACTAAAATTACAGGCTGCTATTTTACATCAGCTGCTCCAGTATTCATCGGCTTTTTCATCATTTTTCTTTCTTTCATTGCCATCTTCATTTTTTCTGCTTTTGCTTTTCTGTCAGCCTGCCATTTATCATATTGCTCAGGGTTTAGAATTTTTTTCATGTCAGCATCCATCTGTGCTTTCTTGGCCATCATTTCCTGCATTTTAGCTTGTCTGTCTCCTTTATTTTTCTCGAACTCAGCTTTTCTTTCAGCATTTCTTTTGTCCTGAAGGGCTTTTACCTGCGCTACCTGAGATTGGTTCAGATTAAGGTCTTTTTGCATTTCTGCAAGACGTTCCTGTTGTTTCTGCTCCATTTTCTGCTTCATTTCAGCGCCTCTTGCCTGTCTGTCTTGTGGAGTTGTAGTCTGTTGTGCCATTGCAAAACTTCCCATTCCGATAAATGCTATTGCTAAAACTAATTTTTTCATCTTTTTAAAATTTAATTAATTGTTATGTTGTTATTATACCTTTTTGATTATTAATTAAAACAGAAGTTAAATTAACAAATTCATAAATAATGTTAAATTTTAATAAAAATAAATCAATAAATAAACAAAAAAAAGGACAGATTATAAAAACCTGCCCTTCACACCACTTAAATATAATATATGAAAATTAATTCTTTACTAAGCTGCCTCTAAAGCCTCCATTACCACGGTTAGAACTTTCAGATTTTTGTCTGGAGCCTCCTCCATTATTTCCTCTGAATCCGCCGTTATCTTCTCTTTTAGGAGCTTCTCTTCTCACTTCACTGTTTCCTCTGAAACCGCCTCCGTTATTACTTCTGAATCCTCCATTATTCTCAGCATTTCCTCGGGTTCCTCCACTGTTATTAGTTCTGAAACCTCCATTGTTGTCAGTATTTCCTCGGGTTCCTCCATTATCAGAATTTCCTCTGAATCCTCCGCTGTTATTAGTTCTGAAACCTGCGTTATTGTCAGCGTTTCCTCTATTCCCGTCATTGCTATTTCTAAAGCCGCCATTATTATCACGGAAGCCACCGGAGTTTTCGCTTCTCGTATTTCTGAAACCATTACCACCTCTGTTGTCTCTTCTGACAATATCAAAAGTAGGGTTATCCATTCTACGGAATCTTGATCTGTCTACTCTGTAAATATTGATATTGATATTTCTATATCTTGGCATTACAGTATATCTTGGTCCATAATATGATCTTCTGTAATTCTGGAAATATACAACCGGGCTGGAACCTCTGTAATAGTTATTTTGGAAAACAACAAATACTCTTGGTCCTAATATCCTTTCCATAGCATAAAATCTATCATAATACCATCTGTCCGGGTTATATCGGTAGAAATTATTCCATGCTGTAAAACTTGCATACAGATTATTAAGTCTCATGATCTGATCTACCTGCCAGCGGCTTAATCTGTTCTGTACGAAAAATCCGTTCCAGTCGATATTAATAATGCTTCCTCTGTAGTCGTTATAATAGCTTTGATAATAATCACTTGGATAATAGTCCTGAGGATAATTGTAATAATAATCGTCAGGGAAATAATTTCTGTCATCTTCATCGCTGTAATAGCCATCTCCATTCTGATAATAACCATCATCACCCCAACCATTGTTCGGATACTGCTGAGCTGACGTCAAAACGCCCAACCCAAAAGCTAATCCTAAAAATATTTTTTTCATCTCTATAGTCGTTAATTGGTTAATATATAGCAGAATATCTTAATTCTATCTTTTTGATACAAATAAAAAAAAGAAGTTAAATCATAAGATCAAACTTCTTTTAAAATATTTTTAACTAATTGATAATCAAGTGTTAAATTTACATTCTACCACTGTCTTTTATCCAAAAAGCAATCTTATCATTGAAAGATTCTTTCTTTTTAAGATCTTCCAGTTTTATATGCATTCTGTAACGCCAATAATGTGGGAAAACCGCAGGATTGTTGATTCTTTCATTATCAATATTTTTATTAGCGAGTTCTGCATCTGTTGCCAGAAATTCCTGAATCGGGAAAATAGCCAGCATAGCATCATTATATAAATGCTGCTTCATAATGATCTCAGCAAGATGAGGGTTCAAATCTGCAGGGGCTTTACCATACTGTATCAGCTGCTGGTTGAAATATTTTTGTGTAAGAGCAGGATCTTCTTTCCACCACTGTCTCAAGGTTGAGCTGTCGTGTGAAGATGCTGTCACTACATTCATATAGCTTGCATTCTTAGGATTATAGAAAGGAATATTTTCAGAAGGCATTCTCTGTACCTTCAAAGCAATGATAGCTAATTCGTCCATTACAATCGGTACACATGCAGGAACCATTCCCAGATCTTCACCGCAAATCAGCATTTTAGTGGCATTCAGGATAACGGGAAGTTTTTCCATTGCTTTTTCAGACCAAAGATGATCCTGTCTTCTGAAGAAATAATCGTGATACAGATCATAAATACTTTTTTGCTCCAGTTCAGGAAGATGTTTGTAAGATTCTGTATTGTACACATTGAACCTTGGGTGATAAACTGTTTTCCCGATTCTCTCTTCTGTTAAAAACAAAACATTGGCACACAGAGAAATCAATTGTTCCTCAAGCGAGCCATATGATTTCTTCTTAAAGAAATCAACCAGTTTTCTCTGGGAATCAAATTCTTCTTTGAATACATAGGTTCCGTCTGCATTGCGGTCCATAAATTCAAGAGCTTTCCCACTATCTTTTCCAAAATAGTCCCATAAAATCTGATTGTTGATAAAAGGCTTACAATACCTATCAAAATTAAACGGAATCTGCCAGGCTTTAAATTCTTCCGCAACTATAGGAACAGCCGGATAAAAGTACCCTAAAATTCCTTGTACGGCAGAAACAGGCATTCTCCATATTCTGAAGAAACCAAGAATGTGGTCAATTCTCATCGCATCAAAATACTGTTCCAGCGCTTTGAACCTGTTTTTCCACCATCGGTAATCATCTGCTTTCATAGCTTCCCAATTGTAAGTCGGGAATTCCCAGTTCTGTCCAAGTTCTGTGAATTGGTCAGGAGGTGCTCCTGCCTGAAAATCCATCCCGAATAATTCCGGCTCTGTCCAGGCTTCTACGGAATATCTGTAAATTCCAATCGGAAGATCTCCCTTCAACGAAATTCCCAGGTTATGGGCATAGTCAACAGCATCCTTCAGCTGTACATGCAATTGATACTGTACCCAGGCATGAAGCATTGAGATATCATAATCTTTATTTTTCGTTGTGAAAAACTGTAAAATTTTTCCTGCAATATATTTTTTATGGGTTTTCCACTCGTTGAAATTGGGTGTCTTATATTTGTCCCTCAATACGCAGAATGCAGAATAGGGAACCAACCAATATTCATTATCCTTGATGAATTTTTTGAAGTTTCTATCTTTGTAGATTTTATCTTTCTCTGCATAGAAAACAGCAGTAAGATATTTCCATTTACCTTCGATCATTTTTTCATAATCAATCAGGTCCAAAGCATTTAACTTCTCTTTTTCAGTTAAATACGAATCAACTAATTCTTTCGGTAAAGAATAATCAAGCTTTTCTATAGAGATATATTGTGGATGCAGAGCATAGACAGATACTGCTGCATAAGGATAAGAATCCGTCCAGGAATAATTTGCTGTTGTATCATTGATCGGAAGAATCTGAATAATACCAAGATTCGTTTCTTTTGCCCAATCTGCTAATTTTTTAATATCCGCAAATTCTCCTACACCAAAACCGTCTTCACTTCTCAAAGAAAATACGGGAACAGCAACTCCGGCATCATGATACATCTGATATCCTTTGAATCTAAAATAATGATTGGAAACAATCTGCAGAACATCACTTAATAGATTAGCTACCGTAAATCTGTTCTCTCCTGTTTCTACATCAATGACTCTGTTCTCTTTGGTATCATAAATGCAATATTTGAATTGGATAAATTCATCTTCCGGAATTTCTACAGAAGCTTCCCACATTCCGAAATCTGTCTGATGCAGGGGAATAACTTTTTCATAACTCCAGTTTCCTAAGGATGCAGTGCTTCCAAAGAGTACAATTCTCCAATCCGGATTATAAATAGGCGCTTCTATTCTGAATAAATGAGTATGTTTTTTTAAAACCGTTATTTTTTCGGGAACAAAATCATGCAACTTGTTGTAAAGGATTTTGTTGTTTAAATAGTTTTCAGGAAAATTTTTGTTATTCCATTCGTCAAAAACTATAAACTCCTTATAATTATGGGGAAAATTAAGATGATGCGAAACAAATTCCTCTCTTAATACATTGCCTTTTTCATTGACTACCCGGTATTGGTAAGAAATAGATTTTGAGAAATTGTCAACTTCACATTTCCACAAACCATTCTCAGCATAAAACATAGTATGGATATGTACTGCAGCTCCTTCTTCACCAATTACCAACTGCAAATTTTCTCCAGCTTTTACAATATATCCTACATTAAAGTATAGTTTCATCTATATTTTTTTATAAAAATACATTTTAATATCGAAAAATAAAATTTATTGAATATCAAATAATCATTAAAAAACCTTCTCAAATTGATTTGAGAAGGTCCTTATATTCTTAATTATATTTTGTAATTATCTTGTTACGAGAATCTTCTTATTGAATATTGCTTTTCCGGATTCATCAGTAATATTTACAATATAAGCTCCACTCACCAATCCTTTAAGATATACTTTCTCATCCAGCGAAGCATCTTTTACAGAAAGATCCTGAATCATCACATTTTTACCTGACATATCAAAGATATTCAGTTTAATATTACCTTTTATATTCTTATTAGCATGAACGTTGATATAATGCTCATCTACCTTTGTCGGATAAATATCCAGATTAGCTGCCACAGCATTGATACTGGAAGTTTTATCATTCACAAAATATTTACTTGCCAAATCATAAATATGCAGCCCTTGTTCTCCAGGAAGCTGCTTTGCCTGTAAAGTTGCAAGATCTACTTCATACAAGGAAGCTCCTTTAGCACTTGCAATTACAACTTTACCCTGAGCATTTACAGCGGATCCATTTACAGAATAATTATCCGGAATTCCGGTGATTTTACCCACAAATCTAGCTTTTAAATCTTTTGTTAGCACCTTGAAAACATTTCCTGAAGCTGCAAAAACATAGAAGTTATTATCTGCATCAGCAATCATATCTCCACCAAAACCAGTTTCCATAGCTGTAAATGAATTTCTACCGTTAGACGAATCATCCTTGATAATCCCAAGATCATTTACTACATATTGTCCACTTT